>NZ_SRRY01000001.1:2797500-3397500 GCF_004792295.1 Pseudoalteromonas sp. MEBiC 03607
AGCTAAGTGCTATTAACACTTAACCTTTCCTCCTTACTGAAAGTGCTTTACAACCCGAAGGCCTTCTTCACACACGCGGCATGGCTGCATCAGGCTTGCGCCCATTGTGCAATATTCCCCACTGCTGCCTCCCGTAGGAGTCTGGGCCGTGTCTCAGTCCCAGTGTGGCTGATCATCCTCTCAAACCAGCTATGGATCGTCGCCTTGGTGAGCCATTACCTCACCAACTAGCTAATCCCACTTGGGCTAATCTTATGGCGTGAGGCCCGAAGGTCCCCCACTTTGGTCCGTAGACATCATGCGGTATTAGCAGCCGTTTCCAACTGTTGTCCCCCACCATAAGGCATATTCCCAAGCATTACTCACCCGTCCGCCGCTCGTCAGCAAAGTAGCAAGCTACTCTCTGTTACCGCTCGACTTGCATGTGTTAGGCCTGCCGCCAGCGTTCAATCTGAGCCATGATCAAACTCTTCAATTAAAAGTTTTTTGTTTGAAGTAAACTTCAAACCATGCTCAATGAATTCTGAATTTTGATATCTTTCGATATCGAATTGACTGTGCGTTATTATTTTCACTTTTGAAAAAGTAAAATCAAAACAGCTCAAGGCTGAATCTTTTAATAACATATGGTCACTCAGTTCAATTGAGACTCTAAATTTGTTTGCGTCATCTAGCGAACTAGAATCTGCTGTTAGAACTCAATCTGTACGAGTGCCCACACAGATGATTGCTTTATATTGTTAAAGAACGTTTTGAGTTGCTTTCGCGTCTCGAGGGATGCGTATAATACATCCTTAATTTTTTGAGTCAACACTTAATTTTAAACTTTCTTTCTAGACCGTTTTAAACCGAAGTTTTACTTAACTCTCTGTCAGTTTGTTCAGCGCTTTTCATTGCTGCCCGCCGTGTCAGTGGATGCGCATTATAGGGAGATGGACTTTTAACGCAAGCACTTTTTGAAGGTTTTTTTGATTATTTTCAAATTAATCAGATACCCACCAAATGCAAACATGTTACCCACAAACAACTGTGGATAACTGATGATTTTTAGCAGAATAACTAAACTCTCCGCGCTTGTTATGGTAACTTGCGCCGCAGATTTTCCACTCGCTCACAAGGCAAGAAAAATGACAGACATTATAAATAGTATAAGTAGTCTCCTTTGGGGTCACATTCTGGTTTACCTTTTAATAGCTGCGGGGCTATTTTTCACTCTTCGACTCGGTTTTATCCAATTCACTCAATTCCCACATATGATCAAAGTGATGTTTCAGAGCCGCCAAGGTTCTGGCGATGGCATTTCTTCATTCCAAGCATTTTGTACTTCTTTAGCAGCGCGAGTTGGTACGGGTAATATGGCAGGTGTTGCCGTTGCACTTTATTTAGGCGGTGCCGGTGCAATTTTCTGGATGTGGCTTATTGCATTAATAGGTATGGCGACAAGTTTTGCAGAAAGTACCCTTGCCCAAGCATATAAAACGGTCGATGAAGATGGCAACTTTCGTGGTGGCCCTGCTTATTATATGGAATATGGGTTAGGTAAACGTTGGATGGGAGTCATTTTCTCTCTTTGCCTTATTCTTGCTTTTGGTTTGGTATTTAATGCAGTTCAATCAAACTCTATTGCTGCTGCATTTGATGTTGCGTTTGGGATTCCAAGCTATGTTGTCGGAATCGCCTTGGTATTAGGGTCTGGCATTATCATTTTTGGTGGCTTAAAAACTATTTCACGTTTTGCAGAAATGGTTGTGCCATTTATGGCGCTGGCTTATTTGCTAGTTGCACTCTATGTATGTGCCATGAACTACGATTTACTACCAAATGTATTCATGCATGTTATTAATAGTGCCTTTGGTATCGAGCAAGCAGGCGCTGGTGCAATTGGTTATGGTGTTATGCAGGCGATGATCCAGGGTATTAAACGTGGCTTATTCTCTAATGAAGCTGGTATGGGTAGTGCTGCAAATGCTGCTGCAACGGCAACACCTAACCCACCGCACCCAGCCTCACAAGGTTATGTGCAAATGCTCGGTGTATTTGTAGATACAATTATTATTTGTACTGCAACCGCAGCCCTTATTTTATTATCACAACAGCTTATACCTGATTCAGGTGTGACTGGTATTGCATTGACGCAAGCTGCCCTTGAAGAACATGTTGGTAGCTGGGGAGCAACCTTTGTTGCGATTGCAATTTTGTTTTTTGCATTTACCTCGATTGTTGCTAATTATTCTTACGCGGAAACCAATTTATTATTTTTAGAACATAACCATGCATCGGGCATGTTGATCTTCCGATTATTAGTACTTGGTATGGTGATGTTTGGTGCGCTCGGCGAATTACCTTTAGTATGGACGCTTGCCGATATTTCGATGGGCTTGATGGCAATTGTTAACGTCTTCGCTTTATTTATGCTTTCGGGTATCGTTATTTGGCTTGCGAAGGATTACAACTCACAACGTAAAGCAGGTAAATTACCTACTTTCGATCCTTCGCAAAACAAAAAGCTCGATCAAACTATTCCTAAAGGCGCGTGGCGCAAATAATCAAGCCAAGTGATTACTTAATTGGGGAGCGATTGTGCTCCCTTTTTTGTATTTGCTAATTTTTCAAAAACAGACAATATGAATGTGATTTGCTGTTCGTTAAGTTTGGATTCAAGCTGTGTAACAAGCTGCTCTTTTATTTGCGCTTTTAATGCTTGTTTTTGCTCTGCAGTTAATAATGGCTGCGATTGTTGCTGATAAGATTGCACGGCGGTGAGCATAGCCATCACCACGTCATTATCAAAGTCGGTTAGCGCCGCTTTAGCATTACTAATGGCTTGTTCTGATTTATCGAAGACAGTCGATACTTTATCGACAAGCACGCTCACCTCATGAATTTTCAGTACGTCGTTAATGTTCGACATAATAATCGCAACAGGAATGAGTACTAATGAGATTGCTAAACAAAGCCCAAATACTGCGCCCACCCAAAACTGATTTAAGCCACGTTTAAATTGCTCCATTATCTTTCCTTGATCCTATTTATTGATTAAAACTTGAAACGCGTTAGCTGTTTTAAAAAGACTAAGGAAACTATAAAGCTATTTTGGCAATAAAAAAATAATTTGATGAGATTATAAAAAGAAATATATGTGAAATAGAGAAGAGGTATTTTATGTAAATGGTGCCCGGGGCCGGACTTGAACCGGCACGCTGTTACCAGCGAGGGATTTTAAATCCCTTGTGTCTACCAATTCCACCACCCGGGCATCGGGTCGCTCGTAAGAGCATGTGGAGTATTATATGGAGGCGGAACCCGGAGTCGAACCGAGGTAGACGGATTTGCAATCCGCTGCATGGCCACTCTGCCATTCCGCCTTATCGCTTCCAAATAATTGGAGCGGCACACGAGGCTCGAACTCGTGACCTCAACCTTGGCAAGGTTGCGCTCTACCAACTGAGCTAGTGCCGCAAATTTTTCTTTATCAAAATGGTGCCCGGGGCCGGACTTGAACCGGCACGCTGTTACCAGCGAGGGATTTTAAATCCCTTGTGTCTACCAATTCCACCACCCGGGCATCGGGTTTGCTATTTAAAGCAAGTGGATAAAGCTAATATGGAGCGGCACACGAGGCTCGAACTCGTGACCTCAACCTTGGCAAGGTTGCGCTCTACCAACTGAGCTAGTGCCGCATCATATTAACTCTAATATTATTTTTATAACTACATTTGGTATTGTAGTTAACCACAAAATGGTGCCCGGGGCCGGACTTGAACCGGCACGCTGTTACCAGCGAGGGATTTTAAATCCCTTGTGTCTACCAATTCCACCACCCGGGCATCGGGTTGCTCATAGAGCGCGTGGAGTGTTGAATGGAGGCGGAACCCGGAGTCGAACCGAGGTGGACGGATTTGCAATCCGCTGCATGGCCACTCTGCCATTCCGCCAAATTAGATAATTGGAGCGGCACACGAGGCTCGAACTCGTGACCTCAACCTTGGCAAGGTTGCGCTCTACCAACTGAGCTAGTGCCGCTCTCTTTATCTTGGGGGCTATGCCCTCTCAACACGGACGCATTCTACAGAGATTATTAAACGCGTCAATATAAAAAATGCTAGTTTTGAACTGTTTGCTTATTTTTTATCTAAAACGGTGTGTAATTATACGCTTAGGATCAATTTTTGGTCAATTCTGACCATGCTGCCATTAAATACTGCAGCATAGAACTAAGCGTTAAGAATGTTGCAACGTATAAAAGACCATAACTTAAGTAGATCATCCATGTATCAAATTGCCAAATCAAACCAATAATGGCTAGCATTTGTGCCGCAGTTTTAAACTTACCCATGTTAGATACAGCTACATTGTCACGCTTACCCTGCTCTGCCATCCATTCACGTAATGCAGAAATAACGATTTCGCGGCTAATAATAACTAATGCAGGTATAGTCATATACAAACTTTGATAATGGCTTGATAAAGCAACCAGTGCTGCACACACCATTACTTTGTCAGCAACAGGATCTAAAAACGCACCAAATGGCGTTGACTGATTTAAACGACGCGCAAGATAGCCATCAAGGATATCTGTGATTGACGCAAGCCAGAAAACAAACGCAGCTGCGAAAAACGCCCATGAGAAAGGCAAATAAAATATCACCAAAAAAATGGGGATAAGAAAAAGTCTAAAGGTTGTGAGTGTGTTTGGAATATTCCACATAACTACTTGGAGATGTCTTTTTTTACTATATTCGCACGAAGGCTACGCCTTGTCATGCAAATGATTAAATATCTTTTCAGCCATTTCAGGGCTGATCCCAGGAACTTGTTTTAATTGGTCTATATTAGCAGCTTTTACCCCTTGCATGCCCCCTAAATATTTTAATAATGCCTGTCGGCGCTTTTGTCCAACACCGGTAATTTCTTCTAATAATGATTGCGTGCGTTGTTTTTGACGTTTATTACGATGCCCAGCAATAGCAAAACGGTGCGACTCATCACGTATATGTTGGATTAAATGCAGTGCCGGCGCGTCTGAATCAAGTGGTATTGTTTTTCGTCCACCATCAATTAATAGCGTTTCTAAACCTGGTTTTCGGCTTGTGCCTTTTGCAACACCCACCAGCAATGGCATTTTATTATGTGGCCAGTTTTCAAAATATTGTTCAGCACGAGATAATTGCCCTTTACCCCCATCGATAAAGATGACATCTGGAATTTTTTCTTCATCGACTACTTTGTTGTAGCGTTTATTAAGTGCAAATTCCATTGCAGCATAGTCATCACCGCCAGTGATGCCGGTAACATTAAAACGGCGATACTCTTTATTATTTGGACCTTGCGAATCAAACACCACACAACTTGCAACCGTGTTTTCACCCATTGTATGGCTAATATCAAAACATTCCATACGATTTATATCATCAAGACGTAATGTTTCTTTTAATTGTGCATAGCGTTTATTAATTGAGTCCTGCGTGCTTTGCTTAACACTAATGCTGTTAAGGGCATTTTTATTAGCAAGCTTAAGATACTGAGCTCGCTCACCGCGATTAGCGACTTTTAAACTCACTTTACGCTCAGAAATTGCCGTAAGTGCATCGCTTAGAGGCTCACTCTCTTCGATTGTAAACGGTAAGATTATTTCTTTGGCAATGCGCCCTGTTGCACCAGGTGCTAAGTAATACTGGCCTAAAAAGGAAGTTAAAATCTCTTCTTGCCCAGAGTCTTTGGGCACTTTGGGGAAATAGGTTTTGCTACCAAGTACCTTATGATCGCGGATCATTAATAAGTGAACCGCATTTAAACCATTTAAATGCGCAAAGCCAACCACATCCATTTCGGCATGGTTACCGGAAATCGATTGCTGTTCCTGCATTTTCCGAAGTAACATAATTTGGTCGCGTACTTTTGCAGCGAGCTCAAATTTAAGCTCTTTACTTGCTTGCTCCATTTTAGTAACTAAATCGGCAATGACTTCATGAGATTTGCCCAACAAAAACTTACGTACAAAATCGACTTCTTGTTGATATTCTTCATCGGTAATTTTATTAACACACGGCGCTGAGCAACGTTTTAACTGATATTGTAAACATGGACGACTTCGAGCTCGGTAATAGGCATCTTCACATTGGCGAACCGGAAAGATTTTTTGCATTAAACGCAGGCTTTCAGATACCGCCCCTGCACTTGGGAATGGACCAAAATACTCGCCTTTGATTTTACGACTACCACGATGAAAAGCGAGTCGCGGGTGTTTGTGATCAGTTAAAAGAATATAAGGGTATGATTTATCATCGCGCAGTAAAATGTTGTAGCGAGGCTGATATTTTTTTATTAAGTTGTTTTCAAGTAATAAGGCTTCGGTCTCTGTGTTAGTCAGGGTGACTTCGATACCGCAAATATTGCTTACTAAGACACGTGTTTTACTATCAGTTACATTACTGCGAAAGTAACTAGTTACGCGCTTTTTTAGATTTTTAGCCTTACCGACATAAATAACTTGCCCTTCACTATCAAGCATTCGGTAGACACCGGGCTCACTTGATAGTGTTTTAAGAAAACGGGCTGGTTCGAAATCAGACATTGAGCAAATTAATGCGAACTATCAATGTCGATCATTTTGTGACGTATTGCTAAATGCGTAAGTTCAACATCACCACCCACATTTAGCTTTTCAAACATGCGATAGCGATAGCTATTCACTGTTTTAGAACTTAGGTTCAAACGCTCTGCTATGTCTTGTGCCTTTTCACCTTTGGTGATCATCAGCATAATTTGCAGTTCACGCTCAGAAAGACTCTGAAACGGATTTTCGTCTGTGCGTCCGCTTACCTGTGCAAGGGCAATTTGCTGAGCAATTTCAGGCGCGATATAACGTTGGCCGGCATTTACAGCACGAATAGCGTTAACCATTTCATCAGAGCCGGCACCTTTAGTTAGATAACCATGAGCTCCGATTTGCATCACTTTGCTTGGGAATGGATCTTCACAATGCACCGTCAGCACGATAATTTTTACATCAGGGCAATAACGACAGATTTTCTTAGTTGCCTCTAAACCACCGATACCTGGCATGTTCATGTCCATCAACACGATATCAGGCGAATGTTGACGGCAAAATTGCACCGCTTCTTCACCGGTTTTAGCTTCACCAACCACTTTAAAACCACGAACATCATCAAGTATACGTCTGATACCTGTCCGTACAAGCTCATGGTCATCAACTAAAAGTACATTAATCAATGGAACACCCTCAAATAACCCAAATACATGCTTGTGTAAATTTAATGTGCCACATTAGCACAGAATGAGTGAAACAATAAATCAAATTATTGTTTCACTCATCATTTTATGCGGCGTTTTTCTCGCTAAAACGATCAACCCACAGCGCAATAATACCATCACCTGTAACATTACAAGCTGTACCAAAACTATCCTGTGCTAAATAAAGTGCAATCATTAATGCCACTGCGCCTTCATTGAAACCAAGCATACTTGTTAATAGTCCTAATGCCGACATAACCGCACCACCCGGCGCTCCAGGAGCTGCAATCATGACAACACCTAACATCATAATAAATGGCAACATACCAAATAGTGATGGTACATCCATATTCGGTGATAAGAACATCACTGCCATTGCACATGTCACAATGGTAATTGTTGAACCCGATAAATGGATGGTTGCACATAACGGCACTGTAAAGTTTGCAACATCTTCTTTTACATTATTAGCTTTACTTGAGCGCAGCGATACAGGAATTGTTGCTGCACTCGACATTGTACCTAAAGCAGTAAAGTAAGCGGGTAGCATATTTTTTACAAGCTCTAATGGGTTTCTTTTTAATAAAAGTCCCGTTGAGACATATAAAACGGTTAGCCATAACCAATGCATGATCAATGCTGCAAGTAATACAATACCAAATGTTTGCAGCGTATCTACCACAGTGCCAGCGACTGTCATCTCTGCAAATACACCGGCAATATAAAACGGTAATGCTGGAATAATAACCTTTGCTAATAAGCCATCAATTACATCACGACCCTGATCAGAAACTTTCTTCAACATATCAAGTTGCATTTGGCTCATACCAATACCAAAAATGAAAGCCGCAGCTAACGCCGTCATTACGCTCATAAGTGGTGGAATTTCTAAATCAATAAAGCTGCCCACTTCTGTAGCTACTTCAGCTTCGAACGTTAAGCCCCCATCAAACAATGGGATCATGGCGCTGACTAATAAAAACGCTAAGGTTCCAGCAATAATCGTTGACCCATAAGCAAAACCGACAGTTTTGCCAAGTAAGTGGCCAGAACCTTTTGGTAAGCCAGCAATACCAGATGCGATAAAAAATAAAATAATCAGTGGAATGGTAAAGGTGATCAACTGACCTATTATTTCTTTTACTGTATAGAGGAGTTCAACACCTGTTAGCGGCACATACAAGCCCACTAAAATACCGGCAACAATACCAGCAATTAATTTTAGAATTAAATTCATAACGATCACTTCAATTTTTAGGTGGTAACCTTTTACCACGTTTTAGTTTACTTTTGTTATAAAACAGCCAAATTAACGTTTAACTGCGCAAATTACCACCACAGCTTCGCAGAATCTAATTTGAACGTAAATATATGCGTCCTATCGCGTTGCATTTGTTAACAAAGTTGCAAGTTAATAACATGCTCGCAATTTTGAATACCCGTGTAGTTCTTATGTATAAATCTATATTAAGTGCCGCTCTACTGAGCACACCTTTTACTTCCTTGGCCACCAGCCAACCCATCACCCTCCCTTTTGTTGCGGAACAAGCAACAATTGACGGAAAGCTAAATGAACCAAGTTGGCAACACGCAAAAAAAATCACGATTGATAATGTCACATGGCCTTATGAAAACAGCAAAAGCCCAGTGACCACACACGCCTATGTCTATGAAGATGGCGAGACGTTATTTATTGGCTTTGAAGCAAACGACCCAAATCCAGAACTAATTCGCGCTTTCTATCGTGATCGTGATGCAGCATGGGATGATGACTTAGTGGGGCTGAAAATTGATTCATACAATAATGCTCAATTAGCTTATCAGTTTTTTATTAACCCACTTGGCGTACAACAAGACTCGATAGAAAACGAACTGACTAAACATGAAAGCTCATCATGGGACGGTATTTGGGATAGTGTTGGTGTTATTCACGATAAAGGCTACACAGTAGAAGTGGCTATTCCCTTACGCGTATTGAATTTTGACGACAGCGTAGCAACCAAAACGATGGCGATGGAGTTTTTACGATTTTTACCGCGTAGTGAACGTTTGCGTATCTCAAATATGCAAATTGACCATGGTAACAATTGTTGGATTTGCCAAATGCCAAGTTACCAAGGTTTTGAACAAGCAAAGCAAGGCAATAACGTGGCGATTATTCCATCTGTGGTGCTTGGCAAAAATGAGACTCGTGATATCGATGGCGCACAAGTGGCTGATTGGGAGTCAGAGAACAATACTGAAGCCAGCCTGGATGTTAAATGGGGGATCACCCCAGATATTACCTTAAATGCGACGATTAACCCTGACTTTTCACAGGTTGAAGCGGATGTTGCTCAATTGAGTGTGAATAATAATTTCAGCTTGTTCTTCCCAGAAAAGCGTGCCTTCTTTTTAGATAACGCTGACTACTTTGCATCAACACTTAACCTTATTCATACCCGTAATATTGCCCAACCAGATTATGGAACCAAGATCACAGGTAGCAAAAATGGCCATACATTTGCCGGTTTTATTGCCAATGATACGCAAACCAATGTGTTGATCCCGGGCAATTTAGGTTCATCTCTTGTCGCCCTTGACGAGAAAAGTGAAAACGGTGCTCTGCGATACCGATACGACTTTGAATCAGGGTTATCACTTGGTTCAACAGCAACTCACAGACAAAGTGATGATTATAAAAACACGGTTTATAGTATTGATAGTAAATACAAACCAACAGTGAACGATGTTTTCCTAGTACAAGTATTAAAGTCACAAACGCAATACAGTCAGGATTTTATTGGCGAGTTATGTGATGGTGATAACTGTTTACAACCTGAGCAAGTAATTTGTGAATTAAATAGTGATTGCGACTATAACGAAGGTGTACTTCGTGTTTTAAGTAAAGAACAACAATCGGGTACTGGCTACTATGTTAAGTATCAACATGATGAGAAGTACTGGCGTGCATTTGCTGACTATAATTATCGCGATGCTGATTTAAGAGCTGACTTAGGTTTTATCTCGCAAGTTGATTTTAAAAAGTTTACTACAGGTGGCGAATACCGCTGGTATGGTGATAAAGGTAA
The DNA here is from genome assembly GCF_004792295.1 of Pseudoalteromonas sp. MEBiC 03607. NCBI lineage: Bacteria > Pseudomonadati > Pseudomonadota > Gammaproteobacteria > Alteromonadales > Pseudoalteromonadaceae > Pseudoalteromonas > Pseudoalteromonas sp. MEBiC 03607. Next base: position 2,807,826 of record NZ_SRRY01000001.1, read on the forward strand.
TTGGTGGAACCGCGCTAACCTGTATGCCGATTGGGATATTACCCACAACGAAAATAATGAACTTCTTGAAAAAGAAGCACAAACCAGCTTTTCTGTCAGCGGCCCATTACAAAGCTTTTTTGAAGTCTCTGTTGAACACCGAAACCGTACAGGTCTTCGACACGATAAATCACGTTTAGATATAGACGGCAACACTGATTTATTTAGCGAAAATGGCGTTGGCTTTTACAGTGATTTTAAACCAACCGCTGGGGTCTTTGCTTCTTTATATATGTATACAGGTAATGCCGTTGACTTAGCCAATAACCGCACTGGTGATAAGTTTCATATACGCCCGGTACTGAATATGAACCTTGGTAAACATTTTGAAGTACGTTTACGTCATACTTATGAGCAACTGGAAGCAGATGGAAGCGAAGTATTTACCGCAAATTTAAGTGATGTGCGGTTAACTTACCAGTTTAACGTGAATAGCTTTTTACGCCTTGCAGTCATTTATACCGATTTAGAACGTAATCAAGCTAATTACATTGATGATGTAGATAGCCAATATAAAAAGTTAGCCACCCAGTTATTGTATTCTTACAAACTGAACCCGCAAACAGTATTCTTTGCAGGTTACTCTGATAATGGCTATCAAGATGATGAACTTTCATCGATAACTAAAGAGCAGCGTACCCTATTTGCTAAATTTAGCTACGCTTGGTTACTTTAAGACTCCATTAGCGCACCTTTCGGTGCGCGCCCTTCTTTTCCCACCTTATTACTAAATGCTATAAGCCTATTCGCTATATGTTATAGCCAAACTTTACTTTCGTTTTTTAATAGTCACAGTAAAGTGTGACTATTACAGATCAATAGCCTAAGCTAGTTGATCACGATTGAATAAATTGCTTCCAAGGGAACACTATGTCTAACATTTTTGAAGATAATTCATTAACAATTGGTAATACACCGATTGTAAAGCTTAACCGCGTAACCTCAGGTAATGTTTTTGCTAAAGTAGAATCACGTAACCCAAGCTTTAGTGTTAAATGCCGTATTGGCGCTTCAATGATCTGGGAAGCAGAAAAGTCAGGCGTATTAACTAAAGACAAAGAGTTAATCGAGCCGACTTCTGGCAACACAGGTATTGCACTTGCGTTTGTAGCAGCTTCTCGTGGCTATAAATTAACCCTGACTATGCCTAATACGATGAGCCTAGAGCGTCGTAAACTATTAAAAGCGTTAGGTGCTAACCTAGTTTTAACTGATGGCGCTAAAGGTATGAATGGCGCGATTGAAAAAGCAAAAGAAATTCAAGCAAGCGAGCCTGGAAAATATATTCTTTTACAACAATTCGAAAACCCAGCTAACCCAAAAATTCACTTTGAAACAACGGGTCCTGAAATCTATGAAGCAATGGACGGTAAAATCGACATCTTCGTAGCAGGTGTTGGTACGGGTGGTACTATTACCGGTGTTAGCCGTTATTTGAAACTCGAGAAAGGCCTAAACGTGCAATCTGTTGCTGTTGAGCCAACTAATTCTCCAGTTATTAGCCAAACCTTAGCTGGTGAAGAAATTAAACCGGGTCCTCATAAAATCCAAGGTATCGGTGCTGGCTTCATCCCAGGCAACCTTGATTTAGAAGTTGTTGATGCCGCTGAGCAAGTATCAAATGAAGATGCAATTGCAATGGCTCACGAGCTTATGAAAAACGAAGGTATTTTAGTAGGTATTTCGTCTGGTGCTGCAGTGGTTGCTGCAAAACGCCTTGCTGAAAAACCTGAAAATGCGGGTAAAAACATCGTTGTTATTTTACCAAGTGCTACTGAGCGTTACTTATCTAGCCCATTATTTGCTGAAGAATTCAGTGAAAAAGAGTTAGTTCAATAACGAGTGCAGTTAATTTAAGAAAGGATGCCAAGGCATCCTTTTTTATTACCAAGCAAAAATAAATCCCACAATTTTACTAAGTTAACTTTACATCTCAGTCATTTAGTCACACACTTAAAATTATTTAATCTAGCAAATCAAAGCATAATGAAAAACGTACTCTTAATTTTTGCTCTATTGAGTAGTTGCTTAATGTTGGGTTGTGGCTCTGAAGAGTCACCTCAGGGCGAAAAAAATACCCCAGGCAACACAGCCACGCTTTATTTTGATGCACTGTATAACCAAAACGATTTAAATCAAGCCATGGAATACGCAACTCCAAAAATGGCTCGCATTATGAAGTCTTATGGCACCGCAAACCAATTCGCTCGTAACCTAATTAACATGCAATACGACGAAGTTGTAATTGAAGTTGATATGACCAATATGAGTTTACGTGAACAGTACGGTGATAAGGCTAATATTAATTTAATCTTTACGGGTTACTTCAACGGTAAAAAAGTGGATGATATGCGCAGTGTAAAAATGATCCGCAAAAAAGGTAATTGGTATATAGAAAAGATTAACGCCGATCCATTTGCTCGATAGATAGTTATCTTAAAGTAAAAATGGGCCTAAAAAGGCCCATTTTTTGATTCCGTGTATAAATTACTCTTCATCAAATTCTTGGTGTTGACGCTGTGCAGGACGCGCTAAGATCTCAACATAAAACGATGTTAAGCCTTTGGCTTCAATATCACTAATACATTTATTAATCTCTGCTACGTGAACAACTTCGGCTTCATCCGCTGATTCACCAAACTTACAGTCAAATGCCCAATAATCAGCACCAGCTGGGAGTGTTTTATTACGCTCACGTTTCAAATATTTTTTTACTTCGTGTTTGGCTGCATCAACCATGCGAGGGTACTTAATCTTCTCGTGGTTAAGCGTGAATGTCTTCTTCATTATAGTCCTAATAGCTTGGTTCAATGACAATGGCGCTAAGCCATAGGCACACAGTATAACAAGGCCATAAAAAATTAGCTGTATTTTTTCTTATGTTGCTTGAATTTACTTATTAAAGTGTAGATTAATTTATTTATGTGACAATGTAGTTAATCAATTAGGCTGAAATTAAATGCAAAGGTTGATGAATAGCATCTTCTGTTAAGCTATCGTAAAAAGCTGCAGCGTCAATTTGGGCACGCTCAGTTGGTTGATTTTTATCAAGGTAGCGTTTTCTTACTGCGGGCTCACAATTGTCTATCACTTCTAGTGGAATGTGATTTTTATCATCTCGAACATGCAATGGCTCAGGTGCTAAACAATGACGTAAGCGAATGTCTGAAAGACCACCTTGAAGTAATCGAAGAGCATTATCTTGACCAATCAACATATCAAATTGCTCTGGTGCTAATGATTGCTCAGGACCTGCCCCTAACTGGGCTCTAAGTACCTCTTCTGAAACGTGAGGATTACTTATTTCTGTTTTAGGTAGATGAAATTGACTAAAATCAAGTGCGTCATGTGAGAGCATTGCTAATAATAATGCAAACTCACCAGAGCGATGTTCATGAACACTTTTATTAAGACGATTATCGAGTTGACTCTCATTGAGCAACAAACCATCAACTTGCATAGACTTTAGCCAAATAGATTCCAGATTAATCAGTTATCGGCATTAATCCAATTTTCTTTAGTTTTTTTCTTTACTTAAATAACCAGTTTGCTATTATCAGCGCCGTTGCATTGGAGGGGTTCCCGAGCGGCCAAAGGGATCAGACTGTAAATCTGACGGCTCAGCCTTCGCTGGTTCGAATCCAGCTCCCTCCACCACTTCCTTCTGGTAGTGGGGCCAAATGCAATAGTAAAATCTGTGTGGAGGGGTTCCCGAGCGGCCAAAGGGATCAGACTGTAAATCTGACGGCTCAGCCTTCGCTGGTTCGAATCCAGCTCCCTCCACCACTCTTTACTCTTTCTAGCTTTACTCTTTCTAGCTTATCGCTACCAACTCAAACTACTTCCATTTTGTTTCAACCATTGCTCAGCGTTTTTATAGTCTGGATAAAACTGTCTAACACGTTGCCAAAACTTAGCACTGTGATTCATATGTTTAAGATGAGCAAGTTCGTGTACAACCACATAATCAATCACCCATGTCGGTGCACTCGCTAAATGTAAATTAAAGGTCAGCTCTCGACGCTTATTACAACTTCCCCAACGACGTTTATAATGTTGAATTTTAAGTTTTGTGGGCAGAGCTTCAGACATCTGCAAACAATAATCATGAACACGCATTTCGATATAACTCTCTAGCTTTTCGTGTAAAAACTGCTCGAGCAGTGCTAAATAGTTTGCTTCTTGATGTTTGACCCGTGATGAAATAGATAAAATAAGCCGACACTGTGCATCTTGTTGCCAAGTGCTTTTAGTGCCTTTAGCAAATACTATCGGCACATTTTGTCCAAATAACTTAATCGCCGCGTTTACAAGAGGAAGTTGGCGGCGTTCAGCATGAATGGATTGTTTGGCAATTTGTTCATCGACCCAATCTTGCTTGGTCTTTAACCAGGCATCAATCTCAGTTTGTGGAACATAAAAAGGCGCATAAACAGTGAGTTTCTGTTCAGCAACTTTAATTGCCACTGTGGTTCTGCGTTTACTGCGCTTTAGGGTGTAGTTCAACAAATATAAGCCAATTCAATTAATAAAAAGTATGGATTCCATTTTACCCTGTAAAATAACTGCTAATCTATAAAGATGACCAACAAATAATTTTCATGTTTATGTCTGATAAACCTTGTTGTAGTTATACCTCGCCTTCAGGAAAGAAATGCTTGGAAACCGATATGGGGTCTGGATTCTGTTTTTGGCACGATAGTAAGTTTGATAAGTCAGGACTAGATCTAACCCAGAAATTAGAGCGTTATGCGAAAAAAGGCGGTTTACTGCATGGGTTACAGCTAAAGCGCGCTAACCTCAGTGGTCTTAATCTTATTAAGCAGGATGATGAGGAGGGATATGACCTATCCTACTGTAACTTTTATCGAGCAAACCTATCAGGCGCACACCTTTTTAATAACAAAATCGCTAACGCCTCATTAATGAAAGCAAATCTTCACGATGCCAGCTTACATTATTGCGATTTAAAGAATACAAACTTATTAGGGGTTAAGTTTAATGATAGTCGTATTGACAATATCGACTTAGGCGAGCATTTACTGCAAGAAGCACAGGCCATTAAAGCTCGCAAAAATAGACAGTATGATGAAGCTCGTGACTTGTTCGAACAATCCGAAGAGATATATCGAAACTTAAGGAAGGCATCTGAAAACCAAGGACTTTTTGAACTGGCTGGCAACTTTACTTATAAAGAGCTTAGAATGCGCCATGCCCAATATCCAAAAGGATCAACAAAACAAATTACGTCGAGTTTTATTGATATGCTTTGTGGGTATGGTGAAAAGCCTGAAAACGTTATTCGCTTTAGCCTTTCGCTGATAATCTGCTGCGCAATTTGTTACTTTCTATTCGGTGTCAGCTATAGCGATACAATTTTGCAACTTAGCCTTGAGAACACTTGGCAAGACAACTTATCTGCCTTATTGAATAGTTTTTACTTTAGTGTAGTAACATTCACAACGCTTGGATACGGAGATATAACTCCAATAGGTTTTTCACGATTTATTGCTGCATTAGAAGCATTTTGTGGTAGTTTTTCTCTCGCTTTGTTTGTGGTTGTATTCGTAAAACGTATGACTCGCTAAAGCATAATGTATGAACCAACGTGCTTTTTAGCTTGATACATTTTTTTATCTGCTCGGTTAATTAGTTCTTCTGCATCAACAGTGCTATCAAGTGGGGCTGCGATTATGCCAACACTTAAATGTAATTCCGGATACTGCTCCTCAAAAATACCTATTAGCTTTTCACAGATATGGGTTGCGCTAGCAACTTCACAATCTGGCAAAATGATGCAAAATTCATCACCGCCGTAACGACATGGAACGTCTATTTCACGAATATTTTCCAACAAATATTGGCCTATGTACTTGAGAACTTCATCGCCTTTTTGATGGCCTTGCGTATCGTTGATTGATTTAAAGTCATCTAAGTCAAAATAGACAATTGTAAGCGGTGATTTATGGCGCCGAGCTCTTGCTAAGTCACGCTGTAAAAGCTCTTGCATTACGCGTCGATTATAAAGGTTCGTGAGAGGGTCTAGTTTAGCCAGCTTTTCAAGCTCTTGAGTTCGTTGTGCGACCTTTTCTTCAAGTCCTTTTGCGTAGACTTCTGTTCGACGTTTTGCGTTCTCAATCTCTCCAACTAAGCTATCTATGTAAGTATCAAACACTAAGGTAGTATCAAAATAAATTAATCTATCAATAACCGTTAGAGTTTGTTGTAATTCAGTGTGGTCACTAATCTTATCTCTAAGCACATCAAAGATCAGTTCTTTAAGCGTACAAACTGCCGACAAATAGAGTTTAGGTTCTACCCCAATACGTTTGTGAACCATACCAATTCTTAGTCTATTGTTGACATATTCATGCTCATAGCGACCACAAAATAAATCAATAATATATTGACGCTGCGCATCTCTTAATCGGGTTAATGTATCGGCATCACCAATTAACAATGATATTTCATCGACTTCTGTTTGCTTTTTATAAAAATCACTCACCACATCTTCAATCGCTGATTCAATAATTGGTTTGTAATTAATTAGTGATGATAAACTTTTCGAAGTGAGCCCCAGTAAACTCATTCTGTGCTGAATTTCAACGTCATTAATTTTCATTTGGTCTACTAAAGTCTGTTCAGTTCTACGCATTTACCACCTCAAAATACTCCTTTTTAACTAAATATAGCCAAGGAATTAAAACCTACGAAGTTTAGTTAGAGTATTTTCTCAAAATAACTAACAATTTATATTAGACTAGTTATAAAGGCAGTGACGAATAAATATGATGATAAATACGTTTTTTATAACCGATCAAAATCCCAGCTTAATTGTTAATGGGCTCTACGACCCCACATTAGTGACGCTTTCAATCGCAACAGCTATTTTTGCCGCCTATTTTTCACTTTATATTATAGATTTAGCAAACAAGACTGAGTTTATCTCGTACCAAAGGTTAGGCAGTGCAACGGGCGCATTAGTAATGTCTGGTGGGATATGGAGTATGCATTTTATCGGTATGCTCGCTTTTTCTCTGTGTACCACAGTTAATTACGACCCCACACTCACGTTTTTATCCTTCTTACCGGCATTTCTAGCTTGTTACATATGCTTTTCAATCTTCAGGCGCCATTATATGTCGGGTATCCCGCGTGCAATTAAATTGGCCTTGGGATCAGTTTTACTTGGAGCAGGTATTGGCACAATGCACTATACAGGCATGGCTGCAATGGAGATGAGCCCTCTACTTCGCTATGACCCTAGCTGGTTTTCAGCCTCCATAATTGTTGCTGTCCTTTTATCTTTTATCGGGTTGTATTCACGTTTTCATTTGAGTGATCACTTCAAGGCACTATCAGCGCTCCAAAATCGCCTTATTTGCGCCATTATATTTGGTTTTGCAGTATCAGGAATGCATTACATGGGTATGGCTGCAACTCGGTTTGTAGCCACATCCCCTCTGCTATCTGAAAATGTCCAAACATCGCAGCTGGTTTTTATTGCAATTAGCGTCTCATTCGCCACCGTATTACTTACCACTCTAGTCGGAATATTTAACGGTATGGTGCGTTTTCGCTTGCTACTCGCTGAAAAGTCTGCAGAAGAATCTCGTCTAGAAGCCATTTTAAGCACTGCTGTTGATGGTATTGTGACTATCAACATCAAAGGAGTGATATTGAGCTTTAATAAAGCAGCAGAGAACATTTTTGGCTGGCAGCAACACGAAGTGTTAGGCAAAAATGTAAAAATACTAATGAATGATGATATTGCAGCTCAACATGATGACTACTTATCAAATAGCAGTAATCATGAAGTTAAAAAAATCATCGGGGTAAACCGAAATGTTTATGCTAAACACAAGCATGGGCACTTATTTCCTATCCGGTTAGGGCTTGGCGAAGTAAAACAACCAGACAAAGAGCCACTGTTTGTCGGTTTTATTACTGATCTAACAGAACAGCGTGCTTTGCAGCAAAGTCTTGAAGAAAAAGAGAAACAATACCGCACCTTAATGGATAATATGCCGGGTGCTGTATTTCGGTGCCTATTAGACGAAAACTGGAGCATGCTGTTTATTAGCCCCAGCGTTTTAGATTTAACGGGATACAGCCCTGATGAGTTTGTTTCAGGTCGAATTAATTTTGAGCAAATCATTCATGGCGATGATAAACAATCTATTAATGAAATTATCTCAAATGCTGCAGTAAACAACACTCAATACGCCGTTGAATATCGCATTCGCCATCGCAACGGTAAGATTATCTGGCTACTAGAGCAAGGATTAGTAAACGAAACTGTCGATACTGATAAAAAGTGCATTGATGGTGTATTAATCGATATCACGGCTCGTCATGAATATGAAGAATCACTAAAGCAAGCAAAGCAAGAAGCTGAGGCTGCGGCTCATGCGAAGCAATCATTTATGGCAAATATGAGTCATGAAATTCGCACACCTATGAATGCTATTATTGGCTTTAGTGATATTTTAATGGATAGCCCATTAAGTAAAGAACAGCAAAAGCATATTATTACCGTTAATAAGTCAGCACGCTCATTACTGCACTTGCTTAATGAAGTATTAGATTCCGCTAAGTTAGAAAAGGGCAAACTCGACATACAACTTGAGCATTTTAATTTACAGACACTGCTCGATAACATCGTTTCTACTTTTTGGCTTGAAGCAAAGCGAAAAAATTTACTGCTTGATCTGAAGATCAACGACGATGTTGCACCTGTTTATATCGGTGATGAAATACGTATTCGCCAAGTTATGAATAACTTGCTAGGCAATGCTATCAAGTTTACAGAGCAAGGCTCTGTGACAGTCAGCGTCAGTAAAACACAAAATAATCAACTCTTCTTTGAAATTAAAGACACAGGTATTGGTATTGCTAAACACCGTTTAAATGCTATTTTTCAACCATTTGAGCAAGCTGATGGCACAATGACTCGACGTTTTGGAGGCACAGGTCTTGGTACGACTATCAGCAAGCAATTAGTTGAATTAATGGGTGGGACTATCAATGTAATTAGCGATGAAGGACAAGGTAGTTGTTTTTATTTCACGCTCCCCTTACAAGAGGGAGATGCAAAACAAGTTGATATGCTTAATCACAGTAAGCTCACCTTACCACCTTTGCGAATTTTAGTTGTTGACGATATTGAGCAAAATATCGAGCTACTTAAAATCTTGTTATCGCAGGCAGGTCATACTATCACAACCGCTAGCAATGGTTTTGAGGCTATTGCAGCGTTCGAAAAGCAAACTTTCGATGTCATTTTAATGGATATTCATATGCCTGAGTGTGATGGTTTAACCGCGTGTAAGAAGATACGGGAATTAGAGCAAATACAACAACTAAAGGTTACGCCAATTATCGCCCTCACCGCAAGCGTTCTTCAACAAGATAAGTTGACAACTAAAGAAGCTGGCATGAATGGCTTTGCGAATAAACCTGTGGACATTAGTCAACTAAATCATGAAATAGCCAAAGTACTTGGTTTAGACATTAGTACTACCCATGATTACTACGAAAGTAATGATAAAAAACACATAAACTACGATAAAGGGGTGTTATTGTGGGGTTCGAAAGAAAAGCTAAATACTGAAATTGGCTTATTCCTAGCTAACCACCAACATAGTATTCTACGACTTAAGGGATCCACACTCAGCGAAGCAGAGCAAAAATCAATTTTACATACATTAAAAGGTGTTGCTGGGAATTTAGCACTTGCAAAATTATTAGACCTACTGACTTTAGCTGAAAAAGAGCGTGAAAAGGATAGCTTTGCTGCACTGATTGACGAGTGTGAACAAGAATGGCGTATTCTTTACTCTCAGCTTGGGGACCTTAACCAGTCAAAAGTTGATCAACCGCTGGAGCACGCTATTCCCATAGGCGCATTAATAGCTAAAGTTAATAAACTGCTCACGCAAGCTGAACACGCAGAAATAGACGATGAACTATTAAACCTTGTTCAAACAGAGGCTCCAGCGGAGTATAAAGACAGGGTTGTTGAAATTTGTGCGCATTTTGATAATTTTGATTTTGATGCAGCGATGCAGGCTTTAACTGAGTTAAAGCAATGCCTCTTAGCTGCTAAGGAACACAAATGACTCCCGTTTCAGAACGTGAAAGAATTCTTGTAGTCGACGACGAACCTGCAAACCTCAAAGTGCTCAGAGAAGTGCTCGCTAAAGATTACCGGCTATCATTTGCTAAGTCTGGCGAGCTTGCATTGCAGCTTGTTGAAAATGAACCACCAAAGCTAATTTTACTGGATATCATGATGCCAGATATGACTGGTTTTGAAGTCTGTAAAGTATTAAAAGCAAACCCCAAAACAGCGCATATTCCAGTCATTTTTGTCACCGCGCTCTCTCATGAGCAAGATGAATCTGAAGGCTTTGCCCTTGGTGCAGTCGATTATATTACCAAACCAATTAGCCCTGCGATTGTAAAGGCTCGTGTAAAAAACCATCTATCGTTAGTTCATGCTGAACAGTTACAACTGGCGCATATTGATTTGATCCAACGCTTAGGCCGCGCCGCAGAATACAAAGACACCGACACTGGCGAGCACATTTCTCGTATGAGCCGTTACAGTAAAATATTAGCACTTGCCTATGGTATGAGTGAGCATGAAGCAGAGCAGCTTAGGCAAGCAGCGCCTATGCATGATATCGGCAAGATAGGAATTCCTGATGCTGTTCTTTTAAAACCAGGACGTTTAAATGAGCAAGAGTATGAGCATATGAAACAACATGCTCTCATTGGCGCTAAAATTCTAGAAAACTCAAGTTCGCCATTATTACAGCTCGCTCATAAGCTTGCGCTTGAACACCATGAAAAATGGGATGGTACAGGTTACCCGTATGGCCTTAAAGGCGAAGAGATCAGTATTGAAGGACGTATTGTCACAATTGCAGATGTATTTGATGCATTGACGTCGAAGCGCCCTTACAAAAAAGCCTGGTCAGTTGAAGAAGCCATCGACTTATTGAAAGACGAAGCCGGTAAGCATTTTGACCCACAACTTATAGATTTATTTATCGGTCAAATAGACAGCATCATAGAAATCAAAAACACTTACAGCAACTAATAGTGTATTTAAGGCCTCATTTGAGGCCTTTTTTAATTGCTTCATAATCGTGAGAAGTAATTTCATGGCTGTTACCTGCACAGTCTTTAAAATACATTGAGTAAGTAACACCATGATCTGCAACAACGGTTTTAATATCAAATTGAGCTAGATGCTCAAGCCACGCTAAAAACTGTGCTGCATCTGCGCCAAAGGCAATTCCTTTACTTGTGCCTTCTGCTTCAAATAGCGCCAAACGAATCGTCTTTGCTTGATCTTCTAAAGTTAAAGGGCCTTTTCCTTCATCCCAAAAAGCGAGTTCAGGTACCACACTAAAACCAAGTACTTGTTGATACCACTTTACTGCAGCCGCTAAATCATCAACATTTAAATGGCAGTGATCAACTCCAGATAGTGACGGAATAGCCATGTTACTCCCCTATCTCAGTTTTCAACTGTTCTAAAAATGCGAGCATGTATTCTGTGCGTCGTTTAGCCTCATCCTTTGCTGATGGCGTGTTCATACTCTCGCTGATGTGTAACAACTTAATGAAAAAATGATCGAGGGTATATTTTGTATCGTCTGGTTCGCGGTTTAAACAAAATGGATCGTCTTTATGATACAGGTAGCGACCAATTGAGCCCCCTACTTTCATACAGCGGCTTACCCCAATTGCGCCTAATGCATCCATTCGATCAGCATCTTGCACTATTTGCGCTTCGACGCTTTGTACTTTGATATTGGCACTAAAACTATGTGCCGCAATAGCATGATGAATTGCGCTAAAATACTGCTCAGGATAATGAATTGAGGCTAAAAAACTCAACGCTTTGTCTGCGGCCATAGTCGATGCTTTTGCACGGTCTGGGTGATTTTTTGCAACCGCAACACAATCATGTAACCAAGCAGCTGGTAACACTACTGCCATTTCTGCCTGCTCGGCAATACATAACTGTTTTGCAACCCTCACAACACGCTCGATATGACTTATATCGTGTGCGACATCGGCATGGAGTAAAGACATAATAAAATCTCGACACTGAGTTTCTAAAGCTGCAAAGTCTATTTCTGGCTGCATATACAGGCTATTACCATTAACTAATTGAAATTATGCTTACTTTAGCGTGCTTACTGGATTTGTTCAAAACATTCATTGTATGTTTGCCAGTGCTTCATTAAACTATGCCCCCTTTTGTTTGACGCGAGAATCCCTATGTCATCTGCTATTTACCTGCAAGCTGGACGAGAAAAATCATTAAAAAGAAAACACCCATGGGTGTTCTCAAAAGCCATTAAAAAAGTAAAAGGTAAGCCAGGACTAGGGGATACTGTCACTATCTATGACAATGACGGTAAGTTTTTAGCCATTGCTGCTTACAGTCCGCAATCGCAAATTCGCGCTCGCGTATGGAGCTTCGATCAAAACGAAATCATTGACCAAGCATTCTTTGAAAAACGTTTGCGCCGTGCCTATGCAGCCCGCGAGCAGGTGATCAGCGAAGGCGGTTTAACCGGTTTTCGTTTAAGTGCTGCTGAGTCTGATTACCTTCCCGGTATTACTATCGATAAATTTGATAATGTACTTGTTTGTCAACTACTAAGTGCCGGTGCAGAACGCCATAAAGGTGAAATTGTTGCTGCACTGATGGCTATTTTCCCAGGTTGCGATATTTATGAACGATCAGATGTTGATGTTCGCACTAAAGAAGGTCTTGAGCCAATCAAGGGCCTACTTTGGGGTAAGGAACCAACAGAACCTGTCATCATCGAAGAAAATGGCCTTAAACTCGAAGTAGACATTATTGAAGGCCACAAAACAGGCTTTTATTTAGACCAACGTGATAGTCGTGCTGCTCTTGAGCGCTTTGTTAAAGACAAAACAGTATTAAACTGCTTTAGCTACACAGGTACTTTCTCGCTTTATGCGTTACGTGGTGGCTGTAAGCACGTTACTAACGTAGATGTGTCACAGCCAGCGCTTGATACTGCTAAGCGTAACGTTGAGCACAACAACCTCGATTTATCTAAAGTTGATTTTGTGAAGCAAGATGTCTTTAAGTTATTACGCCAATACCGTGATGAAGGTGTGCAATTTGATACTATCGTTATGGATCCACCAAAATTTGCTGACAACAAAGCGCAATTAACGGGTGCGTGTCGTGGTTATAAAGATATCAATATGATTGCGATGCAAATCTTAAAACCAGGTGGAACCTTACTCACCTTCTCGTGCTCTGGATTAATGGAACAAAACTTATTTCAAAAAGTGGTTGCGGATGCTGCCCTTGATGCAGGTAAAGACTTATTGATCATGGAGCGACTAAACCAAGCTGCCGACCACCCAATTGCTGGCAGCTACCCAGAAGGCTTTTATCTGAAAGGCCTGATCTGTAAGGTTTACTAGTTAAAATTTACAATTTCTAAACCGGCACTCAAGGAGCCATCTTGCTCCTTGGTTGCTCGTATCACACGGGCTGTTGCATCAAATGAAGTAATTGCTGTACTTGTAGAAGCAATTAACACTCGATACAAGCTACCTATTTCTAATACATCATCAAGCTGCACAGCTAACCCTGTGGCACTTAAATCTGTACAAATTGCAGCAACTTCTTTGCCCTCTCCGCCTTCTAGCGGAATTAACTTTGCGGGGGTGTGAATTTGCATACGGCGAAAGTCACGTTTCTCCTCATGAAACATATGGCCTCCTATACCAGTGTTTTTATTTTCTCAATAAGTGTTTTAACAGAAAATGGCTTCACTACATAGGCGTCACATCCGGCATCAAAACCCGCTTTTTTCTCAAGCTCTGTCTCAAGTCCAGACACCATAACCACAGGAATTTTTGCTGTTTCAGGTGTATTTTTTAATAATCGACACGTGTCATAACCATCAAGGCCAGGCATACATACATCTAAAAGGATTGCATCAGGGGGCTCAGCAATAGCCGATGTTAAGCAAGAGGCCCCTGAACTCGCGTAACTTAGCGAAAACTCATTTCCTAAACTTGCTTTGAGCATCTCATAATTAAAATATTCATCATCAACAATTAAGATAGTTTGTTGAGGCCGATTTATGCTGCGCTCAGGAATAGAAATCGGTCTTTCCTTTTCAATGCCCACACTCTCTCCTTTTAGTAGTCACGTATTTGACTCAATTTGATGAGGATTCACCCTCACCATAATACCTTTACACTAATTATAACTCACTTTCTTTAATTGCGTTTAGTACACGCTTTGCAGATACAGGATAGGGTGTCCCCAGTGTTTGTGCAAATAAAGAAACGCGCAACTCCTGTTGCATCCAAAAGATATTTGAAATCTCTTCTGGTACAGGCATCCCCTTTGGAATTTTGTTAGTAAGTTTTTGATATTGCTCGGCCACTTTTTCAAGCTCTATTACACATAAACGATCGCGATTAGGATCAACCGGTAACTTTTCTAAGCGACGTTCAATAGCTTTTAAGTAACGAATTAAATCTGTCATTTTTGCTGCGCCGTGCTGGCTTACAAAGCCTTTGAACACTAAGCTTTGTAACTGTGATTTAATATCACCGTGCGCCGTAATCATGGTTAAATCAACGCGTCCTTTCATACGTTTATTTAAGCCATGAGCTATACTCAGCACTTGCTCTACTTGGGTGGCAATCTCAACAACTGTGTCACCAAGCTCGCCGCGAATTTGCTCTTTGGCCTTTTCAAATGCCTCTGCAGTGCGGATGTTGCCATATTTAGTTAATAGGCTATCGACGGCTGCTGCGATACAGTCATCAATTAAGTCATTCACCTTACCAAATGGATTAAAGTACAAACCCAATTTAGATTTGTTCGGTAAGTTTTGCTGTAAATATTTAATCGGTGATGGCACGTTTAATAGTACCAAGCGGCGTAAACCTTGTTGGTGAGCCTGCTGTGCTTTGTGTTCAGTATCAAATAGCTCAACTGCTGCTGAATCTTTTTTATCCACCAGCGCCGGAAACGCTTTAATTTCGTATTGACCTTGCTTTTTCACGTAAGAGCTTGGTAATTCACCAAAGCTCCACTCGGTCAAATCAGCTTTCTCTATACCCTTGTCAGCTACTTTAGATAAGGTATCCGTCACTTTACCTTGCAACTGAGCTTTAAGCTTAGTCAGATTTAAACCGCGAGCAAGTAACTTATCGTTTTCATCGCGCACTTCAAACTGTAAGCGTAAATGTGGAGC
Organism: Pseudoalteromonas sp. MEBiC 03607; assembly: GCF_004792295.1. Classification (NCBI taxonomy): domain Bacteria; kingdom Pseudomonadati; phylum Pseudomonadota; class Gammaproteobacteria; order Alteromonadales; family Pseudoalteromonadaceae; genus Pseudoalteromonas; species Pseudoalteromonas sp. MEBiC 03607. The sequence goes on from NZ_SRRY01000001.1 coordinate 2,823,152, forward strand.
AAGGGTTGATAAATCCCATGCATCAGGCTCAACACGCACCCCAGTCATACGCAATAAACGCGTGCTAATTGCATCAATTAAGTTACCTTGCATTGGCTCGATTGCAGCGAGTACCGCATCGGCATAGTTTGGTGCAGGCACGAAATTACGACGAATTGTTTTTGGTAGTGATTTGATCAGCGCACAAATTAACTCATGTCGAAATGCTGGAATATGCCAATCAAAGCCAGTTTCTTGTACTTGGTTTAACAGTGCCACCGGAATTTGTACCGCCACACCATCAACGGCTTGGCCTGGGTCAAAATGATAAGCCAGTGGTAATAATAAGTTTTCTTGCTGCCAAGTATCAGGGTAATCAAACTCGGTGACATGATCTGCACCATGCTGCATTAACTCTTCTCGAGACATATGCAAAAAGCGCTTATCTTTTTGCTTTTGCCCTTTCCACCACTTATTAAACGCGGCACGATTATTCACATCTTGCGGAATTTTCTTGTCGTAAAATTCAAATAAGGTTTGTTCATCAACCAAGATATCACGGCGACGTGATTTATTTTCAAGAACTTGAATATCTTCAATTAATTCTTGGTTATATTGTAAAAAACCTTCATTTTGACCCAGTTCTTGCTCTACCAAGGCGGTGCGAATAAATAACTCGCGACTTACTTTCGGATCAATATTGCTATACACACAGCGGCGCTTATTAACGATTAATAGGCCATACAAGGTTTGCTGTTCAAACGCGATAACTGCACCCGGCTTTTTCTCCCAGTGCGGTTCACTGTAGCTGCGTTTCACTAAATGCTGTGCAAAGCCTTCCACCCATTTCAAGTCTATACGCGCGTTGATGCGAGCATAAAGCTTACTGGTTTCGACAAGCTCCGCCGCCATAATCCATTTTGGGCTCTTTTTAAATAATCCAGAACCTGGGAAAATATGAAACTGGCTATTACGGGCGCCTTTATAGATTTGTTTTTCATCTTTAAAACCAATATGACTTAACATACCGCTTAATAAAGATTGATGGATTCGGTCACTATCAGCAACATTGGTGGTGGCCTTCATGCCCATTTCATTGCACACCGTTGATAGCTGATAAACAATATCTTGCCATTCACGGATACGCATATAGGCTAAAAAGTCCTTTTGGCATAACTTTCTAAACTGGCTATTGCTCAATTCAGATTGCTGCTCTTCAAGGTAATTCCAGAGATTTAAAAAGGCGATAAAATCTGAATCAGGGTCGTCAAAGCGGCCATGCTTTTCATCCGCTGCGCCGCGTTTTTCTTGTGGTCGCTCTCTTGGATCTTGAATCGACAATGCTGCAACAATAATAATCACTTCACGCAGTGCGCCTAAGCCATCAGCCGTGAGCACCATTTTTGCTAGGCGCGGGTCAACAGGTAAGCGACTTAAACTTCTGCCTGATTTAGTGAGTTCCGTCTTTTTATGACGTTTAGCAGGCTTAATTGCTTCGAGTTCTTCAAGTAGCGTTAAACCATCGTTGATATTGCGACTATCTGGCGCTTGCACAAACGGGAACTGCTGCATATCGCCAAGTCCCAAGCCGAGCATTTGCAAAATAACAGAAGCTAAGTTGGTGCGTAAAATTTCAGGATCGGTAAACTCTGGTCGCGAATTAAAGCCTTCTTCACTGTATAAACGAATACAGATACCTGCTTCAATACGACCACAACGACCTTTACGCTGATTAGCACTGGCTTGTGAAATTGGCTCAATCGGTAATCGTTGTACCTTTGTTCTATAGCTGTAGCGGCTAATACGCGCGGTACCTGGGTCGATAACATATCGAATACCCGGCACCGTTAATGACGTTTCAGCAACGTTGGTGGCTAAAATAATATGACGGCGACTGTGCGGCGCAAAAATTCGGTTTTGTTCAGCGTTTGATAAACGCGAATATAGCGGTAAAACATCCGTGCCTTTGAGGTTTCGCTTCGATAACGCATCGGCGGTATCACGGATTTCTCGTTCACCATTCATGAAAATCAGAATATCGCCGGGGCCTTCATCGCAAAGCTCATCGACTGCATCAAAAATTCCCTGTAGTTGGTCACCATCTGCTTCCATGTCGTCTTTATTGATTTCAGTGGTTGGTCTGTACCGAACCTCTACGGGAAATGTACGACCAGATACTTCAATGATTGGCGCATTATCAAAATGTTTAGAAAAACGCTCAGGGTCAATTGTTGCTGAGGTGATAATAACTTTTAAGTCAGGGCGTTTTGGCAGTAAATTTTTTAAATAGCCTAAGATGAAATCGATATTTAGGCTGCGTTCGTGGGCCTCATCGATGATGATGGTATCGTACTGATTTAGGTACCTATCTTGTTGAATTTCAGCCAGCAGGATACCGTCTGTCATCAATTTAATGTAGCTATTGTCGGAGACTTGGTCACTAAAACGAATTTTAAAACCCACTTGTTGACCTAGCTCGCATTGCATTTCTTCTGCAATACGATTTGCGACACTTCTAGCCGCGAGTCGACGAGGCTGAGTGTGGCCAATGTATCCATCAACACCGCGGCCAAGCTCTAAACACATTTTTGGGATCTGCGTCGTTTTACCAGAACCTGTTTCACCGGCAATGATCACCACTTGGTTATTGGCAATCGCCTGTTTAATATCATCTTTCTTTTGACTAACAGGAAGTTGTTCTGGGTAGGTCACTTTAGGCAAAGCAGCCAAACGATGCTCGCGTAATTGCTGCGAACGGCTAATATCTTCTGCTATTTTTTGCGCTATGCTCGCTTGCTTAGTTTCATCGTTGATTTTTTTGATGCCATGTAGGCGTTTTTTGAAGATGAATTGATCTTTGCGTAAACACGTTTTTAATTCGCCGAACAGCGGACCTAGGTTAACCACCCGATACCCTTATATTTCTTAACCAATAGACTGATATTGTATCAAATAATCTATCAGGTGGTCATGGCTTTATTTAATCCGTTCGGTTGGAATTGGCATGGCACAAACGTCGATGTAATCAGGGCTTTCAACAAACCATGCTTCTACTCGATTTTTACGCGCTTCAATAAGGGCTTTAAACGCATTTGAGTCTGTTTTCATCACCCGAAATTCACTGTTATCTGTGTCTTTGATATCTGCTAATACTTGCATATCTGTGATGGGGTTAAATGCCTGACTATCAGTGGCTTTACGCTGCAAGAGATTAAAGTGCTCCATCCCTTCTAAAACACGACCAAACACAGTGATATTACGGTCTAAATAGCGCTGGCTATTGCCGATGGTTACATAAAATTCGGTACCACCGGAATTGATATCATTACCGCGGGCCATAGCAAAAATTCCTGGGCAATGTACTTGCCATGTTTCGGTTTGGCTTTGGTTTTGTGCCACAGCAAAGCCATTTAAAAAGCCCGTTTTAGCGGCATAGCCATCAGGTCCTTTAAGCTCTGTAATCGCTAAAGGAGTCTCGGTGCGTAGATAAAACTCAGCAGGTAATCCTTTTTTGGCATTTTTAACGGGTTTACTTTCGCTGGCATCCCCGCCCTGCGCAACAAATCCTTCAACAAAGCGATACATACTCAGGCCTTGATAAAACCCTTCTTTGGCAAGCTGTCGCATGTTATTTGCGTGAATGGGCGCTAGTTTATCGTTTAGTTCGATATAAGCAGCGCCTGTAGGTAAGGTTAATTTAATAACGTTTTCGGCACTGACTTTTCGCCACTCACTGCTACTTGCGGTTTTAATGATTTCGCCAGCAGAACGTTTTTGGCTTGTTTCTTTTGCAGCAATTGGTGCAGCTAATACTACGCCAAGGCACAGAGTTAATAGACTTAATTTCATTGTTATTATCTTTTAAGTAATTGACAACTCAGCCTATTAACTTATGCCTTAATAAGCAAATAAAAGCGATTTATGGTGCCAAGTAGATGTATTAGTCCCAATCAAATTTATAAAGAATATCAACATTTTGATAAAGGCCGCTGGTGACCTCGATATACAATTGCGACAACAATTGATAACGAACTGCCACTTCACTTAATGAATCAAAAATGCCGACACTGTATTTCACTTGAATACCTGGTGTAACATAGCCAGATATTTCAACTTTGGTGTCATCCCCGCTACCGCTTGAACTTAAGCTTACATCAGACAAACCAAAGCTTTCACCAATTTTAGATACCACACCTTCACTACGGTTTACACCTTGGGCAAGCAGTAATTGGGTGAGCATCGCATCGGTTGAACTGTCTCCTTCATCAAGAGGTTGACCATTTAATAAATAAGCCAATGCTTGGGCTTGGTCCATCGCAGGCTCTGAGAACACTTTTAATGAAGGTTGTTCGACATTACCAGTTAACGTAATACCTGCAATCACGCCATTAGATGTGTTATCCGGATTACGAATTGCCTTAATGTTTAGGTACGGTTTATCAATAGAGCCGCTAAAGCCCACCTGACCGGTGCGAATTTGCAAGTCTTGCCCAAAGGCACGATAGGTACCTTGAACAAGGTTCAATTCACCCGTTGCTATCATCGGTGTAACTTGGTCCATGCTGATGTTAATGTCACCTTCAACTTTAGACTGTAATCCAAATGAATCAACGCGCACATCATTCTCAACCAACACCTTTAGGTTTATGGCATAGTCAAAGGGGACTTTTTCTGATTGTTGCTGCTCAATATCAACAATGACTTCATCATCGCTGACTTGTACAGCGCCTTCTGGTAGCTCTTCAATGGCAATACGACCCCATGGCACTACAACTTGGCCATCAAGATTAAACGCATTATTCTTCAAAGACATAGTTAAATCTGGCGATACTTTAAAGGTGACATCTTGCTGGGCACGCACAAAAAACTCTTTACCGTTTAATTTCACGTCAACGTCAGGTAAATCTTGCTGCCAATCAATACCGCCAGATAAATTAAGCGCGCCCCCTTCGGTATCTTTAAGCTCACCTGTCAGCTTCGCACTTTGGTTATTAAAGGCAATGTTCACATAAGAGTTTTGCAGCGATACAGGCAGGTTTGCCCCTTCAAGGTTGATTTTTTCGACATCAAAATCACCATTGAGTAATGGTTCTTTTAAAGTACCTGCGATTGCTAATCGACCTTTAATGTCGCCTGTTAGTTGCTCAAGTGAAGCAATAAAGGGTCGTAAGTTTGTTAACTCAATTTTCTCAATAACCAAGTCGCCCGCTAAGGTCTGTTGATTTTGAATATCATCAATGTTGAGCTCTGAGGTTACTTTACCTAATACGGATGAATCAATAGTGGCATTAAGTTTACCGACTTGTGCATCGCTCATTGCCGATATATCTAAAACCTCAACCGGTAATTTATATACACTTGCACCATCGATTAAGGATGCTTCAAGCTGCTGAGTTTTGATATTGGCACGAATGGTTTTTAGTGCGCCATTATTCCAGTTGGCAACAAACTCCCCGCTTGCATCCCCTGTTACTTTCAAGTTATCTGGTAAGAAGTGTTTAAATTCAGCAATCGATAACGCTGCAAGCTGTGCATTTAACTGGCCTAACTGCTTAGTTTGCTGCAAAGTCTCAAAGCATAATTTTGAGTTATCACTTTGCCAGCAATGTGCAGCGACATTAAAGTCAAATGTCTTGGTATTAACTTGAATATTAATTGGTTTATTAGTGCCAAAGCGCACCTGATTATCGGTAACAAGAATTTGGCTCAGCGCACCTTGCCAGGTTTCTTTATTAAATTTACCGTCAATATCAAACGACGCCTTGCCTTGGTCTGCATCGAGTAAAAAAGTTAAATGGTGATCTGTTTTATCGCCGCTAGCGTCTAACTCAATTTGATTAATTTTGTGTTCGCTAATCGATGCAGAATCAAGCACCAATGACACATCCGTTTGCCAGTCTGCAGCGTAATCAAATTGCCCTTTTAATGTTAAACCATCAACCTGAATATCTTGATAGCTCAATGTATTAAGAACTAAATTTAAATCAACCGTTGGCGCAAGACGCTCACCACGCAAACTCAAATCAGCAAAGCCCTTGCCTTGCATAGGCAAGATATCTTGACCACTTGCATCTAAACGCAATTTGCCGTCAACTTGCCATACATCATCTACCTGACCCGATAAAGCAATTTCATTTTTACCGCTTTTCACTTCTAGTTTATTGAAACTCGCATGCAAGCTGCTATCAAGTTCAAAGTCCGACAGCAAGGTCACAGGTACTTCATTCACAGAGCCATTTAATTGTGTGTTATCCAGCGCAAGCTGCCACTCACTTGCTTGTAAGTTAAATGAACCATTAAATTCACCAGACAAATCACTACTTAGTGCATCCGTTAAATATTGGGCTTTTAAGTGGCTTAAACCCCCTTTAAATTGGCTTTTTACGCCATTTGACCAATCAACTGATGCGGTAATTTCTGCTTTACTGTCGTTAGTATTAAGGCTTAACTGCTCAAGTTTTGCGTTTGTTAAACTACCTTGTAATTGCGATTTCACAGTCATTGCCGGTAATGCATCTAACTGCGTTACTAGGCTCAAATCAACAGCATAAGCATCGGCATGGCCTTTCGCTTTTAAATCAAAGTCCGATAATTGCAGCTGTTGTGTATCTGTTGCTATTTGCCACTTTGCTATTTGACCAGTTAAATCAAATGGGTAATTTGTTTGTTTTAGGTTCACAGCCCCTTTTAACTCTGCTGGGTATGCTCCCTGTGTAACTAGGTCTAACTTTAAATCCTCAAGCGGCCCTGAAACTAATAACTTAGCTTGATGCTCAATGCTTTTTACAGACACAGCCCCCTCAATTGAATTTTCACCCGAAAGCTCTGCCACTAAGTTAGAGTGCAATTGCCATTGCTGATAACCTGCAGCAAGCTTTTCAAGATTAATATCGCTTCCTTTAGCTGACGCAATCAACTCGATATTTTCAATAAGCTGAGCCTCTTCTGCGCCATAAGGGGTAACAGCAACTTTACTGATTTGAAATTGCTTTAACTCAATATTAATCGGTAGCGTAATATCGAGGGATGGTAATGCTGGCAGCTCTGTTAATGGCGTTGATTTAGGCTGCTTTTTTGCTTCGTGTAGCATCATAGCAACATCAGCAATGGTCAGTGTATCCACTGTAATATCCGATGCTTCACCGCGACCACTTAAGTTTAATTTGTTGACTGTTACATCGGCACTCGGATGCGCAAGATTAAAGCGATTAATTGCAACTCGCTTAACAGCAACTTTCATTGGTAAGCTAATTTGTGCGGCTTGTGCAACTTCAGGCTCTGTTTCAGAGCCCTGCTCAGTTGATGCAGCTTGGCTTTTAATATTTAAATCTATCGACTGGGCGCTTAAATTATCAAGACAAATGCCATCACAACGCCACCAGAACAAATCAATTTTTAGCTGCTTTGCATCAAGCTTGATGCCTTGATTTTCAAAGTGAACATCAAACGCATCGTTATATAAAAAACGCCCAGATGGCAGCTTTATTGTTAAGCCATCAACTAACTTATTCGCTGTGTATGCAATAAAGTGATTACCGGGCGCGGTGAATAGCAAACAAAACACAATAACTAGCAGACTTGCCAACGTGATTGATAGAACCTTGGTTATCTTTTTTAACATCTTCATTAGATTTCAGGCCCTATGGTAATACTTAATCGGGTACTTTTGCTTTCTTTTGTCAGACCCCAAGCATGGTCGATACGCACCGGGCCAACAGGGGTTAAATATCGAAAACCAAAACCGGCACCGACTTCGACGCGGTCACTAAAATCATTAGTCGCAGTACCACTATCGACAAATAAGGCTGCGCGCCAATGCTCAGCAAATTGATAGTTATATTCAACAGTGCCACTCATCAAATATTTACCACCAATTAAGCGCCCTTCCTCATCTTCTGGGGAAATAGATTCATAGGCAAAACCACGTACACTCTGATCACCACCGGCATAGAAACGCAGTGATAACGGCACATCATTTATATTATCGACCAGCATGGCACCTAGGTTGGCTCTTAAAAACAACATATGGCGATCTGCAAAAGTAGTTAGCCAGGCATTTTGCAGTTGTAAGCGCAAAATGTTGGTTGAAGACATCATATCTTTTAAACCAAATTCGGCCGAAACCATCCATTGGTAACCTTCAGAAGGTGTTGTACCCCCTTCAGTATCTTTTTTCGCATAACTGATGCCGGGCATCAGCATTTTTGCACTTTGCTCCTCATCGCCAATACGATAAGTTTCATAATCACGTCTTAAAAAGGCCGTACGCACCCAGTCGTCTTCGGTTAGCCATTGCCTTTGCAACTGTCCGGTTAATATTTTGCTGTACAGATCATTAGTTAATTCGTCTTCGAGCTTGTAACCCACAGAGAAGCGCCAAAGGTCATCATTAGGATCGTCGACCGGTACCGTATAGCCCAATGATATATCTTGCTGGCGCTCAGATACATTTAGGTTACTTTCTAAGTAGTGGCCATCTTCGGTGATCCAAGGTTTGGTCCACTTAAAACGAACTTTCGGACCAAGATCTGTGCTATAACCGCCACCCACTTCATAGCTATTGGCTGGCTTATGTAATACATCAACATTAACAGGCACTTGATTATCTTTACGTTTTGCAATATCTGCATACACACGGACACTCGCAAAATAAGGGGTACTCGATAGCGCTAAGTTGTAATCAGAAACCTCGGTCGCTTTATATGGCTGACCTTGTTTAAACTCCGCCAGCGAACGAATGTATTTTTCAGCGGGAGTCTCACTCCCAATGGTGATATCACCAAACTGATAGCGAGGACCGGTATCGACATTAAAAATGACTTTTGCGCTATTATTCTTTAGCGATACGGCCAATTTATGCTCGTGCCACTTCGCATCAAAATAGCCTAACTCTAATAGCTGGCTTTCAAGACCTTTTCTAGCAGCCTCATATTTACCGTGATTTAAAAAGTCACCCTGCTTGATTTTGATACTATTGACAGCAGACATAAATTCAGCGTCATCTTTCCCGGCACCAGTGATAGTTACGTTGATATCTGCAATTCGGGTAACAGGGCCTCGTTCAACACCGACAATTAATAGCTGCTGCGCGTTATCGAAACTAATTTTGATGGTCGGTTTGTAATAGCCAAGGGCTTTTAAACTCATTTCTACTTGGCTTTTAGCATGACGCTTTAATGCCTTGGAAGTTTTTTCATCGATAAGTTGTTTTATGTAAAGCTCAACGTTCTTTTCGAGCTCATCACTGATCCCCTGAATTTTATAATCTTTAATAACCGTAGCCGCACTCGATGCATGCTGGCTGTATGAAAAGCAGATAAACAAAAAGACAAAAAAGAAATGCCGAGTATACAAAAAATATCCTTACTTTTTTGGAGGAGTCATAATCTAAAATGAGTACAAAAAGATACTATCACAGTGCAATAGCCACCGACATAATTGAAATGCTAAAATTAGTACGCGTTAAACAATTATTTTCGCTACAATAGCGGATAATACCTAGATTTATAATGAATGAGCGACTAAATGCACTTCCCTGATGACGAAAACGGTCAATTATTAGCTGAAATAGCTGAAGCTGGTGTCGATTTAACCAGTATGCAAACCATCGATTTCTATATTCTTTTTGAACAAAAACCTGAAGCAGAAAAATTTGCTGAAGCGATTACAAGTGATGAGCTTGCTCCTTCAACAGAGTTAACCAAATGCCCAGATACAGGGGTGTGGGAAGTAATTACCCGCGTGAAGATGGTGCCAGATCACACTTTACTTAGCCAAACTGAGCAATACTTAGAAAGCATCGCTAATGGCCATAATGGTTATGGTGATGGCTGGGGTTTAATGGCTGAAGAACAATAAGCCTGCCAGCCAATTTTGTAAGCGAATCAATTTAGTTGATTCGCTTTACGAAAATTCCCCTGATAATCAAATAGCTTTTCTGCCACTTTCCAACCATATTTTTTATTTTTACGCGCAATCACAAAATCGGGGGCCAGTAGTTGCTGCTGTAAATCGACAACCTGCTCAGCGCTTTGCCATTCAATTGGGGTAAAACCTGGTGCTGCTCTCTTACCAAACTGCTTATTAAAAATAAATCGTCCGGTGTCATTTGCTAAGTTAAATACCTCATCACAACTTGCACCGTCTTCATCATAATAACTAATTTTAAGTAAACCTTTTGCGAGAACCTGAGCTGACAAACCACTACATCTTAATACCAAGGCATCTTTTAAATTTAGTGCTTCTCGTAGTTTATCATCAGGGTCTGCCATCATGGCACCACAAGAATGGCACTGCCTTGCAGCAATGTCATTTTGTTCACCACACTGCTCACATTCTTTAAACCGAAAGCGATAATCGCACTGAACTTGTTCTTCACCATCGTCCAGCAAGCCTTGGCAACGTCTGCCAAAATGCTCAATCACTTTGCCCTCGCAGTCTGTTTTACCCCAAAAAATATTCGCAAATCCACAACCCGGACACAGTACTTGAACAGGCTCATTATCACTTTGTGCTTTTTTACTGCCCACTTCAGGATAAAACAAATCAAAACCATTACCTGCATAGTCAATCACTAAGCAGTCTTTTTTTCCTTCACTTAAGCGCAGGCCCCGACCTACAATCTGCTGGTATAAACTGACCGATTCGGTTGGCCGTAAAATCGCGATGAAATCAACATGAGGAGCATCAAAGCCTGTCGTGAGCACAGATACATTAACCAAATACTTTATTTGTTTTGCTTTAAATTGATTAATAATTCGGTCACGTTCGTTATTATCGGTATCGCCGGTTATAAGTGCAGTATTTTGCTCTGGTAAGTAACCGGTAATTTCTTTGGCATGCATCACAGTTGCGGCAAAGATCATCACGCCATGACGCTGTTCACTGTATTCTATAACTTGCTTGATAATAGCTTTTGTTGCCCGTGTGTTATCTTTCAATAATGCATTCATATTTTCGATACTGTATCGACCAAATGAATCACTCGGTAGTGATGAAAAGTCATAATGACTAATAGCAGCATCGACTTCATGCGGCGGCGTTAAATAGCCGTTCTTAATCATATAGCGCAGTGGTAACTCAAAAATACACTTTTTAAATGGCGCATCTTTATCACCTCTAACAAAACCGTGATAATGATGATGATAAACCCAGCCCATCCCCATACGAAAAGGTGTCGCAGTTAAGCCAAGCACTTTAAGATTGGGGTTTTGCTTTTTTAGACTCGCTATCACCTGCCCGTATTGGCTTTGTTCATCACCGCTGACACGGTGACACTCATCAATGATCAACAAAGAGTAGGCATCACTCAGCTTATCGGTATTGCGCGCCAGGGACTGCACACTTGCAAAGGTGACTTGCTCTGTTAAAGACTTTTGCTTTAAACCTGCTGAAAAAATACTCGCCTTAAAGCCAAAGCTCATATATTTCTCTGCGTTTTGCTCCACCAATTCTTTGACATGTGCAAGCACCATAATTTTTTGTTTGGCAATGCGCGCAAGCTCTGCAATAACAAGGCTTTTTCCTGCCCCTGTTGGTAATACGATCAGTGCAGCATCATCTGTTTGTCGAAAGTGAGCAACCGTGCGTTCTACGGCCTCTTGTTGGTAGGGTCTGAGTACGTACTTCATTTTATCGGAATATTCGACATAAAAAAGGGAAGCATACGCTTCCCTTCATATTCTTTAAAGCAAAAAATTAAGCCAAGTGCTTAGTTAGATCGACACCTTGGAACGCTTTAGGACGTTTACCACGACCCGTCCATTCAACGATTTCACCATTATACTCGATGCGATATTTTGGTTTAACTTTAGTACGCTTATCTGTACTTGCTACATCTTGTAAATCTTCTAATGTAAGTCCTTTTTCTTTTAACAAATCGAGTACTTCTTTTTTAGCTTCTTGCTGTTGAGTATATTTCTCGATTGCTGTGTCAATTAGCTGCTTGGCTTTTTCAAGCTCAGTTAACGACGCAGATTTAACAAAAGATCGGATTTCTTTCATTTAGAGCTCTCTTGGATATAAAATTTAAGTTAGATGTTAAACGTTCATGAGTATATAATTAAATCATAAATTAATCTATGGCATGCTTATTTTTTATAGCACTTTTCATTATATTAAAGCCATAACTTAACTTTATCTATTACGTCAAGTAGCTCTGAAATCAACCCTTCGACAACCAAAGTGTCATGTTGTTGATTAAATCTATTTTCTGTCTGCACGATAAGTTCTGACAACGGTGGGTATTGAAGCATAACAATCCCACCTTTAAGCTTATGGATTGAACGAGAAATCTTTTCAATATCATGATTTTTTAAGTGCGTAGATAAATTATCCACATCTTCTTGTAAGCTGTTTATAAACACCTCAGCTAACATTTTTGCATCATTTTCATTTCCAAAAACAGTTAACCAATGCTGCTTATCTTTAACACCTTGTATATTTATAAATGTATTATCAATGGTTTCAACATCACTCGTGTTGAGGTCAATAAACTCAGCCAATCTATTATATAATTCATTTAGTTTATACGGCTTAAAAAGAACGCTATTCATACCTGAATCTAATGCTTTTTTTAGACATTCTTTCGATGAGTCAGCTGTAAAACCGATAATAGGTAAATGCTTAAATTGCTCTTTTTCTCGTATACTTTTCGCTAAGCCAAAACCATCTAAATCCGGCATGTGGCAGTCTGTTAATAATAAGTCAAAATGATTATTCTCAAGCGCTTTTAACCCTGCGAAACCATCCTCGACTATTACAGCCTTAATACCAAGCTTTTGACATTGCTTTTCAAGTAATAGTTGATTGGTTTTATTATCCTCAGCTATCAGTATTTGACCATAAACAGGAGTATTTTCTAGTCGGGTTGGCTCACTACTTTTAGTGTGAATATTATCAATTAACTCTCTTAATATATCTGGATACAGTGGGTCTACAGCTAATACGTGACAGCTACATTTTGCAGGTGCTTGAGTACCATTCGGACTTAACACAATAATGTATTTATTGCTTGCTTGGTTTATCTCTGTTCGCCAGTCGTTACCCCAAAGTTCCACCATATAGCACTCATCAATAAATATACTTTTTGCCTGTTCAAAAGCATGTTTATCTAATGGCCAATCTAGCTGCTTATATTGAACACCAATGCTGTCTAAACAATTTAACAGAGGCTGATTTTGACTACAGACATACCAAGTAACAGAAGATAGACTTAGCTTAGATTTGCTAACTTGGGTTAATGGCACAGTAATATAAACATTGGTGCCTTTCCCATAAGTACTAGAAATATTAATCTCACCTTCCATTGCATCTAGTAATTGCTTGGCAAGACTTAAACCCAGACCAGCACCACCAAAGCGACGTTGAATAGAATTATCTGCTTGCTCAAAAGGGGTAAATGTTTGCTTTAGTTGCTGAGCAGTCATACCTTTGCCGGTATCTGATACTTCAAGTTTAAGGGTGTTTTTTTCAAACAAAACATCACAACTAATCGTGCCTTGCTCGGTAAACTTAACTGCATTATTTAGCACGTTAGAAACAACTTGCATCACGTGGTTTATATCGACAGAGGCTAAATTATAGGCCGCTGTACGCCACGATAAAATGAATTCTATGCCTTTTTGCTTAGCAAGATATTCATGAGCGCGTATAACTCGGCATAAATGCGACTCTAAATCTACATTTCGTATTTCAACATCGATATTACCCGCATTAGTATTTGCAAAATAAAGAATATCATCAACTAAAGTGCGTAATTTTAATAAAGAGCCATCAATGTGCTCTACTAATTGGTATTGCTCATCAGTCATCGTTGAAGCTTTTAGTAATTCAATAAAGCCACTAACGCCTGAAATAGGCGTTCGCAGTTCATGACTCATGGTTGCAATAAAACGACTTTTCGCTAAATCAGCTTGCTGTGCTAATTGATTTGCCTTTGTAAGGTCTGCTTGCTGGCGTTTTAGCAAATTAATGTCAAATAGAATGCCATTCCAACGAACTCCCTCTTGCGAAGACTGCTTTTTGGGCTCAGCATTTGCTATATATCGACACCAAATCTGCTGACCTAAATGGTTCACTCTAAACTCAATATCGATCATGCTATTAAGTTTGTTAGCAAGCTTAAAACTTTTAGCAATTTTAACCCTGTCTTCATCAACAATATGAGGCGATATGCAACCTGTCATACCCCGACGATTAACGGTTGTATTTGAAATACCTAATAACTCTTGCGCGCCTCGGCTAATATAAGTGTAGCTCCCCTCACCATTATCATAATACTCGTACTGAAAAACGCCGCCAGGGATAGTATCGGTAATTGTTTGTAGTAGTTTTTGTACTGATTTATTCTCACGCTGTAATTGGTGATGCTCGGTAACATCGGTAATTACTGTCATAATACCTGCAAGTAAACCATCAACACCATAGTAAGGTTTTTTTGTATAAAGAAGTTCAAGGTTTTGTCCTTCATTATTGGTGTAGTTTATTTGCTGATTTATCACTTTTCCTGACTTTAAACTTTGTCTGTTTTGCGAAAGCAGTTTCTTAACCACATCAAGATCAGTACGTAGGTATTGATTATCTTTATCCCATAAATGAGCAAAATTATCTTTATAAGCCTTATTCCACATTATGCGACGTTGATCTTTATCCTGTATCACCACCATGGTAGGAAGGTCATCTATCAGCTTTTGAGTGAAGTTAAGTTTACTTAGTGCAACCTGTTCAGCGTGTTTGCGTTTTACTATTTCTCTATTAATTGTTATTCGCCAGCTAATAAAGTAAATAACAGATACTGCCAACAGGATTAAAACAAGAATTGCTGTCGTGTTTACCGTTTTTTTATCGTAGCCTTGCTCAATATTAAAAATACCATGGCGATTGACTACATGAGTAAAATCATTACTTGTTAATGTTTTAAATAAACTATCAAGTAAAGTGGCAAATTCAGAAAAGTGTTTATTTACTAAAAAGTAAATAGGCTGCGAATAACGATATTTTGGATTGATGTAAAATTCACCAATATAAAACTGATTTAATTGATAAGCGGCAATGCTTTGAGGCAAGATTACGCCGTCGATGTTATCATTTCTTAACGCATAAAAAAGAGTTTGAATTGAATCGAATGAAACGGTATCAAGCTGTTCACTAACCACAAGCCTCTCTAATGGATTTGCAAACGTTTCAAAATATCCTATCCGTTTAATTTCTCTTGAACGCTTAGAAATTAACACCATTTCTAAACTATAGTGAGCAGGTAAAGCAATTAGTACACCTTCATCTATTTTAGATGGTGTAAGTGTAGGAATAATATCAACTTTATTAGCTAAAAATAATTTTTCTAACTCGCTAGAGTTAGCGGCTGGTATGTACTTAAATTGAAAGTCACTTCGCTGTGAAAGAAGTTGCAGTGTATCGTTTAAATACCCTCTGGCCTCACCATTCTTGTTTGTTGAATTTAGTGGATAAATGCCATCAATAAATGAAAATGTCAGTAAATAATTATTAATATCTTCGGCATTAATACGGTTAAAATCGCGCTTAAACTGCCCATATGCCTTTGCAGCTAAGTACTCTTCGCTCGCAGCACTTTCCCACAACTGTTTAGTTGTTGGAGATATTGAGGTCAAAACAGAATTCACTTGGTTACGTAGCAGCGTATTGTTTTTATTAAACATTACATGCAGAGTCTCACTTGATAACCAAATAGGGCTAACTACTTTTAAGTTATCATGAGTACGATTTTTAAATTGATGAGATAAAGCAGAATAATCTCCCAAAAACGCATCAAATGTGCCATCAGCAATTTTCTTATATGCATCTTCAGGTTGAATAAAGCGATTAATAAACAGAGCGCCATTTTCGGCTAAATATTCACAATGTGAGCTGCCAGTTATACAAACCCAGCGCAGGCTAGCCAAATTTTTTAAAGCATCGTTGGCTATCTTTTGCTTTGTCACTATTCCGCGCGGCGATTCCATAAACGGAGTAGAAAATAAGAAATGCTTCTTGCGTTGTTTTGTCTCATTTAAGCCAACAGCAAAGTCGACTTTTCCTGCCTCCAAAGCATCTAAAAGCTCATTTAAACTTGCATATACTTCATAATCTAATTCAGCCCCAAGCAAGCTGGCAATTTCATTACTGTAGCCAACAATCACGCCTGAAAACTGACCATCAGCATCACGCGTATGATACGGGAAAAAGTTATAGCTAACGATACCTGCTTTAAGTTGCTTCGGTTCAGCAGAAGTAACTGAGAAAGTACTAATGACAACGAAACAAATAATGAATAATTTAACCAGAATAATGCCAAATAAACTATAAAATCTGTTTATATCTTAGCAGCGTAAGTAGCATTCAACAATTTTAAGTTAAGACTATTTAAATTCAGATTTAAGCGGACATTTAGGAAATGATATACGTAGATATTATGTATATAAAAAAGCCCATTACGGTGTAACGGGCTTTAGTTAGCTTAAATTAGATTAGAAGCTTTGTGTATATCGGAAATATAACTGACGGCCGATATCAAAACCACCGTAATAAGAGTAGGTAGAGCTAGGGCCTGAATACATAATAGGTCCACGCTTATCAAACACATTGTTTGCACCTACTGAAAGTTTAGATTCCCAAGGCGTGTTATAAGTAAACTGCAAGTCATTAAAGGTTGTAGAGCCTACTTTGTTCTTAGGTACAACAACGCCATTTGTCCAATCACGTTGGAAGTTAGGATCACTACAACGGTCTTCAAAGTAACAATCTTCACGCATTGATGAGAAATAACGCATGCCCCAGTTGGCACTGAAGTCACCGTAAGTCCAGTTCAAACCAAAGTTTGCACGAGTTCTAAATGTGTCTCCATGGCCTACATCTGATTCAACTTTAGTCGTTGGATCATTAGTAGATTTTGAATCATATTTAAGTAAATACGTGCCATCTAGGGTTGCACGGAAATCACCAAAGCCTGTTTCAAATGCATATGCTAGTGAAAGATCAATACCTGATGTTTCAGTAAAACCAGCATTTCGTGTTCCATAAGTAAGGTCATTTACAATTGAAGTATTTGGGTCACGTGAGAACATAGAACAACGAGATTCATCACCCCCAATATAACAATCTTTTAGGATTTCATTCGGTGAGTCAGATACAACTGTGTCAGTGATCTTAATGCTCCACCAATCAAGAATAATATCTAAATTTTCAACATAGCTTGGGTTGTAAACAAAACCAACCGTTTTACTTGTTGATTCTTCTGGTTGTAAAAGTGGGTTTGAACCACTATTGAAAGGAACAGGTGTTTGAGCTGCAGGACCAGTAGTAGGTACAAAACCTTGTTGTAACTGGCGATAATCAGCTGGCACATCTTGTAAACAGCGCGCAGAACCTGCAGCTGTACCATATACAGAGTCACATGGATCGATAAAACCTGTAGTGAAAGTTTGTGAACCGCCACCATATAAATTACTAATTGTAGGTGCTCGGAATCCTTCAGCCCATGTACCACGAACTAATAAGTCATCATTAGGACGCCATTCAATGCCTACTTTACTATTGGTTGTATCACCAAACGTGCTGTAATCTGAATAACGTGTTGCTAAGCTAACATTTAATGCTTTAGCGCCAACAACATCTGACAAAATTGGAACATTTAACTCAGCATATGCCTCAGTTACATCGTAACCACCGCCTGTAGCACCAGATGCTAATGTTGTGCTTTGACCTAACTGAGCAAGCGCATCAGGGTTATATTCCCCAGTTTCTTTACGATACTCACTACCAAGTGCAAAGGTTAATGCACCAGAAGGTAATTCAGCAAGCAAACCACTAATATTCGCAAAGTACATAGTAGTTTGAGTTTCACCACGATAATGTAGTGTTGGATATAGGAAATCTTGTACTTCAGGATCTGCTAAAGAATTTGCAACTGGTCCAGCACCAAAACCAGCTAATGGGTTCCATGCTACACACTCAGCTGAAGAAATTGGCGCATCTGGTGTACCACACTGTACTTCACCCGACGAGTTTAAGAAAGAAGGACCAACAGATGCTTCAATTGCCGGTTTATAAAAGTTACCATTATCTACTTGAATAGTAGTACTTTTACTGTAAACACCACCAACATCCCAATCAAAATAACGGTCAGCAAGTTCAAATGAGCCTTCTAATGCGGCGGTAAAGCGTAATGTGTCTTGGCTACTTTCAGTTGTGCGTGGAACTTCCCAGCCACGACGTGTAAATGAAACATCCTCACCGACTGGGTTAAAATAGCTATCAGCACTTAGCACAAAGCCATCAGAAGCTGATTGATACGGGTAGCCCGCCACCTGACGAAGTGCTTCACGTTCACTATAACCGATATCACTAGTGAAGCGAACATCATCAGCTAATTCATAGTTAGAGCTTATATAAAGCGAACGTGCACTCAGTGGTGTCTCTAAGTGCATTTGTTGCTGAGAAATACTTGAACCATTCTCATATGTTTGCGGCTCAAAATCATCGAATGAAGATGCATTACCTGGACGTTTCGCAACCCACCATTGGTCATTGTAATAAAAACGACCATATTGACCAACTAAAGTACGGTTATTTGGGATATCGTAACCTGGATATGACACTTCAGAGAAAGAGCGATCTTTGGCCCAAACTTCACCTTCGTCACGCCATTCTGCACCCAAAGTAATCGAGCCTTTTTCACCTGTAAAACCCGTTACCATACTAATGTTTTTCTTTTCCCCATCACCGTCATCATAGCCACCACCATAAACAGTAAACTCCAAGCCTTCATAGTTTTTACGTGTAATAATGTTCACTACACCAGCCATAGCATCAGAGCCATACATTGCTGAAGCACCATCTTTTAACACATCAATTCGTTCGACCATACCCATAGGAATTGCTGAAATGTCTTGATAGCCTGAAGTGGTAATACCTAAACGTTTACCATTAATAAGAACAAGTGTTCTGCTCGCGCCAAGATTTCTAAGGTTAACATAGTTGCCCCCGACATTCTCTCCAGATACCAATGGCTCAGAACGGCTAATCGGTGGTGAACCAGCTGCAGACATGTTTTCGATAAGATCAATCACGGAAGTAAAACCTTGATTCGCAATATCTTCACGGCTAATTGTTTGAATTGGCTGCGCTGTTTCAAGATCTGTTGAACGAATACGCGATCCTGTTACTTCGATACGTTCAACTTTTTCAACACCTTCTTCAGCTGCAAACGTCGCAGCTGAAAAAACCGATGAGGTTGCACCAAAAGCAATTGCTAATTGCACTGCTTTTGAAACTTTATTATTTAACATTTGATTCTCCCTGGTCATATCCCTGTTATGACTCTACTTAAGTTATTTAACCCCCTAAAAGGTACTAGTACCCCATAAGGGAATTTAATACTAATATCGAGAAGAACATTTGGTCAACAGCTTTTTAACCTACAATTATAGATGTAAATTTTAATGATTAACTAAGTACTATTTATACCCCAGAAAAATTTACATTAAATTAATAAACACCAAGGAAAACGAAATAGCAAAAAGCACAAAACACTGCAAAACAAGCGTTTGAACATTTCATTAACACTATTTATTGAGAATAACAAAGGAAAATGTCTCACACTTTTGTATAAAGCAAAATGTTACTTTCTTACAAAGAAAAGCGCACTTTTTCTGCTTGGGCCTAATTATCGCTGTATCTTTTTGGCTTTTTATGAAAAACAACGAAAAGACTTCTGAACTGAGAACCAACAACGGTGTATCGACAGAGCTAAGTTAATAGCTAGAGAAAACACAAAGAATAAAAAAAACATTAATACTTTCAATATATTTTTCTTTAAAGAATAAAACACCTTTAGATTAAAAAACAACCAACCGCATTTAATTGTGACTGGTTAAAAAACTCAAAAAGATCGTCTTAATATATTTTAAGCTATAAAAAATTTAATATTAAATTAGAATATAAAATTAATGATAGTAAAAGCAAAATAAAAACCCCGCATTAAAGCGGGGTTTGTTTACTTATTCTAGTACTAATGAAAGAGCTTAGAAGGTTTGTTCTACTTTCAAGAATATAGTGCGGCCTAACACATCATATAATGATGTTGACGCATCACGATAATCATAAAAACCGTCGTACCATTTTGGTGCTTCACGGTCAAAGATGTTATTAACACCAAATGTTACTTTACCATTCCAGTCGTGTGTATAAGATACTTGAGCATTGTGCTTAAAGTAACTTGCAACAGGTGCTAAAGATGGGTTATTAAACTCTTCTGCACCAGACTCTTGCTGACCGATGTAGTAAGAAGACCATGCAGCGCCGAAATTGTCATATTTCCAATCAAGGGTCATATTAGCTCGCCACTCAGGATAGTCTTGAAGACCAGCGTAGTCGAAAGGATCAGCACCTTTTTCCGTAATTTCAACAAACTCTTCAACAAAGCTTGCTTCACCACGTAATGAGAAGTCACCGATGCTAGTTTCGTGTGTATAGTTCGCTTTAAAGTCAAACCCAGATGTCTCTAAAGAAGCCATGTTTTGGTCAAAACTGTACATTACGTCAATTTTACCTTCTGCATCACGAACAACAGCAGGGTTAGAACCATTTTCAATCTCATCTGAAAGTAAACGATCTGTACTGATCGCAGCAATACGGTTATCAATTTTTACTTTATAGTAAGAAACTTCCATTGAAAGTGCATCTGTTACATTCCAAACTGTACCAACAGTCAGTGACTCACCTTCTTCTGGTTCTAAATCAGGGTTACCACCAAACCATGTTTTATGCTGTGAACCGCTTGGTGCACAGTAAACTGTATCACTTGCAGCGTTACCTTGGTTATCACACCACAATGTATCGTAATTAGTTTCAAAGCTTAGAGATTGGCTAGAGAACATCTCCCCCATGTTTGGTGCACGGAAAGATTCTCCCCAACTTGCACGTACTAGAAGGTCATCAGTAATACGCCATGCAGCACCCAGTTGGCTTGTTACGTTGTCAAACTCACCTTCAACAACAGATGCACCTACGTCACCTTTTTGCTCATATTTATCATAACGAACAGCAGCGTTTAAATCTAAACCGAATGGGAAAGCAGCTTGTAACTCTAGATAGCTAGAAGTACGGTCACGTGTTGCAAACACATCATCACCACCTGAACCACCTGAGACATTACCTGAAGCAGACAGAGGATCGGAATACTGAGTAAAGTCGATAGTTTCAAACTCTGCACCTACTACACCTGCTAAAGTGAATGATTCATTATCAACAAACGTTGTAGAAACTAAACCGTCAAATTGCGTGCTTTCGAACTCTGCTTTATAAGTACCCATGTGAGCTGCACCGGCATAAAGCTCAGCCATTTGCGCATCCCACGAAGCGTAATCCATACCTGTTGTGTTAAAAATATCGTACTCGCCAGTATCAATAAGAGATTGTACAAGGGGATCATTGATAAGGTTACGATTAAAAGACTCAGTTGTAGAACGACTACGCTGAGCATTAATTTCCCAGTCAACTCCGTTACCAAGTTCGGTATAACCAACTAAACCACCTACAAAATCGATATTAGCGATTTCAACACGTGTGTCACGATTACCTAAGTTAGCTGAACGCATGCTTAGTGAGATATCTTCACCATATGGGTTCATAGGATTGTCAGCATACATAGTTGGTTTTGTTGTTGATACAGGTGTCCCTGCATAACGAGCATCAGTTTTTGACATTGACGCACTTGCACGACCACGAAAATATAGATCGTCAGTTAACTCGTACTTAAAGTTTGAAAGAATTGAATCTTGCTCAGAATCAGCAAAAAGCTTTGTAACAGCACCATAGCTATATAAACAACGGCCATCGCTACTTGGTACAGTATTTTCAGCAACATCACATAAATCGGCTGAGTACCAGTTTTTAGAATCTTTTCCTTGGCCATTTGGAACTGAGCTGTAAGAAGAGAATGCATTATATAGCTCAGAGTCTAACTCCCAGATATCTCGGTCGTAAACTGCATCAGCTTTATAGTGTTCGTAAGTTAATGTGATATTACCCTTATCAGACGCATAACCACCTGTCACTGAAAAGCGGTTAGTGTCGCCCCCATCAACTGAAGGTAACTCTGTATCATATGAGAAGTTTAAGCCATTGAAGTCTTTTTTAGTGATAATGTTAATTACACCAGCAACAGCATCAGAGCCATATACTGCAGATGCACCTTCACGAAGGATTTCAATGCGTTCAACAATAGCCATAGGAATACGAGATGTATCTGCTGCAGCACCTGACGATGAACTTGTACCCGGCATACGGCGACCATCTAACAACACAAGCGTATAGTTAGCACCAAGACCACGCATGTTTACGTTTGAAGTTGCTGCTGCGCCAGAGCCGTAACCTGACATACCTCGCCATGAACCGAAGCTATTTACAGATGAGTTGTTGAGTACGTCTGCAACTGTTGCTTCACCTGAAAGTTGAATATCTGCGGCAGTAATAACTGTTACTGGTGAGGCTGTTTCCATATCGACTTGCTTGATACGTGAACCTGTCACTTCGATGCGCTCAACCTTTTTTGCGTTTTCATCGTCTGCAGCGAAAGAGCTTGCAGAAAATGTCGCTGTTGATGCTGCACCAAAAGCCACTGCTAAGCGAACAGCTTTTGAGATCTTATTATTTAACATTTTATTCTCCCTGAGCCATGTTTTTCATGGATTATTTATAGTTATTCAAGATAAATGCATATTAAGCAGCTATTTTGAGCCATGATAATAATATCCTCACATCAAACAGGTCAACACTTTAGTAACTTAAAAGTTCAACTTTTAACAACAAACCAAACAATAAAACCAAGAAAAACACACCATTAACACCCATAAACAACCCACAATAAATATATAAACACTTAAATTAATTGATATTATGTAAAAGTTAACTTTTTACCACCTGTACCATTAATGTGAACAACAAAAACCACTAGGCAAAGATAAGTGCAAAAATATCAACAATACAGCAAAAGCATTTTAGATTAATATTTGTTTATTTTATTTTTTAATAAATAAAAAATAGCAATAAAAAAGGTGAGTTAACGTAAAAACAAGACAAAAAACACAAATTTTTCCTGATTATGAATGAACAATGCAAAAGTTAATAGAATGAACATTCTATTAACGACATTAAAAGTAATCACCAAGCATTACAAAACCTTCCTTCTTTATCAGTAAAGAGTACATATACACTCACCAATCAAATCAGGGACATGTAAACTTGATAAAAACGTTACAATCGGCAATAGTTAGATTGTTAAAATGACAAGGAAAAAAAATGATTAAACAACTTTTACTAATAACATTTACTTTTTGCTCACTTTCAGCGTTCGCAAAGATTGATAAATTACCAGAAGAGTTTTCAGACTTTAGTTTGAACCGTGATATTAAAGTGTCTTACGAAGACTTAGATGCGTTACTAGAAATAACTGTGCTTGATATGGGCATGTCTGATAGAAGCTCACGCAAGTCGCAATCATCAATTGGCACTCGGATGAAATCACACAAAAATAACGATACAGCCTTAGAGGCCAATCGCTTCCTTTTTGAAAGTGTATCTCAATCTGAGATTAAAGATGGTTTCCATAAAATTCGCATTAGCTTAGAGAAGCTTCCTGATGAAGTATCTTTGAATGAATTGAGCCTTGATGAGCAGCTTGCATATTGGTTAAATCTTTACAACACAGCAATGGTTGAGAAGTTAATTGAGCACTACCCTATCCGTGATACTGAAGATCTTCTTTTTGGTGATGATTCAATCTTAGAAGAAGAGTTTTTGACGGTTGCTGGTTATAAATTGTCATTAAATGATATCCAGCAAAAAATCGTTTTCGAAAAATTCGGCAAGAAAAAGCCAATTGTTATGTACGGTTTTTATCAAGGCAATATTGGGAGTCCGAACCTTCGTAACGAAGCTTATAAAGGAAGCAAGGTTTATCACCAGCTAGTTGATAATGGCGAAGAGTTTGTAAATTCAAACCGGGGCATGCAAATCAAGCGTAAAAATCGACTTTATGTGTCTAAGTATTACGAACAAGCAAAACCTCTTTTTGATGATTTTGAAGCCGACTTAAGAGAGCATTTAGAGGATTATGCCGAAGGTTCAATGAAATCAGATGTTAAATACGCAAAACGCTTCGAAGTAGACATCGAGGACTGGAGTATCACTGATCTTTATGGAACTGAAAGAAGTTTTGGAGCGACAGCGTCAACAAACCCAGCAGCAATGCTAAATGCAGTAGTGAGTAATTCAGCCGCTCCTGTTGCATCAGATGGTAGCAGCTCAGGTATGGGAGCCGTAAATATTAACTTTATTAACGACTCTATCATGATGCGTACAATGAACTTTGGCCGTTTCTCTCCAGAAATGTTAGAAAAAATCAAAAAGCTTAACTTAAAGCGCCAAGATAACAGTGGCTCTGTTGAAATTAAGGACCTTGATTCAAACAATTAAAATAAAAAGGCCGCTCGTCAAAAGAATATGACGGGTGGCTTTTTCTGAACAGGGAGTTCGCTATGCTTAAACCACTCTTATTAATTACCGCAATTTTCTTTACTGCACACTCGACAGCAAAACTAGGCACTCTACCTGAAGAATTTGCCGATTTCGGCTTAGGATAGTGATTTATCAATATCTTATGGTGATTTAGATCAGTTACTTAAAATCACGGTTATTGACTTAGGCCGCTCAGACCGAGGTTTTCGAAAAGGCCAGTCAGGCATTGGCACACGTACCCGAGCACACAAAAATAACGATACAGCTTTAGAGGCAAATCGTTTTTATTATGAAGAAGTTGTAAAGGCAAACCTGAAAACTGGTTTTAAAAAATACGCCTGAGCCTTGAACGAGTTCCTGACCAAATCTCTCTCAATGAGCTCGTTCTATCTGAGCAACTGGCTTATTGGCTAAATTTATATACCACAGCATTATTTGAGAAACTCATTGAGCACTACCCTATCTTCAGTCCTGAAGATTTATTATTTGGTGATAATTCATTACTTGATGAGGAATTTATTCCTGATATGGGATAAAGCCTGTCTTTAAATGACATACAACACAACATTGTCTTTAAAAAGTTTGGCAAAAGTAAAGCAATTGTAAAGTACGGCTTTCATCAAGGGAATATCGGTAGCCCAAACTTACGCCCAGAAGCCTATGTTAGGAAGCAAAGTTTATTACTAACTAGCAAACAATGGTGAGGAATTTGTTAATTCTAACCGAGGTATGCAAATTAAAGGGAAAGATAGGCTTTACCTATCCGTCGACTACCAGCAAACAGAAGTCTTGTTTGACGACTTTGAGCAAGATTTAAAGTCTCATATTGAACACTATACTAATGGCTCTTTAAAAGATGCTGTGGAGTCATCTAAAGGGTTTAAGCTTACAATAGATGATTGGCAGGTAGTTGATTTGTATCGTACACAAAGGGCTTATGGTACGGCATATGCTACCAATAGGGCTGCGTTAGCAGACATTGGCGGAAGAACATATGGTTTTCGTGCTCCAGATGGTAGCTCTATGACTGATCCGTTGACTAAAAGATTGGCTCAATTCGGCCGATATCCTCCGCAAATTTGGAACAAAATCCAGAAATTACATAAACAGAAAGAACGAATTAAAGGCACTGTAGAAATCAAAGACCTTGATGTAAATCAAGACTAACATTTTACTTTATACTACACCCTGTTAACATAAAGCAAAAACAGGGTGTAAGTGTGGATAATACATTTCAACAAGCTTTGCGCGCGTTCAATCAACAACAATATGTGCAGGCATTACAACTTCTTTCTTTACAAACAAACAAAACCGCTGATTGGTATACATTAAATAGCTTATGTTTATCAGCTGTAAACAAAACAATAGAAGCAGAGCAATGTTATTTGCAAGGCTTAAGCCTATTTAGTGATCATGTCGGCCTTTTAGACAACTACACCAACCTACTATGTAAACAAAAAAAATATGCACACTGTATTCAGTTTTGTGAATACAACACAGCTTCTTTGTCACTTGAAAAGCCACGACTTAATTACATTGAGAGCCTAATTAATCAGGATGAATTACTTAAAGCAGAGCAGTTAATTAATGAAACATCCCCTTCGCAAAGCACAATAATTAGATATCACTGGCTCACTTTAGAGCTTTTCGAGCGATTGGGGGATTTAAAACGCATCGAAGACTATTTTCAAACCCAATTGCCTGGTCAATTAAAGGGGCAATTTCATTTCGTTTATAAACATGCCTGTAATTATCGAAATTTAGGTCAATTTTCCGAGGCGTTAACGCTTTTGCAAATGCTTTTAAAACAGCAACCAAGCGCCGAATTGCATTACATAGTTGGTTGCACATATTATGATTTACAGCAATATGAACAAGCACAAGCTCATCTTAAGGCATGCTTAGAACTTGCTCCTAACTATGTACCTGCACATGAAAGCCTAAATAAGCTCTACTGGGAACACTCGCAGGGCCAGTTAATGAGTTCATATGCTCAAACTTTCAAAAACTATGATGCAAACCCCGTTCTGATCCACTCTCAAATTGGCCAACTACTGCAACTAGATAAATTAGAAGAAGCATTATTAGTAAGCAGTAAAGCAATACAAAACCACCCGCAAAATTTAGATTTACATCATGCCCACAGTATTATTCTAGATAGAATAGGTGACGAAGAAAAAGCATTTTCACTACTTCAACAACTCGTTAAAGCAGCCCCACAAAATGCACGTTACTGTATTGATCTAGCAAACTTTTACATACAACAAGGCGATTACAGCTCAGCGAGCTCTCATTTAGAAGGTGCTGTAAAATTTAATCCTCATAACCAAGAACTTTGGGCATATTTAAGTATTGCCTGGCGCTTATCAAATAATGATAAATATCACTGGTTAACTGACCTAGATAAATTCGTTAAAGTGATGGAGCTCCCTGCTCCGCCTGGTTTTAAAACCTTTGCTGATTTTAATAAGCAGTTGCAGGAACTAATGTTCAGCCTTCACACAAATAAACTACAACCATTAGATCAAAGTGTGCGCAGCGGTAGTCAAACACAAGGTCACTTATTACACCGCTCAAACCAACTTATTGATTTATTTAAGTCATCTATGAGCCAATGCATTAATCGATACTTGATGCAGCTTCCTGAGGATGCTAATCATCCTCTATTAGCACGTAACCATAAACGCTTTGTTGCCAGAGGTAGTTGGTCGGTAAAACTAGAAGAAGGCGGTTTTCATGCTAATCATATCCACCCTCAAGGTTGGTTATCAGCGCCGAGCTATATTTCTATTCCTGATGAGATGAGTAAAGATGATGACACTAAAAATGGCTGGCTTAAGCTAGGAGAAACCAGTCTTAACTTAGGTGAACGAGAGTCTATAGCTCGTGAAATATGCCCTGAGGAAGGTCAAATTATTATATTCCCAAGCTATATTTGGCATGGTACCTACCAACTAAAAAGCAATAGACCTCGGCTAACTATTCCATGTGATATCATGCCCTTAAAATAATAAAAAAAAGACCATCAAACTGATGGTCTTTTTCGATAAATAATTGCTAACTATTTAAAAGCTTTTTAGCATCTAAATATGATTCTTCATCGGACTGTATGTATTCAAGATAATTTGCAAATCGTCCTGATGATGACTTGTACAGGGGCTTTCTAACTTGCCATACACTTGCGGTACTAACTGCTCCAGATTTATTGTGAAAACTCCGCGCTTCATTATTATATTCAAGTCCTAAAAAACTAAACAGAGGTACTAACACCTGCTCAGGTGAGCAAACAAGCTGGTCGTAATTGACAGTAAAAATATCATTATTACCAAAACGTGACTGCCAATGCGACTTAATTCGTTGCTGCTGCTCATAATGGTGCAGAGTATCACTAAGTGAAACTGCATAGTTTAAGCTCGGGCCTAAATGCTGAAAAAAAGCTGACAAGCTATTGTCTTTAATATCTCGCTCTGTCCATATAATCTTCGCTTTTGGATATAACTGCTTGATGATGTCTAAGTAAAGGTAATTTTCAGGGCGTTTATCTGTTACATACTGCGCACCTTCGCTTCTTAGAGTTAGTTGCTCAATGTAACCATTGACAAACTCAGGCAGTTTAGCCTTTTTAACAAGTGCCTTTACATCACCAATCAAATTAAATAACGACGAGTGTAAATAGGCAATTTCGCCGCCGGCAGCTATTCGCTCGTTAGAACTGATGATTTGCTCAATTAATGTTGAGCCTGAACGAAACATACCGCAAATTATAATGGGTGTTATCGAGCTGTTAGCTTCTTGCAGAGTAATATTACGAGCTAAGGTGAAGTCAGTAATCTCTTCGACAGATTGGCGAACATATTTAGGCAAGTATTTTTTATTATATTGATTTGCTTTTACATAGTAATGCCATGCTTTCTGATAGTTTTTGCAATCATTAAACACTTTACCAAGTGCATAATAAAGGTCAGCAGACGCTATATCATCTGACTCACGCTTCAATATAGTTAAGCATGCTTGTTCATAGTCAATTGCATCGCGTTCAGAAAAGGTTTCAATATCGGCTAATCTTGCTTGAGCCATCGCATTTAATGCATCTATTGCTAGTACTCGTTGAAAGCCTTGTTTAGCTTTGTCTTTATGACCAAGCTGTTCATAAATATTTGCTAAAGCAAAGTGGGCTTGTAGATTATTCTTATCATGGATAATAGCTTGTTCTAAGTAATGTACGGCTTCATCGGGTTGATGTAATTGCTCATTATGCATAAAAGCGATTTCAATCAGTGCAGGTACTTTAAACTGCTCAGACAATTGCATCGCTTGTTTAAGATAACGTGTAGCCGCATCTGCGTTATAAAGCTTTCTTTCTACTTTACCTAGTTGAAAACAAATATCAGCTTGCTTAGGGTTTGCCTCATATAAAGGTAGCAGCGCGCTTTTTGCTATTTTGAACTCACCACAACTTAAACTTAATTGTACTAAGGTGAGTACGTAATCAAGCTTTGTTGGGGCAATTGATACCAGTTGCTGGCAATATGCAATGGCTGTTTCAGTATCTTGTTGCTGCATAGCAACTTTAAAAAAGATCTGTAACACTTTTTCAGCAAACTCATTGTTATGTGTTAGAGGTTTTAATAATTCTATCCCCTGGCTAACTTTACCTTGCTGAAGTAAAGCTACAGCCTGGTTAAAGGTATATTCTTCTGGTGTCATTGTTTCCCCATAAAAAAAGCGAGCCGAAGCTCGCTTTATCATACATTAATTAATTCAAATTAGAATTTTAACGTTACACTTGCGTGGAAGTAACGACCTAATGTGTCGTAGAAACCAGCAATCGCGTTCGCATTAGTAGATAATGAACCACCTACCATTGGCGGCTCTTTATCTAGGATGTTATTCACACCAACTAACACAGTTGTGTAATCATTAACTGTAAATGTACCTTTAAGGTCAAGGTAGCTTTGTGAACCAATGCCGCCTTGAACTAAAGTATCAGCACCATCATATTCGTTTACAGCACTGAAGTAACGCCATTTAGCTGTTGCTCTCCACCAGCTGCCTGTATCGTAGCTTGCAGTAAGAACATGACGCCATTCTGGTTGTGGGTAACAGCCATCATTTAGTGTATCCACACAATCATATACCTCACTTACACCTGGAATATTATCAAATTCCTTAGTAAGCATATAAGTACCGATTAGGCTTGTAGAAAGTGTGCCACCTGCTACGTCAAAATCGTAGTTAGCACTTAAATCAACCCCTTCATAATGGATTTTACCTAAGTTGGTGTTTGTTGCCACAACTTGGCCTGAACCAATCCAAAGGCTAGAGCTACCTGGCGTACGTTGTACGTTATCACAGAATACTGCCTGGCCTGTTTTACCACACTGCTCTACGATAAGCTCAGGGTCAATATTACCGATAGCATCCTCTAGGTCGATATCCCAGTAATCGATTGAGAAGTTGAAACCTTCAAATGGGTTACCAACAACACCAAATGTGATTGTATCTGCAATTTCTGGACGAAGCTCAGGGTTACCACCAAAGAAACCATTGTATTGGTCAGCAGGGCTCTTACCTACGCTACCGTATTGAGACGCTGGAACGCCTGTATTCGCACACTCTGCTTGGCTAAGAGATGGTGTTGCACCCGCACATGGATCTGTTCCTGGCCATAAACCAGTGCTTTGTTGTGCGAATAGCTCACCGTTGTTAGCTGCACGTACAGCGCGGTTGTAACTTGAACGGATCTTCCAGTTTTCAGTTACATCCCAGTTCATTGCTACTTTGTAAGTAGGCTCTGAGCCTGACGTGCTGTAATCTGACCAACGATATCCTAATTCAACTAATAAGCTTTCAACACCAGTAATGCCCTCAACGATCGGTAAGCTTAACTCACCAAACACCTCTGTTACATCGTACTCACCATTAAGGCTCTTAGTTGTACCACCTTGACCAAGTAGTAAACCTTGTGCATAAACTTCGTCTGCTGTACGGCTAAATGTCTCTTCACGGTACTCAGCACCGAATACAGCTGCAATTGGGTAATCTGATGAAGGAAGACCCCACTCAAACTCACCAGTAACGAAGCCATTCACGATAAACTGCTCAGTTACACCGTTAAGGATTGCAGTGCCTGTTAAGGCGCCTGCAGATTCAGGTGTTACACCCTCGTATGTGAATACTTCGTAAGGGATACAGCCTGATGTTGCCGCACAATCTTCACCGTTTGCAGAAAGTGCTGTGCTGATACGTGGACCGAAGAAGTCATTTTCATATGCTGAAGATGAAGATGTTGAACCATATTGTACGAATGCTTCGTATGACCAAAGGTCACTTAGCTCACCTTTACTACCTAATACTAAGCGGAAAGAGTTATGCTCTAAGCTATCTGCACGAGGACCACCTTCAACGTTACGTTTACCAATGTAAGTAGCAAACTCATCACCAGAAGTTAGACCAAAGCGATCTGTAAGACTTTGACGCTGTGCATCTGTTAATAACGGGCTATCATAGTCAATAACGTAGTTTTCATTAAAGAATGTACCTGACTCTGCGATTTGTGCAGTAGTGCGGTCACGCATAAACATCGCTTCCATAAATGGTTGGAAGTGATCGTTAATTTCATACTTAGTAAATAGGCCTAATGTGTGACGCTCGTTAGGACGCATAAAGTGGTTGATTGGCGCGTAGTTGTAAACGTTACCACTTGAAGGAATAAAGCTACTATCTGAACCTAGTGTCCAGTAATCATAATCATCCCAGTTAAATGCGCCAGAGTCAGTCGGTGCAGAGACGTAGAAGTTAGGAACAACAGCATTACCAGAACCACCACACGCTGTGCCTGCAGCATTTAATGCGCAAGATGAGTAATCACGTGCACCTTGGCGAAGCTCGTTTTGTTTTTGGTATGTGAAGTAACCAACAGCATGGCCTTTACCACTATCGAATGAGCCACCTAACGTAGCCGATAGGTCAAATGAAGCACCGTCGAAACCAGAGCTACCGCTTGGATAATCAAACCCACGCTTATCCATAAGGTCTTGGATGTAGTCATTATCGTTGTCATGCTGATACGCAGTTGAACCTAATGATACTTCAAAACCTTCAAAATCGTCGTTCATTACGAAGTTTACAACACCCGCTACCGCATCGGCACCGTATGTAGACGAACCACCACCAGTCATCACATCTACACGCTTGATAAGCGCCGCTGGGATTTGGTTGATATCCGCTGATTGAGTGTAAATACCACCAGCTTGCACACGGCGACCATTGATTAGTACAAGAGTACGTTGTGAACCCATACCACGTAAGTCAAGTGTTGCTGTACCAGATGCACCGTTTGATTGGAATGCAGTGTTAGATGCTTCTAACTGAGGTAAGCTGTTCATCATGTCTTCAACACGAGTAAAACCAGCTACAGCAATTTCTTCAGCTGTTGTAACTTGTACAGGGCTTGCAGTTTCGATATCAGTACGTTTGATACGTGAACCTGTAACCTCAATACGTTCAACCTTTTCTACCGCTTCTTCTTCAGCAGCAAATGTACTTGCAGAAAATGCAGCTGTAGAAGCTGTACCAAAAGCAAGTGCTAAGCGAACTGCTTTTGAAACTTTATTATTTAACATTTGATTCTCCCTGGACCACTATATTGTGGCTATTTTTAGCATAAGCTTGTTTATTATTTGTGACGCATCAGGACTGCGACAAACAAATAATAAACAAATAAAACAAAATATCCAGACATTTGTTTACAAAATCTTAATGAAGAAGCAAAAAGTTTACTTTTTTTGTTTTTATGAACAAAAAAGATACAAACAAGTATTTAAACTCAGTTTTTTGATCATCTATCGCAAGAAAAGGTCAAAATATTGTTAAAAGATCAAAAAAGCCTTATTTGTCGGTCGCTTACCAATGATAACTTCTTATCCAGGTCGTCAATGATCATCTCTGCGATGGGGCGTAACTGCTTGTTAACATAGTTAGTGTAATCGTAATTGTGATGCCCAGTGAAATACTCTGCACCACTTGTACTGTAAACATATTCAATCATTTGCCCACGTTTGAAACTAATGTGAGGGTTAACAGCTAAGTGCTTTTTAGCTGCTTTGACGTGAGGGGGAATATTTTTTTGGTAATCGGTTAAGTGCTGCCCTAACCGTTTGCGGAAGACCAGCATCGAGTCATAATCGCCGTTGTAGAGTTTTTTAACATATTTTTCAAAAACTTGAATTATTAGTTCTTGACTATTTTGTTGGTTAAATAAAATTTCAAACAGTTCTTTTTGAAATTTATGAGCTAACTCAGTCCAATCACTACGTACCGTTTCCATTCCTTTGAAAACAAGTTTGTTAGCTCCATCCTCAATTACATTTCCTACATATCGCTTTTTAGAACCCATTGTTTTACCGCGAATTGTTGGCATAAAAAATGGGCTATAATGAGTTTCAAACTCAATCTCTAAGAAACTATCTATTTTAAACTCTTGGCATAATTTGATTTGCCACTGCTTGTTAATTTTTCTTGCCAATTCCGTACCGATTTCGTTACAGCTTGTGTAATCTAATTCATTATCGAGCATCACAAAAGTTGAATCAGTATCGCCATATATTACTTTGTAGCCCCACTCTTCGATCCACTTTTTGGTTGTTTGCATTATTTCATGACCACGTAAAGTAATAGAACTGGATAAGCGAGGATCATAAAATCGACAGCCTTTTGAGCCTAAAACGCCATATAAGCTATTCATGATGATTTTAATAGCTTGAGAGAGCATAGGCTGATTATTATCTTTCGCTGCTTGTCTTGTGGTTGCAAGTTCATCTATTAGTTCAGGTAAATGATGTTTCGCTCTAGAGAAAAACGCTTGATTAAATCCTGGTATTGAATTTTCCGGATTCTTTAACCCTTCTATTAGTCCTAGAGGGTCAATACAAAACGTTCTCATGATAGATGGATATAAACTCTTATAGTCGAGCACTAAAATGTTTTTGTATAGACCCGGCTCTGACGACATAACATACCCGCCGGGGCTATCAAAGGTTAAGCCATGATCACCTAAGTTAGGTGCAACATATCCGCTTCGGTGTAATAGTGGTAAATAGAGATTTGTAAATGCGGCAACAGACCCCCCCATTCTTTCAAGTTCTAGACCTGTTAACTGGCTTCGAACAACAGCAAAATCGAGCAAGTTAAGCTTTTCAAAAATACGTAAGACTAAAATACAATCTTGCCGATTGTAACTAGCAAGAGAAAGCTTGTCTTCATTGAACTGGCGTACAATTTCTTCTAAGCGATTATCCGTTGTAATCAGTTTTTCTTCACCCAGTTCTATATGAGCAACATTAGCTAGACTAAAGCTATCATAATGGTAGGTAGCATTTTTAAGCGTATCGATACCATCTATAACAACACGACCCGGTATAGTTAAACGCGTAAAATGCCCGGTTTTTAATTGCAGGTTTTCTTGATTCCTACCGAGCTTTAGTGCCATTCCTAACGCCTCAGCACGAACATGAATAACGCTAAAATCAAAATCAATTACATTCCAACCAATAATTACATCAGGATCGCAATTTTGGACCTCGGAGCAAAACTTTGTTAATAAATCGATTTCATCAGCACACCACTCAATACAAAATTCTGGCTCCTTTAT
The DNA here is from genome assembly GCF_004792295.1 of Pseudoalteromonas sp. MEBiC 03607. Classification (NCBI taxonomy): domain Bacteria; kingdom Pseudomonadati; phylum Pseudomonadota; class Gammaproteobacteria; order Alteromonadales; family Pseudoalteromonadaceae; genus Pseudoalteromonas; species Pseudoalteromonas sp. MEBiC 03607. The sequence continues at coordinate 2,857,317 of NZ_SRRY01000001.1, forward strand.
TGGCTTTGCACTTCCAATCATCAATACTTTGTCAATACCATCACCAACTAAACCTACAGAATAGAGAACACCGTCACCACTGCATTCAATGTCTATAGATAAGACCGAAAACTTTGGTTTCAATTTGCTATTTGGTTTTAAAAGAGCATCATTAAGAATACGAATGCCTTTGCGGACTTGTAAGTGCCCCTTCACCCATACCGCACCTTTAATAAAGCGCTCCATTAAAAACCTATCAACAGGGCGAATATCATCTTCGAAAGTTTGAACTTGATTATTTTTTAAAATTTTACTGGCTTTATAGTAGTTCCTTAATGAATTAAAGTAACAACAAGCCATCATTTGATATTGAAAATTTTTAAGCTCTGCATTAGCAAACCGAACGTCTATATGATGCTGCTGCAATAGTCTTTGCGCGATTGGAATCTGGTTTTGAGGAATAAAAAACACTGCTTCTTGCTCTTTTGCAATAACCTTCAATGGTCCTTGAGCAGTCCAAAGCCAAAGTACAAATCTTATACCTTTTACGCTATCGTAGGCCTCTTTTGAAAGGATAAAACCTGAATCTATATACATACACTTCTAATATCTATCATAGTACAGGTATAGTACACCTTAACTATAAACAATTATAAGAGCCAATTATGAGCCCAATTGATGCGATTGAAAACGCAAAAGAATTAGCAAACACTAATCCCCAGCGAGCAAAAGAACTACTTCTCAATACACTTAATCAACACCCTGAATACCACCAAGGCTGGGCGTTATTAGCCGCTATTCATAAACAATTAAATGAGCATGATAAATTTCAAGCCGCGAATAAACAATATGAGATGATTGCTTGGTTTAACAATCAATTAGATACAGCACAGCATTATTTAGATAAGCAAAATCCAAAACAAGCAGAACAAATCGTAAAACACTTACTACAGCTGGTACCAAATGAAGCTAGGGCACTTTTATTGTTAGCCAATATTGCTTATAAAGTTGGGGATAATAAAGCATACCTAGCTATAGCGACACATAATTTAGAAGTGAATAGCTCAAAACCAGCAGCACAAGCTCTTTTTTGCCAATGTTTACTTAACATCAAACAATTCGAACAACTGATTTTATTTTACAAACAAATCCAAGCGACGGCTTCACAGCAAGTACAAAGTTTAGCAGCAGCTGCTTATGTAAAACTTATGAAATTTAACAAAGCTGCTAGTCTTTATAAAAAGCTTTTAGAAGAAAACTACTTTCCGGCTCAATGCCACTTACGAATCGGAAATATAGAAAAAATTAAGGGAAACACTGAACTGGCAATAGCTCATTACAAAAAAGCACTAGAGTTTGATAGTAATTTGGGTGAAGCTTATTGGAATTTAGCTAATTTAAAATCATACCTGTTTGATGAGTCTGAGATACAATATTTATCTTCTCAATTACATAAATCGCAAGATAATCTCAATGACGCGCAATTACATTTTGCACTAGCGAAAGCTTATGAGCAGCAAGAACTTTATGATCTAGCTTTTAATACACTAAAAAAAGCAAACGCTATTCAAAAATCTCTCACACCATATCAAGCAAGTAATTTTATCCATCGCTGCAAAACGTATTTGACTCAACCCCCTTCAACAAATCACTGTTTAGAAGACTTACAATTGGTTTTTATAGTTAGTTTACCGCGCAGCGGCTCTACATTAGTTGAGCAAATCCTTGCGAGTCACCCGCATGTAGATGCTAGTTATGAACTGACAGAAATTAATGCGATTGCTAGAGAGCTGGAAAGTAAAAAGCGCTCTGATACTCCGTATGGTTTAGACGTGATATCTGACGAAGAAAAGATCCAGTATGCTAATCGTTACTTAAACTTTATAAAACCTCTGAGAGGTAATAACCCTGTTTTCATCGATAAACAGCCTATAAACTTTCATCATGTAGCATTGATTAAAACATTATTTCCAAATGCAAAAATTATAGAAGTAAAAAGAGATAAAGCTGCGACTGCGTGGAGTTTATACAAGCACTTATTCTCTGAAGGACACGCCTACAGCTATGACTTCACGTCTCTTGCTCAGTATATTAATGATTATCACCAGCTTATGGCTCATTGGCATTCTCTATATCCAGATGGTATGTTCACTGTGGATTATCAACAGCTAATTAATGAGTTCGACAGCTGTATTAGTCAACTACTTACTTATTGTGGACTGGATATGCACGAGAATTGTTTGAAATTCTACGAAAATCAACGCCCAGTGATGACGCCTAGTTCAGAGCAAGTGAGACAACCGATCTATAAGGATGCATTAACCCAGTGGACTCACTACCAAGAACACTTAGCGCCCCTGCTAAAAATGCTAGACTAAATTAAAGTAACAAGTCGCTTGTAGTTGCCCAGTTAAATCTCTAAAATTCATTACTGTAATTATATACATACTTTAGGTTATCTGGGCATGCTTTCTGACTCTTTAAAAAAAACAATTCGGCAAATTCATAAGCATGTTGCTGATAACCTCACCGATTACCGCCCTAGAAGTAGTCAAAACTATTTAGTTGCCGAAATAGCAAAAACGCTGGCTGGCGAGTACCACAAAAGCCAACGCATCTGTGTTATTGAAGCTGGTACAGGAACCGGCAAGTCGCTGGCTTATTGTTTAGGTGCATTGCCTTTGGCGATGGCCAAAAAAAAGAAATTAGTGATTTCGACGGCAACCGTTGCCCTACAAGAGCAGTTAATCAATAAAGAACTGCCGTTTTTTAAAGAACACTCTGGCCTTGATATTAAGTTTGATTTAGTGAAAGGCCGACAGCGCTATATATGTGCGCAAAAACTCAGTGCGGCAGTAAATGGCGACAGCCAAACGCAAATGGAGTTTATGCCGACCCTATCATCGCCGCTCTCTGATATGGAAACCAAATGCTTAAAGCAACTTTATGATGCTTACTCAAAAAAGCAATGGCAAGGTGATCGCGATAGTTGGGCTGATACTATCCCCGATAAAGTTTGGAATTTAATAGCCTGCGATAAGCACTCATGCCAACGACAAATGCGTGCTCATCAGCTGTGCCCTTTTCATATGGCGCGTCAGCGTCTTATGCAAATGGATGTGTTGGTGATCAACCATTCTTTACTGCTGGCTGATCTAGACCTCGGTGGTGGTAAGATTCTTCCTGAGCCTGACGATACTATTTACGTAATTGACGAAGCGCACCATTTAGCTCACATCACCCGAGACTTCTCATCTGCAGCAGCAACAATCAAAGGCACCATAGATTGGCTCGACAAGCTTGTTAAATTTGCTGGCAAAATGGCAAATGTATTAGTAGGACAAAAAGCAATTGGGCAAAATTTTAAGCTCAGTGACAGTATCAATGATGCTGCAAAAAACTTAAAAGTCGTACGTGATATTCTTGATAATGCGGATTTTAACTACAACAGTGATGATACCTATCGTTTTGAGCACGGTGAGATCCCTGCATCTTTACATGCTAAAGCTAAAGATATCAGCGATGCCACTCTTGATGCTCTAAGAGCACTAAACAAAATGCACGATACCTTAGTACAAGACGTAAGCGATGGCGATATAAAACCTTATGTAGCTGATCCTATCTTGGCTGAAAGTGGTCATTACATTAACCGTCTAGAGTTATTAAACAAGCTGTGGTTTAGTTATGCAACAAAAGGCGAAGGTATTCCCCATGCTCGATGGATCAAACGCCTAGAGTATAAGAACCATCACGACCACTTACTCAGTGATTGCCCTATTGAGGTTGGCTATTACTTAAAAGATAAATTATGGAATCAATGTGCTGGTGCTGTGCTTTGTTCAGCTACTTTAACTGCACTTGGCTCATTTGATCATTTTGCTTATGAATGCGGCCTTGCCAAAGAAGAAGGCGTCAAATACATCAAAGTTCCCTCGCCGTTTGATTATCCTAAACAAGCAACACTGCATATTCCTGCAAGCCACATCGAGCCAACAGATAAAGCCTTTAGTGATCACTTGGCTGAACAATTACCTAAGTTTCTTGATGATAAAAAAGCTAATTTAGTCTTGTTTGCTTCTTATTGGCAGATGGATCACGTAGTAAAAGCACTGCGCAGCAAAGGAATTGACGTATTAGTTCAGGGTGAAATGTCTCGAGAAGCATTATTGAAACAGCATAAAGCGAATGTTGACTTAGGTCGCGCAAGCTACTTATTTGGCACACAAAGCCTATCAGAAGGTCTAGATTTACCGGGTAAATACTTAGAAAATCTCGTCATTACAAAGATTCCGTTCGCGGTGCCTACCTCACCAATAGAAGAAGCGCAGGCTGAATTTGTGCAAAGTAAGGGGGGGAATCCATTTTTGTCTATTACTGTACCTGATGCAGCAAAGAAATTAGTACAGAGCTGTGGTAGACTACTTCGAAAAGAGAATGATCAAGGACGAATTATTATTCTTGATCGCCGTTTAGTGACCAAACGATATGGCAAAGCCATGCTCGATACCTTGCCACCCTTTAAAAGACAAATTGATTATTAATGTTTGAATTAGCTTTAGATCCAACAACATGGGCACTCCTTTGCGCAGTAGCGCTGGCTGCAGGCTTTATTGATGCCATTGCTGGCGGTGGCGGCATGCTAACTGTACCAGCCTTATTGACAGCCGGTTTACCACCGCATCTCACTCTAGGGACCAATAAACTTGCAGCCAGTTTTGGCTCATTAACTGCAAGTGTGACATATTTTCGAAAAAAGTTATTTAACCCCCGGTTTTGGGCTGCGTCTATTTTAGCAACTGCCATAGGGGCACTTGTAGGTACATTAGTTGTAGATTACTTGAGTATTGAGTTTTTAAATAAATTACTACCGGTGGTGATTATTTTAGTTGCTTGTTACAGTCTCTTTGGCAGTTTAAGTACGACTGAGCATAACGAATTGCCTGAGCTTGATGGCAAAACCAAAATTAAACAATGGCTACAAGGGCTGGGCCTTGGTTTTTTTGATGGTTTAGCAGGCCCTGGGACTGGCACCTTTTGGACTGCCTCAAATAGCCTATTATATAAGATGAGCTTATTGCTAAATTGTGGGCTTGCTCGCTCAATGAACTTTGTTTCGAACTTTATTTCATTGATCACCTTTGTTGCGCTGGGCCATGTGAACTTTTTGCTTGGTATAACAATGGGCTTTTTCTTGATGTTAGGTGCCTGGTTAGGTGCGCATTCAGCAATTAAATTTGGTAGTAAAATGATCCGCCCAGTATTTAATACTGTGGTTATAGTGTTAGCATTAAAGTTAATCTATGAGGCTTATTTGTAAATGCATTCTCCTGCTTTTGACAAACTATGCGAGCAAATATCTAGGCTTAAACATCAAGCAAGCCAATTTGATAACGGCAACCTATTTGCTAAAAATCGCTACATGCAGGCACAACCAAGTTTGTTTGATAAGGCGGTATTTGCAACTAAAAGTATGAAACTTGCAGATTATGTAGCTGAAATAGAAGAAGAGTTAGCTAACCTGCCCCCAGCAGAACATCGCCATGCTTATCAATATGCTTTAGAGCGAATTGCACAGCAAGTTCAGGCTGTTTTTAATGTTATTAAATCAACACCTGTGTGGGCAAAAGAGAACAAATACAGTTTTAAACCCAAGAGCAAGCCACAAATATATAAACAAGCAGTTAAAAAGATCATGCAGTCTTCACATGAACTTTACGATGAGCTCAAGCAAAACCATGAGTTTGAGCGCCGCTTAGTTTTAATGATTGAAGAAAGAAAGCTTAAACTTGATGCAGCTAGCCCAGCAAAGGCCACTGAAATAAATAAAGAGATCTTAGCTTTACACGCTCGCTTGGGTCGCTGTCGAAAAGCAATTTCAGCCACAGAAGATAAAATTCAACAAGTAGAAAAACAGCAGCTGAGATAATGTTTTACTACCACCCAAGTTATTCAGCGTTAGCTTTACCCGAGCGTCACCGCTTTCCGATTGAAAAATATCGCATGTTAAGGCAGCTTGTTAGCGACTTTATTGATGAGCAGCACTTCATTACCCCACAAAAAGCTACTCGCGCGCAGCTTGCTCTATGCCATGACCCTGATTATGTCGACGCTTTTTTGACAGGTAGCCTTGACAGCAAAGCGATAAAAAAAATGGGTTTTCCTTGGTCTGAAGCCTTAGTCGAACGAACACTTTATTCTGTCGGTGCAAGTATTCAAGGTGCTGAATTTGCACTACAACAAGGTGCTGCATTTAACTTGAGTGGCGGTTATCACCATGCTTTTACGGGCTATGGTAGTGGTTTTTGTATTTTTAATGACTTAGCAATAGCCGCAGCACACTTAATTGAGAGCGAACAAGCCGATACCGTATTAATCTTTGACTGTGACGTTCACCAAGGTGATGGCACAGCCGAAGTAACACAAGCACACCCTCAAATAATTAGCTGCTCTATTCATTGCCAGCAAAACTTTCCGCGTATCAAGCAGCAATCAAATTACGACTTTGCTTTAGAGCATGGCACCTCAGATGCTGAATACCTTGAGACAGTAAATCAAGCATTAGCCTTAACAATTAGACTCCACCAGCCTGATATCATTTTGTATAACGCCGGCGCAGATATCGCAACGGATGATGAGTTAGGACACTTTCAAGTCAGTTTAGAGGGCGTGTATCAACGTGACCATTTAGTATTAAGCCAAGCAAAGGAAGCAAAAATCCCACTCTTTGCGGCCATGGGCGGTGGCTATCAACGAAATGTAAGCCGTTTGGTTGATGTTCATGGTCAGCTTTTTAGAGCCGCTGTCGATTTATTCTAAGGCTTGGTATACACTTAAATATGACTTTTCTACTAGGTTGTTGGTATATGAAATTGCATGATGACATCCACAATTACTATGAAAAACTTGTTATTGAAGATATCGCTAAGCGCAAGTTAGATTCGTTGTATAATGATGATATTATGGCGGATTTATGCTGTACCGTACTTAATCAATTACCTGCTCGCTATATTCGCTATGACGTTGATATGGAATTTTATTTACCACAAACAGAGCGAATAAAAATGGAGCAACGCGTACAAACAGCTATCGATGTAGCCATCAGCCAAGTTGCGAAAAAAAAGGAATTACAGAATGAGCAGTGACTTAGAAAATGCTCCTGACTACATAAAAATCGCTGTTGATCTCATTATGCTCTTAGAGCAAAACGATGTGCCTGCCGAAGACGTTTTAGCAGCATTAGAAATCGTTAAATCTGACTTCGAAAAAAAACTTCCACAATCAACTGATTAATAGTCCGAAAATGGCGAGTATTGGGGCATAAATTTGTTATGCTCAGGTTTTAAAAATTAAGAATGTAAAACCATGTCATTGCCAAGTTTATTACGCCTATTCATCCTTGCTGCTATTTGGGGCGCATCCTTCTTATTTATGCGCATGGCAGCTAATAGCTTAGGCCCTGCGGTATTAATTGAGCTAAGAGTCGGCTTTGCAGCAATAACACTGTTTATTTTTGCGCTGTACTTACGCAAGAAACTGGCTTTCGCGACTCACAAAAAGCATTTTTTCATTATTGGTGCGCTTAATTCCGCCATTCCCTTTTTATTGTTTGCTTATGCAGCACAAACAATTAACGCTTCAACCTTATCAATATTAAACTCAACAACCCCAATTTGGGGTGCCATCGTCGGTATTATTTGGAGCAAAACTAAACCCACTAAAAGTATGCTGCTTGGCTTGCTGTTAGGTTTAACGGGCGTGGCCATTTTAGTAGGGCAAAATAGTCTCACTATCGACAGCCAAGCCATCACGGCAATTGTTGCTGCACTGTGTGCTTCACTCAGTTATGCCATCGCATCCCATTACACCAAACATGCACCAAAGTTGTCTGCTTTTGATAACGCGCATGGCAGTATGTGGGCGGCAAGTATCATGGTACTCCCGCTTATTTTTATTATTCCTGCCAGAGAAATGCCAAGTAACGAAGTTATGCTTGGTGTAGTGGCACTCGGTGTGCTGTGTACTGCTGTAGCATATATCCTGTTTTTCCGTTTGATTGATGATATTGGCCCAACCTCAGCACTGACTGTTACCTTTTTGATTCCACTATTTGGCATAATATGGGGTAATCTAATTTTAGATGAACAAATTGGGCCGAATACCTTATTTGGCGCACAGTGTGTTATAGCAGGCACCATGCTGGTCACTGGCTTTATCCGTATCAAGCCGTTTTTAAAACGAAACACCTTGTAACAGAATGCAAATTGCATTTTTAAATACAATCTATACTCTATTATACCAATTCGCTTAATTAAGTAGTCTATTTTGAGGCAATAAAACCTCGTTGATAACAAGGCAAAAATTTCGTTATTTAGTTGTTCTAAATGAGAAATTTTTAACGCAGTTAGCGACAGGTTTAATCACTCAAAATGATTAAGTATTATAGTGAATTGGTATTGGGTACTAAAAAGGAAGGAGAAGTGTATGTCAGGTACTACCATGGTGGTGTTAATTGTGCTGATATCTGTGGGATCTGGGGTGATTTATGATATGTATAAAAAGCATCTCGAATTCAAATCACGCACCTTAAAAAATTCAAAAGAAGCGAACGAGCATGTAGCAGAAGTGACAAAAGAGCTGCAAGAGTTAAGAGAGCGTGTGCAAACGCTCGAAGCCATTGTCACCGATTCAAGCTACAACGTAAAACAAGAGATTAATAAACTTTAATTAAGTTAGCTCTAATTAAGATAATAATGCACTGTATTGTTCAAGCACTGGCTGATAATAATCGGCGTCTTGATTTAACATGCGTTGGTAATGAGCACATAACTGCTTTAAATAAGCTTGGTGCTCTTTGCTTGTTAGTTGCCACATTTGCTGCCCAATGCGGGTGATGAGCTGCGATGATGACGCACTCATTACGATGATTTCGTAAAAGCGTTTATTTTCACAAACCAACTGCTCAGACACGAGCCCTAATTGTAGTGTTTGTAAATAACTGCGAACGTGATAACTGTGATGTACAGGGCAAACAATAAAGTCGATGTAAGTATTTGGGTTTTGGCTAACAATCTTAGCTAAAAACTGTACTAACAGCTCTCCCCCTACTCCTGCAATAATAACTAGGTGGCGTTTTTGTGGGTCTGGTGTAATCGCTGCAACATCTTGGCAATGCACCTGCCAGCGTCCGCGTTGCTCTTCGTTGCAAAAGCGTTCTAGTTTATCATTTAGTGCCTGCATTAACTCAGGCACTATATCAACGAAATGTATTAACTGTGCTTTATCTTGCTGTAAAAGCTCAATCCCTAACAAACCGTGGTCGCAGCAGCAGTCCCAGATTTCGTCATAACCTGAATCAACTACATCAACGATGGCTGATAGTCGTTTACTCAGTGCCATTAGTTTGCTGTTTTATAAACTAAAGCTTTTAGACTACGATCACTGTCTACTTCAACAAAGCCATCGGTAGCTGCGAGTCGCTCAACAAAGCTAATTGCCCCTTGCGTATGATCGCTAATTAGATCTTTAAACGCCTGCTCTGAAAGCTCAGGACTATTCGCACACAGCAGTAATTGGGTGTGTTCATTTAGTAGCTCGGGTAAACGACGCAGAATTTTTTGATAATCCTTGGTCAATATAAAGCTGCCTTTTTGAAAGCTAGGTGGATCAACGATGATCAATTCATACGGCGCAGATTTCTTTAGCTTACCGAATGACTTTAAAATATCGTGAGGGAAATAACTAACACCTTGCTCAAAACCATTTAACTGATGATTTTGTTTACCCGTTCGAAGCACACCTTTATTCATATCCATATTTATAACTTGGTCAGCACCACCTTGCATTGCTGCAACAGAAAAACCACAAGTATATGAAAACAGATTGAGCACTTTTGCGTTTTTACTATTGGCTTGAACAAACTCTCTGCCACGGCGCATATCAGGGAAAATTCCCGTATTTTGGCGACTCAGTAAATCAACTTTAAACTTAATGCCATTTTCACTTACAAGGTGTTCTTGTGGTAATTCGCCAAACATTAGCGCATTACGGGTATTAATACCGCTACGTTGCTGGTATACCAATGCAGTAACAAGCTCAGGCGCGTTCTCTTGCGCCCATTGCCATAGGGTATCTGTTAATTGCGCAAGTGCTTGTTCTTCAATTTCTTCATATGAAACTAAAAAGAGTGCGGGCGGATAAAAATCCAAATTAATGTGGCTCAGCTCAGCCACTGAGTGGCCACGGCCATGAAATACACGGCATAATTCATTAGCGGCAAGTGGCGCCTCTGCTAATGCATTTAAAATGGCAGAAAAATTGTTTGTCATCATCTTTAGTTAATTAACTGTTGTTGTAATTCGTGAATCTCATCTCGCACAGAAGCCGCTTTTTCAAATTCAAGGTCGCTGGCATAGGCATGCATTTTCGCTTCAAGGGCTTTGATTTGGCTGGCAATATCTTTTGCACTGAGCACTTTCTTAGACTCTTTACGCACCAATTTAAGATTATCTTTAGGACTTGCATCTTCACCCACATCCATAATATCGGTGATACTTTTCACCAGTGCTTGCGGCTCAATACCGTGCTCAAGGTTATAAGCTTGTTGCTTTTCGCGGCGGCGATCTGTTTCGTCAATGGCTTGTCGCATAGAATTAGTAATGCGGTCGCCATACAAAATCGCTTTACCATTTAAGTGACGAGCAGCACGACCTATGGTTTGAATAAGCGAACGAGTAGAACGTAAGAAACCTTCTTTATCGGCATCAAGTATCGCAACCAGTGAAACCTCTGGCATGTCGAGACCTTCTCGTAATAAGTTAATGCCCACTAACACATCAAATACACCAGCACGTAAATCACGGATAATTTCAACCCGTTCAACAGTGTCGATGTCTGAGTGCAAATAGCGCACTTTTACGTCATGGTCGTTGAGATAGTCAGTTAAATCTTCTGCCATACGCTTAGTTAAAGTGGTCACAAGTACCCGTTCGTTCACTTCAACTCGTTTATATATTTCAGAGAGTAAGTCATCAACCTGACTACCAACGGGGCGAACTTCAATTTCTGGGTCAATAAGCCCGGTTGGACGAATAACCTGTTCTGCAACTTCTCCTGATGAACGCTCAAGCTCAAAATTACCTGGCGTTGCCGACACATAAATAGTTTGCGGCGCGATAGCTTCAAACTCTTCAAAGCGTAATGGGCGGTTATCTAATGCTGATGGCAAGCGAAAGCCATACTCAACAAGATTTTCTTTACGGCTTCTGTCACCTTTGTACATAGCGCCAATTTGCGACACTGTAACGTGTGATTCATCAATGATCATCAATGCATCATCGGGTAAGTAGTCAAGTAAAGTCGGCGGCGGATCGCCCGGTGTTCTACCAGATAAGTAACGCGAGTAGTTTTCGATGCCTGAGCAATAACCAAGCTCGGTCATCATTTCAATATCGTACTGGGTGCGCTGAGCAATACGCTGCTCTTCCACAAGTTTGTTGGCACTAAGTAGCTGAGCTCGGCGGTCTTTCAACTCATCTTTAATTTTATCAATGGCATCGAGAATTTTTTCACGGGGTGTTACATAGTGCGTTTTCGGGTAAATAGTTGCGCGCACAATGTGCTTTTCAACAGCCCCCGTAAGCGGGTCAAAAATACTTAAGCGCTCAATTTCATCGTCAAACATTTCCACACGAACGGCATAAGTGTCAGATTCAGCCGGAAATATATCAACTACTTCACCACGAACACGGTATGTACCACGGCTAAATTCAATATCGTTTCGTGTATATTGCAGCTCAGCAAGACGACGCAGCATATCGCGCTGATCAACTGTTTCACCAACCTTCAGCAATAGCATCATCTTCATATATGAGTCAGGGTCGCCCAAACCATAAATAGCAGATACCGAGGCCACAATAATTGTATCGCGTCTTTCTAATAGCGCTTTGGTAGCACTTAAGCGCATCTGCTCAATGTGCTCATTGATAGACGCATCTTTTTCTATAAAAGTATCACTGGCAACAACATAAGCTTCTGGCTGGTAATAGTCGTAATAAGATACAAAATACTCAACCGCGTTATGCGGGAAAAACTCTTTCATTTCGCCATAAAGCTGTGCGGCGAGTGTTTTATTGTGTGCCATGATAATGGTTGGGCGATTCAAATCATTAATAATATTGGCCATGGTGAAGGTTTTACCCGTCCCTGTAGCCCCTAATAATGTTTGATGAGCAAGCCCAGCCTCAAGGCCATCTTTTAACTGTGCTATTGCCGTTGGTTGGTCACCACTTGGCTTAAATTTAGAAACTAGTTGGAAATGGTCGCTCATGAATGACACTCCTTCATATATGACTCACTTAACCCATCAACTTCTTTGATGAACCATTTATAGGCTACCACTGCCGTAAATAAATTACCGATGGCTGCACCAATAAAGAGTCCTTTTAAACCCGCAATTTCACTGCCAACATAAGCAAAAGGTACATAAAAAACAAACAGACGAACCACACTTAAAATCAGTGCATTCAGTGGCTTATGCAGGGCATTAAATGAAGAGTTAGATAAGATAATTATTCCTTGCAGACCATAACTTAGCGGCAAAATATAAATGAATAGCTTAATCACATCCATTACTGCTTGCTCTTTACCAAATACATCAGCGATAAAACCAGAGGTTAACAGCAGTAAAATATAAATAGCGAGCTGCCAAATCATCACAAACTTTAAAGTTTTTGTGTAGGCTTCTTTGACACGTTCAAACTTACCCGCCCCAAAGTTTTGACTAACAAATGGCGGCAAGGTCATCGACAAAGCAAGTACTACAAGACTTGCAATAGATTCAATTCGGCTTCCTACACCAAATGCCGCAACGGCTTCAGGACCATGTTTAGCCACTAATGCTGTCATGACAGCCATTGCAATTGGCGTTAACATATTTGCGCCAGCCGCAGGTAAACCAATTTTTAGGACTTTTCGAATTGAGCTCAATGGCGTTTGCGAACCAGCATGCAAACTTAACAACCCATTCTTAACAGCAAGAATATAAAGGATGATAATTACTGCCACTGCCCAAGCTATGACACTTGCGATGGCTGCACCTTGAATTCCTAAAGCGGGGATAGGCCCAAAGCCAAAAATAAGCATAGGGTCTAAAATGGCATTAATGAGCCCCGCCCCACCCATTACTATGCTCGGTGTTTTAGTATCGCCACTGGCACGTAGCACAGAGTTTCCGACCATTGGGGTAATTAAAAAAACACTGCCTAAAAACCACACACTCATGTAATCATGGATCAAAGGCAGTACTAACTCCCCAGCCCCAAGTAATTTAAAAATAGGTTCGATAAATACATAACCGACAACCGATAAAGAAAACACCATAACAACAGCGACAAGTAATGACATACTTGCATCAAAGCGCGCCTCGTCTAGCTTGTCGCTGCCAAGTGCTTTTGCAATAACTGCTGAAGTGCCTATTCCTAAACCGATAGCAAGGCTGATAACGGTAAACGTCACGGGAAACGTAAAACTCACCGCAGCGAGAGGTTCAGTTCCAAGTAAACTGATGAAAAAGGTATCTACCAAATTAAACATCATTAGTGTAATCATTCCAAAAATCATCGGAATGGTCATTTTCTTTAAGGTCGGCAGAATGGGAGAGTTTAAAAGATCAGGTTTAGATTTGCTCTGCGGTGTCACGCTCATAAGAATATTTTGCCTCTTTATCTTAGCTTGTAAGTTTAAAGCATCCTCGCCTTGCAAGCTATGCTTTATTAAAAGAAACAAACGAGATAGATAAAACTCCTTATTTTGATGCTTTCATTGATAAATAGTGACTAACCCCTATAAAAAACAAAATACAAACATCATTAATATCTTTATTACAATTAAAAGGCAGATATCGCTGTTTTTTTACACACTAAATACTGTTGTTTCATCGTCACAAATAATTTTACTAATCAATTCAGCATGGCTTCAGGTAAAAATATTAACCCACTGATTTAATTAGATTTAAAAAAACTGAATTAAATACTTGAAATTGCTACAGCGCCCTATATTTCTGGCATCAACGCTGTTCTTAAAGTTTCATAAACAGAGTTATCCACAGAAATCGTGGATAACTCTCTGTAAGCCGCAAATATAAAGGCTTTTAACAGCTATCGATCTTTGAGTTAAGCTTAAAGACTGAAGTGTATTATTTTAAGCCTTTTAATTGTTCCGCAATAGAAATCAGCAAAAATTTCTACAGCCTGAACCAAAAATGAAAACAACAAACAAGGATGCAGTAGCTTTTTTTCAAACTAAACAACTGATTTAAATGATTAAAAAAACACCAACTAAGCTTTGTTAAACTGCCGTATTTATTTATTGGCAAAAAAACCTATCGTTTCTGTGAGATAAATACAGCTAAAAAATACGACTCGATACAGTTACAAACATACCGGTGTTTAAAAATTCAGTACTGTCGTTTTGTGATAAATACAAATACTAGATAAGTAATTATTTTCTCCGTTAAATTGTAAAAAACATCTTAACTAATACTTTTTTGACGTTTAAAACCACAAGCCTGCTCAAAAAAAATGCAATGATAGCGTTTTAGCGACATAAAACTTTAACTGAATGGCGCTATCCAACATGATTTCAAGCCATATTTTGCTCAGATCGAACATAAAAACATCGAATAAGCTTCTTTTTTGAATTTATGAAGTTTTTATGTTGACACTTTGCAATGCTGTCATTAATATTTCGCCCCGTTGAAAGGCATGACGCTTCCCCCTTAGCTCAGTTGGTTAGAGCGACGGACTGTTAATCCGCAGGTCCCCCGTTCGAGTCGGGGAGGGGGAGCCAAGTTTTTCAGCCATAAACGATTCCCCCTTAGCTCAGTTGGTTAGAGCGACGGACTGTTAATCCGCAGGTCCCCCGTTCGAGTCGGGGAGGGGGAGCCAAGTTTATGAATATGATTGTTCCCCCTTAGCTCAGTTGGTTAGAGCGACGGACTGTTAATCCGCAGGTCCCCCGTTCGAGTCGGGGAGGGGGAGCCAAATCATAGCACCACACTACTCTATTTAGTTCCCCCTTAGCTCAGTTGGTTAGAGCGACGGACTGTTAATCCGCAGGTCCCCCGTTCGAGTCGGGGAGGGGGAGCCAACTCCAAGAATCTATTAAACTTTCATCTACAACTATTCTTCGATTGTATTAGACTTTAAAGCGCATATAATCTACTCTACTTTAAGTAATTTCTATACTTTGCTATAGAATATGATGCAAAATTATTACAGCAATGAATCAAGGAATTGATTCCTTCCTTTTCGCTTTTAAAAGATAAGAAAAATGGCTGGTTTTAAAAAACTAATATTTATACAACTTATATCTTGGTTACTGTTTACCGTTTTAGGTGGCTATCTAGTTGCTCTTAGTTTTGATAGCTCAGTGAGTGATACGCAAAAAAAAGCACAACTGACCGTTAATTCATACATTAGCGACTTAACAATGGATGACTTATCTGCAGAGAAAATCCAACGTACATTTGCTGATGCGAGTATCTTTTCAAGCTTTACTCTTCGTGATCACGCTGGTAAAACCCTTGTAGCAGTTCAATCATCAGAGTCGCTTCCGCTTCTAGCAGAGATGGTTAACAGTTCATTTAATTCTATCCGTCCGCAATTTGCTGTTAACAATGCTTCTGATATAAAAGTTGAATTTACTATTAATGCACAAAGCCTTGCCAATTTAATGCAGCAGGCGATGTTCGTTGTTATCTTAGTTTCTGGTCTTATTGCCCTTCTCCCTATTTTCTTTATGAAGAGCATGTTTAAGCGACTTAATCGTAAAATCAGCACCACTATTGCTGATATTGTTGATATATACATTAACCAGAATCAGGTAGGTGGCGACCTTGAACAAGCGATAGACACGTCGCGAATTAAAAAGCTAAGTAAAGATTTAATCCCTTCGTTTAATCGTTTGTCTCACTTTTTACAGACAAAACATGATGATATTCAAAATAACGCATTAAATATTAAAAAAGAAGCGTACAAAGATGTTGTAACCAACTTAGGTAACCGCAACATGTTTGTTGAGTATTACGAGAAAAATATTGAAAACTCAGATAAAAGCACTTTTGGTTCGCTTGCCATGGTGCGTTGCAGTGAGTTACAAGCAATAAACCAAACCCGTGGCTACCAGAAAGGTGACGAGTACGTTAAAGGTGTTGCTGATATCATCAAACATATCAGTGGCACGTACACAAATAGCCAAGTTTTTCGTTTAAATAGCTCAGATTTTGCTGTGGTTTTACCGAACACACCACTAAAAGAAGCTGAACGCTTTGGTGATAATCTACAATCTCGTTTCACTCAATATCAACAAAACCAAGAATTAAGCTCTGTAGCAAATACAGGTATCGTTGGTTATGAAAAAGGTAAGCCTTTAGGTGAGCTGCTTTCAGTTGTTGATAATGCAATGAGTATGGCGCAGTCAAAACAAGCAAATGCTTGGCATGTACAACGAGAAACAGACTTAGTAAATAATGCTAGCGCAGGTTTTGGTAACCAGAACTGGCGTAAAGTGATTAACGAAGTTATTGAATCTAAACGTGTACATTTAGTAATGCAAAATATTATGCCGGTTGGTAAGAGCGTTAAAGCTTATGCTGAGATTCAAGTAAGATTTAAAACTGCTGAGAACCAAACATTACCAACGGCTTCATTTTTAGCTATGGCTGAAAAGCTAGAAATGGCAATGGAAATTGATCGATTGATTATCGATACTACTCTGGACAAAATTAAGACTCGTAATTTTTCTGAGAAATTCTTTGGCATTAATGTCACTGCATCAAGTGCCCATAATGATCAATTTGTGATCTGGCTTGAGCGCCGCCTATTAAAAGACAGTAATATCGCCTCTAAGCTTATATTTGAAGTAAGCGAGTTTGGCTTACAACAAAATATTAAAGCAAGTAAACGCTTTATCGATATGGTGCATCGTGTAGGTGCGCGTATCACTGTAGAGCGCTTTGGTGTTGGTTTAACGTCATTTAAATTCTTTAGAGACTTAAAACCTGATTTCATCAAAATGGATGCAAGTTATACCCGCGGCCTTGAAGAAGATAAAAATAATCAATATTTTATGCGCTTAATGGTTGATCTTGCTCACCGTATTGGCGTGAGTGTTTTTGCAGAAGGTGTTGAGAGCCAAGAAGAGAAACATATCATTGAAACTTTATGTTTAGATGGCGTACAAGGCTATTACATCGAAAAGCCAAAAGACATTTAAGCCCCCTACTCATGGCCCAAAAAACCACACGTTTTTTGGGCCTATTCTATTCATTAACCTTGCTTTAACAGTTTAATCATAAACAGCTTTGTTAATTTTAGCTATTCGTCCCTGATGTGTTGTGTCAGCCCCCAGAAAAAAGGATAATAGTGCCGATTTTAAACTCGTGAGGCACGCATGACAGAATATGTCTTGTTATTGATTGGCACCGTGCTAGTCAACAACTTTGTTTTAGTACAGTTCTTAGGTTTATGCCCTTTTATGGGTGTATCAGGTAAGTTAGATACCGCGATCGGTATGTCTTTAGCCACAACCTTTGTGCTTACACTAGCTTCTGTAACGAGTTACCTAGTGAATCATTATATTTTGATTCCACTTGATATCGCCTTTTTACGTACTATGAGCTTTATTCTAGTGATAGCGGTAGTCGTGCAATTTACTGAAATGGTGGTAAGAAAAACCAGCCCGACACTTTATCGCTTATTAGGGATTTTCTTACCGCTTATTACCACCAACTGTGCCGTGTTAGGTGTTGCTCTACTAAATATCAAAGAAGATCATTCGTTCTTGCAATCTGCTGTGTATGGTTTTGGTGCAGCTGTTGGTTTTTCTCTTGTACTGGTTTTATTTGCAGCTTTACGTGAACGCTTGGCAGCTGCAGACGTCCCTGCACCATTTAAAGGTGCGTCAATTGCTATGATCACCGCAGGCCTGATGTCGATGGCCTTTATGGGTTTTACAGGATTAGTGAAGTTTTAATATGACCTTGTTTTATGCTTTGATAGCGTTAGGTTCATTAGCGCTAATATTTGGTTTAATTTTAGGTTTTGCCGCCGTGCGTTTTCGCGTTGAGAGCAACCCTATTGTTGACCAAATTGATACCATTTTACCGCAAACACAATGTGGCCAATGCGGCTACCCTGGCTGTCGTCCATATGCTGAAGCGATCGCCAATGGTGACGAAATCAATAAATGCCCACCAGGCGGCGAAGCCACGGTAAAAAAACTCGCTGATTTAATGGGTGTTGAAGCAAAACCGCTGGCTGGCGGTGAGCAAGCAGATCCTGTTAAAACCGTTGCCTATATTCGTGAAGATGAATGTATTGGTTGTACCAAATGTATTCAAGCCTGCCCTGTTGATGCGATTGTCGGCGCAACCCGCCAAATGCACACTGTATTAATCGATGAATGTACTGGTTGTGACTTATGTGTTGAACCGTGCCCTGTAGACTGTATTGATATGCTGCCTGTAAAAGAAACCAAACAAACTTGGAAATGGCAATTAAACGCAATCCCTGTGACTCAGGTAGATTAGGAGCACAGATGGAAAAGTTAATAGATCAAATTAAACAAGGCAAAGTGTGGTCTATACCTGGGGGCATTCACCCACCGGGTCAAAAGCTGCAATCAACAACACACGCAATTGCAAGACTGCCACTACCAGATAAGCTTGTTGTATCTTTAAAACAACACATTGGTGCTAACGGCAAACTAATTGTTGAAAAAGGCCAACAGGTACTTAAAGGCCAAGCATTAACTAAACCGAGCGGTAATTGGTCTGTGCCTGTGCACGCACCAACATCTGGACTTATTAGCGATATTTGCCCAATGCCATCTGCTCATCCATCAGCATTGCCTGAGCTTAGCGTGATTATTGAACCTGATGGTGAAGATAAATGGTGTGAGCTTCACCCTGTGTCTGATGCAAAAACACTTTCCCATGATGAGCTTGTTGATATTATTCACCAAAGCGGTATTGCAGGTATGGGCGGCGCTGGTTTCCCAACTTATGTAAAAGCAGATACCCGAAAAGCCATTGAGTTTTTAATTGTTAATGCCGTTGAGTGTGAACCTTATATCACCGCTGATGATATGCTAATGCGCGAACATGCCGATGGCATAATTGCTGGCATTGAATTAATGCAGCAGCTGTTAAATCCACAGTTAACGATTATTGGCATCGAAGACAATAAACCCGATGCTATTGCTGCCATGAAACAAGCAGCACAACATAACGACAGCATCATAGTGCAAACAGTGCCAACGGTTTACCCTTCTGGCGGTGAAAAACAGCTAATTAAACTGCTAACGGGCAAAGAAGTCCCAAGTGGAAGTATTCCTGCCGATATTGGTATGTTGGTGCAAAATGTCGGTACTTTGTTTGCGGTAAATCAAGCCGTAAATGAAGGTAAACCTCTGATTGAACGCGTGGTGACAGTAACGGGTAACACCATTCATAAACAGGGTAATGTGTGGGCTTTACTAGGCACCGAAATAAAACATTTATTAGATTGCCAAGGCTTTTCGCCAGTTCCACAGCAACGTGTGGTTATGGGCGGTCCAATGATGGGCTTTACCTTACCAACCGTGCGCATTGGTGTCGTTAAAACCACAAACTGTATTTTAGCACCAGATCACCAAGAGCTTGCTGAGCCGGGTGATGAAAAAGCCTGTATTCGTTGTAGTGCCTGTGCTGACGCCTGCCCTGCTTCATTATTACCTCAGCAATTACAATGGTTTGCTAAGTCTAAAGAATACGACAAACTCAACGAGCACAATTTATTCGATTGTATCGAATGTGGTGCCTGTGCTTATGTATGCCCAAGCGAAATCCCCTTGGTGCAGTACTATCGCGTTGCTAAAGCTGAAATAAAGGAGCAGCAAGCAGAGCAAATTAAAGCAGAGCGAGCAAAAGAACGTTTTGAAGCGCGTAAAGAACGTTTAGAGCGCGAACAAGAAGAGCGCCAAAACCGCCACAAACGTAAACCTGCTGCTAAGTCAGATGGCGAAAAACAAAAAGTGGCAGATGCACTCGCCCGAGTTAAAGCTAAATCTGATGATAAAGACAGTAAATCAGCTGTCGCTGCTGCTATCGCCCGTGCGAAAGCGAAAAAGCAAGGTGCAGAGCTTGAGCCTGATAACTCTGAAGTAGCTAAAGAGCGTGCAGCACGTAAAGAACAAGCACGTAAATACAAAGAGCAAAAAGCACAAGAGCAAGGTGAAGAAAGCGTCGATAAAGATGATAAAAAATCAGCTGTCGCTGCCGCCATTGCCCGTGCTAAAGCAAAAAAAGCCGCACAAACCGCTGAAGAAAACCCAGAAGCAGACACAGCACCTAAAGACGATAAAAAGGCCGCCGTTGCTGCAGCTATTGCCCGCGCTAAAGCGAAAAAAGCCGCACAAGCTGCTGAAAATCAAACTGAAGCTGAAGAAGAAGCAACACCTGTCGATGACAAAAAAGCCGCTGTTGCAGCTGCTATCGCTCGTGCCAAAGCGAAAAAAGCGGCGCAAGCTGCTGAAAATCAAACTGAAGCTGAAGAAGATAGCGCACCAGTAGATGATAAGAAAACTGCTGTTGCTGCCGCCATTGCCCGCGCTAAAGCGAAGAAAGCCGCTAAAGAGCAAACAAACAGTGACGATTCATCACAGCAACTTGATGATTCAAGCGATGAGGCTGATTCAAAGCCGCAATCTGATGCCCCTGAATCTAGCGAAGATAAAAAAAAGGCTGCTGTTGCCGCTGCTATTGCCCGCGCTAAAGCGAAAAAAGCCGCGAAAGAGCAAGCACAGAGTGACGATTCATCACAGCAACTTGATGATTCAAGCGATGAGGCTAATTCAAAGCCGCAATCTGATGTACCTGAGTCTAGCGAAGATAAGAAAAAGGCTGCTGTTGCCGCTGCTATTGCCCGCGCTAAAGCGAAAAAAGCCGCGAAAGAGCAAGCACAGAGTGACGATTCATCACAGCAACTAGATGCTTCAAGCGATGAGGCTAATTCAAAACCGCAGGTTGATGAACCTGAATCTAGCGAAGAAAAGAAAAAAGCAGCGGTCGCTCGTGCCATTGCAAAAGCTAAAGCAAAAAAGTTACAACAAGAAGGAAACGATAAGTCATGAAACTAACCATGGCGAGTTCGCCGCATAATCATAGCCATAAATCATTAAGCCGATTGATGATGACAGTGATTGCTGCGTGTATTCCAGGCTTAATCGCGCAAGTTTTCTTCTTTGGTAGCGCTGTTTTAATTCAGCTTGTTCTCGCGCTAATTACAGTTAGCGCCTGTGAAGCCGCTGTTTTACTACTTCGTAAACGCAAAGTTTGGCCAACACTTAGTGATGGCAGTGCGTGGTTAACAGGCGTATTACTGGCGTTAAGTATTCCACCTCTAGCGCCTTGGTGGATTATCGTAATTGGCTGTATGTTTGCAATTGTTATTGTAAAGCAGCTTTATGGCGGCCTTGGCTTTAATTTATTTAACCCTGCTATGGCAGCTTATGTATTACTACTTGTATCGTTTCCGGTGCAAATGACAAGCTGGTTACCTGTTAGTGATTTACTTGCATCTCCGATTAGCTTCTCACAGCAGCTGTCTGTTATTTTCAATGGCTTTACCAGCGCTGGTTTTAGTGTTGATCAATTACGTGTAGCGATTGATGGCACAACCATGGCAACGCCGCTTGATACCGTTAAAACAGATGTCGCCCATCACCTAACGGTGGCTGAGAGCATGAGTAAGCCTCTTTTTAATGACTGGTTTGGTCTTGGCTGGGGCTGGGTTAACCTCGGCTTTTTAGTCGGTGGTCTTTATTTATTAAAAGCTAAAATCATTAATTGGCATATCCCTGTGAGCTTTTTAGCCTCATTAGCAGTGTGCAGTGGTATTGGTTATATCGCAGCCCCGGGCACAGAGCCAGGCGTGGTATTTCACTTATTCAGTGGTGCGACCATGTTAGGTGCATTTTTTATTGCTACCGATCCGGTTTCTGCATCAACAACAAATAGAGGCCGTTTAATTTACGGCGCGTTAATTGGTCTACTTGTTTACTTAATTCGTACTTTTGGTGGTTACCCTGATGCAGTGGCATTTAGTGTATTGCTATTAAATATGGCAGTGCCTTTAATTGATTACTATACGCAACCACGTACTTACGGCCATGGAGTGAAATAATGATCCTTTCCTCAATGACTAAAAATGGCGCTATTCTTACCGCATTTGCGCTCATTACCACAGGCACTGTAGCCCTGACTCATAGCCTGACTGCTGATCGTATTGAAGAGAAAGAAAAGCAACAACTTGCAGAGCAGCTGCAACAAGTACTTGATGCCCATCATTACGACAATCAACTTTACAAAGATTGTGTTGTGATCACCGATGAGCGCCTTGGGCCACGTCCAGATCAAGTTATTTACCGCGCCTACAAAGACAATAAACCGTATGCTTTAGTAATGCGCCATGTAACACCAAGTGGTTATAGCGGCGATATCAACTTATTAACAGCGGTTTTTGCTAATGGTGAAATAGCGGGTGTTCGTGTCACTAAACACGAAGAAACGCCGGGCCTTGGCGATAAAGTTGAGGTCAAAAAATCAGACTGGATCACCCTTTTCAAAGGGCAAAATGTACTTTCTGAAGATGACAGCCGCTGGGCTGTTAAAAAAGATGGTGGCCAATTTGATCAATTTACAGGTGCAACCATTACACCGCGTGCCGTTGTCGGCTCAGTAAAACAAGCTGTGCTGTTTGCCCAAGCTGAATTTGATAATCTGTTTGCTGCACCAAACATCTGTCAAGGAGCCAAGTAATGAGCCAAGTTAAAACCTTATTTAAAGATGGTATGTGGGCTAATAACCCTGCCCTTGTGCAGTTATTAGGCTTATGCCCGCTACTTGCCGTTACTTCTACGATTACCAATGCATTAGGCCTAGGTTTAGCGACGTTATTAGTACTGGTTGGTTCTAACGTCACCGTATCGATTGTGCGAAACTGGGTGCCTAAAGATATTCGTATTCCTGTTTTTGTGATGATCATCGCAGGCTTTGTAACGATAGTTCAGCTAATGATGAATGCCTATACATTTGGGCTTTATCAATCATTGGGGATTTTTATTCCACTGATTGTTACCAACTGTGCCATTATCGGTCGCGCAGAAGCATTTGCCTCTAAAAATACAGTGCCACTTTCAGCCTTTGACGGCCTGATGATGGGACTTGGCTTTATGCTAGTTTTAGTGGTGCTTGGGGCAATGCGTGAGCTTATTGGTCAAGGTACGCTGTTTGATGGTGCCGATTTATTATTAGGACCATGGGCCGCAGCACTTCGAATTGAAGTATTTAGTTTTGATAACCAATTTTTATTAGCAATCTTACCACCGGGTGCCTTTTTAGGACTTGGTTTACTGATTGCTGCAAAAAATGTCATTGATACACAAATAAAATCTA
Source organism: Pseudoalteromonas sp. MEBiC 03607 (assembly GCF_004792295.1). NCBI lineage: Bacteria > Pseudomonadati > Pseudomonadota > Gammaproteobacteria > Alteromonadales > Pseudoalteromonadaceae > Pseudoalteromonas > Pseudoalteromonas sp. MEBiC 03607. The sequence goes on from NZ_SRRY01000001.1 coordinate 2,880,787, forward strand.
AGCAAGTTGTTACTCCAGAAGTAGAAAAAGGCCCAAGAGCCCGAGTAACAAGTTTAACTTAAAGGAGAGCACGCACCGTCACTGCGTGCTTTACGCCACCATGAATAAAGAAAAACGCTATGAGATTTTATCTCGTCTACGTGAGCAAAATCCGCACCCAGAAACAGAGCTTGAATACTCAAGCCCGTTTGAATTATTAGTTGCGGTTACCTTATCAGCACAAGCTACAGATGTGGGTGTTAATAAAGCAACCCGTAAGCTATTCCCTGTTGCTAACACGCCTCAAGCGATTCTTGATTTAGGCCTTGAAGGCCTTCGTGATTACATCAAGACCATTGGTTTGTTTAATTCTAAAGCCAATAATGTCTATAAAATGTGTGAAATTCTGGTCAATAAACATAACTCAGAAGTACCAGAAAATCGTGAAGCACTCGAAGCATTACCGGGTGTTGGCAGAAAGACCGCGAATGTTGTTTTAAACTGTGCCTTTGGCTGGCCAACAATTGCTGTAGACACGCATATTTTCCGCGTATCTAACCGCACTAAGTTTGCCATGGGTAAAGATGTAGTTGCTGTTGAACAAAAATTAGAAAAAGTGGTACCTAAAGAGTTTAAGGTCGATGTACACCACTGGTTAATCCTGCATGGCCGCTATGTGTGCACGGCTCGTAAACCTAAGTGCGGCAGCTGTATTATCGAAGACTTATGTGAGTTTAAGGAAAAGACTGAGTAGTTAAAGTCTACTCTAAAGCTAACAATTTTAAGGTGAAGTTGCTCACCTTTTTCTATCACCTCAGTAAGTTCATTTTGCAGATTGTGCCAAACACAAGGTTTGGCACGAAAATCCTAGCCATTATCGCTGGTTTTGGCTCACCTGCTTTTTAATAAACTCTCGCGTATCATTTAACAACGATACTCTTGCTGGTTCGTGAACATACATCATGTGACCACCGTGATAATAGTGATAGTCAATTTTATCAGCGTATATACCGTGTCTGTTTAAGGTGTATTCTGCATCAAAAAATGGCGTGACAATATCGTAATACCCTGAGGCAACCATCACTTTCATTTGCGGATTACTGCGAAGCACATAAGATAAATCTGGCGCGGTATTGACGTATCTAGGCTCCCAGCCTTGTCCATCAGGAGCAGTACGCCAGCGCCAGTTATCTGATAACTCAGGATCGCCAGGGTTTAAGTATTTTCTTTTCCACTGTACGTTTAAATCTGTACGCATGTATTTCATCAGTGCCGCTTTATATGCAGGCCCAATAACTTTTGACGCATCTTGCTTAGGAGCCGCTGTTAAATCGTCTCGTTCATCAAGCTTATAACGTCCATCAAGCAAGCCTACTGCGACGCCCTCATCACGCAATAACTCTTTAGCGAATCTGAACGCGTTAATACGTAAATCAACCTGCTCAATATATTGTTTACTTAGCCCTGTATAACGGTGAAGGCCGTCAACAATTTGCGTTCTGTCAGCTTTGCTAAGCGCATTACCCTTAAATAAGGCTGGTAGTAATTCATCAACTGCAAATTGTCGGCTCGCATCAATAAATGCTGCAAAATCTCCTGATGTGTCTACTTTTTTGTGGTACCAAGCAGTTGCAGCGAGTGTGGGTATGTAAGTGATATAAGATATGATGTTATCGTCAACATAAGGGCTTGAACCTTGATAGTCTAAAGCTTGCGACACAAAAATAATGCCATTTACATTGATCAAGTGTTTATCCATAAGTACTTTAGAAACCGCTGCCGCTCGAGTTGTCCCGTAGCTCTCTCCCAATAAAAATACGGGTGCATTCCAGCGATTTTCTCTTGTTAGCCACTGGGCAATAAAATCAGCGATAGAAGATGCATCTTCTTTCAAGCCCCAAAAGGACTTGCCTTCAGTTTCACCTAATGCACGCGAGTAACCTGTGCCAACAGGGTCAACAAACACCATATCAGTCACATCAAGAATCGTCTCAGGCGCATCTTTTAATTCGTAAGGAGCCAATCCAGGAGCCGTTGCATCGCTTGGTACCACGACTCGTTTAGGACCATAAGCACCCATATGTAATCAGTTAGACGATGAGCCCGGACCACCATTCCAGATAAATGTAACTGGTCTATTTTTGTTGTCGTCTGCAGCTAGGTAATCAAACGAAAAGATAGCAGCAGTTGGCTCTTCGTTTTTGTTTAATAAATAAGTTTCACCGGCTACAGCTTTGTATTTTAGCTTTTTGCCATTGAAAGTGCCTTTATGCTGGGTCACAAATTTAGTGGCTTCAGGTATCGACTTTTTATTGTTTGAATCGGAGACTTCATCTGCATTAACTGCATTCGTACAAAACGCAAACAATGTCGAGATGACTACAGTTTTGAAATTGGCAACATACGCCATGTTTTATTCTCCCTAGCAGGCTTATTTTTATCTGTATCTGGCTTAAGTGGCTTTATCACTCAGTGCTCAATTAACCTTTTACTTGAGCGATTACTTTTACAGCAAGCACATGTAATTTCAACTATCTGCGTTTAACACGCAAAAAAGCATAATCTGTATCGGGACAAAAAATATCAAAGTATTAATTTCACAAGCTCCCATCCTTTCGTTATGCTGTTGAGTAATGTGAAATTTTTTATGAGAGTTGCTATGTTACCTTTACTTCGTATCTTGTTAATTGAGCAAGATCCAGCCACTTTGCAAGAGCTTTCAACGAACCTAGCAAAAACAATCCCTAATTTTGAGCGCAGTGATGTTGATATCGACATTATTGAGTGCATTGAGCTTAAGCAAGCGTTGAAATGTGTAGAGGAAGATGGCGATATTCAAGCTGTGGTACTTAGCTGGGATGTATTGAATAATGGCGAGCGCACCTATAGCCGTTTTATCGAGCAATTAAAAGGCATACGCCTAGAACTGCCTGTCTATGTTATTGGTGACGATACGAAAGGCTTGGAGATAGTCAACGAGTCAGAAGAAATTGAGTCTTTCTTTTTTAAGGACGAAGTCATCTCAGACCCTGAAGCTATTTTGGGCTATATGATCAATGACTTTGATGACCGTTCAGAAACGCCATTTTGGACCGCCTATCGTCGTTATGTCGGTGAATCGAACGATTCATGGCACACGCCTGGTCACAGTGGCGGTGCTAGCTTTAGAAATTCTCCGTATATTAAAGACTTTTATCAGTTTTATGGCCGTAACGTATTTGTTGGCGACCTATCGGTTTCTGTCGACTCGCTTGGCTCACTGTCTGACAGCACCAACACCATAGGCCGCTCTCAAGAATCAGCTGCGGCGACATTTGAAGTAAAACATACCTACTTTGTTACCAATGGTTCATCGACTTCAAATAAGATTATTTTGCAAACTTTACTGCGTAAAGGCGATAAGGTGATCATCGACCGAAACTGCCATAAATCAGTACATTATGGCATTTTGCAATCGGCTAGTTTACCTATTTACTTATCGAGTATTTTAAACCCTAAATATGGTATCTTCGCGCCCCCTTCACTGGCTGACATCAAGCAGGCGATTGAACAAAATAGCGATGCTAAATTACTGGTTTTAACTGGCTGTACCTACGATGGTCTGCTTAGCGATTTAAAACAAGTAGTGGAATTTGCACATCAGCACGGTATTAAAGTGTTTATCGACGAAGCGTGGTTTGCTTACTCGCTTTTCCACCCGAGCTTACGACACTATTCGGCTATTAATGCTGGCGCAGATTATGTTACCCATTCGGCACATAAAGTGGTTTCAGCGTTCTCTCAGGCGTCTTATATTCATGTTAACGACCCTGATTTCGATGCCGATTTCTTCCGTGAGATCTACAGTATTTACGCCAGTACTTCTCCAAAATATCAACTCATTGCTTCGCTGGATGTATGCCAAAAGCAATTAGAAATGGAAGGTTATAAATTACTAAATGCCCTGCTGAATCACGTTGCAGAGTTTAAGCAGCAAATGGCTTCACTCAAACATATAAAAGTGCTCGATAAGCAAGATTTCATGGATATATTCCCTCACTTTAGTGGCGATAACATGGGTCACGACCCACTGAAGATCCTCATCGATATTAGTGAGTTACCTTATTCATTAAAGGATATTCATAAGTTTCTATTAGATGAAATTGGCCTTGAAATCGAAAAATATACGCACAGCACCATTTTAGTTTTACTGACTCTTGGCGGCACGCGCTCGAAGATCATTCGCCTTTACAATGCGCTGAAGAAACTCGATAGCGGTAAAGTAAAACTCGCCACTTCAATGAGACGAACACGCTTACCAGAGAATCTACCCGCTATAGACTTAGCCTGTATTCCTAGTGATGCGTTTTATGGCGAACGTGAGTCTGTGCCGATCAGTAAAAGTAACAACCGAATTTGTGCCGGATTAGTCACGCCTTATCCTCCTGGTATCCCACTGTTAGTGCCGGGGCAACATATCACTAATGAGCATATCGAATACCTTAAAGAGTTGGCGGGACAAGGTCTGACAATTCAAGGGAGCTTTGATGGCGAAATTTATGTACTTAAAGGTAAAGTGAAAAGCTAAGCTTTCGCTTATACAGCAAATACCTCATTGTTATGCAGCAATCCCTATTCATTGCTGCATAACATCACCCTTTTCATAGCAAACGCTTTATGCTTTGTCTCAATGCTACTGTGCAAGCAATCGAAATATCTTATAATCCATTTTCAATAATTTTAATGCACAGCCATACTGCGCTATTAGAATTGTACGAATTTAAAGACAAGAAAGAGGATGCTTAAAATGCGCTTATTACACACAATGCTTCGCGTTGCTGATTTAGATAAATCAATTGAATTTTATACGCAGGTATTAGGTATGAAAGAGCTGCGCCGCGCAGACAACGAAGAGTACCGCTACACCCTTGCTTTTGTCGGTTATGGTGACGAAAAAGATTCGACTGTGCTTGAGCTTACTTATAACTGGGATACAGACAGCTATGATTTGGGTAATGCATACGGTCATATTGCTATCGAGTTTGATGATATTTATAAAGCCTGCGAAGACATTAAAGCTGCTGGCGGTAATGTGAGCCGAGAGCCGGGTCCAGTAAAAGGCGGCACAACTGAAATCGCATTTGTTAAAGACCCAGATGGTTATGCGATTGAGTTAATTCAGAAAAAAGATAACAACACTTTTTGATATATAAATACTGGCTATTTCAGCGATTGCTGAGATAGCCACTTTGCGAGTACTTTTTCTAGTTCAGCAAAATTAATTGGCTTTGCGATATGATCGCTAATACCAACTTTTGCGCTTGTTTCGATGTCGTCTTTCATTGCATTGGCACTGATGGCAATAATCGGCGTATTAAAATCTGCCCTTGCAAGTAAATTTTTGCTGGCAGTTAAGCCATCCATCACCGGCATTTGAATATCCATTAAAATCAGTGCGTAATCCTGTGTTAGAGTTTTTTCACAAGCAATTTGACCGTTTTCGGCCAATTCATAATTTAGACCTAATTGAGTTAAATACTTAGTAATAACAATTTGGTTAATCGGGTTATCTTCAGCAATTAATATTGGCTTGCTGACCGCTTTAAAATCGAACTGAGTGTCTTCATCAGGTTGGTGTACTTTTGCGTTAGCGTCCTGTGGGTTTAGTGATTTAAAATTAACATTAATCTTAAACTCGGTGCCTTTACCAAGTTCACTAACAATAGCAATAGTGCCTCCCATTAAATCAATCATTCCTTTACTAATGGCAAGCCCAAGACCGGTCCCTCCATATTCACGAGTGGTACTACTTTGCGCTTGTACAAAGGGATTAAACAGGGCCGTTATTTTATCTTCAGCGATACCTATACCTGTATCTTTTACCGATAACACAACGGCTGTTTGGTGTTCATCTCGGCTTTGCAGAGTAAGCGAAAGAACGATCTCCCCTTGATTGGTAAACTTAACGGCGTTAGAGAGCAAGTTAATCAGCACTTGTTTGACGCGTATTTCATCACATTCTACATTCAGCGATTGTAATGAGGAGACCTCGAGCCGGCAGCCAACCCCTTTGGCATCACAACTCGGTTTAAATAGTAAGATAAGGTCATGGCAAAGCGCGACTAAATCACATTGTCGCGACTCGAGCTCTATTTTATTGGCCTCTATTTTTGAAAAGTCGAGAATATCGTTAATCACGGTTAATAACACATCACTACAGTTATTTATTTGCCTTACAAACTCTGCTTGCTCTTGTGTTAGCGTGCTTTTGTTGAGTAGCTGCAAAAAGCCCACAATACCATTCATCGGAGTGCGTATTTCATGGCTCATATTGGCTAAAAATTGGCTTTTAACTTGCTCAGAACGCTCAGCTCGAAGCTTTTCTAATTGCAACGAAGTAATTTGTATATCAATGGTATCAGCCATGCTGCTGAGCGAATCTGCAATATCTTTAAACTCATGATAATGAAAATCGTCTGTATCTTGTTTGTAATTACCTAATGCATATTCACGGCTAAGAGCAGTAATACGATTTAGCGGGTTATGGAGTCGTGCCGTCAACCAACGCACTAAGAAAAATGAAATGATAGAGAGTCCTACAATTAACAACCCTGCTAATATGGCCGTTTGCTTTACAGCGCTGGTGTAAGCAGTTTTTGCTTCATTTATTTGGAACTGTAAACTGGTTAGCTTACCTTTATAATAAACATTACTGATTGAGGCCTGCTCCATTAATTTGCCGTAATCGCCAGCATCACCCACACTATATAAAATGTTTTCTTGTGCTGAAATTTGTACTTGCTTACCCGCTTGATAAACCGGTTGCTCATTATGTATAGCAAGCCACTTTAACGCCTCTGATAAAGGCACAAAAGATACTAATACGCCCGTTTTAATTATTGGCTCACTGAGAGAATCTTGCTCATGTAGCAAGGTAGATGTAATAGCCAGTAAGGCATTTTGTGTTGCCTGTAGAGGTGCGAGTAGCTCAGTGACTTGTGGATTATCGATAATTTGAATTGTGTTTTGCTCTGTTGATGCTTGAGCGCTGTCGAGAATACTTTTTGTGAGTTTGTAATTCAAATTTAAAGAGCTAATCGGATAACCTTCAACAATAAACCCTTGATTATCAATTATTATCGAGGCTTTTATCTGTGGATTTTGGGCAACAAACTCTTTTAGCAGCACAAGCGCAAACTGTGAGTACACCACTTTATTGGGCAGTTCAGTAATCGCCTTAGTGCTACTAAGCAATTGACTGTTTTTCTCTAGTTTGAATAGTAGCTGCTCGAGGCTGGCCGCATTATTTCTAGCTTGCCACTGTAAACTGGTGTTGGCTTGATCAATCGAGCTTAAATAGAAACGCCCTATCATCAAACCTGCAAGAATAAATAAGGGAATAATGACCAGTAGTAAAACACTGATAAACAAAGCGCGACTAAAGCGTGGACTACTCATTCATTCCCTTCATTGGCAATCGAGCGCTCTGCCAACCCTTGCATAAAAAGCCCCGCTTGCTCAGCTGTTAAGGCACCACTACCATAACGAATAAAGCCTTTATTCAAAACCTCCCACACGATGATCATAGATGCGGTAGAGGGCATAGGTTTTGTGAATTGTATGGCATCAGTTAAGGTTGATAACTCTGTGCCTTGTTGTGCTTTTAGGTTATTTAAAACCTCAATGTTAATTGGAATATCTTGAAGCTTTTGCCAAACCAGTGTTTGGAATTTTTCTGCTTGAACCAATTTAGCAAATTTAAATAAGCTTTCTTTATTTGCCCCGTTTAAGCCATCGTTTGGAAACGCCAGTACAAAGGTAGAGTAATAAGGCTGCATATACTCACCATTGAGTTTAGGTAACTGTTGCATCCCTAAATTATCACCAAGCGTCTGTTCATACGTTTTTAATGCCCATGCACCATCAATGGTGAAGGCGGCTTGCTGCGCTTTAAATGCATTATTTGAGCAAGTGTAATCGCACTGTCTATCAACCAGGTTTTGTTTATTTAAATCCCAAACAAATTTGAGAGCAGATTGCATTGCTGGGGTGTTTAACTGAACCTGATTATCTATAATTAGGTCACCATTAAAAGCCGATAAAAACGGAATAAACCAGTACATTTCCATAAAACTCCATGTAACAAGTTTAACCTCTTCAGGCAAGGATGATTGGAAACTATATATATCCTGCCAGTTTTCTATTGGCTCTTTAACAAACTGCTTATTATAAAAAAGTAACAGGTGATTGCCTTGAATGATGGGTATACCTAAGAGCTTATTGTTTAGCTTTGCAGTTTCTAAGGTTCGCTTGTCTGTGGTGTCAGCTATGAGTGAGTCTGGGATAACGCTATAGTTGGCATATTTATCAAGGCCTAAATGATCAGCGGGTACAATAATTACATCTGTTGATGTGCTGGTACTGGCATTTTGTACCAACCTTACTTTTAGTTCTTTTTGGTCAACCAAGACGGAATTAACAGTTAAACCACTTTGCTCTGCGAACTCACTAAGCAATTGGTTAAAGTGTTCATGTTTCATGGTATGGGCTAGGTTTATCGTTGCTGAATAGCTATCAAACGTCACTATTAGCATCGCCATCCAAAATACTCGCCACACGCTAACATCTACTTAAAAAGAGTGAAATTACCCTTTAGTTAAGCACATATGCAGTAAGTTGCCTAGCTTAATCAAGGGTTTTCTTAAACCTAAATGCAGCCACAGCTAAACCCAAAATAGTAAAGACTGAAAGCCAAATTAAGTCATTACTCATGCTTATTAGGTTAACCTCTTTTAGCACTATCCCTCTTATTAGCCTTAAATAGTGCGTTGCAGGTAAGCATTCTGCAAGCCACTGCGCAACCTTTGGCATGCCTTCATAGGGAAATACAAAACCTGATAATAGAATCGAGGGTAAAAGAATGAAAATTGTCATTTGCATTGCTTGAAGCTGGTTTTTAGCGATGGTCGAAAGCACTAAGCCAAGCACTAAACTGGCACATATAAAAGCAAAGGTTGCGACAACCAATGCAACTAATCCACCCCCAAAAGGAATATGAAACAAGACCTTGCCCATGCCTAAAATAATAAATAACTGAATAAAACCAATAAAGATATAAGGCACTACTTTACCAATCATCAATTCAAGTGAGCTTAAAGGTAAGGTGATTAAAAGCTCCATATTACCTCGCTCTTGCTCTTTAACTATGGCAGCAGAGGTAAACATAATCATCGTCATGGTTAAAATGACAGCAGCTAAACCTGGCACAATATTAACCGCTGAGCGCTGCTCTGGGTTATAAAATAAGGTTGTCTCAAAGGTTGGGTAAGTTCTATTCGCAGGTTTATCGAGAAGCTCTGCAAGCGGCATATTGCGCAGTGATTTTATGCTCGACGCGACCATTGTATCTGAGCCATCAACTAACCAATGCGCAATTGGCCTGACTAACGACTCATTACTACCATCAGGTAAACCAAAACCAACGGTTGGGTGCTGAGCAAGTCGGTTTGCCACATCGTGAGGTATAAAGAACACGGCGCGGACTTTCGCACTGGCGATTGCTGTTTGTGCTTGCTCTATACTGTCGTAATAATCTGTCACCTTAACCACATTTGTGGCTGATACTGTTTGTACTAAAATGCGACTGAGCGCGGTTTTACTATGATCGACCACGGCAACAGGGATATCTTTCACGTTGGTGTTAATAGCGTAACCAAATAGAATCAGCTGGATAAGGGGGATCATCACCACCATCGCAAAGGTCATTCTATCGCGGCGTAATTGTAATAATTCTTTGCTTACAATTGCTTTTATCCGGCTTAATGAAGTAACAATGCTCATTGTCTGCCCTGCCCTGTACAGGTGACAAACACGTCTTCAAGGCTTGGGCGAACGCTATTTACTTGCCATGTATCCTGACAAAATGATTGCTGTTTTATGAACTCAACGGGGTCTTGAACATCTTTTTTTACTAATACTCGCAGCTGTGCACCTAACTGAGTTGCCGAGATAACATGGTCAATTGTTGCGAGTTGTTTTTTTAATTCTCTGGTTTGCGCCCCTGCGATTTCTACTACATGAGCATGCATGTCTGTCATTAATTGCTTTGGTGAGCCATCCGCGCGCTTAATACCTGATTCTAAAATGGCTAAACGATGGCAACGCTCAGCTTCATCCATGTAGTGAGTGGTAACTAATATGGTGGTACCAGCATTACTTAAATCAAACAGTGTTTCCCAAAAGTCACGGCGATTTTGTGGATCGACTGCCGATGTTGGCTCATCAAGAAATAAAATTTTTGGTTTATTAATCACTGCAGCAGCCAATGCTAAGCGCTGTCGTTGGCCCCCACTCATACTTCCGGCCATTTGACTTGCTCTTTGATCAAGGCCGTAGGTGTGAAGTAGTTCGTCTATTCTTTGTTGTTTTTGCTGTTTTTTTAAAGGGTAAAGCGCAGCCATGAATTTGAGGTTTTCAAGCACGGTCAAGTCGCTATAAAGTGAAAACTTTTGCGTCATATAACCAAGTTGTGTTCTGAGCTTTTCAGCATCTTTTGGCAGACTCAAGCCAAGCACATTGATATCACCAGAAGTTGGCTTCAATAACCCGGTAAGCATACGGATTGCAGTCGTTTTACCACAGCCATTTGGGCCTAAAAAGCCATAAATTTGCCCTTGTTCAATGTCTAGATCAAGGTTATCAATCGCTTTTAAATCGCCAAATTGTTTTATCAAACCTTTGGCCTGGATCACCGACTCAGTCATGGCATAACCACTTGAGCAGGTACGCCTGTCGGTAAGTTATTTTCACTTGCGGGTAGTGTTACCTCGGCAAGATACATTAATCGCGCGCGTTCTTCTTGATTTAGGGCATAAAAAGGCGTGAACGCCGGCTCTGTCGCAATCCAGGTCAGTTCGCCCTGAATATTTTTATCTATACCATCGACGCGAACCGTAAGTGTCATGCCCTGATTGAGCTTGGCACGATATGGTTCAGGGATATAAACGCGTGCGTAAGGTGCGCTATTTGCTTGAATAATAACGACTGGGCTGCCTTTGGTAACTCGCTCACCTACGTGCCAAGGTAAATTATCGACTCTGCCAGCACGCATGGCTTTAATTGTCAGATCTGAGAGGTATTTTTGCTGTACTTTTAGTTCTGCTTCTGCCGCCTGAACTTGCGCTTTTGCACTATTAATATCTTCAACGCGAGAACCATTTGTTAGCTCATTTAAGTGCTGCTTTGCTGATTCTAAATTAGCAAAAGTCTCATCTCGTGCAGCGGTTGCACTGTCTAAGGTTTCTTGGCTTGCAAGTTTATCTTTAACTAAGGTTTTTGCACGGCGAAAATTAGCTTCGCTTTGTGTATATGCAGCATTGGCTGCTGCTACTTTGGCTGATGCGGCAGCAACTTCTTCGGGACGAGCACCATTCAAAGTTTTTTCAAGAAATGCAGTGGCTTGAGCTAGTTGTGCTTGTGCTTTGGCGACAATCGCTTGCTGAAGTTCGGCATCAAACTTTGCAATCACCTGCCCTTTTTCGACCAACTGGCCTGCTGAAACGGGTAGTTCTATCAGAATTTCGTTAGTCGTTGCAGGATGGATCACACGCTCACGTTCAAGCGTACCCAGCGCCAGTCCCTCATTTGAGTCAGAGCAAGCTGTAATGACTAAAGAAATTAGTATGAGTACAACACGTTTAGCTAACATTTTAATTTCCTTATGGTTAGCTGATGAGTTGCTAAATACTATAAAGTATTAAAATGATCAGTAAAAGTGATCAATAGGAATTAAAGTTTTAGAAATATATGTAGTCTATATCGTAAAGTTATATGGAGAATAAAGAGTATTTATTTGAAAAGGATTTTTTCTACTTGAAATGAGATTACAAAATATAATCTTGATAACACGTTAACTTACTTAACGTAAGTGGCGTCCCCAAGGGGATTCGAACCCCTGTTACCGCCGTGAAAGGGCGGTGTCCTAGGCCTCTAGACGATGGGGACGCAGAAATTGGTTTGCAAATCACTGATTTGCTATTTCTGCGTAAGATGAGACCGAGCCTGCGAGGCGAATGGCCTTAGCTTAAACAGAAAGTTTCTGTGTCACTAGGACAACTGAATAGTTAGACTCGATTCAGGCGAGCTTTTAATAACACAACACTTTTAATAAGTGGGGTCCCCAAGAGATTCGTACTCTTGATAACGTCGTGCATAGATTGCGCGGTGTTCACCACCCTACTACACATAACCTACTTGAATAAGTGGCGTCCCCAAGGGGATTCGAACCCCTGTTACCGCCGTGAAAGGGCGGTGTCCTAGGCCTCTAGACGATGGGGACACAAAATGTGTCACTAGGACAACTGAATAGTTAAACTCGATTCAGACGAGCTTTTAATAACACAACACTTATAGTAAGTGGCGTCCCCAAGGGGATTCGAACCCCTGTTACCGCCGTGAAAGGGCGGTGTCCTAGGCCTCTAGACGATGGGGACACAAAATGTGTCACTAGGACAACTGAATAGTTAGACTCGATTCAGGCGAGCTTTTAATAACACAACACTTATAGTAAGTGGCGTCCCCAAGGGGATTCGAACCCCTGTTACCGCCGTGAAAGGGCGGTGTCCTAGGCCTCTAGACGATGGGGACACAAAATGTGTCACTAGGACAACTGAATAGTTAGACTCGATTCAGGCGAGCTTTTAATAACACAACACTTATAGTAAGTGGCGTCCCCAAGGGGATTCGAACCCCTGTTACCGCCGTGAAAGGGCGGTGTCCTAGGCCTCTAGACGATGGGGACACAAAATGTGTCACTAGGACAACTGAATAGTTAGACTCGATTCAGGCGAGCTTTTAATAACACAACACTTATAGTAAGTGGCGTCCCCAAGGGGATTCGAACCCCTGTTACCGCCGTGAAAGGGCGGTGTCCTAGGCCTCTAGACGATGGGGACACTAAATGTGTCACTAGGACAAAGTGATAGTTTTACTCATATCGGAGCTAAGGTTACTTAATCAACATGCAAGTACTCGAGACTAGCATATATAACTTCTTGGCAATTGCTCACTTACAAAAGTAAGTGGCGTCCCCAAGGGGATTCGAACCCCTGTTACCGCCGTGAAAGGGCGGTGTCCTAGGCCTCTAGACGATGGGGACGCAGAAAACTGCAACCCTAGGACAAACACTATGCAAATTTGGTGGAGCTATGCGGGATCGAACCGCAGACCTCTTCGCTGCCAGCGAAGCGCTCTCCCAGCTGAGCTATAGCCCCGACTTTGCATACACACTACCAATTAATATTGGCTGTGTATCGCTGAGTGCGGGGCGCATTCTATGCAGCCCCCTAAATAAAGTCAACAGTTTTTTATCTAACTTTATTTAAATGATTTAAATTTCAACAAGCTGACTAAATATCAATCCGTTACGCAGACATTTCGAACAGTATAATAAGGAATTGACTAAATTTTACAATTATCAATACTGATACCGAGATTTAAGTATACATTACGTGATATTAAACATTACAAAAGGTATACATTTATATGCAAATTTAAGTTAGCTAAACTATCGGTTAAATCCCAACGGAGAGCCCCCCGCCCTCTTTGGTTTTAAACACAGCAAAATTGCCAGCTATTTAGTTATTCAGTTTTAATATTCAACATAAGTTGTGTTTTAAAAAATGACAAGCATCGTTAAAACAACATCGAGTTCAGTTAAATTAGAGGAAAAAGAGTAACGATGACAACGCCACAGATAAGCTTATGAATATAAATTGCATATTTGTTCGCCAAAAAATGCTTAAAAGCCATGTCATTGTTTATAAAAGCTGCATCTAACACATTTTTACTCATTCAAGTGTTGACACATTTACAACTCTATCTATAATAGCGCCCCACAACAACGCAGCAATACGTTGTTTTTAGATATGGGTCGTTAGCTCAGTTGGGAGAGCATCGCCCTTACAAGGCGAGGGTCACTGGTTCAAGTCCAGTACGACCCACCATTATTAAAATAATGGTTTTCATATCTAATTTCTTAATGGGTCGTTAGCTCAGTTGGGAGAGCATCGCCCTTACAAGGCGAGGGTCACTGGTTCAAGTCCAGTACGACCCACCATTAAGAAATATTGCATGTAATATGGGTCGTTAGCTCAGTTGGGAGAGCATCGCCCTTACAAGGCGAGGGTCACTGGTTCAAGTCCAGTACGACCCACCATTTTAAAATGGTGTTTCATATTACAAAAATCTAAATGGGTCGTTAGCTCAGTTGGGAGAGCATCGCCCTTACAAGGCGAGGGTCACTGGTTCAAGTCCAGTACGACCCACCATTATTCAATTAATGGTATTTCATTTAGATTTATCTTCGCGGGTCGTTAGCTCAGTTGGGAGAGCATCGCCCTTACAAGGCGAGGGTCACTGGTTCAAGTCCAGTACGACCCACCATTTACTTTTTAAAGCAAAAAGCTAAAAATGGTAGCGAAGAAAAAGATTATATGGGTCGTTAGCTCAGTTGGGAGAGCATCGCCCTTACAAGGCGAGGGTCACTGGTTCAAGTCCAGTACGACCCACCATTTACTTTTTGAAGCAAAGAGCATCGCAACTCTTTACAACGAAAAGGCTCGGTGGTTAAGTTCAGTACGACCCACCATTTACTTTTTGAAGCAAAGAGCATCGCAACTCTTTACAACGAAAAGGCTCGGTGGTTAAGTTCAGTAAAAACAACCATTTAATCTGAAAAATTTATATGTGGGTCGTTAGCTCAGTTGGGAGAGCATCGCCCTTACAAGGCGAGGGTCACTGGTTCAAGTCCAGTACGACCCACCACATATAAAACCTCTTTATTTTATCTCTAGTTTTCAAAAGCATCGCCACTCTTTACAAAACACAGGCTCGATGGTTCAAGTCCAGTACGACCCACCACATATAAACACTTCATAAATACTTTCTTTAAATCTTCTTTATTTTATTTCTAATTTTCAAAAGCATCGCCACTCTTTACAAAACACAGGCTCGATGATTCAAGTCCAGTACGACCCACCACATATAAACATTTTCTTTAAAGGCTTCCTTATCTACCTTTAGATTTCAAAAGCATCGCCACTTTCTATAAAACATAGGCAAATGGTTTAATTTCCCCCACTGTTCAACAAGCCTAAATACCTAAAAGCTGATCTTTCATACTTCTCGCATTTTCGACAAAGACCTTAGCCAAACTTTTAATAGCAGCAAAAGCTGTAATTTGCCTTGTCAGCAGCTAGACTGTTTATTATAGTCACTGTTAATGTCACTCGGTCGCAAGTCTAATGCCTGCAAAGATTTTTTCGAACGCTAAAATTTTAATAGTCGAAGAGCAACCACTTGCTCAAAGCTATATGAAACAATCATTAGAGGGGTTGGGGTTTCGTCAGTTACGTTTTGCAGAGCATGCCAACTCAGCAAAAGAGCAGTGCCAAATAGAGCAGTTTGATCTAATTGTTTGCTCTTTTAATCTGAGTAAGCAACAAGATGGCTATCAGCTATATGAAGAGCTGAAAATGAAGCGCCTAATTAAAAACTCCACAGGCTTTATTTTTATTTCTGCTGAAACAAGTGGCTCTCTTGTACACAGTGTCTTAGAGCTACAACCTGATGATTTCCTTGTTAAACCTTTCACTATCAATGAATTAAAAAATCGTATCGAAAAAGTACTGATGCGAAAAAATAATTTACATCAGGTATATCAACTTATTGATGACGAGAACGATTCAAAAGCAATAAAAAAGATCGACGAATTATTACAAAACAAAAGCCACAGTTTTAGTGCTATTTTACTTAGACTAAAAGGCGATGCCCTACTTCGACTAAAACGTAATGAAGAAGCTAAAACCTTTTTTAAATCTGTTCTTGATATTCAAAAATTCACTTGGGCAAAGGTAGGCTTAGTTGAAGCTTTGATTGCATGTAATGAGCATTCACTTGCACAGCGAATGTTGAAAACGATGTTACAACGCAGTGAAACTCGCTTAGTTGCTCTGGACCTGCTAAGCCGACTAGAAATTAAACTTAATAAGTATGATGAAGCTCAACAACTAATTAGCCAAGCTGTTGATATTGCACCACGTAACATTAACCGTCAAAAAGCTTTGAGCCATGTATCCTTACTTAATCATGATTATGAAAAGAACTATTTAACACAAAAAGATATTGCGACTTACGCAAAATTTTCTATTCATGATCATCCTGATATCTACCTTAATGCGGCGCGCGCAGGTATCGATTTTGCGTTAACGACTGATCAAAGCGATCAGATAAACCGTATATCTAGGCAGACTAATCAATATTTAAATGATTTAAAAAAGCAATTTCCCAATAGTAATAATCAAACTCAAATTGATGTACTAAATGCTCGATTACATTACTTAAAAGATGAACACCAAAAAGCAAAAGCGCTTATCAATCAACTTGATGAGAGTGATACACAAATTCGTTCTGTTGATGGTGCCCTCGACAAAGCCAAAGCATTCCATGAATTAGGTTTTCATCAAAAAGCGCAAAGGCTGTTTAACCAAATTATTGACCATTGCGAACGTCACCCATCTGTCAGTGATCCTGTTTATTTAAGATATATTCAACAGCAACAAACAGAACGTCGAGATATCAAGTTAGGCCCTAAAGAGCTTAACAACCATGCAGTAACACAGTTTAATAAAGGACAACTTAATACAGCTCTTGAAGCCTTTACGCAAGCATTTAGGGTTATGCCCAAAAATGCCAGCATCGCACTTAATTTATTACAATGTTTGTTCGATACTAATAATCAAGGCCAGTCTTTTAATTTATCACTTGCTAGAAAATGCTTTACTTTACTTGCTAGCCAAGAGCTCGAATATGAGCAAGCAATACGATTTGAAAAAATTAAAGCACAAGCTGATAAGTTAAATATTAAGTTAACGGAGTAACCGAAAGATGGCACCGCGTTTGTCAAAACTTATCAAGCCTTTTATTACAGCAGCGATTTTTTTTTACAGTGCCAACAGTTTTGCTTCCTCTACACTGCATTACTGGCAACAAGCAAACATAGATTGGCGCAGTGAAGCCGGAAGTCATATAAATATTCTTGCAGACGAACAACCAGCATTCACAGCGTTAAAGCCTTATATACCATTATTTGAACAGCTAACGGGGATCTCGGTTGGCTTTCATGCCTTAGAACAATCACAAATGCGAGCGCGCCGCCATCAAGATTTGAGTGAAGGCTTAGGCTTGTACGATGTATTGCCTATGGGAATTACTTTTTTAGGAGAAGCGCAAAGCCAAGGTTGGATAGAGCCTCTTCAGCCCTATTTAGATAATCCCAAGATAACTGATAAAACATGGTATCAGCTAGACGACATTAGCGATCGAAGCTTAGCACTATGTAAGATCAATGATATTTTGTATTCATTGCCCTTTGATTTTTCGGCGCCAATCTATTTTTACAGAAAAGATCTATTTGAACGGTTTAACCTTAAAGTACCTGATACTTATGAAGAGCTCTACGCTACAAAGATAAAGTTACAACGCGCTATTGATGCAACGCCAGATCTTATTGGAATGCATGCATTTGCGGCGCGCACATTGCCAGGTGCGGGGCTAAACACCTGGACAGTTTTGCCAGTAATGCGTGCATACGGGGCACAAGTTATCGATGAGCAAAATATGTCTGTGTTTAATAGCACTGAAACAGCGCAGAGTCTAAGAGTGTACCGAGATTTAGCGACAGGGTATGGAAATCCTGATAATAGCCGCTTGCTGCACTTTTATGAAATCCGCCGCTTATTTAAACAAGGTAAGCTGGCATCCGCATTTTTAGCTTCCCATTTTTACAATGAAATAGACACAGCTGAAGAGTCTAATATTTGGAATAAATGGGAAGCAGCCCCTTTGCCCAAAGGTCCCATAGCAAGAGAAACCTCTCCTTGGGCATGGGCGTTTGCTATAAATAGCAAGTCCAACAAAAAAACTGCGGCTTGGCTTTTTATTCAATGGGCGACAAGCGAGCAAACGTCATCGCTACTTAGTACTGGCGGCTCCCCTCCCAGAAAAAAAGTGTGGCACGAAAAGTTGTTTACCTTGGTAAATAAACCCGGGTTTAATACTACAATGTTGTGGGTATTTGATCATGCCACAGCTGATCGCCTACAAGCTGGAATGGTAGAGTTCCCTGTCATTGGTGAAATTATCTCGCAAGCATTTAGCCAAATATTCTATGGTGCAGATATAAACCAGACAATTAAAACAACTGATAAAAAAATTAATGAAACAATGCACACATTCAAGTCAAGGAGTGAAAACTAGCAATGAGGATAAGCATTGCCCACAAAATTCTGATGATAATCGGATTCACCATTACCCTCATTTTAGGGGCGAGTACCTCATTGCATGTGATGGAGTTAAAAGAACAAACACTTCTAAACATGAGTGAAAAAGCAGATGCTATTGTGTCCCCTATGCTGTCAGAGATAAAAAAGCTAACGAAAGATAATAGTGTCGGTAGTTGGGTGATGAAAGTTCAAGGTATCTCCTTAAAAAATATTCTAAAAAATAATACATTTGATGATCTCAAAACTATTTACTTTATCGATCAAAATAACTTTATTGCTGCACACCCTGATAACAGTAAGGTTGATACTTTAGAAACTAACCAGCAAATCCTGAAGCAATTGAACCCTGCACTAAACACAATCATTCCACTGGATGAACAATATGTAGTTTCGGTCCCCATTAATAGTTACCAAAACGAAAATATTGGCTACGTGATTGTTAGTTTTTCAGATACTGACTTAGCTGCAAAGACAAAAGCTATCATCAGCAATGCTGTTTCATTATTTGCGATATACTTACTCACAGCGCTCATCATTGCTTACATCATTATTCGAAGAATCATTTTGCAGCCCATTGAGCAGCTAGTCGAGTTTTCGCATGCAGTGACCACAGGTGATTTAAATTGCCCTATAAATATTAAAAGCCAAGACGAAATTGGTACTCTTGCAAGTGGTTTTAAAATGATGCGTGCTGCAGTTAGGCAACAAATCAATAGTATGCATGAGCAACATAGCTTACTTGAAGAAACCGTTGCTAAACGCACCCAAGAGTATCTTGATGCTAAAGAGCAAGCTGAGCAATCGAATCAAGCTAAGAGCCGCTTTTTAGCTAATATGTCGCATGAATTAAGAACACCACTTAATGCCGTATTGGGCTTTAGCCAATTATTACAAGACAGTGAAACTGATAAAAATAAGCGTCGTTATCTAGAAGCTATTTCAATATCGGGTAACTCATTACTTAACGTATTGAACGATATTCTTGATTTATCAAAAGTGGATGCCGGTAAAATGCAACTTGATATTGATCGAGTTGAGATCCCTACCATGTGTCACGAACTCAACATGATGTTCTTACAATTAAGCGCTCAGAAAGATCTTGAGTTACAAGTTACTGCTCATCCTGATCTAACAACACCTGTGCTGCTAGACAGTAATAAACTTCGTCAAGTACTAACAAACTTAATCGGTAATGCTATTAAATTCACCTCGCAAGGTAGTGTAAAAGTGTTTTTTGATTTTAAAGCGCATAATGACAATAGCCATATTGATATTAAAGTACATGTTAAAGACACAGGTAAAGGCATTCCTAGTGATCAACAAGAGCTCATTTTTAATGATTTTGAGCAAGTACAAGGGCAACGTAGCTCTGAGTTTGGTGGCACAGGACTTGGCTTAGCTATTTCATTGCGCTTTATCAAGTTAATGGGTGGAGAGTTATCGGTGATCAGCGAAAAAGATCGAGGCAGTGAATTTATTGTGTCGATACCGAATGTTGAATTAGCCGAATCTAAAAACGAAGTTGAACATCGTAATTACCCTGCTATATCAAGCTATCATTTTAATCCAGCGCGCATTTTGATTGTTGATGATATTCCTTACAACCGGGAATATTTAGAATCCTTCTTATCACGCTGGAGCTTTACGATAGATACAGCTATTAATGGTGAAGATGCTCTAATGAAAATTGAGCAAAACCAACCTGACCTTATCATAATGGATTTAAAAATGCCGGTAATGGGTGGATTAGAGGCAAGCCAGTTAATTCGCAGTGATGATCGTTTTAAACATATTCCAATAATCGCGGTAACGGCTTCAGCGATAAGGGATGATAAGGTGCAATCAAGTATTTTGACTGACTACATTATTAGCAAGCCAATTTACCGTGAGCACCTTATTTTTATCATCGCACAGTATTTAGATTAATCACGTTTTTTCATCGCTATGGCATTCATGCAATAGCGCAGACCACTAGGCGCTGGGCCATCAGGAAATACATGGCCCAAATGCGCGTCACAGACATTGCAAATCGCTTCAATACGCTGCATACCATGGCTAGAGTCAGCTACATAAGCAATGCTTTCAACACTGCTAGGCTGAGTAAATGACGGCCAACCAGTGCCACTGTCGAACTTTTCATCACCATCAAATAATAAATTGTTGCAACAGACGCAGGCATATTGACCAGGTTCAAATATCGTACATGAATCAGAGCTGTGCGGACGCTCAGTCCCTTTTAAACGAGTAACATAGAATGCATCTTGTTCGAGCTCAGCTTGCCACTCAGATGGTGACTTTTCGACTCGACGCGGAGGTGTTGGGTTACCGTTATGGGCAAACTCTAAAATATCTTGCCAAGTTAACATAGTGCTCCCTCAAGGTTGAATACAACTATTGCACAGTACATCACAAGCACAGCCAAGAGCAAGTGGCATTAATTCGCTTGTAAACGGATATCTATTTGCGCACGTTCGCGCTCAGAAAGCAGTTGCGATAAATGGCTATTAATTTTGTCACTACTAACACTCAATACTGCTGTGCTTTTTTGTCCGTTGACGTCAGTAATATGGATAATACCTTCACCCACTTCAATCTGCTTAATTTGACCAATTAACACAAACTCAGCCTTGCGTTTAAAATCAAACAGCCCAGAAAGGCTAATGAGTGCTAGCTGATTAACATCGCGTTTTAATAAGTCAGTAATGGGGTTACGCGCTACAAATAGCGGCGTCACTCGATAAATGCTTGATAGTGTTATAAAGCCCCATAACATCACAAACAGTGAAAATGCAGCACTGTGCCAAAGTGGCGTAAATACCCATATAGCGATTAATACGAATGCGATAGTAAATGAGATTTTTGCTAAAAGCTTATTAATTGCCAACATCTTGCTGCCCTATTTTTTTGCTATTGGATCTGGCCAATCATTGAAAAAGACAGACAAGTATCTGCTTTTTAATAAATATAACAGTACCCATAACACCAGTACCATTTGGCAAGCTAAGAACAACGAAAACTGATAGTGGCTGTGTGCAGCCTGATAGGTTAACCAACTTAAATCTGTGATTGCACATAGAATTAATGGCCAGCGCATATAACGCCAAATCGACGCAAAACGTTTTGCACTATCTGCGTTTTCTTGTGGCCGGCGCAAGCAAAAGATCACCGCAGGTAATAAAGCAATCGCAGCAATGGCAATAGCGATAAAAAAATCAGCTTTAGATTTAAAGAACAACGACATGATATCTAGATCAGGGCGACGACTCAGCGCCGCCATCAGCCAAATAAAATAACTACGCAAAAGCACAAGTAAGGTTAAGTGGAACGCCACAGGCGTCCGGTAAGTGCCGTGTTTATCCCAGTATTCTGGGCCGTAGCGATTCATATTTGGTTCTTCTTATCAGCAATGATGCCAAGTACCAAAAAGGCTGCTGTAAGTGTAAGCGCCAGCCATTTAACACCGAGTAGCATTAGCAATTTACTTAAAAAAGGCGTCACAGACACCACAAGTAAGCCCATACCAAACCCTGTGACCAGCACAAAGCAAAGCACACGAATAATAAAGTGACGACGCGCCACAAAGCGCTTGGTCACTTTAATAATATCGTTTGCATACAAGGATATAAAACACACCACCAGCAATAATGAAATATTGTAAAGGTGTGGTTGTAGCCAACTGCCGATTGTTAAAGCAACTGACGACAATGCCTGCAATAAACTATCCATTGTGCTCACTTAAAAGCGCAATGAGGTCTGCCTCTGTTAATACATCAATGCCTAAATCTTGTGCTTTGGTTAATTTTGAGCCCGCTTTTTCGCCCGCGATCAGTGCATCTGTTTTCGCCGAAACACTGCCCGACACTTTCGCACCTAACGCTTGTAAACGTGCTTTTGCATCATTACGGTTAAGCTCACTCAATGTGCCGGTCAGTACGTAAGTTAAGCCCGCTAATGGCTGCGCCTCGGCACTTGGGGCTGTTAGCGCGGGCCAGTTAATACCTTGCTCAATTAGCGCGTTAACCACGTCCATATTATGCTCTTCAGTAAAAAAGCCACGAACGTGCTTGGCAACAATTTCACCTACGTCGCTTACTTCAGTTAACGCATCAACACTTGCTTGGGTGATTTTTTCTAGGGTTAAAAAATGGTTTGCTAGGTTTTGCGCTGTTGCTTCACCAACCTCGCGAATACCTAACGAATATAAGAATTTAGCTAATGTTGTTTGCTTAGCTTCTTGCAGCGCGTTAACTAAGTTCTTAGCAGACTTAGGGCCCATTCGCTCAAGTGATTCAAAATGACCTTGTTTAAGGGTAAATAAATCAGCAGGTGTTTTGATAAGCTCACGATCAACAAGCTGATCAACAATCTTGTCGCCTAGCCCATCAATATCAAGCGCTTTACGTGACGCAAAGTGCTTAATGGCTTGCTTACGCTGCGCTTGGCAAACTAAGCCACCTGTACAACGGGCAACCGCTTCACCTTCAATGCGTTTCACATGTGACTCACAAATTGGGCATGTAGCAGGGAAAACAATATCTTTGGCGTCTTCAGGACGGCGCTCAAGCACAACTTGGGTAATTTGCGGGATAACATCACCTGCACGGCGAATAATTACTGTATCGCCAATTTTAACGCCTAAACGGGCAATTTCATCGCCGTTATGAAGCGTTGCGTTAGACACGGTCACGCCTCCCACAAATACCGGCTCTAAACGTGCAACAGGCGTAATTGCGCCAGTACGACCTACCTGAAACTCAACATCAAGTAATTGTGTGATTTCTTCTTGTGCAGGAAATTTAAAGGCAATAGCCCAGCGCGGCGCACGTGCCACAAAGCCTAAACGCTCTTGCAGCTTTTTGTCGTTTACTTTAATTACCACACCGTCAATTTCGTAAGCCAGCTCACTACGACGTGCTAAAATGTCTTGGTAATAATCAAGTGCAGCTTGCTGTCCTTCAACCAGTTTAGTTTCTGGGCAAAGTGGTAAACCCCAATCTGTCAGTTTAGCAAGCTGTTGGTAATGATCTTCTGGTAACTGACCATCCGCAACAAGCCCTGTACTGTAAGCGTAAAACATCAGCGGGCGTTTTGCTGTTACTTTAGAATCAAGCTGGCGTAAGCTACCTGCAGCAGCATTGCGCGGGTTTACAAATACTTTCTCGCCACGTTTTTCGGCTTCACTGTTAAGCTTGGCAAACCCGGCACTATCCATAAATACTTCACCGCGCACTTCAAGCTCTGCCGGGAAGTCATCGCCACGTAACTTAAGCGGCACATTACGTATTGTTTTCACGTTTTGGGTGATGTTTTCACCCACCATGCCATCACCACGGGTAGCTGCTTGCACTAACACACCGTCACGGTAAATAATCGATACTGCAAGACCATCAAGCTTTGGCTCACAACAAAAAGTTAACTCACTGCTGTTCATTAAACGTTCTTTAATACGGCGATTAAAGGCAGCAAACTCCTCTTCAGAAAACGCATTATCAAGTGACAGCATAGGTACTTGGTGAGTGACTTGCTCAAACTTATCAAGTGCAGCACCACCAACTTTTTGTGATGGCGAGTCAGGGCTTTGGAACTCTGGATTAGCTTGCTCAAGAGCGCTTAATTCACGCATTAAACGGTCATATTCAGCATCAGGAATGCTTGGTGCATCCAGCACATAATAATTATGGTTATGCTCTTCTAACTGGGCTCGAAGTTGGCTAATTTGCTCAAAGATAGGGCTGGACATGAAAACCTCAAAAATCTACATAAAAAAGCCACTTAGACGACTTAACGCCAAGTGGCCTAAAACTTATTATCTGTGCGTGCGATTAAGCTGAGAAGCTGCGAACTTTCTCAACATATTCACGTACGCTTTCAACCGTCATCTCTTCACGGTTGCTATCTAAAATAGTCGCACCAAATTCATCAGCTAGCTTTTTAGCTGCACTGTGCAACATATTAAATGCACTTAAACCGTCACCATCACATGGTAAGGTCATAAATAAACTGATACCCGCGGTACTAAACTGTTCCATGTTATCGATATCAAACGTACCTGGGTTATACATATTCACTAAACGAAATAACACCGGACCTGTACCAGCAGGGTCTAAATGGCGGTTAAAGAAGCCCTCTTCAGAATACTTAAAGCCTAACATATTAACGGCTGGCAATAGCTGGCTGCCATTCATAACTGCATCTTCAGGCATCTGCAAATGCACAATAATGAAGTCAGTTGGAGCTTGTGCTTCTTGCTCTTCGTCAGTTTCAGTCTGCTCTGCTTCAGGTGATTCTGAAATCTCATCTGAAACAACGGGTTCATCATTATGTTGCGCGGAAAAGCTTAAATCTCCAAACTCAGGCTCGTCACGTTCTTGCGACTGAACTGGAGCAGGCTCTGATATCTCAGAAGTTGTTTCATTCGGTTCGACCCGTTCTTGCGCTGGTGCATCTGGACTGTCTTTTTTACGCACCGACCATAAGCCGTGAATTAATAAACCACCAATGACAAATACACTGATTACGATTAAAGCCCATCTTAATTCTTCGGCCATCCCCTCACCTTTATTATTTGATATGCCTAACTAAATTTATGCATGTGCCATTTGCACAGCTTGTTCTATATCTACAGCAACCATTCGTGAAACACCCGGTTCAGCCATAGTTACACCGGTCAATCTGCCTGCCATTTCCATGGCAATCTTGTTATGACTGATATAAATAAATTGTACTGATTGTGACATCTCTTCTACCAAACGGCAAAAACGACCCACGTTTGCATCATCCAATGGCGCATCCACTTCATCTAGCATACAGAATGGAGCTGGATTGAGCCTGAATATTGAAAACACTAATGATAATGCGGTCAGCGCTTTTTCTCCACCACTAAGCAGGTGAATTGTCGAATTTTTCTTGCCTGGTGGCCTTGCCATGATGCTTACCCCACTTTCGAGTAGATCATCACTGGTCAATTCAAGGTAGGCACTACCACCGCCAAACACTTTCGGGAATAATTCCCCAAAGTCTGTATTTACTTGTTCAAACGTGGCCTTAAAACGGTTTTTTGTTTCTCGGTCAATTTTTTGAATCGCCCCTTCAAGGGTATTTAACGCTTGTGTTAAATCATCAAGCTGCTGATTTAAATAATCACTACGCTGCTTGGCCTGCTCAAATTCATCAATTGCTGCTAAGTTTACTGCGCCAAGCTCATTTAAAGCTTGGGTGGTTTTAGTCAACATAGCTTGCATACTATTTAAATTGGCACTGTCAGGCAGTTCTTCAAGTACTGTTTTTAAATTTTGTTCAAGTTCTTCAAGTGGCTCTAGAGCAGCTTGTGCTTTAACGATTAAACTTTGCTCATCCAGTGCCAATGCTTGCAACTGCTCTTGTAACGTCACCAACTCAGATTGCGACGATTTCAGCGCTGTTTGCTTATCAGCAAGCTCCTTTTTAGCTTGACTCAAGGCCGCTTGCAAGTTTTTCAGCTCAACGTCACTTTGTTGATGCTTTTCAAGCAATAGCATGATTTGCTCTGCCACCTCTTCAAGCGGGATCACTAACTCTTCTAGTTGCTCATTAAGTTCTAACACAGCCTCACTTGCAGCACTTTGGGCGGCATTGGCGTGTTGCAATTTGGTTTCGCTAAGTTGACACTCACTGCGAGCTTTTTGCTCAGCCAAATTTGCTTGGTGAGCCTGCGTTTTATATTGCTCAAGCTGAGACGCAACTTGGCGATAGTTGTTATTTGCCTCAGTTTGTCGTTGTTTAGCCTGCTCGAGTTCTGTTTCCAGCGTTAATTGCTGCTCTAGCAATTGCTCAAGTAAACTCTGCTGGGCTTGTTGCTGCTCATCGGCATTTTGCTTTTGCTCAGCCAGTAAGGTTTCACGCTGTTGTAACTTAACAAGCTGGTTTTGCCACTGCGTTTGCTGCTCAAGCAACATATCGCGTCGAGTGCTAGCCGATGCAATCTGCTGAGCCGCTTGGTGAATTCGCTCTCTGTGTTGCTCTTTGTCAACGATGAGCGTTTTCTTATGTGCTAGATGCTCGTTTAGCAATTGCTGCTTGGTTTCTAATTGCTCGTTGAGCTCTTCATCTAACTGCTGTGCATCGCTAAGCTGAGCATGCTTTAAAAGCAAAGAATTGTCGGCGTCTTTATTGGCATCGGTGTGAAAGTTACGACCATGAATACAGCCTTCTTCATCAATCACTGCCAGCCAATATGGATCCGCCAAAATAGCGTCATCAAAACAAGGTTGAAATGCAAACCGTGCTAATAAATCAGGGTAAGCACCCGATTCGATATAATTAGCTAATGACTCTTTTGGCACAGCCGCACACTCATTAGCAGGCCAAACACTGTTAGCCTCTTTATGTTGACTGACCTTTAGATGCTCAAGGCCAAGTAGGGCTTGTTCAATTAGCGGCTCAAAGCCAGAAGCCACCTTTAACTGCACCAATAGAGAGACACTTTCGCTGTCGGTTTGCTCTGATAACAAAGAGTTAAGCGCTGCAATACTGGCTTTGTTTTCATTACTATGCTGTTGAACCCGTCTAAAATCTTGCTCTAAATGCTGTTGCTCTTTATCAGCTTGTTCTAGATTCTGAGTGAGCTTATTAAGCGCACTTTGCTGCTGAGCAAGCTCTTTAGTCAGTGTTTGAATATGCTGTTGTTGCTCAGCAATTTGCGCTGCAACAGGAGTTGCTTCAAGCTCACTAATTTCAGCGTCAAGTTGTGCCTGCTGAGATTCAAGTTGCGCAACAGTTTGGGCAAAGTGAGCCTGTTGACTCTTTGCAACGGTAATATCACTAGCATGAGTTTGATTCTTTTGTAAGGTGCTTTGGTATTGCTCATCAGCACTTTGTTTATACTGATGTTGTTCAGCAACTTGTTGCTCTACCTCTGCAACTTGCTCAGCGCACAGTAAACTTTGCTCAATCGCTTCTTGTAGCAGCTCTTGTAACATTACAGCCGATGCATGTTGCTCTTCTTGCAGCTCTTTGTTTTGTAACTGCAGTTGTTGCTGTTTGATAAGGTTTTGGCTAAGTGTTTGTTGTTGCTGCTTTAGGCTAATCTGTTGCTGCTCTTTGCGCGTTAACTCAGTGTGTGTTTGATGCTGAGCCTGCTGAGCATCTTGCAATTTTTGCTGCTCAAGTTGCACCTGATTTTCAAGACTTGCTAACACATCATCATGGCCGGAATGCGCTTCTTTAAAGAACTGGATTTGCTCTTTAAGTTTATTGATTTGCTCAGCTTTATCGATTTGTTGTTGGTGTAACTTCTGCCACTTTAAAACCGCAATTTGCCCTTTTAAGGTGCGCTCAGTGGCTTTTAGCTCTCGGTATTTTTTTGCTTCGACTGATTGCACTGCAAGTTTATCGAGCTGTGTTTGCAACTCCTGCCTTACATCAAGCAGTCGCTCAAGGTTTTCGCGGGTGCTTTTAATGCGGGTTTGCGTTTCACGACGACGCTCTTTGTATTTTGAAACTCCCGCGGCTTCTTCTAAAAAAACACGCAAGTCAGCCGGTTTGCTCTCAATTAAACGCGAGATCATGCCCTGCTCTATAATCGCATAGCTGCGCGGGCCAAGACCTGTTCCTAAGAAGATATCGGTAATATCACGCTTACGGCATTTACTACCATTTAGAAAATAAATTGACTGACCATCTCGGGTCACTAAGCGCTTAATCGCCACTTGGTTTCGATCAGCAAAGGTATTCGGTAAATGGCCACTGGTGTTATCAAACACCAACTCAACAGAGGCTTGTGAAATAGGTTTTCGATTAGTTGAGCCGTTAAAAATAACATCGGTCATGGCATCGCCACGTAAGTTTTTAGCTGAGCTTTCACCTAGCACCCAACGCACTGCATCGATGACATTTGATTTGCCACAGCCGTTCGGGCCGACAACACATGTCATCTGATCAGGAAATGGGATCTTAGTGGGTTCAACAAACGATTTGAAACCCGCTAATTTTATGGTGCTTAAGCGCATCTAATTGTTTTACCGATTTTTATTGTTATTCTTCAATTTAACCCACTTTAGGGTAAAAGGTTAAGCGTGGCGCTTAAAATTATCTAAAATAATACCCGTTGCCATGGCTACATTAAGCGATTCTGCTTGGCCATAAGCCGGAATAGTGATTTTATCAGTAACTAAGCTTTCGCAATCAGCACGAATACCATGAGATTCACTGCCCATGAGTAATACGGCATCTTGCTTAAGAGCAGTTTTGTGAATGTTCTCACCTTCTAAAAATGCACCATACACTGGGAGTTTTAGGCTTGGTAAGTAACTGGTTAAATCAGTTTGTGAGACACTCACGCGAGCAAATGACCCCATAGTTGCGCTAATAGTTTTCGGATTATAAGCATCCGCACTGTCTGTGCTGGTAACAATATGCTTAATACCATACCAATCAGCAACACGAATAATGGTACCTAAATTACCCGGATCCGACACTCCATCAAGGGCTAAAATAAGTCCTGATGTTGGTAATGCTTGCTCACTTGGCATATCAACAACGGCAATTGCGGCGTTGTTACTCACCAGCGTGCTGGCTTTAGTTAGGCTGTCTTCATCTGCTTCAATGACTTGATGGGCTGCAAGCGCTGTTTGATGCGCAGAAATAAATGCAGGAGTCGCAAAAATATGAGCAATACTTAAACCACTGTTTAGTAATTCAAGTACATTTTTTTCGCCTTGAACAAGGTACTGGTTATATTGCTTACGGTATTTCTTCTGACCTAATGCACGAATTAGTTTCAGTTGGTTTTTTGAAATCATAACAGCCTCATAAAATGATGGTTTAGTATATCAGATTCTGTACTCGAAAAACCAAGGGGAAAGTGCCAATTGCTTATTCAATCAGCACTTTTAAGAGACACTAGCTAATAAGAGTCATTAACTAATTTTCGTCAGCCATTCATTTAACCATGGCTCAGTAACAGGCCAAGGCTCAAAATCTTCGCAAGCATCAATTTCTAAACGATGACCAACAGGTTTTGCCTGTAAATCGCGAAATAGCTCATCAAAGCTGCGACCTGCACCACAAAACGTATCGCCATAACTGCGGTCGCCCATAGCAATAATGCCGTATTGCTTGCCTGTTAACATAGGGAATTGATCGTTTAATTGGCTATATAAAGCGACTAAGTTATCAGGAATATCACCCTGACCCGTTGTTGATGTGATCACCAAAATATGTGACGCAGCCAGCATGTCATCAACCCTGCCATTTTCAACTAATTGCGCTTGATGCTCTGACTTTTCAATAACTTCAATAACTTGTTCGCTTAAACGCTCAGCACCGCCGTAGACACTGCCGACAAAAATACTAATGGTTGCCATAATAATCCTTTTCTTCTGTTGGCCAGCCAAGTTGCTGGCAAATCGTTAACATTGCATCGCCTAATGGCGCTCTAATTGTTATTGGTTGCTTGCTATAAGGGTGCACAAACTTTAATTCAGAGGCAAATAACATTAAACGACGAAGCTGAAAATGCTCTCTAAAAAATTGATTATGCTGATTATCACCATGATTTACATCACCAATAATAGGCAATGATAAATGTTTTAAATGACGACGAATTTGATGTTTGCGGCCAGTTTTTGGAAAACACTCCACCAGCGAGTAACGAACTGTTGGGTACTTACCAATTGGAATAGGTAGGCTTGCTTGGTGCAGGCAATGAAATTGCGTTTGTGCTTCTTGCGGCGCTTTATCTTGATCAGCAAACTTATCGGCAATTTTATCAAGCTCTTCTTTTAAAGGTTTATCTAAGAAGATTGATTCGTTTAAAAAGCCTCTAACTAAGGCTAAATAACGCTTTTCAATTTGCCCATCAATAAATAACTGGTTCATGTCACGGGCTGCTTCTGAGCTTAACGCAAACAGTAATACGCCTGACGTTGGTCTATCTAAACGATGAACAGGAAACACGTGTTGACCAATTTGGTCACGCAGCATTTGCATTGCAAATTGGGTTTCGTGTTTATCTAAGAACGAACGGTGAACCAATAAACCTGACGGTTTATCAATCGCGATGTAATTTTCATCGCGGTACAGAATCGTTAACTCGTCAAATTGTGGCTTAACAATCTCTTGCATGTTAGTTATCACTTAAAAGTTGATCGAGTTTTTGTAAAACGGCAATCACATCATTTCCGCCACTATGTTGTGCCAGCATCATTTCAGCCATAGGCGCAATTACAAAATTACGGGGTAAAGGCTGAGCATGTGCTATGAGAGCGTGCATTTTTTCAAGAAAAACAAATTGCAGCCATTGCTCAAAAGCCATAGTGTCGTGGCAAAACGGTACACTAGAATTGAGCGCACTTGGGTCAATAGCTGTTGTTTGCCAAAGTGAATGGCGTTGTAATGTGGATTCTAATTCGCGCAGCAGCGCCAAAGTCTGTTGATGCATTGTAAAACTCTTAATACCTTTTTACTTAGGGAAGGTAAACAGACCCTAGTATACCCTGTTCCAAGGCGCCATGGTATGGCGTATAATTCGCGGCTGATATAGATTAATAACGGTAATTGAGATTTTATGACTGAGCAGATCGCCACACTAGGGCAACTTCTGGATGCAGCAGGTACCACTTGGCGTGCCTTCGATATTGGCAGACACATCACGAAATTAGACAAAAAACAATTTCTTGCCATTGAAGAAACAAAAATCCCTTACCCATACCCGCTTGCTGGTCATGCTTGGCTTGCTATTCAATTTTGGGATGTAAAAGCATCTAAAGAACCTTATGTATGGTTTTTAAAATTCCCACTTGATGAGCAAAGCCGTCTTGTAAGCGCAAGCCGCGACCATTTCGCTAATATGGTTATTGAAGCACTTGGTACAGAAATTACCGGCGAAAATGCCGAAGGCAAACTTGATAACAACCCGTATGTATTTACGCCAAACGCTAACAAGCTAGCAGCATTTAATGCGCAGGTTAAATGTTTACTTAAGCAAAGTGCTTCACAGTATTACGAATATGCTCAGCTGTATTTTTCAGGCAAACTGGGTTTTGATAATTGGCAAAGTGTTGCAGTACAAGGTATTGCTGACTTTGCGATGCGTTTAGATAACGACACCAATTTAGCAAATCTACAAGCCGCTTGGGGGCAATTACCAGTCGAAGTATTACAGCCGCTGAGTGCAATGCTTGAACATGTGGCAATCGAACCCGTGTTTGCAGAGCAATTGTTAGCCTATGGTTTAAATGCGATAGAGCAAAAAGATGACATCGCCCTTGTTGCAGCTCTTAGAAGCTTATCAAAAACACCAGCGCAAGGTTTAACTGCGCAATTGGTTGATGCTGTATTGCGCTCTGATATGAACACCCAGTCAGATGTACTATTAACGATTGCAGGGCGTTGTTTTAGCACCCTTGAAGACCCAGAGCGCTTACATGTGTTTATGGATTGCTGTGCGCACCATACTGAGATTGAACAACTGTTTGTGAGTATTTTCACCGATTTAGTTGCAATTCCTAGTATTCGCCCTCACCTACTAGGTTTATTAAGAAAAGAAAATCGTAGCGAAACACTCGCTCGCGCAATTGGAAGGTTATTCTCGTAAATGGCAGGCTTGTGGACACTCATCATCATTGGCAGCATCATCTACTTTTTTTGGTTAAACAGAAAAGTAGCCGAAGCAGCTAACCTTCATGCACAAAGACAAATTGAGCAATTGAATGTGCAATTGATGAGTGTTGCTTGCAATAAACGCAGAGTGGGCATTTTAAAAAGCGGTAAACCTGGTATTAAAAGCGAGTTTATTTTTGAGTTCTCAAGTGATGGGCAAAGCGTGTATCAAGGCGTTTTGATCATGGAAAATGAATTACTTAAAAGCGTAGTAATACCGCCGCACAAAATTTAAGTTGCGAGTTGCGAGTTGCGAGTTGCGAGTTGCGAGTTGCGAGTTTTACAAAGTAATTGTTGGTGCGAGAAGTATAACCCCCAGAAAGAACTAAGGCGTAGCTATTAGCCACGCCCCAATCTTGCTACTTCCATGATTAAGTATCCGTACTTATGCCGAAGCTGCCTTTTTATCTATCCCCTGAACGGGTATACATCCGATACACCCACCATGCTACATCTTGTAACATTTAACACATCCTAGTGCCGTCCTCTTGCCATCAATGGCTATCCACTTCGTTTTCCAAACGCTCCTTTAGCTTCCTGCTAAATCATCCTTTGGTCAGGCCTTTTCAATCGCTCCGCGATCGTACTGCATCCTGGCAGTATCCTAGTTCTTCCTTGCTTCCCTAGCACTTGTCCCTTTGCTTCCTGCTAAGCATCTTGCTTTGTTGCCATAATCCTAATCCTTGGCATCAGTTCAATCATTGAACCTGTGTCTTCTTGACATGATTAAGTTTAGAGAAAAGAGGAAATCTTGATAGGCATAAAAATGAATTTTTTCTTAGTCACAAAAATGCAAAAAATAATAAATCGTTTAAAATCATTAGAATAAGCTTTTTTGGGTACAGATTTAAAGGCATTAAACTGACAAAGCGCACAGTAATGTGAGACTTATCTCACATTACTATTTCCAAAACGTCCTTTCGTCAATTTACTGCTTTAAACATTAAGTCTCCTTCGACTTGGTTAAAGCTTAGGGCTTTGAATACCTCAAACCCTTCAGAACTAAAGAATTCGCGCTGCTCAGGGCGAGTAACAAATACTGCTAAACCACTTGTTTGACTGCTTGACTCAACTAAATCATCAAGACCTCGTAGCAGATATCTGCCGAAACCTTGCCCCTGAAAATGTGGATCAACGGCAATGAAGGCTAAAAACAAATAATGGCCCTTGCTCGAAAGCGCTTCACGGATAGTTCGCTCTTTTTCTATAAGCTGATTAGTCTGCAAATAACCCGCACTGAGCATTAATTTTAAGCGCCAATGCCAATATCGTTCAGCTTGT
This sequence comes from Pseudoalteromonas sp. MEBiC 03607, assembly GCF_004792295.1. NCBI lineage: Bacteria > Pseudomonadati > Pseudomonadota > Gammaproteobacteria > Alteromonadales > Pseudoalteromonadaceae > Pseudoalteromonas > Pseudoalteromonas sp. MEBiC 03607. Next base: position 2,914,005 of record NZ_SRRY01000001.1, read on the forward strand.
AGTTCACTTGCAGAATCAAATACACAGGCAATCGCTTTTAATCTACTTTGCGAGTAAAGACCTATTAATGGCTGTTTTTCTTGCCAGAAACTTGCTAGCTCTTCACGTACCAAAGCACGTAATTTAGTTTCATATTTACTTGGGTTATCTTGTTGAAAACCTAGTACATTCTGAAGAACAGGGTCGTCATGATAGGCTTGATAAATAAGGCTTGCGGCAGTGCTGATGTCTTCAGCACTAAGGTATTGCACACTTAAGGTTTCGGGTTCAGCAACTGTCAAAATACTCATCCTTTTATTTGTTTTATTATTTTCGTACTAGACTATAAGGTATATACCTAACAGCGATTAAAGACAAATTCAGCGTAAGTTAAACTGCGGTTCATCATCATTAAGTTCAAGCAGTAATAAATATCGCCATACACAAGGAGCAGAACTATGGATACGACAAAACATGACATTTCGACCTTATTTGCACAACTTGGTTTGCCAAGCAAAGAAAGTGAAATAGATGCTTTCATAGCATCGCATCAACTGTCAGATACCACCCTCTTACAGGATGCTCCATTCTGGGATGAATCTCAGCAGCATTTTTTAGCTGAATCGCTAGCTGAAGATGGGGCTTGGAGTGAGGTGATTGATGAATTAGACGCGCGACTGCGTCAATAAAAACATGAATGCTTATTTGTGGCCTAAATTGCATCTGCTTTTCGGCCACAAATAAGGAAAGTAATTTCACAACACCTCTATTATTGCTACCATACGCGCGCATCGCAGCCATACACTGTGATGTTTTTTATGCTTGCTCGTTTATTTCATTATGTAATTTTACGAGTTGGTATTAGTCTTTATTAAAGAGTTTATACAAAAATGAATGCCGTTGTATTTGATGCAATTAAAACCCTTCTTGACGAAGGTAAAACCCCAACAGTTGCCTTAACCAAAAGTAAGCTAACACAACCTATGCCGATGCCTGTGATCATCGCCGCGGTTAGCCAATATAAAAACAATCCGGATTCAATTAATAACTTCATCAATAACCCGTCAAATGAACAACTGAGTACACCAAAAGAAAGTCAATTGGACCGTATTGAAGCTAAATTAGACAGGTTATTAGCACTGCTTGAGAAAAAATAATGTTTGTTGTCGATCTGACTTTTGATTGCTACCAAGATACTACCCTAGAGCTTGCTGAGCAGGCAATAAACCGCCTAGTTAATGCACTTCGTTTTAACGGCCAAATCATTGGTGATGAATTTCCAACGGTTTTAAAAGATGGATTTTTCATTACCCGTGTGATGTGCCCGACCGAAGATGCGATGCATCCGCTCAATCATAGTCCGTTTGTAAAGCACAGTATTGAGCAATTACACACCGCGGGCTTACTTGCACCAAAAGTTAAAGTGGTCGGCCAAGATATTCACTCAAATGGCGCTGACATGTGTCATGATCCGTCGTGCTATATTTTATACACTACGTATGTGCATACCTGTAGCCCGCTCTATTGTGGTGATGACTTTTTACCTGTGCCGTTATTTCGCATTCCGGCCATTGCCAATGGCGATTATAAAACACTAATAAAATGGCAAGAAGACTGGCAAGCGTGCGATCAAATTCAGATCAATGGTGCAACCCGTTGTGAATTTCCTGCGCTTGAAGAGCTAACTAGCATCAATAGTGACTTATATCGCCGTGGTCGCGATATCACTAAGCGTATTAGTTTTCTAACCAAGAAGCCGGTTTATTACTATTTATACCGTGTTGGTGGCGTTGATAAAGAGTCAGAGCTTAAACGTCGCTGCCCAAGTTGCGATGGCGAGTGGAAATTACCTGAGCCATGGTTTGGCTTATTTGATTTTCGTTGTGAGCCTTGTGGGATTGTTTCGAATATCTCGTGGGACTTTCAATAACCAAATATAGGCAATAACCAGATACACGAAAGGGGCAATCGCCCCTTTTTACTTTTTAAGCATATACCGTTACTTTATCTAAAAACTCACTGATGCTATTTGCTAATACATGATGCGGTTTTTTACCCACGTACTCTAAACAAACCTCACCGCTTTCGACTAATACAGTAATAAGCAGATCATCTTGCTCTGTTAGGCCTATAAACACGGTTTCTGGCTGCTTTAGCTTACGCTTCATCAGTACGTGACCCGTAATATTTTGCTGTAAGCGGCTAAAATCATCTTCATTCCATGCTTGTAGCAATTCAATGTGATGATCATCAACATTCAATAACAAGTTACCCGCATAAAGATGACCAAATAAGGGGTTTAAGTCTTCAGGAAAAGATAACTCGAGCGCCTTGGCGAGGTCATCTAAACTGCCGGCAGGTTGTTGTGGGACTGGACACCACTGAATAAGCCCCTGCTCATCAACTTCGCCCTGCTCACATGGACTTGGCCATGCTGTATCATGTTCAATAACAGGAAGTTTTCCTGTGCGTTCTAGGCATTTTTCACTAAATGCTTGATGTAACTTATCTAGTTTTATAGAAACAGACATACTGCGAAACTCATTGGCTTTAGGTATAATGCCAACATTGTAACTACAAAAGTGTAAAGATGACAGATTACAGCAACTCAACCGAACTAAAAGACAGTGTTCTTGGTAAAAGCACAGAATATGTTGATACCTATACGCCAAGTTTGTTGTTTCCTATTGCCCGCAAACTAAACCGTGATGCTTTAGGTGTTAGCGAAGATAACTTACCGTTTAAAGGCCAAGATATTTGGACTGGCTATGAATTATCGTGGCTAAATAGCAAGGGTAAGCCAATGGTCGCTGTGGCTACTTTTGTATTTCCTTGCCAAAGCAGTCACATCATTGAGTCTAAGTCATTCAAGTTGTATCTGAATAGCTTTAATCAGACACGCTTTGAGACGCTAGAAGACGTACATCAAGTGCTTAGCAAAGACTTATCAGATGCGGTAAATGCACAGGTGTTAGTTACCTTATACCAAGCAGACGATTTCAACTGTTTACCTTTTACAGCGTTACCGGGTGAGTGTATTGATGATCTCGATATCGAAATCACCAGCTATGATATTGATGCAACCTCACTTCGCCATAATGGTGATGAGGTTGTCTCAGAAACCCTTCACAGCCATTTACTAAAATCGAACTGTTTGATCACCTCGCAGCCAGATTGGGCGAGTGTGATTATTCGTTATAAAGGCCAAGCAATTTGCCATGAAGCCTTATTAAAATACTTAATTTCGTTTCGTACTCATAACGAGTTTCATGAGCAATGTGTAGAGCGTATTTACTGCGATTTAATGCAACAGTTAAACCTCGAAGAGTTAGAAGTGTATGCGCGTTATACACGCCGTGGCGGTTTAGATATCAACCCTTACCGCTCAACTAATCAAGATGAAACTCCCTTCAAGGTAAAAATTAATCGCCAATAACGTTGGTGACAATAAAAAACCGAGTTCAACTCGGTTTTTTATTGTCTGAAGATTCATTACTCGTCTTTAAAAATCCCCACATACGTTGGTGATGTATTTGATTTACTCGCACGATACATACCAGCGGTGTTAAACGGCAAGCTGATGTTCCCTTTAGCATCAATGATGATCACACCGCCTGTGCCACCTATAGGCATTAATACATCGTGGATCACTTCGTTACCCGCTTCAACAATGGTTTTACCTTGGTATTTTACGCGAGCACAAATATCAGCTGCCACATTGTAGCGAATAAAATACTCACCATGCCCTGTCGCAGATACTGCACATGATTCATTTTCAGCAAACGTACCTGCACCAATCACGGGTGAATCGCCCACACGGCCAAAGCGTTTTGCAGTCATACCACCTGTTGAAGTACCTGCAGCAATATTGCCGTTTTTATCAAGTGCAACTGCACCAACGGTGCCCATTTTGTAATTAACAGGCAGAGCTTTATGTGCTGCTTGGTAGTCTTTGCTAGTTACTTTTTGTTTATCGAGTTTTTCTTTGGCTTTTAATAATGCCTTGTAGCGATGATCTGTATCGAATAAATTGTTTTCAACCAGCGGCATACCTTGGGTTTTTGCAAACTCTTCGGCACCTTGACCGCTGAGCATGACATGCACTGATTTTTCCATCACTAGGCGAGCCAGATTAATAGGGTTTTCAATATGTTTAACCCCTGCAACAGCACCTGCTTGGCGTGTACGGCCATCCATAATTGATGCGTCAAGCTCATGAGCACCATCATAAGTATACACAGCACCGCGACCTGCGTTGAAATACGGTGAGTTCTCAAGCACATTAATTGCCGCAGTGATGGCATCTAAGCTCTCGCCGCCCTTTTCGAGTACCGCATAGCCGGTTTCAACTGCTTCTTTTAGTTTTTCACGATAGGCTTTTTCTTGTTCTGGTGTGAAGCGACTCTTTTCTATGGTGCCTGCACCACCATGAATAGCGATAGCAAAAGGTTGATCACTACTGTGGCTTAGGGTACTAAATGATAATGCGCTAAGCGCAATGGCTGAGGTAAGTAATGTTTTTAGCATAAGGGCACTTATATTTATTTTAGTTTGTAAGCCCAATGTGAATAATTCAGCGCTGTATTTCAAGCTTTAACCGATGAAAGAAACAAAAAAAGCGCCTAATGGCGCTTTTTTCAGCAGTTTAAAATTAAGCTTGCGCTGCTTTTAAACGTGCTAAACGAGCTACTTGGTGAGTAGACGTTAAGAAAGAGTAGATAGGTGCTAGGTAGCCACGTTTGCGAAGTTCTAAGAACTCTTCATCGCTTAGTGAGTTAAGTTTTTTCTCATCAACAAGGTAGATACCGTTGATGTCTTTTTTCTCACCTTTAATTTCTACTGTTAGCGTTTGCGCTACTAATAATTCTTTGTCTGCTAAGAATTTAGTAAATGCTTCTGTTACTTGCGAAAACTCAATGTAAGAAACAAGTGCTTCTTTACGACGTTTAAGATAATCGGTCTCTTCACCGTTTTCGAAAAGTGCGTTACCCGCTTCTTCACTTACTAATGGGCTTGCTTCGTCAATTACGATACCAAATTGGTCAGCTTCTGGGTGCTTAACAAGACCAAGTGGATAACGAGTCATTGCCATTGGAGCAAATGCCGCAGTCCATTTGCCATCTTGGATGAAAAGGTTTTCGCCTGGCTCTAGACCAAATAACGCAACTGCTTGGAATTGACCTGATTCGTTGTTTTTAACAAATGCCATTGGGAATTCATTTGCGATGCGTGCAAATTCGTGTGCAACCACAGGTACTAAGTGCTGAGTTTTCATAAACTCGATATTGATGCCATTTTGGATTTTAGTGTTGGCATGTTTTTCGTTATGTAAAGGCTGTACTTGTTGCTCCGCCATGATACTGCTCCATTAATTTTATAATATGTTTTTGCTGTTAGTGCCCAAAGCCTATAGGTTTTGGCAACAAAAAGGAAGTGAAAATTTTGTGGCAGTTTGTACATTATAGATTAACAAAATTACCCGCCTTACCAATCAATCCCAAATGATGAAAAAACAAACTATAAACAAGTAAATATTATCACGCATAAGCCACTATTTTTGTTAGTATATTCAACAATTATGGAAATAATGAGGCAAACAATGGAAGGCTATCATTTAAATAAAGACTATAAAATAAGCAGCGTTTTCATTGCTGAAATTAATGAGACTGTCATTATTATTGATGACTTTTTACACAGCCTTGAGCCTATTTATCAATTTGCTACAGAAACAGCTTATTTCCAGCCTTTCGGTAGTGATGGAACGCTCTACCCCGGTAAGCGTGATGAAATGCCAGCGCCTTACTATCGTGCTTTTGAGCAGTTAATTAATGAGCTTTTAGAGCAAGGGATAATTACAAGCAGTGAAAATAATTTATATCTACACCGCTGCAAGCTTTCATTAGTTACACAAAATGCGGACGAACTAAATACCTTACAGCGTATGCCACATATTGACTCGACGGACGATAAAACATTTGCAGCAGTGCATTATTTATCTGCTAAAGAATGGGGTGGTACGGGCATTTACAAATACCGCCCTGACAACATCATTAAAGTGACAGCTGATAATCAAAATAGCGTACATAAAATGATTGCTGATACTGAAAAGCACAGCGCAACTCATCAGGGCTATTTAAATGAAACCACAGAGCTTTTTGAAAAAGTAGTGAATATTGAAGCAAAGGTAAATAGGTTAGTAATTTATAAGAGCAATCTACTGCATAGCGCAGCTCTTTTTAATAACAAAAAGTACAACAATGATATTAACAACAGCCGTTTATCTATCTCTTCGTTTTTTAGAATTAACTGAACTGGCTAATGGTTTTTAGCCAGCTCAGTTAATGAAAACTAGTTTTTCTGTAAGCCAAATTTCTTTATTTTATCTAACAGCTCTCTGTGCTTAGGTAGCTCATTTAATAACTGCTTGACGCGTTGCTGTTTAAATTCAGCAACGTGTTGATTGTCGTTCTGCTTAGATTGCTGCTTGGCTGGTACATAATGCATACCAAACAGTACGTATAAGTAGTTTTCTAAGTCGAATAAATCGAACTTACTGGCAAAGTCTTCTCGTACCGGTGTAAAGCGCTGCCAACGTGTTAGGTTATTTTTTAGTTTTTCTGATAGCTGCTCGGTTTTCTTGTTATCACGCCAAAAGGCCGAATCGGTTCTATCCGAAATACAGTAATGCATCTTTATAAAATCAAAGGTTTGCTGCCATACATAATTCACGTGCTGATTGTAATCATCAGCAACTAATTTAATGTCATCGCGGCTGCGCGGAAAACGTTTAGCTAATAACCCTGCAGAAAAGTCCGCAATTAAAATAGCTGTGGCTTCAAGTGGCTCAACAAAGCCTTGCGATAACCCTATAGCAACACAGTTTTTGTGCCACATTTTTTCTCTGTGCCCTACTTTCATCGGGATTTTTCTTGGCGTTAAATGCTCAAATTTATTACCTAAGTAACGATGTAATTTTTCGTTAGCTTGCTCATCGCTCATATACTTAGATGAATAAACAAAACCCACTCCTCTTCGCTCTGTAAGCGCAATATCCCAGATCCAGCCAGCTTGGTGTGCTGTGGCGATAGTATAAGGCGGTATTTCATCTTCACTTTGTGTAGGCACTTGCAAGGTGATTGCGGTGTCGGTTAATAAGCTATCTGATTTATCGACAAAACCGACCCCTAGTTTTTGCCCGATAAAGGCAGCCGAAAAACCAGAACAATCAATAATAAAGTCAAACTCTAAGGCGTTACCTTCTGAGTCAATTAGATGTGTAATAAAGCCTTGCTGATCACAGGTTATATCTTTAATTTCAGCAAAAAGATGTTTTACGGAAAAATGTTGCGTGGCATGGCTTCCTAAGAATGAAGCAAACTTTTTAGCGTCAAAATGATAAGCATAACCGTTGATACCGGCATATTGCGGTGTTGCGATTGTTTTTGGCGCTAGATTTTTTTCACAGCACACATGCTGCTTAGAAACAAATTCAGCGTAGTCATTGCCGTTACCGTCAGCAAGCCACTGCTGCGTTAACTCCTCACCGAATATATGTGGATGATCAAATAAATGATGGTAAAAGTTAGCACCATGTTTGTGTTTATCTAGCCAATTTACAAACTTGATTGACTGCTTAAAAGTAACATCACATTCATTGATAAAGTCACTTTCACTGATACCAAACTTTTGCAATGAGTTGCGCATCGAAGGAACAGTTCCTTCACCTACACCTATGCTGGCAATATTTGGTGACTCGATTAACGTGATCTCAATGCCACTATGTAAAAGCGCATGCCCCAAATGGTTAGCAGCTAACCAACCTGCTGTTCCGCCACCAACAATTGCGATTTTTTTTATCATTTTTACTCGCCCACTTTTTACTCACAAAAAAGCCCAGTACAAGCTGGGCTTTCTTAATTTCGTTATCTAAATCAACTTAGAAACGTAGTGATACACCTAGCTTGTAGCGTGCTTCACCTTCAAAGCTCCATGCTGGATAGCCGTTACGAAGCTCTGGTTTAACCTCAGCATCACCTGTAGCAGTACCAATTTGGATACTATCTTCTTCAGTGATATTAACCGCTTCAAATGTTAAGTCTAGGTAGTCAGTTACAGCAAACTTAGCTGTTAGATCGAGCGTACCATAGTCTTGATGCTCGCGGTTACCATAGAAGTAAGGTGCTTCACGAACCATATACTCTGAGCGCCAGTTATACGCTAAACGTACGCTATAGAAATCTGCTTCATAGTAACCAACTAAGTTAACCGTATGCTCTGAAGAGTCAGAGAATAATTCGATGCGGTCAGGGAAGTTCTCTGCAGGCGCTTCTGAATCAACCCAAGTATAGTTTGCTTGATAACCAAAGCCATTATCAAAACCATCTTGAATTTGCAGCTCGATACCTTGAATTTCACCACCTGAACCAGTTCCTTTAGTAGCAACTGTCCAGTTATCAACACCTGAATCTGGGTCTACAATGCCTATGCTTTGATTCAGAATTTGGTCAACTTTAGTAAATGAAGAAATATCCTTGATAAAGTAAGCCGCACTTATCATGCCGTCGCCATCAAAGTAATATTCAATACCGAAATCAGCTTGTGTTGCCTTAAACGGTTCAAGACCGATATTACCTGTAGTAATTACCTCATTACCAATTGTGCCATCTTCGTAACCAGACAACGAAGATGCTGCAAACATATCCGCATAATTAGCACGAGAGATAACTTGTGCAGCAGAGAAGCGCAGAATCATATCTTCAGTTAGGTCAAACGCAACGTTAACACTTGGTAATACTTCACTGTAGTCTGCTTTTTCAGTGCTAAGGCCGTTACCATAGTCACCATTAGCATTTAATGCATAATAATCAGACTCTGCATCTGTAGAAACATATCTTAGGCCAAAGTTACCGCGAATACCTTCTGCTGAAAAATCAGCCATTGCGTATAACGAGATATTTTCTTCTTGAATCGTACCGTAGCCAGATTTATAAGCGATAGATGTATTATCGAAGCTGGTAATAGCAGCGTAGCCATCACTAATCATTTGATCAAGCTTTGGCTCTGGTAATGTATAGCCTGCACCAGAAGACACCGTACCTGAGTAATAACGAGAAGCATCGTATGCAGCGATTGAGTCAACTAAGTTTGCAGTATAAGTTTCTTGCTTAACTTCATGATCAGCCCAACGGAAACCTGTTTTAATAGCTGTAATTGCGCCAAAATCTACAGGGATAGTTAAATCAAACTGTGCATAAGTCTCTTCGTCCGTATTCGGCTGTTTCTTAAGAGCCCAACCTGCTGAAGATAATTGTCCTTGGAAGTCATCTGGCGTGAATGATTTATTTGCAACATTAATATCAATAACATCGCCTGTCGCATCATAGGTGCCGGCATAGTCTGCTGGAGTGCCTAACCAGAAACCATAGTTTGCTGTTAAATCTGTACCACCTTCAGATTGGGTATTACCAACTCGACCTTTAAGTTCGAAGTTTTCACCTAAATACTTAAAGTCGAAGTCAAAAGTATCTGAAGTCATTGAACCTGCACGAGCCCAAGTTTGTGCCCAACCTGGATTTGCGCCATCACCTGAACGGCGATAGAAAGTACATGTTCCATCAACATTAACTTGCTCACAAGCTGCATCTTTGTCATCAGGGAACATAACAAATAATGACGTGTTAGCATTATCAGCTGATAAGTCTAAAGTCATTATGTTAAGACCTAACTCTAGTTCATCAGTCGGGCGGTATTGGAACACTGCGTTAATAGCTGTACGTTCACGTTGTTGTTGGAATGTTGAAGGAACAATGTCACCCCAACCTACTAAAGACTCAATACCATTGCGTTGATAATTTGTTTCAGAAAATGCTGCTGATACAAGCGCACCAAACGTTTCTTCATCATTTTTCCAGCTATAAAGACCAGAGATTTCAGGATCTGTTTCTTCTGAGATCGTACCGTAGTCAGCTTTTACACTTCCAAAAAGAGTATTAGAGTCAAGATCTAAAGGTTTGCGAGTGTTTACGATTACCGTACCACCGATACCACCTTCAACGAGATTCGCTTGAGATGACTTATAAACTTCAATACCACCGACCATTTCAGGTGGAAGTAATGTGTAGTTAAAGCTTCTATCGATAGACTGTTGATCATACCACCCTGTTGAAGCAACTGAGTGTCCATTTAGTAAAGTACGCGTTAATTGTGCAGATGCACCACGAATAGACACTTGCTGGCCTTGCCCAAAAGCACGGTTAACAGCAACACCTGAAATACGACCAAGTGCTTCACCTACATCGCTATCAGGAAACTTACCGACATCTTCTGCAGAAACAGCATCGACAACGCTGTCAGCAAAGCGCTTAGTATTCATTGAAGCTTCAAGTGAACGGCGAATACCGCGAACTTCAATTACTTCAACATCTTCTTGAACTTTAGTTTCTTCTGCTGCGTATGCAGCGCCAGTGAACCCAGCACTCATTACGAGGCCGATATTAACTGCTAATAAGCTTTTCTTAAAATTTTTAGCTAACACAGGATTCCCCTTGAATCATTTTGTTGGTTTTTTATATCACTTCTGCCCAGTGATGATGACAACGCTGTCATCTAGTAACAAACCATACACTCTAAATTACATTTGTGCTACATCTTTTTGGTTAATTTGTGCAAAAAATTTACAACGAAATAATCAAGTAATTGATATAACTAATATTTAATATTGAGTTTTTAAGAATTGTTACAAATAAACGGCGCAAATATAGCATGAGTGATATTACAGATGAAAAGACCAAAAGGATGAGTTTTTGAAAACAGCTAAAAATAACGTGTAATTTTGTAAGCTTAAGTTGCCACTGTACAACTATTAACCATAACTAAAAGTTATATAAAAACTGTTATCTAACAGTTGATTAGCTTAAGAAACTAGCTTGTTTCTAAAAGCACTCTGTCATGTACAATTTATTTTTAACTTTTTCTGGGCAGAGTAAGCTAAAGGGGTTTGAGAATAACAATTAATAACAATGACAGCGTTGTCATTTTAATTATATAGGGCCATTTTGTACTTGTCTAACACTTTATGGCGCTATTTTAAGAAAGTGCGTTGATACGAAATGGTTTGTTTAAAGTGAATATTTAACAACAAAAAAGCGAGCCTAAGCTCGCTTTAGATAAGTTGGTTTGATTAGGCGATTAAGGTGCCCAATAAACTTCAATATTGATGTGTGGGTGATTTAATACTGCACGCAAAGGCATGTCAGCAACTGCACCGCCCTCTTTAGCCTGTTTATATACTGCAAGTTTTTCTTCACCGCTAATTAATAGCTTAACAACTTTAGAATCTGCGATTGCAGATAAAGTTAGCGTCATACGCTCAGTGATCTTGCCAGTTACATCACTTTCAATGGCGTTAATTGCACACACTAAATCATCTGTGGCTAAACCATGTTCAAGGCCTTCGGCGTGTGGGAAAAGTGATGCTGTGTGGCCATCAGGACCCATACCTAAAATCGTCACATCAAAAGGACGCTTTAATGCTTTATAGGCAGCTTCACAATCAGCCACACCATTTTGAGCCGTTAATGCGTCATTTTTCATCGTTACGAAATTAGCTGCAGCGCCATGGTTTTGTAACAGCGTGCTTTTGATAAATGCTTCATTACTTTTTTCATGATCAGCATCAACCCAACGCTCATCAACCATAGCTACATCAATGTTTGCCCAGTCAAGTTCAAGGTTTGATAAATGCTTATAAGCTGGTGCCGGCGATGAGCCACCCGATACCATCAGTACCGCGCGACCATCTTCTTTAATACCAGCAACAAGGCTTTGTTCAAGGCTTGAAGAAAGCTCAGCTGTTAATTCGTCTTTGTTTGCAAAGAATTTTTCAACAATTGTTGCCATCTTAATTACGCCTTATCGCCTGTGTTAAACCATACATGATTGTTTTCTTCTAACAATTCATCAGCATCGTCCGGTCCCCAAGTACCTGCTCGGTATAACGAAGGGGCGCCTTTTTCTTGCCAGCGCTCAATAATTGGATCAATCCATTTCCAAGCTTGGCGCACTTCATCACGGTGAATAAACAGTGATGGATTATTTGCCGCAGCATCTAACATTAAGCGCTTATAAGCATCTGAATGGAAACCATTACTATAAGCCTGAGATAACTCAATGTTCATTGTTACTGGCTCTAACTGCATCTCAAGGTTATCAAGACGCTTAGACATCAATGTTAATTGAATTGTTTCTTCAGGTTGCAGACGAATAACGAGACGGTTTGGCTCAATATTACCTACGTTGTCTGTATAAACATTGTGTGAAACCTTTTTGTATTCAACAACGATTTCAGCACAACGCTTTTTCATACGCTTACCAGTACGAAGATAGAAAGGCACACCAGCCCAACGCCAATTATCAATATGCGCACGAATAGCAACGAATGTTTCAGTTTTACTCGCACCTTCGTTTAATTCTTCTAAGTAACCAGGGACGATTTTACCGTCTAAGTTACCTGGCACGTACTGACCACGTACGATGTTCGCATCAACATCTTCAGCCACTAATGGACGTAACGACTCAAGCACTTTTAACTTTTCAGTACGGATGCTGTTTGCGTTTAATTTATTTGGTGATTCCATTGCTACTAAGCAAAGTAACTGTAGCAAGTGGTTTTGCACCATATCACGTAATGCACCGGCTTTATCGTAGAAACCAGCACGGCTTTCTAGGCCCACTGTTTCTGATAAGCTGATTTGGATGTTATCGATTGACTTAGCATCCCAAAGGTTTTCAAACAGTGAGTTTGAAAAACGCAGTGCCATTAAGTTTTGTACGGTTTCTTTACCTAAGTAATGGTCAATACGGAAAATCTGTTCTTCATTAAAGTATTCAGCAATTTTCGCATTGATTGCTTCTGCTGACTCACCACAGTAACCAATTGGCTTTTCAACCACTACACGTGATGTTTCTGTGATTAACCCTTTTGAAGATAAAATTTCACAGCAGCTACCGTATACTGCAGGTGGTAATGAAAGGTAAAAAACACGAGACTTATCAGCATCGTGTTCATTTAAAATATCTCTTAGCTTATCCCAGTCATCATCGGCTTCAGTAACATTTGAAACAACAGGAACTAGGTAAGATGCAAACGCTTTCCAATCTTTTGCGTTGTATTCGCCTTTACCTAAAAATTCTTGCAAAGCTTTATGAGCCGTCTCGATATATTCTTTGCATTTGTTTTGGTCACGTACCGTAGGAAGGATGCGCGAACCTTGAGGTAAATTACCTTCTTGATAAGCGCGATACATTGCAGGAAGCAATTTGCGTAACGCAAGATCACCACCGCCCCCAAAAATTACGATATCAAATGGATTTAGCATATATCACTCTCTACATTGGCAATGCCGAATAAATAAACTCCATGACTCTCATGAAATTTGGCAATGCTCGTTGTTATCTGGTTGATCTGGCTTTGTTTGATAGTTCCATTAACAAAACCTGTTGAATTTGTTTTGTGAGTAGCTTACTCATTATTCTTGTATTGGCTGAAGTAAATGAGTCTTAGGGGCTCTGTAAATCCTCTCACAAAAATACAGGCCCTAAGAACTCCAGCGCTACCCGTTCAAAGGTATCCGTTTTGCAGCTATTGCTGCGAATCAGTTACTGCTTACGATGCGTTTTATAGTAAGCGATCAGTCCATTCGTTGAACTGTCATGCGGATGACTTACTGTGTCATCAAATAATTCAGCTTCAATTTTAGAAGCAAGTCCTTTACCTAGCTCTACACCCCACTGATCAAAAGAACAGATTTCTAAGATGATGCCTTGGCAGAAAATCTTGTGCTCATAAAGTGCAATTAAGCGACCAACTGTTTTTGCATCAACCTTGTCTAATAACATTGAGGTTGTTGGGCGATTACCCTGATGAATCTTGTGATTCAATAATTCTGCAATTTCTGCTTCAGATTTACCTTTTGCGGTTAAATCAGCAGTTACTTGCTCTGCATCAACACCAGCCATCATTGCTTCGGTTTGTGCAAAGAAGTTTGATAATAAGATATCATGGTGCTTACCAACATTTACTTGCGGCTCAATTGAGGCAATAAAGTCAGCTGGTACAATTACATTACCTTGGTGCAGACATTGGTAAAATGCGTGTTGGCCGTTAATACCAGTCATACCCCAAATAATAGGTACTGTTGTGTAAGACACTGTTTCACCATCAAAAGTAACGTGCTTACCGTTACTTTCCATCTCACCTTGCTGTAAATATGCAGGTAACATGTGTAATGCTTGGTCGTAAGGTAAAATAGCTTGCGCCGTATAACCTAAGAAACTCGTATTCCAAACACTTAAAAGCGCCATTAATAATGGTACGTTGTTTTCAAATTCAGCATTTTTAAAATGCTCATCAATTTCAAACGCACCCTCTAAGATTTCTTCAAATGCTTCAAAGCCTAAATACAAGGCAATTGGTAAGCCTATCGCACTCCATAATGAAAAGCGACCGCCTACCCAATCCCACATTGTGAATACGTTTTCATCAGCGATGCCAAAAGCTGCTGTTTTCTCTAAATTTGTACTAACAGCAACAAAGTGCTTAGCAATGTGCTCTTGAGCCTGTGCCGTTTGCAAAAACCATTCAACCGCTGATTTAGCATTAGTCATGGTTTCTGATGTTGTAAACGTTTTAGATGAAATAACAAATAACGTCGTTTCAGCGTCTAAACCTTGTAAAACTGATGCAATCTGAACACCATCAACATTTGATACGTAATGAACATTTAATGTGTCATCAGCGTAGGCTGCAAGCGCCTCAGTTGCCATTTGCGGGCCTAAATTTGAACCGCCTACACCAATTGCAACGACATCTTTCACCGCTTTACCTGTGTAGCCTAACCACTCGCCACTGCGAACCTTGCTAACGAACGCTTTCATTTTAGCAAGCTCAGCGTTTACTGCGTCTGTTACGTTTTCACCATCAACCATTATAGCTGTATTAGCACGGTTACGAAGTGCAGTATGAAGTACAGCACGGTCTTCAGTAATGTTAATTTTTTCACCACTGAACATTTTTTCGCGCCATGCGCTAATGTCACACTCTTTCGCTAAAGAGATTAATTGTTCAAAAACTGTTTTATCAATTTGTTGCTTCGAGTAATCGAATAATACGCCTGGGATCTGAGCTGAGAATTGCTCGAAACGCGTGCTATCTTTGGCAAATAAATCTTTAAGATGAATTTGTTTCATCTTCTTGGCACTTTCAGATAGTGCTTGCCAACTAGCTAATTGCGAACGGCTGCTCATATATATAATCCCCTCAAAACTTGCAACAAACTGATTTTTAACTATCTTTTTATTAATGTTGAATAAAGACAGCAATTAAAAACACGATGAAAATTAACACTAAGTTAAAATGACAACGCTGTCAATGTTCTACTTTTACATTTTATAGTCGAGATAATAGCGCAATTTTTCTCTTTTGACACCGGTATCATAAAAATTATCTCAATTATTTTACTGCTAATTTGGTAGAACATTAGATACACTAACTAACTTATATTAAATATTAATGTACCTATTAAGAAAAAGCGCTCTGGTGAACACTTTTCGATATTATTATAATACAAATATAACTAACTATAAAGTAACTGTATGAAAGTAACCATAAATGATGTAGCCAAACTCGCTGGTGTTTCAATGAAAACTGTTTCGCGAGTGATCAATAAAGAGCCATCTGTCAGAAAAAAAACGTACGACATAGTGATGGACGCTGTAAACACGTTGAACTATCAGCCAAACCTTGCAGCTCGTAACCTTGCAGGCACATCGTCTTTTACTGTTGGTCTGGTATATGACAACCCCAATGCATACTATGTTATCGACATGCAAAATGGGGTGCTATCACGCTGCAAAGAAGAAGGCTATGAGTTGGTTATTCATCCATGCAGCTATCTTGATGCGAATATGCAAGAAGACTTTAAAACCATGATCAAGCGCTCGCGTTTGGCAGGCCTTGTATTAACGCCACCTCTTTCAGAGCAAAACAGTATCATAGAAATGCTTGACGAAATGGGCATTCATTATGTGCGTGTGCTTTCTGGTCGTCCTACAGAGGAAGATCAAGACACCTGTATTTATGTAAATGACTACGCGGCAGCGTACGAAATTACTGCTCACCTACTCTCGCTTGGTCATAAAAATATCGGCTTTTTATGCGGCGACAAAGAACATAAATCAACAACTGAACGCTTAGAGGGTTATCAGGCTGCGCTAAGGGATCACAACATCCCATTGAATGATGATCTGATCTACGAAGGCCAATATTCTTTTGAATCTGGTGTTGAAGGTGCAAAAGCATTGCTTGGTGAGAATAACCCGAAAAACATTACAGCCTTACTTGGCGGAAACGATGAGATGGCTGCGGGTGCGTTATTTGCTTCACGATTAATGGGCATTGAAATTCCACAGCAACTCTCTATCACTGGTTTCGAAGACTCGCCATTCTCGCGTCAAACTTGGCCGAAACTAACAACAGCCCATCAAGCGAATGATGTGATTTCACAGCATGCCGCTCGGTTATTGTTTAGAAAAACCCGTGGTGCACGTAATCAAGATAAAGACATCATCACGACCTTTACCCCTTCATTAGTGGTACGGGAAAGCTCAGGCCCAACCTCAGCTTAATTTATTCAAGTTACGAAAAAGCCGCTATTTAGCGGCTTTTTTGTTTGATGAATGAATTGTTCTGATACCAATCAAAACAATGCTAAACCGCCATTTAAGTTATACACATTTTCAAAACCTAACTGCGACAAATTGTTTGCGGCTTGTTTTGAACGGTTACCACTACGACACACCAAAATGTAGTTATGTGCTTTATCAAGCTGCCCTTGGACTATAGCATTAGCCATACGGCTTAATGGAATGTTGATCACTTTGCTATCTGCAACTGTGAATAACTCAGCTAAATTATTCGCACCATGTTCATAAGGTTCGCGCGTATCGATAAGGTAAGTTGCCTTGTCGTCTAACATTGCTTTAGCGTCGGTTGCTGCTAGCTGTTTCATCGGCGCACTTTCAAGTGTTTCAACATAGCCACATAAAGAGTGACTCTCTGCATGCTTTTGTTCATCCGCTTGTTGCTTTAACTCAACAAACTGAACATCTGATACTTGCTCATTTAATAGTTTTGCTAATAATGGCGTCGTTGCTTTTTGTGCGTGCCAATCCATTGCAAAGCATTGTTGATAATCATGACCTGAACAAATCACTGTTGAATCTGTGATTGCCATTTCAAGCTGTTTTAGTGATTGTGCCATTTTTGCTGCATCGCCACCGCTAATTGCCGTGTTACCTAAGCCACCTGGTAAGATTAAATCACCACAGAAACAATAGCTGACCTCACCACTTTGCGTATCTGCTAATAAATAGCTAACACTGTCTTCACTGTGACCCGGTGTCGCTATTTTGCTTAAGCGTGCATCGCTTAATTCGATGGTTGCTGAATCTTTAGGCCAGCCAAGTTCATCTATCTCATTGGCAACATAACGCTCTGCGAGCTCTTTGGTTAGTAAACAACGAGCTGATAAACGCTCTTGGTGATTATGCGTATCTAAAATCGCTTTTACTGTTAGACCTTGTGTCGCGACAATTTTTGCCATGCGCGGGATAAGCTCAATGATAGGATCAATCACCACTGCGTTTTTATCGCAATCAACATACAACCAACAACATGCCGCTTGATGACGTAGCTGTGTTAAGCCAATCGCACAGACTTCTTGCTGAGGCGATGTGCTATCAGAGACAACTAGGCAGTTAGCTTCTAGAATCGGTTTTAAAGAACGGATTTTTTCACAGGCAAAGTCAATTTCTTGTTGGCTTGCAGCTGGGCCAAACGACATACGAATCGCATTTTCACTTTGCCAATTACTAGCGCCCATTGCATCAAGAACAAAGCTGCGATTAGCACCAGAGCTACATGCAGAGCCACCGCTTACTCGGATGCCCGCAGCATCAAATAAGTCCATCACTTCTTTACTGGTTAGTTCATCAACTGCAAAGTTTAACGTAGTGGGCACTGAATGCTCAAAACTATGGTTAAAAGTAATACTACCAAACGTATCTAAGAGAGCTGCATGTAACTGCTTACGATAATCATGCAACTGCTCAAGAGGCTTAAATGTCTGGTTTTGTTTATCAAGTAATAGTGAGAACAGTTTATTTAAACCAGCAATACCTGGTAAGTTCTCGGTGCCTGAGCGCATTCCGCTTTCTTGGCCGCCACCCGCTATAAATGGTGTGTACGCACTGCCTTTACGAATATACAGCACACCGATACCTTTCGGTGCATACAATTTATGACCAGAAAATGGCGCATAATCTATCGTTGTTTCGCTAAGTGCTAAATTGGTTTTTCCTAATGCTTGAACACAATCTACCATCCAGGCTACATTATTGTTCTCACTGCGAATTACTCGCTCAATGGCGGTTAAATCTTGGAACACACCGGTCTCGTTATTTACTGCCATAGTACAGATCATCAATGCATTAGCAGCATGTTCACGAATAAACTCAAGATCTAAAATACCGTTTTTATCAACTGGAATAGCTAAAACGCGTGCGTTGATATCAAGCACATTATTCCAATGCTTTAAGGTATTAGGCACCGCTTTATGTTCTGTAGCCCCATAAAGTAATACAGGGTTCTCGATTTGGTGATTTTTAGCAGCAATAAGCGTTGAAACAACCGCCGTTTGAATACCTTCGGTCGCACCTGAGGTAAATAAAATATCGCCATCGGTAGCACCTATCACTTCGCGTGCTTTGGTGCGTGTTTGTTCTAATAGGTGTTTAGCTTGAATACCTGTAATGTGAGAGCTCGATGGATTACCAAAGCAAACTTGCATCGTGTGCGAAACAACATCGGCAATGTCAGAAAGTACAGGAGTCGTTGCATTCGCATCTAAATAAATTTGTTGATTAGCATCGTCAGAAAGGAAAAAACTTGCCATGAAAAACGCACCATATTACTAAAAGATATATCTTATAACCTATTTTACAGTTTTCACGGCTAAATTATAATAATCAATTAGTCAGTAAAGTGCGTTTTCTATACTTTTTAAGACTAAGCTAGCGCTCAATCAACTCTTCTTTTTTAGATGACCATGCATTTATAAGTGCTTTTACTAATGAAGCTAGCGGGATTGCGAAGAACACCCCCCAAAATCCCCATAAACCACCAAAAAACAACACTGCAACAATTATAAACACCGGATTTAAGTCAACAGCTTCAGAGAAAAGTAAAGGCACTAACACATTGCCATCAAGTGCTTGAATTACACCATAGATGATTAGAATGGTCCAAAACTGCGTTTCTAAACCAAATTGGAACAACGCCACCGCAGCCACAGGAATAGTCACCAGTGCCGCCCCCACAAAGGGTATCAATACAGATAGACCAACCAAAACACCTAACAAGGCCGCGTAACGTAGATCTAAAACGGCAAAGGCGATAAAAGAAGCTGTACCAACAATTAAAATTTCAAATACCTTGCCGCGAATATAATTCATTATTTGCTGATTCATTTCTTGCCAAACTTGAATGATTAAGCGGCGCTGCTTAGGTAATAAACGTTCAGCACTTTGTGTAAGTTCTAACTTATCTTTAAGCATAAAGAACACAAGTAGCGGTACTAAAATCAAATAAATCAACCAAGCTGCCACATCTTTTATAGACGTTAATGACACTGATAGTACTAACTGACCAAACTCAATAGCTTTGGTTTCAACACTGGTAACAATTGATTTAACCTGATCTTCAGTGATCAAACTTGGGTAATCCTCAGGAAGATGTAAAAGCAGCGCTTTACCTTTTTCAATCATATAAGGGGTTTCTTGCACAAGGTTACTGGTTTGCTGCCAAAGCACAGGGCCCATGCCGACGATAATGGTGATCATTAAGCCACTAAACACTAACATGACAATAATTGTGGCAGTGAAGCGTTTTAAACCTAGCCTTTCTAAATGCGCTACAGGCCAATCCAGTAAATAAGCAATTACCAGTGCGACTAAAACAGGTACCAGTAAAGAGCCAAAAAAATAGAAAAATGCAAAGGTTGCAATTAACAGCAACAATAAGGTTACTGAATGGGGATCAGAAAATTTATTTTCGTACCAAGCTTTTACATATTCAAACACAAACGGGCTCCACGGTTAACACACCTAATTCTAGGTCAATTTCAAAATGGTAATGATGTTTTTCTAAAAAGCGCTGCATATCATCACTAGAATGTGCAGCATTAAATGTAAAAGTGACGGGTTGATTAACAGATTGTGCCTTATTTAACCCTAATTTAAACTGAATAAATTGTTGTGGGCACTTATAGTCCCTCAAATCAACCATTAACATAGCGAATCAACTGCGTTATTAATATGAATAATAAGTATAAGATGTCATCATCTTGGAAAAATAATCCTTTATAGTGAGAAGAACTCATTTTTTTCTTAAAACACGCAAAACAATAGTTTATCCTTAATCAATAACTGGTAGTAAAGGAAACACGATGCCTGGCTCGCATAATAAAGCGCAATTGCCTGCGAATCCAACTCTTAAAGAGATTAATTGGTATAAAAAACAAATAAACTGGGGGGAGTTGCCGCCATTTTACCATTTGGTAGCATCGTCAGTGAGTGAATCTGAGGGTATTTTAGATCATGGCTTTGACAATGCGGTAAAAAGATTAATAGATCCTAGAAATTGGAACCTTGAGCTACTAGGAGGCTACGAAACCGACATGGGTGAAATTGTCTGTGAGCAAAAGCCACGCATCGCATTGCACCAGAGCTTTACCGATCGAGGTTTCGAATTATGGGCCTACCCCTTTGCTAAAGATGTCACTGTTGACCAATACATCAAAGACAATCGATTTATGGAGTTTAGAGTCTGGGATCCGCATTCAATGAGGAACCTTATACGCTTTAATCAACTACACAAATTTATAGCTTTTTATTTTGAACGTGGCGATAAAGCTGATAAAGCCTTAATCTTACACGCACACAAAGTCGTACATAAAATCATAACTTTTTTACAACGGGAGTTGAACGTTGTTAAGCTAGACGGAGTCACAATAAAAGATTTCTATCAATTGTGTGAAAAAGATAGCCGAGCATGCAGCGACGAAATAGACATAGCAAAAGTCATGTTAGGTGAGCAAATCAACAAGGAATAAGATGCGACTAAAATCAGCCTTTATAACACTATGCAGTGCTTTACTAACATTTTCGATACTGCATAGTGAGCCGTTGAAGGCGCAAACTAATTTTAAGCTGCCCGATTTAGGGACCTCGGCTTTACAAGCCTTGCCTATTGAAAAAGAGCAAGCAATAGGCGAAGTAATGATGATGCAAATTCGTGGCTCATCACCCGTCGTCAATGATCCTGTGCTTGATGAATACCTAACGACATTAGGTCGTCGATTAGTTGCTAACGCAAACGATGTGCGTTTTCCCTTTTCATTTTTTTGGATAAACAACCCAGAAATAAATGCTTTTGCATTTTACGGGGGTCATGTGGGTGTTCACACAGGCCTCATCGCTCAAGCAGACAACGAAAGTCAGTTTGCCTCAGTGCTCGGCCATGAAATTGCCCACGTCACACAGCGCCATTTAGCGCGTCGTATTCAGCAGCAGCAAGATAACAGCGCACTTACTATTGCAGGCATGATTGCGGGGATATTAGCAACCGTTGTTGCTCCTGATGCTGGGATAGCGATTATTTCAGCAAACCAGACTCAAGCCGCATTTAGTCAACTTACTCATAGCCGTGCAGCTGAACAAGAAGCTGACCGCATCGGCATGCAAACTCTCAACAATGCAGGGTTTGATCCGCGCCAATCAAGCGAGTTTTTAACCAAGCTCGCTGCGCAAATTCGCTATAAATATAAGCCACCTGCATTTTTGCTTACCCACCCACTACCCGAAAGCCGGGTATCAGATGTGCGGTTACGTGCAGAGCAATACCCAAAGAGACATTACTCAGACAGTCTCGACTTCAACTTAGCCAAAAGCAGAGTTATAGCAAGGTATCACCAAAAACCTAAAGCGGCAGAAGATCTTTTCCGTAAGCTGATGCGTGATAATAGCGTACATAACGACACCGCCTTGAAATATGGATTGGGTATTAGTTTATTGGATCAAAAAAAGCTAGATGAAGCAGCCAGCATTCTTAATCCTCTGCTTGAGCAAGATCCAAAGAATTTATTTTATATCGATACCCACACCGACTTATTAATTGCCCAAGGTAAAGCCGATGAAGCGGTTGAGTTTTTAGCTAAGTTAGATATCGACAGACCTAACAATCAGGTTATCGCCCTTAACTACGCTAATGCCGCCATTGAAGCAAAACAATTTGATGTTGCTGAGCGTATTTTAAAGTCTTACTTACTCGCAAAGCCTGATCACAACCTTGCTAAAGAGCTCATTGCTGATGTGTACAAAAAACAAGAAAACATGGCCTCCTACCATGAAGCCCATGCAGATGTACTGGCCCAATATGGCGCTTATTTAAAAGCGGCCGATGAAATTCAAAAAGCGCTCAATTTTGTTGAACCCGAAGAGTTAGTAAAACAGCAGCGCTTAAAAGCCCTACTCACGCAATACCGACAGTTACAAAAAGAGCTTGCGAGGCTTTAAGTCTTGCACTGCTTGCCCTAAAATAAGCCAAATTATTAAAATCAGAGACCACGCTATGTCTGTAACTATTTACCACAACCCTCGTTGTTCTAAATCACGTGAAACCCTTGCCCTATTAGAAAGCAATAATGTGCAGCCAAGTGTTGTTGAATACCTTAAAACACCACTTAATGAACAACAAATTGCAACGCTTGTGACACAGCTAGGCTTTACCTCAGCGCGTGAGTTAATGCGCACAAAGGAAGATATCTACAAAGAGCTTGAACTGAAAAACGAGCAAGACGAGAACAAGTTAATTGCTGCGATGGCGGCCAATCCAAAACTGATCGAGCGCCCTATTGTTGAGAACAATGGCAAAGCTGCTCTAGGTCGTCCACCAGAAAACGTATTAAGCGTACTTTAATGGCTATAAACATTGTTGTGCTATACCACTCAAGCCATGGCTCTTTGGAAGCTATGGCACATGAGATAGCCGAGTCAATTGAGCAGCAAGGTGCTACAGCCCTACTACGCACATTTGTGCAGCGTCAGCCGCACGATATTGTGATCAGCAAAGATGATCTAATTAATTGCGATGGTTTGGCATTTGGCACCCCGACACGATTTGGCATGATGGCCTCACAAGCAAAGAGCTTCTGGGAAACCACCAGCGACTTATGGTTAAAAGGTCAATTAATCGACAAACCAGCTTGTGTGTTTTCGTCATCCAGTAGTATGCATGGTGGTAATGAAGCCACTTTATTAAATCTATCGCTGCCATTATTACACCACGGCATGATGTTGCTCGGTGTGCCTTATGAGGTGCCTGAATTACTCGCAACTGAAACTGGTGGAACGCCTTACGGGGCCAGTCATGTTGCTGGTAGCAACAACAGCAATGTATTAAGTAAAGACGAAATTAAAATATGCCAAAGTGTTGGAAAACGTTTGGCGCAAATTGCGAGTAAATTACAATGAGCGTGGACACTGAATTAAAACAGCCCGTAGCCAAAAAGCCTATCACTAAACGATTTCAACGTTTTGCGTTAATAGGTTATATTGGCTTATTAGTTTTGATGCCGATTTGGTTGTTTTTAATTGCCCCAAGAGAAGGACATAGCAATGCCTTTATCTTTGTAGTTTATATACTTCCCCTGCTGCTACCACTTAAAGGCATTATTCAAGATAAACCTTATACCTATGCATGGGCCAACTTCATCGTAATGTTCTATTTTATCCATGGTTTTACATTACTGTGGGTGGCACAAGAGCAGCTGATTTGGGTGTTACTTGAGTTAACCTTTGCCAGTCTGATGTTTATTGGCTGTACCTATTATGCACGCCACCGTGGACAAGAGCTTGGTCTTAAGATACGTAAATTAAAAGAAGAGCTGGCTGAAGAAAAAGCCGCTCACGAGCACCATAAATAATACCGATTCTTTTATCTAAAGATGAAACAAAAAACGGCAACCAAGGTTGCCGTTTTTTTATGTCATATTTGCTAATCGTTAACTAATCAGACTAACTCAGCTAAGGTTGCTAAAGCGACGATACTTGCCAGACCAACTTGCCCGATTAAGCTAAGTAACGAGAACATTCTTAATAAGAAAAGTCCCCATGGATGGCGTATATGCGGGTAAAGTGCGCATCGCTTCAAACTGGTAGCAAAGAAAAAGCACAGAATAGAAACCAACGTAAAGCTAAGTGTTAACTCACTTTTAATGGCAATACTATCATCAAAGAAGAAAAACAATTGCACAGGAAATAGCAAGGTAACTATGGCGTGCAAGAGGTGCACTTTTTTAACGCGGTCAAACTGCCCTTCAGGCGAAAGCTCTTTAATCCCGAAGTCATGTTCAAGAACCTTGACTAAATTATCAGCTTTGATACTCACAGCTAACCGATAACAACTTAAGCCATCTTTATTGCGTACTCTGAAGTCAAAACCATTTTTGAGTAACAAAACGAGTAAAGGCGCATTTTCAGCGAACACTGCGTAATGAAGAGCTGTGTTGCCTTTATTGTCTTGAATGGTTTTATCTTGGTGCTCAAGCAGGGTTTCAACAACATTGACATACCCTTTCTCTGTTGCCCACATAAAAGCTGTTTTACCATTCTCATCAGCTAGGGTGCCAGTAGCCCCTTGTTCAATAAAGCGCTTAGCCATGGTTTGTTTGGCGCTTTCATGGCTTAAGTGAGCAAGCAATGCTTGTTCTAAAAGAGACACCGAATCAACATCCGGAGAGATCAATTTAAGTAACGTGAAATAATCCTCACCGTGCGCAACTTTTTCAGCGGCTAACGCAGTTAACTGCTCTAAATCAGCCACAGAGTCAGGGATAAATCCGCTAAAACGTTCTCTAAAGTCTACTTCGGTCCAAAGAGTCAGCACATCTTCTGCAGACATCTTAGCCCCTTGCTCCAAGACATGCTCAATAACCGTAAAGTATCGGCGATTAAATAACTGTTGAATCAATGTAATGGGCGTTTTTACCGCTGATTGGGCAAATGCACTTGCGTATTTTTCTAAACGCTGGCACAACATCAGCACTAAGCTCTCAGGAGTATATTCATTTTCTAAAAAGTGCTGTTTCATCGCATTGATATAGTTCAATGCAGCTTCGTCAAACTCAGAAATATGTTGAAAATAGCACTCTTCGAATGGATCTAGTGGAGTTAACCAAGAAAGATAATAAATAGGCGGAAGGACTGTTGCACAGACACCATCATCTTCATTGGTTGAACGACATGCAGGCCAAGCTTCTAAAGCGTCTAAAATATAAGCCCCGTTTTGCTCAGCTAATCCTTTGATCAGTAACGGGTACTCCTTTGGCCAAATTAGTACATTTTCCATTAAAACAACACAACTCCGCTCACGCATTATTAGGTGACTTATTAAGCTCTACGTTATAGCAAAAACTAACTGACACTGAGCTTAATAATGAAACAAAACAACGAGTATCTAATTCGATACTTCAAGATGAAAAAACTAGCTTGATTCTACCACAGAGGGCAATTGGTGCTAGCGCAAAGTAGGTGATTTTTAAAGAAAATAGAAAAGCAGTGGTACATTGGTAATACTCACTGCTTGGTTGGAGACTGCTACTTACTTGCTAACTCTTGAGTCACTTTATCAATGCCCACTTGGCTGATACGTTGAAGTACTTCTTTTTGCTTAGCACTTAATAAAGAAATACCTTCAGCAACAATATCGTATACCTTCCATTGCTTGTCTTTACCTTGGCGAAGTTTAAAGTGTAAATCAATAGTCGGCGCATTATCATCAATGATCTGAGTTTTTACCGTTGCATATCCGTCATCTATCAACTGTGATGGATCGAACACTACTTTTTGCCCAGTGTATTTCATCAATGCACCCGCATAAGTTACTGTTAAGTAATGCTCTACAGCTGCGATAAAATCGATTGCTTGCTCACGGCGTAACCCTTTTATGTGTTTACCCAACAACTTATATGATACGAACTTGGTATCCATATGGGGCAGCAAACGTTTTTCAACAATACTAGCCATTGCCTCAGTGCTAGCGTCACCTTTGGAGTTTACATTAGCAATATCAACAAATAAGTCTGCTGTGACTGACTCTAACAATTGCTTTGGCGAACGGTCTTCGCTAGCAAACACGCTTGTAGTAAGTAACGTTGCAATTAGCAAAAGTGAGTTAACTAATTTGGTCATCATCGTATTCGCTTGTGATTGAAAATTTCCGCCAATATACCGATATTGAAACCACAAAAAAAGAAACAATACGTCAACGTTTTAATGCCAAATTGGCATCAATCGGTTTTTACCAAGTTTTTCAATGGATTGCTTAAAAAAGCGAGAATATGCACAAGTTCTGTGTGTTTACGCACATTGAAAAAGCAATGTCACCACCCCTATCTACTTGCTCAAAGTCATAGTAAGAATTACCGATATGAAATTAAAACACCCACTAAAAGCACTTGCACTAAGCACAGCATTACTATTAGCACCATCGATTGATGCCGCCCAAAATCATGGCTATGCCATTGATTATATTCAAGGTGAAGGCGATGTGAAAGGGTTAAAGCTTGCCTATCAATACCATTTACCAAACGAAAAACTGCCTTTTGAACATGCTCGGGTATACTTCGAATCAAGCTTTAATGTTTGGCAGTATGGCAAAGACAACAGACATCAAACGAATATCGTGTTAGCTATCTCTCCAGTGATCCAATACCCGGCGTTTAATGTGAAAAACATACCTGTTCATGTGGAGTTTGGTATTGGGGTTTCACTGTTGGATGACACCCATTTTGCAGGCAAAAATGTTAGTACTCACTACCAGTTTGAGGACAGATTAGGATTAGTGGCAGACCTAGGAAACAACACAAGCTTAGCACTCAGGTATTTACACTATTCCAACGCCGGATTTAAAAGCCCTAACCCTGGACTTGATTTTATTTCACTGTCTTATGCCAAACGATTTTAAGTGCTACTATTGTGCTGCATATATTTACAGGATTTCAAGATGGAAACATGGCAAATTATAGGCATTTTTGTTGCGGTATTTGGTGTAGTAATTGGTAACCTTATGTTGCTAAAACATGCTGCGAAAATGGACTTCAAGGTACCTAAAGATGAGACTGGTAAAGATAAAAAAAGCCCTGATGAATAATCAGGGCTTTTTTAAAAAGGCTTAGCTTATTTATACTAGCCAATGTGCCATTAAGACAATAACCGGTAATGTCACTAAGGTTCTCAAAATAAAGATGAAGAATAGCTCAATAATATTTACCGGAATTTTACTTCCTAAAAGCAAAGCACCGACTTCAGACATATAAATCAATTGCGTTACACTCATTGCTGCAATAATAAAACGTGTAACGTCACTTTCGATACTACCTGCAGCAAGAATTGATGGAATAAACATATCTGCAAAACCAACCATAATAGTTTGTGCTGCAGCTTCGGCTTCAGGTACTTGAAGAAGCTCTAAAAATGGTACAAATGGTTTACCCATATACTCAAATATCGGCGTGTATTCAGCAATGATCAGAGCAAATGTGCCCACCGCCATAACCACAGGTAATACTGCGAATACCATATCAAATGCGTTGTGCAGACCTTCTTTAACTGTACCTACAAAGCCCGGCGCAGTGCGCGCTTTAGCGAATGCGACATCTAACGAATGCGAAATTAAGGTTTTACCTTCAGGTACCAACTCAGCATCTTTATCGGGCTCGCTACCATCAAAATATAAATCTTTCTTAAAACGTAATGGTGGTAAACGAGGCACAATTAGTGCTGCCACTAAACCGGCTAAACATACAGTTAAATAAAACGGTGCAAATAAGTGCTCAAGCTTTACTTGACCAATAACAACTAAACAAAAGGTAATTGATACAGCTGAGAAAGTGGTACCAATAATGGCAGCTTCGCGTTGTGTATAGTGTTTATCTTCATACTGACGAGCGGTCATCAAAATACCCACACTACCGTCACCTAACCAAGATGCCACACAGTTGACTGCACTTCGACCTGGCACACCAAAAAGTGGGCGCATCACTTTAGTTAATAAGGTACCCACTAGCTCAAGTAGACCGAAGTTTAATAATAACGGTAATAATAATCCCGCTAAAACAAACACAGAAAACAACACGGGCAATAAGTCGTTTAACACCAATGCACCGGTATTACCGGAAATAATCATTTCTGGCCCTTGTTTTGTGTAGGTCAGAATAATAAATACCATCCCCAGTAATCGAACACTCAGCCAAAGCCAACTAACATCAAATAAATGTTTAATTATAAAGTACTTAAGTAATGGCTGTGGTTTAAACAGCTTTATCACTAAAGATAAAATACCGGTGATACAAACAATACTGGTAATCAAACCCAGTGCAAAAGGTGCAATCCATTGTTGCACTGCTTTTGCCATAACAGCAATTGGGATGGTCATTGCTTCACCTATGGGTACCGGCGTCATGAATAAGAAGACACCTATAAGTGAAGGAACGAAAAAGGTGAACAAGGTTCGCATGTCGATGCGATTTGTTGCGTTTAAGTTAGACATATTTTCAACCTGTAGAAACCACAAAAAGAGCGGCTAGGCTCTTTTTGTGGTGGTTTAATTTTTTTAATTATTAAATATTAATTCCACGCTGACGCAGCGCGTTTTCTAATGCTTGTTGTAGGTCATTCATTGTACCAGGCTCTAGCGTAGCACCTTGCGAATCCATCCAAGTTAAACTTGTACCACCATCATTAGTGCGGCTAACGAGAATTTGGTACTGGCCATCTTCAATTGGTAACTCAGCAACTTCTTCGCCCCAAATTGAATCCCAAACACTTGACTCTGGCTTTTTATAATCAGCAGTGATCAAACCACGCTCTTGGTCAATCTCAACAATTGTGAAAGATAAACGCTCTAAGAAACCAGAAAAACGATCGAATACCATGCTGTATTCTTGCTCAGTTACAAGCGCAGCGTTGCCTTTGTTATCAAAGCCCATTTCAAGAGAAATAATGCCTTGTTGCTTACGCATTTCCACTTCTAACTGACGGTAGCGGTAATCAAACTCAGCAATAATCTGGTTAAGAGCACGCACTTCTAGTTGTTGCTGTAAAAGTGGCGTCAATTGTTGTGAACCGCTTTTATAATCAACAAGTTTTGAGGTTAAAGAAGCTGTACGTTGATGCGACTTCTCTTCAATTGTAAATAAAAAGCGTTGTTGAGATACTTCTTTTTCACTTTCCCAAAACCAACCATCTTCAGGTTTAATAATTGTATACCAGCCTGTTTCGATGCTATTTGTTGCTTTGTCAGCTTTTTCTACAGAAGTGTTTTTCTCTGCTAATACCGCTTTTATAGAGTCCCAAATGAATGTATCTAGATCTTCAATACCATCATTTTTATCAAAATAAACCCGAGCTAATTTATCACCTTCTTCCACCCAAGTTCCTTGCGCGATGGTAATAACCTGTGCTGGCGGACGATAATTTTTTGCTTCAGGGTTGTTGTCGTATTGTGCAACATCCATTTTGTAAGTCGGATCTTGAGTCGGTTGCGCAAGGCCTGCTGGCGCTTTGACCGGTTCATTTGCACGATAATTACGCTTATGGTGTGCTTCATCAGTGAACACACTGCATCCTGTTAAACTTACCATTACGCTTACAGCAAGCGCCTTTGAGATCCAATACTGCACAGATATTTCTCCTTAGCAAACCCTTAATTTTTTAACAAATATATGAGTGGGTAATGCCGATTTGGTTCACTGTAAAATCATTTATAACTTTACATTTATTGTTTTTATGCAAATAACCCGAGCAATTTGGGTTAACGCGTCATGTATATGTTTACTTATCGCCTTGCAAAATTTTAACTATGGTACTTTCTGATGCCCCTAAAAACAAGAAAGAGCACACTTTATTAACGGCTTAATTAATCGCAGCTACCGTTAATGATGTTAATTATGGTAAACTTCGCCGCCGTGCAGTATTAAACTCACGTGAAATCAAGGCTTATTGGCTTATACCCATTGGTATTATTTAATTACTAGGTACTTAAAATTCCATGACTGCTTTTTCAAATCATCAGATAGTGCTCACAGCGATTGGCGAAGACAGGCCCGGTATCGTTAGCGAATTAACTCAGCTAGTGAGTGATTGTCATTGCAATATTATTGACAGTCGCATTGCTATCTTGGGTAATGAATTTACTTTTATTATGTTATTAGCAGGCGATATGTCTGCAATTAGCCGAATCGAGCATACCTTGCCTACAAAAGGAATGGAACTTGGTTTATTAACCATGATGAAACGCACAGCAAGTCATATTGCATGTGAATTTTGTGCCGGTTACACCCTTGAATATACGGGTATCGACACTCCGGGTACATTAAGCAAAGTTACTCGTTTTTTTGCTGACAACAACATCAGCATTTGTTCACTTAAGTCAGACACTTATGAAGAAGACAATGAACTAAAAATGCGCTGTGAACTAGAGTTTAATATCCCTGTCGACGTTGATATTGATAATTTTAAAGTGAGCTTTGAAGATCTTTCTCGTAGTTTGAACGTAGATTATATCTTTAGACGCATTCGTTAAGGAGCACAGTATGAAAAAAATTAATCCTCTACAAGCAGGTGACACAGCCCCTGCTTTTAGTCTACAAAATCAAAACGATGAAACAATCGTGTTAGCCGATTTATTAAAAGAGCAGCAAGTACTGGTTTATTTTTATCCGAAAGCATCAACACCAGGTTGTACTGTACAAGCAGAGAACTTACGTGACGAAAAAGCTGAGCTTGCTAAATTTAACACCCGTATCGTTGGTATCAGTCCAGACCCAATCAAGCGTTTAAAAAACTTTGAAACCAAAAAAGAGCTGAACTTTGATTTATTAGCTGATGAAGATCATGCCATTGCAGATGCTTTTGGTATATGGGGCTATAAGAAGTTTATGGGTAAAGAATACGAAGGAATTCATCGTATTAGCTTCCTTGTAGGTCAAGACGGTAAAATCAAACACGTGTTTGATAAGTTCAAAACCAAAGACCATCATCAGGTTGTTTTAGATTATCTCGCGCAAAACTAATTTTTAAACAAAAAGCGTTACTTTTGGTAACGCTTTTTGCTAAGAATACTATCTTCACGTACAAAAAACCCAGCAATCGAGCTGGGTTTGTAATTTTAAAGCAGCAAAACAGATTATTAATCCATGATGTCTTCAGGCATATCGCCACGAATTTGCTGCCAAATTTCACCTGTTTGATGGCCATATTTACGCATCATCGAAATTGCACCATCATGTTCACGTCGCTCAGCAAGTTCTGTTAGGTCTTTATAGAACTGACGTGCTAATTCGCGTGTACGTGAGTCAGAGAAGTAGTGACAGCCAATTTTAGAGTAAAAACCTTTAAAGCCATTTAGTATCAACACGTAAATACGGTTATTACCAGCCACAGCAAGCTCATGGTGAACTTTGTAATCATAATCAGCAAATGCCTGAGCGCTGTCTTCTAGCTCTTCGCTCTGCGAAAGAATTTCAATTACACGCTCAGGTGCTAATTTAATAGCTGCACGCGTGTAAATAGCACTGATATTGGTTCGTGCCGAAAGGAGCTGATCGGTAAGCTCTGGCATTTTATCTTCATCAAGACGTGCGAGTGTCTCTAAGATATTAAGACCAGACGTCTCCCAGAAATTATTAACACGTGTTGGTTTACCGTGTTGGATCGTTAGCCAGCCATCACGCGCTAAACGCTGAAGTACTTCACGTAAGGTTGTACGTGTTACACCAATCAGCTCTGACAATTCACGTTCTGCCGGAAGAATCGATCCCGGCGGAAAGTCACCATTCCAAATAGATTCAACAATGTATTCTTCAGCAAAACCTGCTGGGCTTTTCGCTTTAAAAATTCTCATTCATTTTCCACTTGAGTTAGCAACTTTTATTATCGCAATGTGCGAACAACCCACTGATTGTACCAGATGATCCGCAACTAACAAGTAAACTAAGTCCGGTGTGCATAAAAATCTATTATTTATAGCTAAATAAAGCCCTTTCGGCCCAATAAGACACCAAAAGAATAATACTTTAAGTATAGTAAATATACCTAGTTAACAATTCAAATAAGCTCTAAGCTTAGTTAACTTGAAATAACAACAAGCACAAATAATAAGGTACAGCGATGCAGCAGCGGATTTTACCAGCGATCTTTAAAAATTTTTTGGGGACCTCGCCTCAATGGTATAAATACACCATTGTCGCCTTTTTACTAATAAACCCTATATTATTTCAACTTAACCCCTATCTTGCGGGTTGGGTTTTAGTGTTAGAGTTTATTTTTACTCTTGCTATGGCTTTAAAGTGTTACCCTCTTCAGCCTGGTGGCTTACTTGCCATTGAAGCCATGTTCATTGGGATGACGTCAGCTGGGCAAGTTGAGCATGAAATAGTACAAAATATTGATGTTATTTTGCTACTTATCTTTATGGTGGCAGGTATTTACTTTATGAAAGACTTGCTTCTGTATATCTTCACAAAACTTGTTGTTTCAGTGCGAAGTAAAACTGTATTGTCGCTGTCGTTCACGATTGCTGCAGCTTTTTTGTCTGCTTTCTTAGATGCGCTAACTGTTATGGCTGTTGTCATTGCTGTAGCGATGGGTTTTTACAGCATTTATCATAAAGTTGCTTCGGGAAAGGACTCAAGTAGTGAACATGATATTAATGATGATAATCAAGTACGCCCGGTCAATCGTCAAGAACTTGAAGAATTCCGTGCTTTTCTCCGTAACTTATTAATGCATGCTTCTATAGGCACAGCTTTAGGAGGAGTGTGTACGATGGTAGGCGAACCACAAAACTTAATTATTGCTGAGCGAGCTGGCTGGCTATTCGGCGAGTTTTTCTTTCGCATGTTACCAATCACCCTGCCGGTTATGATTGCGGGTATATCCACAACTATTTTATTGGAAAAAACCAAAGCGTTTGGTTACGGTGCGAAACTGCCCGCCCCGATTCACACTATTTTATCTGATCATGCGAAGAAGCTTGAGAAAAAACGCACAACACGCGATAAGGTAAACCTAGCTATTCAAGCTGTTATTGCAGTTTGGCTTATCATTGGCCTTGCTTTACACCTTGCCACAGTTGGTCTAATTGGCTTGTCTGTAATTATTTTTGCCACAGCCAGTGCAGGAATTATAGAAGAGCATCAACTTGGCAAAGCCTTTGAAGAAGCATTGCCTTTTACTGCTTTGTTGTGCGTATTCTTTTCTATTGTTGCCGTCATCATTGACCAACATTTATTTACCCCCGTAATTGCTTGGGTTCTGACCTTTGAAGGCCAATTGCAACTTGTGATGTTTTTTATTGCCAACGGTATTCTGTCGATGGTCAGTGATAATGTGTTTGTGGGTACTGTTTATATAAATGAAGTTGCAGCTGCACTCGAAGCTGGTCAAATTACTCGTGACCAGTTTGATTTATTAGCTGTAGCAATTAATACCGGTACCAACCTTCCAAGTGTTGCCACACCAAATGGACAAGCTGCGTTCTTATTCTTACTTACTTCAACGTTAGCCCCTGTGTTGAGGCTATCTTATGGGCGCATGGTTTATATGGCGCTACCTTATACCATAGTGTTGACAGTTGTCGGTTTAAGCATGACCTTATTCAGCCTTTCTGATATGACTGATTTACTGTATCAATGGGGTTTAATTAATCACCACACAGGTGCGTTACCAGGCTCCTTAGGTGGCCATTAGGGCAATTATTGCCAACAACACATTTGAAACTAAAAAGCCCGCTTGATGCGGGCTTTTGGTTTAATTAAACAAAATTATTAATCTAACACTTTCGCATCGTTTGCTTTATTAAGTAAGCTTCGGCTTTGTGTTAAGAAATGTGCAGTTGCATCAGAGAAATATTCTTTTGCGTTAGCAAAGGCATTTATTAATGACTCTTTATCACCAGCTTTTAGCTTCTCAAGAGTGTCTGCAAAGGTGTCTTGATAACTCGCAAGTAACGGCTCTACATCATCAAATTGCGCCAGCATGATGTCAGAGTACAACTCTGGTGACTGGGCAAATAAACGCCCTACCATCATTAACTCTAACTGATAAATAGGTGAAGAGCAGCTACGTAGCTCTGCTAACGTATGGCTTTGTTTAGCTAAGAATTGTCCGTACACAAACGTTGTTAAGTGGCGCATTACTTGGATGATTTGCATCGCTTCATCATGCTTTTTGGCATCCATTTCAACTACTTGACAACCCCAGATCTGTAATTGTGCCATTAGCCCTTTTGCTACTTCATGATTTCGCCCTTCACACACTACGACCGTTTGTTTTACCCAGTGCGAAATATCTGGACCAAACATTGGGTGTAAACCTACCACAGGGCCGCTGTGAGCTGCCATGAGGGCTTTTAAAGGCTTTTGTTTAACTGAGGTAATATCAACTAATAAACAGTCATCATCAAGTGTTGGTAATGCAGCAACGACTTGCTCAAGTGCATTAATTGGCACACTTACAAGTACAAGTTTTGCACCGGCTAATATCGCTTCGCTTTCGGCTTGTTGCTCTTTATCTAAAATTCGTACATCGTATCCTGAGCGAATGAATTGTTGTGCAAACAATTGACCCATCGCACCTTGCCCACCGACAATCACAATAGGAGATAACTGAGGAGCTGAACAAGCCAAACTCCCTTGTTGATTTTGATATGCTTCACGCATCATACGACGCAGAATATCTTCAACTAACTCAGGGTTAACTCCTTGTGCAATCGCTTCTTGTCTTCGCGCTTCAAGTAAATCAGCTTCGCGATCCGGCGCATGCAAAGGGGCGCCAATTTGCTGCTTAATTGCACCAATTTTAGCCGTTATACTGTTTCTTTTTGCCAACAAGGAAACTAACTGCGCATCGCATTCGTCAATTCCTGTCCTTAATTCATCAAGCTCATTCACTGTTACCACGTTAATACACCTCAAACCCAAAAACGTACAAAAATATATACAAAAAAGTAAAGCTTTCAATACGAATTATAGTAACAGGATAAACAGCAAAGCACAAAGCCCTAACACTTCTACACGGCTTGAATCACAAGGGAATATTTAAATTAGAAAGAGATATTAAGAAGTGCTGGCAACTAAATTTGAAAGTCGTAACTAGATATTTTTGCTATAAAAACCAAAACGGGTTGCAACCTAAGGCTGCAACCCGTTTTATTTTGCGTTGTAAAACAGCGCGTATTAGTTAAGTTTTTCTCTAATACGTGCAGATTTACCAGAACGCTCACGTAGATAGTAAAGTTTCGCACGGCGAACAGCACCGCGACGTTTAACTGAGATACTATCGATAAGAGGGCTGTGCGTTTGGAATACACGCTCAACACCTTCACCGCTCGAGATTTTACGAACTGTGAATGCTGAGTGAAGACCACGATTACGCTTAGCGATTACAACACCTTCAAAGGCCTGTAGACGCTCTTTGTTACCTTCTTTTACACGTACCTGTACAACTACTGTATCACCAGCGCCGAATGCTGGTACGTCTGTTTTAAGCTGCTCTTCTTCAAGCGCTTTAATAATATTTTGGTTTACTTTTGCCATTATATTTCTCACTTTCCTAGGTGTAACTGTCTTCTAGCCACAAGCTTGTTGGTACTCTTGCTGAAATTCAGCAAGGAGTGCCGCTTGCTCCTCAGTCAGAGCTAGGTTATGCAACAAGTCAGGACGACGAAGCCAAGTTCTGCCAAGTGATTGTTTTAAACGCCACTTTGCAATTTCTTGGTGGTTACCACTGAGTAATACAGCGGGAACCTGCTTATCATCCAATGTCTCTGGCCGTGTATAATGAGGACAATCAAGCAAGCCATCCGAAAATGAATCTTGCTCAGCTGACTGGTTATGCCCTAACACCCCTGGTACTAATCGTGCTACTGCATCAATTAGCGTCATAGCGGGTAGTTCACCACCACTTAATATAAAATCGCCTATTGACCATTCTTCGTCAACATACGACTCTATAATTCGCTCGTCTATACCTTCATAGCGACCGGCAATTAGAATCAACTTATCTGAGTTGGCAAGCTCGCTTGCCCCTTGTTGATCTAATTTGCGCCCTTGCGGGGACATATAAATTACTTTTGCACCATCACCTGCCGCTTTTTTTGCGTCAAGAATGGCTTGTTTCAATGGTTCAACCATCATTAACATGCCTGGACCACCGCCATAAGGGCGATCATCCACGGTCCTATGCTTATCAGTTGCATAGTCACGTGGGTTCCAGCAATTAAAGTCGATTAGACCATTTTTAACTGCACGACCTGTAACCCCTTGGGTAGTTATCGCATCAAACATGTCCGGGAAAAGGCTAATCACCCCTACCCATAGTGAACTTGTTTGTGACATTAAAACCCTGGATCCCAGTCTACGGTAATTTCTCTTGCATCATGTTTAACTTCTTTGATAACAGAGTCTGTTAAAAAAGGAATTAAACGTTCTGCTTGGCCAAATGCATCTTTTTTGTTTGCTTTCACAACCAAAACATCATTTGACCCTGTCTCCATTAGGTCATCAACAGTGCCTAAGTCGTAGCCTTTATCGGTTACAACTGACATGCCGATGAGATCTCGCCAATAGAATTCACCTTGCGGTAATTCTGGAAGCTGCGCTGCATCCACGGAAATTTCTACATTGGTCAAAGCCATTGCTTCGTCTCTGTCGTTTACTTGCGCAACTTTAGCGATAAAGCCTTTGTTGTGGCGACGCCAGTCGACCACTTCTAAGGTCTGCCATTTACCTTGTTGCCCTATCAACCATGGGCTGAAATCGAAGATCCCTTCGGGATCATCAGTAAATGAATGCACCTTAAGCCAGCCCTTTATACCATACGGGGCACCGAGCTTTCCTACTGTAATATACGAGGTGTTCTCTTGACTCATGGTTACTCTTACGCCTATTAAGCCGCTTTACGAGCGTCTTTAACTAATTTAGCTACGCGATCTGAAAGAGATGCACCTTGACCTACCCAGTGTTCAACACGAGATAAATCTAAACGTACTTTTTCTTCCTGACCAGAAGCGATTGGGTTAAAGAAACCTACTTTCTCGATGAAGCGACCGTCACGCGAGAAACGGCTATCCGCAACCACAATTTGATAGAAAGGGCGTTTTTTAGCGCCACCACGTTGCAAACGAATAGTTACCATACCGTCCTCTACATTAGATTGACTGTTTTCATTAATAAGATTTACTCCCCAGTACGGGAAGCTGGGGAATTGTACGAGTTTTTTGCAACATTGCAAGTAAGAACTGCTGCAAAATGTAAGTTTAGTTGATTAAACACTGATCTGGGCTTTAAATCTTACACTCAGCTAACAACTACGCATAATTTATCTACAAAAAAAGGAGCTATATGCCCCTTTTTTGTACACGCTCAATGATAAGCTCAATTAAAATTTAGGACCGCCACCCATCATACCCGGTGGTAACATACCTTTCATACCGCGCATCATTTTCTTCATGCCGCCCTTGCCTTTCATCTTCTTCATCATTTTTTGCATTTGCGTAAATTGCTTAAGCAGTTTATTGATCTCTTGTACTTGGGTACCAGAACCAGCAGCAATACGTTTTTTACGAGAGCCTTTAATGATTTCAGGACGTGCACGCTCTTTTGGTGTCATTGAGTT
This sequence comes from Pseudoalteromonas sp. MEBiC 03607, assembly GCF_004792295.1. Taxonomy (NCBI): domain Bacteria; kingdom Pseudomonadati; phylum Pseudomonadota; class Gammaproteobacteria; order Alteromonadales; family Pseudoalteromonadaceae; genus Pseudoalteromonas; species Pseudoalteromonas sp. MEBiC 03607. The sequence goes on from NZ_SRRY01000001.1 coordinate 2,951,835, forward strand.
AATGATCGCTTCCATTTGCACGAAAGTTTTATCGCCCATTTGACCTTTTACAGCATCTGGAAGGTTTTGCATGCCCGGCAGCTTATCAAGCATCGACATCATGCCGCCCATGTTCTTCATCTGACGAAGTTGCTCTGCAAAGTCATCTAATGTGAAACCGTCGCCTTTAAATACTTTCTCGGCAACTTTAGCAGCTTTCTCTTTATCTACTTTCATCTCGACTTCTTCGATTAATGAAAGTACATCACCCATACCTAGGATACGAGAAGCAATACGGTCAGGGTGGAATGGCTCAAGTGCATCTGTACGCTCACCCACACCCATAAACTTAATTGGTTTACCGGTAATATGACGAATCGATAAGGCAGCACCACCACGAGCATCACCATCGGTCTTGGTTAAGATCACACCACTTAAAGGCAGTGCTTCATCAAATGCTTTTGCAGTATTTGCCGCATCTTGACCTGTCATCGCATCAACAACGAATAAGGTTTCGATTGGATTAATGGCACTATGAAGTGCTTTGATCTCGTCCATCATGTCGTTATCGACGTGTAAACGACCCGCGGTATCGACTAATACCACATCAATGAATTTCTTCTTCGCGTGCGAAATAGCGCTGTTGGCAATATCTACAGGCTTTTGTGAAATGTCACTTGGGAAGAACTCAACACCCACTTCATCAGCCAGTGTTTCAAGCTGTTTGATTGCTGCCGGACGATAAACGTCGGCACTCACAACTAATACAGATTTCTTTTTACGCTCTTTTAAGAATTTAGCTAGTTTACCAACACTGGTTGTTTTACCCGCACCTTGCAAACCTGCCATCATCACTACTGCTGGCGGCTGTGCATTAAGGCTAAGCTCTTCGTTGGCTTCGCCCATGGCTTTTTCAAGTTCTTCACGAACAATCTTAATAAAGACTTGGCCTGGGCTTAAGCTTTTCGTTACTTCAACACCAACGGCACGTTCTTTAACTTGCTTAACGAACTCACGAACAACAGGTAAGGCAACGTCCGCTTCCAAAAATGCCATGCGGACTTCGCGTAATGTATCTTTAATATTGTCTTCAGTTAGGCGTCCGCGGCCACTGATATTTTTTAAGGTTTTACCTAAGCGTTCTTGGAGATTCTCAAACATGTAAAGTTTCCGATAAAACGAGTTTCACCTAAATTGCTTGTAAAACATACAGTTTATTCGGCAATAAAGGCAATATTAAAATTTAATTCCTAGCAGTATACCGTAAATGATGGCCGACAATACAGTATTCAAGTGCGCTGTTTGAGTTTCTTTTTACAAACTCTATGCTTTTGCCTTGCTATAAAATACAATGGCATCAATGAGACAAGGATTTATCGAATAAATTAAGTGGCCATAATACGATGATTATTAGTTTAACAATTATTGCTAGTTTGTTTTATGTGTTAGCGACATCGCATGTGCTTTCACGCCTTTTTCACAAACAAGGTCCAAGCCAGAAACTCACCGTGATTTTGAGCACCGTTGCTATTCTTGCTCATATGCTACTGTTGGTGAACTCTGTTTTTCGCGCTGATGGCCAAGACCTAAGCATTGTAAACGTTGCCTTATTGACCTGCTGGGTTATTGTGGTGTCGGTTACGGCCGTGTCACTTAAATTTCCTGCGACCCTTTTATTACCTGTAGTCTACGGATTTGCAGCCATACTAACGCTCGCCAGCTTATTTATTCCACATCACGTTATTTTACAATCAATAAATGTTGAGCTCGGCTTGGTAACACATATTTCGTTATCTCTATTAGCTTACTGTGTACTAATCATCGCCACTTTATATGCTGTGCAGTTTTATTTTATCGACAAACGTTTAAAACGCAAAGACTTGGCGATTGTACATAGCCATCTTCCCCCATTAATGGTGGTTGAGCGTCAGCTGTACCAATTACTGACGTTAGGTACTATCTTACTTACATTTGCACTGCTTTCTGGGTTTATCTTCTTAGAGGGGATGTTTGCAAGTGAGTTTATCCATAAAACAGTGTTATCGTTAGTAGCTTGGTTGATTTTTACTGTGGTCACTGTTGGACATTTGCGTAAAGGCTGGCGTGGTAAGCCTGTTGTGTTTTCGATCATGATAGCCGCATTTGTCTTGTCACTTGCTTATTTTGGCAGCCGTTTCATTCAAGAAGTGATTCTAAATAAGTTTTAACTTGACTCAGCAAGCTGTCTCTAGCTTAATATGCACTGATTTATAAAAAAAGGATCCATCGTTGGACGACATATCGACTAGTACCCTGTTTATTGTATTGGGATTATTGATACTTATTTCTGCTTATTTTTCTGGTTCTGAAACTGGGATTATGTCAATTAACCGCATTCGCCTGCGTCATCTTGCTAAAGAAGATCACCGTGCAGCGAAGCGCGTCAGCAAACTGTTAAGTCGCCCTGACAGACTTATTGGTCTGATCTTGATTGGTAACAACTTAGTTAATATTGCCGCAGCACAGGTTGCAACAATCATTGGTATTCGCCTGTATGGTGATCTTGGTATCGCAATTGCTACCGGCGCGCTAACGCTGGTTGTTTTAATCTTTGCCGAAGTAACACCAAAGACACTTGCCGCGCTTTATCCAGAGAAAGTCGCTTTTCCAAGCTCAATCGTGCTCAAAGGGCTGTTAAAAATACTTTTCCCATTTGTGGTTATCGTTAACTGGATGACCAACGGCATGTTGCGTTTGTTTGGTATTACCACAGCACAAATTGAAGAACATAGCCTAAGTAAAGAAGAGTTAAAAACCGTGGTGAACGAATCAGGTGCTCTTTTACCTGCCCGCCACCAAAGCATGCTAACTTCAATTTTAGATTTAGAACAAGTTACGGTTGAAGATATCATGATCCCACGCAACGAAATCGTTGCGATTGATATTAATGACGATTGGAAACTTATCAGCCGCCAGCTTACTCATGCACAGCACACCCGCGTACTGTTATATCGTGACCAAATTGATGATGCAGTTGGCTTTATTCACTCACGTGATGCACTGCGCCTATTAACTAAAGAACAATTTGATAAACCGTCATTGTTACGTGCAGTTCGTGAAATTTACTTCATTCCTGAAGGCACGTCACTAAACACGCAACTACTTAAGTTCCAGCAATCGAAAGAGCGTATTGGTTTAGTGGTTGATGAATATGGCGATATTCAAGGCTTAGTAACACTTGAAGATATCTTAGAAGAAGTAGTGGGTGATTTCACAACAACGCAAACGCGTACACCAAGTGAGGAAGTCACCGAGCAAGATGATGGCTCAGTACTTGTAGATGGCGGTGCTAATATTCGCGATTTAAATAAAGAAATGGGTTGGGAGCTACCAATTGATGGCCCGAAGACCCTAAGTGGTTTAATAGTTGAATATTTAGAAGATATCCCAGACTCAAACCTCAGTTTGCGTATTGCTGGCTATCCAATCGAAGTTCTCGAAGTTAAAGAAAACATGGTTAAACTTGTTAAAGTACTGCCAAGTAAGCGCACTACTTAATCATCATTAATTTTCAACAAAAAGGAGTGGTCATCCACTCCTTTTTTGTATCTAAATTCTTATTTCCTTTCTGAAGTTTCATATTTACAACGTACGCTCCCGCAAACCGCTAGTGTTTCGGCTACTATTAGTAGCTATTTAACTGCCGCATTTAATAAGGAGCAATCATGGACGAAATATCGATCGAAAACATTTATAATCAAGCAATTGAGCTACTGCTACTCTATGGACCTAAATTCATTCTCGCTATTGTTGTTTTAATAGTTGGGTGGTGGCTTATCGGTCGTATCTCAAATATGGCTGAAAAATCAATGACCAAGGTTAAGTTTGAAGTGGGACTTACACACTTTTTGGTGTCATTTATTTCGGTCATTTTAAAAGTACTTCTGCTAATTTCAGTTGCGTCAATGATAGGAATTGAAACGACTTCATTTATTGCAATGCTTGGTGCAGCCGGTTTGGCCGTTGGTATGGCCTTACAAGGCAGTCTTGCTAACTTTGCAGGTGGTGTGCTTATCCTGTTCTTTAAGCCTTTTAAAGTGGGTGATGTTATTGAAGCCCAAGGCTATATGGGCACAGTAGTTGAAATTCAAATTTTTGTTACCGTTTTACTGACCTATGATAATGAAAAAATTATTATTCCTAATGGCACTCTTTCAAATGGTTGCGTTAAGAATAAGTTCTCAGAGCCATTACACCGGGTTGCGATTGAATTTGGTATCAGCTACGGCGATGACGTACATAAAGCCCGTGATGTGTTAATGAAGGTATTAAATGACTATGATCTAGTTTTGAAAAATATCGAAGAGAAAAAGCCGGTTGTACATGTCAGTCAACATGGTGAGAGCCATATTGGTATGCTCGTTTGGGCTTGGGTTGAAACAGATAATTATTGGCCGGTCTATTTTGGTTTATACGAACGTGTGAAAATAGCATTTGATGCTGAAGATATTACCATTCCGTTCCCACAACGCGATGTGCATATACACCAGTTCCCTGGTAAATAACCATTAAAAAGCCCGCATATTAATGCGGGCTTTTTAATATGAAAACCTTAACTAAATAAGCGTTCAAACCAGTTTTTATCTAGATCAGCTTCGCACTTTTTAAGTTGTGCGCCATACCGGCTAGCTCGGTGTTTTACTTTATTGGCAACACTCATCAACCACTTTTTACTTTTATAAGTACCGCGTTTATAGCCGCCCCACCCTTCATGGTAATTCAAGTACTGCGCGTAGGCGTCCCATTTTGATATTCCGTTTACTTTATGAGTTTTATAAACAAACCAAGCCATAAAGTCTATCGCATCATCAAAATCGTCTCTGTCTGCCCCACTATTCCCAGTTTCGCGAATGTAATCTGACCAAGTTGGCGTTTTTGCTTGCGAGTATCCATACGCTGAACTGGCTCGGCCAATAGGAATGACCCATAAGAAATATTCCATAGGTGGCGCTGCATCATGACGAAATGAGCTTTCTTGATACATCATACTCATGAGTACGTGTTTAGGTGAGCCCCACTTTTCTTGCGCATCACGCGCATCGTAGTACCAGTCAGGCTTTTCCTCAAAAATCTTACAAATATCATGAGGTTGCTCTGGAGGAGCCGTTGCGCAACCCGCCATTAAAGCGGCCAGCGATAAAATAATTAAACTTTTTTTCATTTTTTTATGTATCTCGCTGAACTTTTTCTCATCAGGTCAGTCTGAACTTATGAATGCAGCAGTATAGCATTGTTTCATCCCTGAAGAATCTTTGACGCAGCCTCCCTAGGCTGCGTTTTTTTATGTACTCACCTTACTAAGCTTTAGCAAAATAATCATCTAAAAACGCAGTAAAAGATAGCTTGTCAGCTGCTTTTACTTCTCGCTCTTTAAGCACTGAATCAGATGCCTGTTTAGTCAAAAATGCATGATCATAAAATTGATAATCAGCCTCGACATGGTTTTGCTTATATTTTTGCGCAAGTGTTAAGGCAAAAAGACCATTATCTTGATTTTCTTTTGCAAGTGCGCTGACATACCGACCAGAGAAAGTTTTATTAGGGTTTCTGACCCAACTTGCAAGCTCTGCGATTGTTTCGCTGTAATAGCTCACACCATATGCGTTATCCATATAGTTAGCCACAGCAGCTAGATTAGTAAATATAGATTCAGCCCAGTCAACAAGCAGAACCTTTTCACCTTGCTTATTCAACGTAAGCTCAGGGGCTCGGCCTTCATTTACAACCGCATCAAGATTAGCTGTACTTAACTTTTGTTCCTGCCAATCCATTTCTGGAGACTCAGACAATAAACAATAGGTCAAAAATACGTCTAAAAAGCGAATTTGCTGTAAATCAATACCGGTTTCACTGAATGGGTTAACATCTAGCGCGCGTACTTCTATATACTCGATCCCACCTCGTAATAAGGCATCAGTAGGTGTTTCTCCTGAGGCAGCATTACGCTTAGGACGTATCGGTGAGTAAAATTCATTTTCAATTTGTAGAATATTTTTGTTCAGTTGTTTTGGCTGCTCACTACGGTAGTCATCAAGGTGGCCATATAGGTCTGATGGCGTATGAATCGCTTCTTTTAAACCTGCTACATATTCTTCTAATGAATTGTACATAACTCGTAAAGACGATTGTGCGCTATTAGTATAACCAAGGTTGCCTAATCGCAGTGCCGTACCGACTTCTAAATAAAGTGTGCCTTTACCTAGTTTCTTAAACGGTAAGTCTGTTTGACGACCCTGCAAGAAAGAATTACACAACGCAGGCGAAGCGCCAAATAAGAAACTAATTAACCATAACTCGCGCTTAAAGTTGCGAATGAGCCCTAAGTAACCATTCGAAATTGAATCTGCAAGTGTGCCTTGGCTGCCGTTTAAACTATACAGGCTTTGCCATAAGCTTTCAGGAAAGGAAATATTGAAATGAACACCCGCAATCGCTTGCATCATACTACCATAGCGATTTTTCAACCCTTCTCGGTAAAGAGTTTTCATACGGCCGATATTTGAATCACCAAACTGAGCTAGTACGATATCATCTTGGTGCTCAATAAAGCATGGCATACTAATCGGCCACAGGAGTTCGTCACCCATTTGAGATAAGGTGAACTTTTGTAAGTCTTTAAGTTGAGCTAGGGTTTCCTCGGCTGAGGTGCTCACTGGAGTAATAAATTCTAATAACGATTCTGAAAAGTCAGTGGTGACATGATCATTGGTTAAAGCGCTACCAACGCCTTGTGGATGACCTTGCCCTGAGATAACACCATTTGGTTTGATCCTTAATGCTTCTCGCTCGATACCACGTTTAATCCCATTAATTGCGTTAGGAAATTGTGCCGTTAACGCTTCTAGCGTTTTATTTAAATCATGTTTTATCAAAAATGCTTCCTCGAGCCGCGTGGCTGTAATCCTAAGGGTATGGGGGCAAAAAATAATTACTCAAGTGCGAAAAATAACATTCAATTACCACCTCACCACTTGAAGCACAATCTTGCCATTGTGAATAGCATTATACAATTGCTTTAGTGGCACTTAATTAATGCTAAATCTATTCATCTGTATAATTTTTATCACTAACTTGTGAACATTAGACCTTTTGCCTAATATGAAAAGGTGAGGCTAAACACAATAATTCTCGCAAGATATTGTTTTAGATCAAGGGAAAGGTGAAATTTTTAAAACTTTAACAGTTATCAATATGTTCCCCCTTCCCTTACATTTTTCTGAGACTATAATCCGCACACCATAAAAAAGTACATTTCAAGGACTCATATGCGTCGTGGGCAAGAAATAATCAATCAAGAAGTGACATACTCCGAACATCAAGAGCTTGTCTCTACAACAGATTTACGCGGCATCATCACATACGTAAATAAGGAATTTTGTACCATTGCTGGTTATACCGAAGAGGAGTTACTCGGGAAAAACCACAATATAGTACGCCACCCTGATATGCCAAAAGCGGCATTTAAAGAGATGTGGGAAAAACTAAAGCAAGGCCATTCATGGCGTGGCATGGTAAAAAACCTCTGTAAAGATGGTCGCTACTATTGGGTTGATGCGTTTGTTACACCTATATACGAACACGGTCAGCTCGTTGGCTATCAGTCAGTGCGAACAAAACCATCTGAACAGTTAAAAACTCGTGCAATGGCGCTTTACACTAAAATTAATAACGGCAAGTCTGTCGCGTCATTTCGTGAAAATATTTCGCTAAGACAAACATTTTCTACGGTATTATTAGTTGCTGGCATTGTTGCTTTAGCGCTTACTACGTCATGGATTGTTGCCTTAGCTGCAGCTGCCCTCATTGCAGCACTTTTTGCACTCAATTATGACGAACTCATTGTAACGCCTAGCCATTTAAAACAGCAGCGTGCTGAGTTTGACTCGGTATCTCGTTATGTGTATTCGGGCTCCCACCCATTTAGTATTGCGACTTATAATCAGCAAATGTTATTTGCTAAGCTACGTACCGTACTTGGCCGTGTTAAAGACTCTACTTACTCATTTAAAGATATTGCCACCAACCTAGATAAGCAATCATCGCTAACAGAGCAAGGAATTGCTGCACAGGGTCATCGTTTAAGTGATATTGCCGCTGCGATGAGTCAGATGAGTACAACTATTGGTGAAATATCTGCAAACACTCACCACACTGCTGAGAAAGTCAATACAACGTACCAAAGCTGTAATGATATAAAACTTCACATTGAAGAAAATAGCTCTATGGTGTCTGATCTGGCTAACCAAGTTGAGCAAGCAGCGAGCACCGCTAACTCTCTTGCCAGCGAAGCAGACAAAATTGGCCAAGTAATGAGTGAGATTGAAGGTATTGCTGAACAAACAAATTTATTAGCGCTCAACGCAGCAATTGAAGCAGCTCGCGCCGGTGAACATGGTCGTGGTTTTGCGGTTGTAGCTGATGAGGTACGTGCGCTTTCATCACGCACTCAAAATGCTACATCACAAATTCACAGCTCAATAAAAGAAATTCAAGATACCTTGTTTAGCTGGTCGAAAGTAATGCAGTCAACTAAAACGCAAGCTGATAGTTGTGTTAATACAACGGCCCATACTAAAACTGAGTTAGCGAGTATTTTTGCGCAAATAAATGAAATTTCAGGTCTTGCTGCAGAAATTTCGACAGCAGCTGAAGAGCAACAAGTTGTGAGCGCTGATATTCGCGAAAATGTCGACAGCATCAAAGAACACAGTGAGGAAAACTTAAAACTTAGCTACAACGTCGCTAAAGACGCTGCAGGGCTGGTTGAAGGTTCACGCAAAGTAAATGATATGCTGTTAACGTTTAAGGTTTAAACTTAGTTAATACAAAAAAGCCGCATTGTATTAATGCGGCTTTTTGCTTTTAAAGCATATTAACGACTTGAGAAAACAAGGCCATTTTCATCGGCGTCAATATCAATAATGGCACCAGGTTGATAATCGCCCCCTAACAAGCGCTGTGCTAATGGGTTTTCAATGGTGTGTTGAATAGCACGTTTTAGCGGTCTTGCACCATAAACAGGATCAAAGCCACTTTCAGCGATACGATCTAATGCTGCATCCGTTACTTCAAGAATGTAGCCTTTTTCTGTTAAGCGCTCGCGTAGCTTGCTTAATTGAATATCGGCGATTTCTTTAATATGCTCATTAGCAAGCGGGTGGAATACCACAGTTTCGTCGATTCGGTTAATAAACTCAGGACGGAACTGACTCACCAATACGCCCATTACTTTTTCTTTTAACGTCGCATAATCATTTGAACCGGCTTGCTCTTGAATAATATCTGAGCCTAAGTTAGAGGTCATAATGATCACCGTATTTTTAAAATCAACGGTACGACCCTGACCATCCGTTAAGCGACCATCATCAAGGACTTGCAGCAAAATGTTAAATACATCTGGGTGCGCTTTTTCGACCTCATCCAATAAAATAACTGAATACGGACGACGGCGTACAGCTTCAGTTAAATAGCCACCCTCTTCGTAGCCGACATAACCAGGAGGCGCACCCACTAAACGTGCAACCGAGTGCTTTTCCATAAACTCCGACATATCAATGCGCACCATGGCATCTTCGGTGTCAAACATAAAGCTAGCAAGAGCTTTAGTCAGCTCTGTTTTACCCACCCCTGTTGGACCTAAGAATAAGAATGAACCGATTGGGCGATTTGGATCAGCAAGTCCTGCGCGAGAGCGACGTATTGCATTAGCAACAGCCACAACAGCCTCATCTTGACCAATCACTTTGTGGTGTAATTGATCTTCCATTTGCAGTAGCTTTTCGCGCTCACCTTGCAGCATTTTCGATACTGGAATGCCTGTCCAACGCGATAAAATTTCCGCAATTTCATCCTCACCGACCTGATTTTTAAGCAAACTCATTTCTTGCATTTCGGCTTGTGAAGCAAGGTCTAGTTTGCGCTCAAGCTCAGGGATACGACCATATTGCAGCTCAGACATGCGTTGTAAGTCGCTGGCACGACGTGCCACTTCTAAATCTAGACGCGCCTGTTCAAGCTCAGCTTTGATTACTTGCGTGCCTTGCAATGAGGCCTTCTCAGCATTCCACACTTCGTCTAATTCACGGTATTGAGCTTCAAGTTCAGTGATCAACTCTTGCATTTCGGTGCGGCGTTTTTGGCTCGCTTCATCTTTTTCTTTCGCCAGCGCGTTATCTTCCAGTTTTAACTGAATAATACGACGCTCAAGCTTGTCTAAAGACTCTGGTTTTGAGTCAATTTGCAAACGAATTGAAGAACCCGCTTCATCAATTAAATCAATCGCCTTATCTGGTAATTGGCGATCGCTGATGTAACGATGTGATAGCTGCGCCGCAGCAACGATAGCGGGATCGGTAATATCAACTGAATGGTGCAGCTCATATCGCTCTTTTAAACCACGTAAAATTGCGATGGTGTCTTCAACCGACGGTTCATCAACAAATACTTTTTGGAAGCGGCGTTCAAGTGCAGCATCTTTTTCGATGTATTGACGATACTCATCAAGTGTTGTGGCACCCACGCAATGTAACTCACCACGGGCAAGTGCAGGCTTTAACATGTTACCCGCATCCATAGCGCCATCTGTTTTACCAGCGCCTACCATAGTATGGATTTCATCGATAAAGAGGATGACTTGGCCTTCTTCTTTGGCAAGTTCGTTCAATACTGATTTTAAACGCTCTTCAAATTCACCACGGTATTTAGCACCGGCAACCAACGCACCTAAATCGAGCGATAATACTCGCTTGTTTTTTAAGCCCTCAGGTACTTCACCATTGATAATTCGCTGCGCAAGACCTTCAGCAATCGCCGTTTTACCTACACCCGGCTCACCAATTAACACCGGATTATTTTTAGTACGGCGTTGTAATACTTGAATAGTGCGACGAATTTCGTCATCACGGCCAATAACAGGGTCAAGCTTGCCTTGCTCTGCTCGCTCAGTTAAATCGATGGTGAACTTTTTTAATGCCTGACGGGTTTCTTCAGCATTGGGATCATCAACTTTTTGGCCACCACGAATAGCTTCGATTGCGGCTTCAATTTTGCTAGAAGTAATATTCAGTGCTTTGAAAATATCCCCAAGTGGACCTTTATCGTCACACGCAGCAAGGACAAATAACTCACTCGAAATGAATTTATCTTTGCGCTTTTGGGCATATTTATCACACAAGTTGATTAACGAAATCAGGTTATTTGACAGCTGAACATCACCACCAATACCTTCAACTTTAAACAGCTTCTCAATTTCTTGGGATAACTTGGTGTTTAACTCATCAGCACTCACACCTGCTTGCGCAAGTAGTGCACGCACACTTGAACCATTTTGCTGAAGCAATGAATACATTAAATGCACAGGCTCAATAAATTGATGATCGCGCCCAAGTGCTAATGACTGCGCATCTGAAAGCGCAGATTGAAATTTACTTGTAAATCTATCTAAACGCATAAGGGTTTACCTATTAAAAAATCTAATTGCTTAATTAATGGGTATGCTTAGTGATTTGTTCAAGTAAAGAAGAAAATTTAATCGCAAAAAAGGCGTATTAATTGCGCCAGATCAAGCTAGCCATGCGGCCAGTTTGCCCGTCGCGGCGATAAGAGAAAAACTGTGATTTATCAGTGACGGTACAATGCTCACCACCGTAAACGTCTATTACACCTAATTGTGTTAATTGTTGACGTGCGAGCAGGTAAATATCCGCTAAATACTTATTGCCCTTAACTTTAAATGCGCTTTGATGCTCAGGATTCAATTCACAAAAGCATTCTTTTACTTCTGGGCCCACTTCAAATTGTGATGGGCCAATAGCAGGGCCAAGCCAAACAATTATCTCGCTTGGTTTTGCTTTAAAATGTGCCACTGTGTTAGCTAAAATGCCCTGAGCTAAGCCTCGCCATCCGCCGTGTGCTGCAGCAACTTCATTACCCGAAGCCGAGCAAAATAGTACGGGTAAGCAATCTGCGGTCATTATCGCAAGCGGTTGTTTTACTAAACGAGTATAAAGTGCGTCAGCAGAGCGCAACTCACTTAGCTCAGACCTTTCATCAATCACCTCCACTTCGCTGCTATGTGTTTGGTTCAACCACACAGCAGGGTTTGGCAGCTGATTTGTAAGTAACGCGCGATTTGCAAGTACGGCTTGCTCATCATCACCAACATGTAAACCCATATTAAAACTATCAAAGGGTGCAACGGATACACCGCCCTGTCGGGTGGTACTCAGTGCGCTAACAGTTTTTGGGGCTGTCCATGCTGGTGTGATCATAATGCTTAAAACTCGATATTTGGGTTTGCTTTAGTATCAGCACGAAGAGCTTCTGTCATCGCTGCCATATCATCTGGAATTGGCGCTTGCCATGTCATTAACTCACCCGTTATTGGATGCGCGATAGAAAGCTTAACTGCATGTAATGCTTGGCGTTTAAAGTCGCGTAACATTTGGAACAGTTCAGGTGTTGCGCCCTTAGGCGGACGCGGGCGACCACCATAAAGTTGATCGCCAACTAATGGGTGATTCAAATAAGCCATGTGCACACGAATTTGGTGAGTTCGACCTGTTTCTAAGCGTAAACGTAAGCGCGTGTGAGCACGGAATTTTTCTGCAACACGGTAGTGCGTTATCGCTGGTTTGCCCATTTCATGAACAGCCATATGAGTACGCTTTGTTGCATGACGGCCAATTGGTTTTTCAACCATACCACCTGCAGTCATAGTGCCATTACAAATTGCTTCGTATTCACGGGTGAAGTTTTCGCGCTTTTGCAATGCCGTCACTAAATGTGTTTGCGCGGGAATAGTTTTAGCAACCACCATTAAACCTGTGGTGTCTTTATCTAGACGATGAACAATACCGGCACGTGGCACATTGATAATGTCTGGGTAATGATGAAGTAAAGCATTTAAAACAGTACCATCAGGGTTACCTGCACCAGGGTGAACAACTAGCCCCATCGGTTTATTGATAACTAATATATCATCGTCTTCATAAACGATGTTTAATTTGATATTTTGTGCCTTATATTCTCGAGGAGCCTCAATGGTTGTTTCTACACTGACCATTTCGCCACCGAGTAATTTTTCGCGAGGCGTGTTCAATATTTCGCCGTTTACCGTGATTTTGTCATCCAAAATCCATGTTTTTATCCGTGAACGCGAATAATCAGGGAACAATTGCGCCAATACTTGGTCTAGACGTTTACCGCCAAGGTCTATTGGAACCTCGGCTTGGAGAGAAATTTGCTCTGACATTAGTAACTTTACCCAATTTACCAGTGCAAGCTGTGCTCGACTGGGTTAGAATCGCTTTATTAAGCATTGTATAATACGTATAGTTTACTCGGTTTTCCTCTGTTGGCCTAGCCGAAGACATCGAAGGTAATAAATAAAATGATAAATAAAATAGGGAAACGTGCGTTCGCCATTGTTTTTTCAGTTACAGTACTTGGTTTAGGGGCTTGCTCGTCAGCACCAGATCAAGAAGATATCCAACGCGTTCCTAATAAATCTGCGCAAGCTTTATATGAAGATGCGAAACAAACATTAGATTCAGGCTTATACGCTCGAGCAATTGAGTTGTTGAGTGCTATTGACTCTCGCTATCCTTTTGGTCCGCTATCAAAGCAAGTACAAATGGACCTAGTGTATGCTCACTATCAAGCAGGTAATACTGAACAAGCACTTGCAACTATTGACCGCTTTATTCGCTTGAACCCAAACCACAAAGATTTAGATTACATGTACTACATGCGTGGCTTAGTGAACATTAAAGCAGACCAAAATGCTTTCCAAGAGTATTTTGGCGTAGACCGTGCGGATAGAGATGCAAATCGTACCCGTGTTGCTTTCACTGACTTATCAACATTATTAAAACGCTATCCCAATAGCGCTTATGCGCCAGAAGCAAAAAAACGCTTAGTGTGGCTTCTCAACAAAATGGCGCGCTACGAGTTAAAAGTGGCTGAATATTACTATGAACGCGAAGCATATCTTGCTGCCGCTAACCGTGGCAAATATGTAGTTGAGCATTACTCACAAAGCAGCTACTTAGATCAAGCTTTAGAAATCATGGAAAAAAGTTACGACAAACTCGGCTTACCTGAGCTAAGCGCGCACGCTAAAGCAACGCGTGAAGCGAATAAACGTTAATTCATCACATTTACATTAAAAAAGGCGCCATAGGCGCCTTTTTTAATGTTTGCGATCGAATATACCCAAACCACCTCAAGGTGCGAGTTTCAGTTGGAATTAAAAGCGATTTAGGCAAGGCATTGATTGCAAGTAATAGTGGTTCTATTGTTAAAATCAATAACGCAGTATAAATCGCTTTTAAACCAACCCTTTGGGCGCTCACAGGCACTTACTCTCATCGTTGTTACTTCTTAAAAGGGACTACCATTCTTGCAAAGTAACGCCTTGATATTAAGCACCTGTGAATCGCTGAATTCTGCATCTTGAGGTGGCTTGGGTATACTGATTAAATCGCATCTTCATCTTCTTCGGCGGTACGAATACGTACTACACGTTCCACATCAGTGACAAAGATTTTACCATCGCCAATTTTACCTGTTTGCGATGTTTTAACGATCACTTCAATCGCTCTATCAACATCTTCATCGCTAAGTACAATATCAAGTTTAACTTTCGGTAAAAAATCAACCATGTACTCAGCACCGCGGTAAAGCTCAGTGTGCCCCTTTTGACGGCCAAAGCCCTTAACTTCGCTAACCGTCATTCCTGTGATACCCACATCTGACAACGCTTCACGAACATCATCAAGCTTAAAGGGTTTTATAATTGCTTCTATTTTTTTCATAGTAACCAGTTAGTTTAAAACATATTTGCCTCGATTTTAGACAATCCATGTCAGCATAGCAAACAAACTGAACAAATAGGTGCACTATAAACAAAGCGTGATATTATTATTAAACTACTTGTAAGTGAGGTACAAGCAATGAAAAACAACAGGAAACATAAAGGCTTCACGCTTTTAGAATTAATGATAGCAGTTGCGATTGTCGGCATTGTTGCCACAATTGCGTTATGGGACAGCTCAGATACATTAGAAAGAAATAGAGCAGAAAATTACTTACTCGACTTGCAGCGGATAATTAGTTTTGCCCGGGCTAAAGCTGTTAGTACAGATACCCAAGTAACTGTATGTAAGGGCTGGGAAAGCCGCATAAAAAGGGACCAAGTGAGTATCTGCCACCCTCTGTCAAAAAATAACGCACAAGAACAAGTTATCTTTATGTTTAGTAACGATAAAGAAAGATTTCCACGTAATGTAATTCAATGGTACGAACCTTATTATGGTGACGAGGTCTACAGGATGCTTCCTCCGCCTAGCAATAAGGATGTGATCACTTATAATGGTGGCGAACAAATTATTTTCGATACCAGTGGTAGTATACTTACTCAAGTGGGAACTTTTGTATACTGTCCAAATCCTAATAATAATGACAATAATAAAGCCCTTCTAATAAACAAATCAGGTAGTGCGTTTTATCTTGGTGATACAAACCTCAAATGTAATTAAATAAACACTTGACATGATTTTAGGTACATCTATATTTAAATAAAATATATCAATAGGGAGTCTTCAAGGATGAAGACACATCTCTTTTATCGTCGAGTACTTGGCGCAACACTCATTGAGGTTTTAATAGTGGTATCGATCATTTCGATACTTTTAAACCTTGCATTGTTCGATTTAAAACCTTTCTTAGCGCAAAACCGTCTAGATAATCAAATACATCTTATTAAACGCGCAGTCGCTATTAGCCGCTTAAATGCACAAGCAAACAATGCGTATGTCACGTTTTGTGCATTACACAATAACCAGTGTAACTATCAATTCTGGCATAAAAAACTCACTGTCTTTATCGATCATGGACAGATTGGCGTGTTTGATAGTAATGACACTAAAATAGTACAGTTTGAGGCAATCAATAAGCTTGATATGCTCACTTATAACAAACGCAATGCACTAACCTTTTTACCTAATGGAAGACTGATGGGACTCAATAATGGGACTTTTGTTTATTGTCCTGAATACAAAGAAGCAAGCCTAAGTGGGCTTGCTATATCGGTAAATAATGTTGGCAGGGTGAAAGTAATAGATACTGATAAATGTCAGCAATAAGCTAATTAGCGACCCCAGCAAACATCAGTAGACGCTGCAGAGCCTCCATGACGCTGAATACCACGGTCGTCTATTATTAATCTTGTACATTCAGTATCTTTGGCAGGGGGGCCTGCAATTGCAATAGCTGATGCATAGAAAACTGCGCGGCCGACAGTGTTATTAACTTCCAGCCTTAACCGGTAATAACCATTTTCCGTGGTATCGTTTAAGCCAAGTTGATCAAATGTGGTAGCGTATTGACGATTATCCGCAAAGTATTGCTCCTGCTTATTTGCTATATCTAATAAAGCAGTAACAGCTTCACTTCTTGCTGCACGCTTAACATATTCGAAATAATTAGGTAGCGCAATACTTGCTATAATTCCTAAAATAGCAACCGTAATCATTAGTTCAATTAAGGTAAAACCTAACTGCTTATTTTTCTTTCTTGATCTTATATATTTTATACCCATCAAATATTTCTCAAAGACTCGCTATACATTTGATTATAATAGGTTCAGTTTTTTATGATTGCAATTAACTTTATTTTTATACCTTTCTAAAAGGTAAAAAAATGTAGCAATAAAACCATAATCAAACTTTAGCACTGCAGCGAATAATCAAATTAATTAATTTTTACTAGTAAGTTAGATCACGTTTTTCTTGTTTATAAATATACATCTGTTGGGTTTTAAAACCAAAACCAATTGGCACTTTATCACTAACAAGTTTTATTTTACCGTTTTCAATTGTTAACCCAGGGCCTAAGATTTCTTGTACTTTGAATGGGTTTTGAGCGCCCTTAACTCCAGGTCCAATCGATAAAAACTGGCTTTGTTCTCTCACTTTTTCGCTAGTATTGTCATCACAAAAACCATCGCTATTTCCATCGACACAACTATCACCAACGCCAAAATAAAGTTGAGGCGTGTCTGGAACATCGTTCGAAGTTGTGAATTTTAAACTGTCATAGACTTTGGTGCCATAATGTAAATGAAAAGCATAAAGACCGCCAGACCCACCAGTCAGTGAACATTGATTTGCAGTGGCTGTCGCAGGAGAAAAGCTAGTAAAATAAGCTACACCACCAATAACCGTACTTGCAGCTAGTGACTTTTCTCCCGAAGCCGGCAAGTTATAGTACCAACCTTTAAACTCCCCGAGCGTTACTTCTAGTTCTGTGAATTTTTCGACATCGTCAATAGCTTTGCCAAAAGGATCCGAATCTACATTCATTAAGTCTGCTTGAGTGATCACGTCAGGTACATCAGCACCTTTAAATGATTTTGTCACGGTATTAATATCACGGATCATAAAAAGTTGATCGTTGGCTGTCGAAGAAAGAGGCTTAGCGCGGTTTCCGCTACCAATTAATACTGCGTCAAATGGCGTATCAATTCGCGTTTTAATCGTTTTCCCTTCAAAAGTGGTTTCTGATACTTTGCTGAACATTGTACGAGCAATCATTGGTTTATAGAAAAAACGACGATCTTGAGTAGACAAAGCACCACCTAGGCTCGCTAATTTAAAATGCGTCCATGGTTTTTGTGAATCATTAGGGTTATTTGAGGGCATATCAACACGCCATATATCTCCACCTGTATCCGCTGCATACAATCTATCTACATAGCCATCATAATCTGAATCAAGAATGCTAATATCAGAAGCAATGCTGTGCTTTCCTAAAAAGCCATTTTCAGTTGGAGTCAGAGCCCAAATTTTCTTACCTGTTTGCGCATCAACAATAAATATACCCCGCCCTTTACTATCATTGGAGCGCGAAACATTATCTTTATTTGTGTCATATCCGCCCCCAAAAACTAATACAGGGCGGTCCTCATAACCTGCTAAATTAATGTAGGTTACGATTGGCTTTGACCAGGTTTGACCAAGCTCTAAAAAGTCACCAGTTCCCCCTTTGATAGGCTCATCCCACAATAATTTAGGAGAATTAGGATTTGTAATATCAAGGCCATAATAATAATTACCGCCTCGTCTTAAACCAAAGAATGCCCAAACACGATCACTATCATTAACAACACCGTCTCCATTTTTATCATCAAAGAAAACAGAGATAGGTCCGTCTACACCATAGACTTTTGTGTCTGCTTGATTATCACGTAGCGGCTTAATAATTTTATATAGACTTCTAGGTATAAATGCCCAACTTTCGCTTAATACATCATTTTTATCTTGGAACATATGCAAGTACCCAGCATTAGTGCCAATTAAAATTCGGATATCATCATTACCGTAATCAATCGTTACAGGTTTTGAATGCAATGGATCACCGAATATGTCATTACGCGAATCACTGGTAGATCCATCTTTATCTTCATCATCTACATCTACACCACGCGACCAGAAAGCAAGATCATACAACTCTTGTCTGGTTGCCCCACTAACACCGAATGCTTCAGCTGCCTTTTCAACACTACCGTAGTAATCTATTGCATTCCAACCAGAAAAATGACGTAGTACATTCCCTTTTAGATTTGATAATATAACCCGCCTTCCCTGTGCATAAGGAACGCTATCTTGAAGTGCCAAATATGCGTTCACCCCACCGAGCTCTACTGAGCTACCATCTGCTCCTTCGCCACTTGGTAACCAAAATGTTTTCGCATTTTTATCAATTAGGCCATCTTCATTTAAAGCAGGTTTTCCATCTTTATCAGTGATTTTGTCGCCAGACACTTTTAATTTTTTCAAATTTCCGCGCCAACGAGCCCCTGTTTTAGGATAAAACATCGCATAATAAATCGACTCTCTGCTACGTGTTTGGTCAACATTGTTACTCGCAACAGAAGGAGAGGTAAAACTATCGTTCACTTCCCTAATTTGAGTTATCGTATTTTTAAGTGCATCAGAAAGCTGATCAGCAGTATTTGCGTGAAGGTATTTCCCCCCCCCTAACTTTGCTGTCTCAGACAGTAAACGCTTACCGTTTTCGCTCATACCACTACCAAATCCGATAGTATAAACGCGGCCTGTCTCATGGATCTCACTAGTCGAAGGAAATAAGTCAACTTTAACATTTTCCGAGCCATGAATTATTTGCGCAAGCTTGTGGAGGTATACACCCGCGATACGATCTGAGTCGCCTAAATAGCGGCCAAAATATGATTGATACAGATTACTGATAGTGCCATCTTGTTCATTATCCGAACCTGAGCTAGGATCGCCATCAGTCATGTAGATAACATTTACAGAATGGTCACAGCGTTTAACTTCTTCTGTATTATCAAAGGGAGAGATGTATGAATAGGTATAGTAACGATTCCACCATGGACCTGAAACTGTTTTGTTCTCAATTGAATTATCACGTAGCGCCTCAGCCACCTTTGCACCGTAGTAAAGGCTTTTCCCAGTGATATACAAATAAGCTTCCCAGAGTGTTTCGGTTAAGGGCGTCCCCCCATTAGCAGGTAATGTAGCAATCGTTTGCTTTAGAAAAGAGTTAGAAGAACCGATACCCGCAAGAACATATCCCCCATCAAGTCCATTAAAACGCATTAAGCCAAAATCTATATCGTCATTTCCATCAATTAAATTAGTTATAGCATCTTGAGCGATACCTAACCGGCTATCAGGGCAAAGAATATATCGCCCATACGAAAAACCACAGTTAAAACCTGAGCTTGTTGAGAATGCCATACTACCTGAGGTATCGAAAACTATCAGAACACGGGGTTTCTCATCGAGCTTTACATTATGATTAACGTACAGTTCAATGTCTTCAGCATGGGCCATTGAGCTGAAAATAACAGCACTACCAAGCAAGATTTTGCTGATTAATTTTCCTATATTCATTACAACCCCCACTAAACACCAACGTTCAAAACCAATAACCTAATTGAAAAAAGTTATCTCGAAAGCCCAAGAGTAAGTTACCTTCTAACAACACGATGACTAAATACTTGTAGCTGACGTAATGCAAATAAATTTAAAATTGATACAAGTTAAATTATAACTAATTATTTTGAATTAAAACATAAGTGCTACAAATAAATTAATTATTTGCACCATTTTTTCTTAGAATTTCACTAAAAATAACTAGAGCTTTGGCTATTCACTGAATTCAATACATATTTTGCAGTGTATTGCTTTAACTATTAACAAAAATAATAAAAAAGAGCCAACTTTAAAAGAAAGGTAAGCGAAAGGGATTGCTTTCTACGAAGCAAAGTAATACATTGAATTTTAATAGAAATTTATGGACTTACAATTATAAAAAGGACACCACTTTAAAATTGGTGCCCTTATTACAGCTGCATTATACAAGTATAAAGCTGCGACTAAATAATATGATAAAAACATTGCATATACTATTATTGAGTTCGGTCATACTTCTCTTGTTTATATATATAAGTTTGTTGAACTTTAAATCCAAGAACCTCATCACTCAGTAATTTAATTTTACCATTTACGGTATGTAAGCCAGGGCCCAATACCCCTTTGGCAACAAACGGATCTTTTTGGCCAACAATCCCGGTACCAATCAACATAAACTGACTTTCACCTTTATCCGATTCACCAAAGAATAATTGCGGAGTATCAGGTACATCATTCCCTGTTTGGAACTTAAGTTCATCATATACTTTGGTTCCATAATGTAGGTGAAAAGCATAAAGACCACCAGTACCACTACCTAGACTACACTGGTCGACAACATTGGTTGTCGAGCCTGGTGCAAAACTTGTAAAGTAAGCAACACCTCCTACAACGGTACTCGCAGCTAATGATTTCTCACCTTGAAGCGGCAAGTTATAGTACCAACCATTAAAGCGCGCTAATTCAACCTCAAGCTTGACAAAGCCATCAACATTATCAAGTTTCTTAGCAAAAGGATCTGAACTTACATTCATTAAATCTGATTGTGTGATAGTGTTCGGGACTTTACTCCCTGTAAAAGACTTAGTCACAGTATTTATATCGCGGATCATAAATAACTGATCATTCACCGCTGATGAAAGCGGATTTGCTCTATTCCCGCTGCCAATTAATACGGCATCAAACGGAGTATCAACGCGAGTTACTGTGGATTTACCATTTACAACAACTTCAGATACTTTGCTATATACACTTCTCGCAATAGTCGGTTTATAAAAAAAGCGCCGGTCATTGTTAGCCCGAGTGCCCCCAAGACTAGCAAGTTTAAAGTGCGTCCAGTTCCGTGAGTTTTGCGTAGGCATGTCCACTCGCCAAACATCACCACCTGTATCAGTGGCATACAAACGATCTATATATCCGTCGTAATCAGAGTCTAAAAGAGCAATATCAGATGCGATACTGTGTTTACCTTGAAAACCATTTTCAGAAGGAGTCAATGCCCAGACTTTTTTACCTGTCTCAGCATCAACAATGTAAATTCCTCGCCCCTTAGAGTCATTAGTTCGTCGACTATTATCTTTATTAGTATCATAGCCAGCTCCAAAGATAAGCACAGGGCGATCTTTATATCCAGCTAAATTGATATAGGTTACTTGTGCTTTTGACCAGCTTTGTGCCAACTCTTTGAAATCACCTGAGCCACCGACAATTGGTCCACCCCACATTATTTGTGGGCGATTAGGGTTAGTAATATCTAAAGCGTAATACTCATTTCCGCCACGTCTTAAGCCAAAAAATGCCCAAACCCTATCTGTTCGTGTATCTACAACACCATTTTTGTTTTTATCGTCAAAGAAGATAGAAATAGGTCCATCAACACCATAGACCTTTGTATTTTTATCATTGTCTCTTAATGGTTTGATAATTTTATATAAACTTCTTGGAATAAACGCCCAGGTTTCAGTTAAAACATCATTTTGATCTTTAAACATATGCAGATAGCCTGCATTCGTACCTATTAAGATACGTACGTCATTATTTCCATAATCAATAGTGACGGGTTTTGAATGAAGTGGATCACCAAAGACATCCTCACGAGTATCCGTTGTTAGGCCATCATTATCTTCATCATAAATATCTACACCACGTGACCAAAATGCTAAATCGTATATCTCTTGTCTAGTCGCGCCTTTGGCCCCAAAAGCTTCTGCTGCTTTATCAACACTTCCATAGTAGGTAATAGCATTCCAACCACTGAAATGACGCAATATTTCATCCTTTAAGTTTGATAATATTGCTCGTCTGCCTTGAGCATATGGTATGCTATCTTGTTTAGCCAAATAAGCATTAACCCCACCAAGTTTAACATCATTGCCATCTGGTTTTTCGCTGTCAGCTGACCAGAATGTATGAACATTAGGGGCAATTTTTCCGCTATCATCTAAAGCAGAAACCCCACCTAAACCAACTATCTTATCACCAGATACCTTAAGCTTTTTTAAATTACCTCGCCAACGAGCACTTGTGCTAGGGTAAAACATCGTATTATACAGTGCATCCCGACTACGAGTTTGATCAGTATTGTTCGATGCAATAGATGGTGAAGAAAAAGCCCCACCCTCCTTTCTTAAAGCTGCGAATGAAGTCTCAAGAGCTTTTGATAACTCTTCTGGATTCGTAGCAAGAATATAGCTTCCGCCTCCCGCTTTGGCCGTTTCTTCTAGGTTTTTTTGCCCTCTCTCTGTTAAGCCGTTACCAAATCCGATTGTATTAACAATACCGCGGTCATGTACCTTTGACGTTTTGGGGTACAAATCTATATCAACATCGTCTGTACCGTGAATTATTTTTGCAAGCGGAGCTAAATAACTCTGACCATTAAAGTCGTCTAAAAATGTTGTTGCAGGCTCAGAGAAGTAATGTTGATGCAATGACTCAATAGCAGTATTGCTTTCATTATCATGTTGAGGCGAGCCATCACTTATCATCATAATATGAACATCATTGTTACATCTGGCGTTTTTTGTGAAGGTTGAATCTAAAGGAGAAATATATTTGCCACCTTTTTCTGCAGTGGTATCACGCAGCTCAGCCGGAAATAATGCACCAAACTCAACATTTTGCCCTGTCAAATATAGATAAGTCTCCCACAGTGTTTCTGTAATAGGCGTAGCTCCTAATGCACCATTATCCGAAATGAGTTCTTTCAATTTACTATGCTCAGTTCCCAATTTGGCTCTGATAAAACCACCATTTCCAAATGGAGAAAAACGAATAAATCCAAAATCAATATCAGGGTTATTATCGATTACTTTTATGAGCGATGATTTAGCTGCTGCAATTCGGCTATCAGGGCATTCCATCCAGTAACCATCAACTGGATGAAAACATTTAACACCTGTATTAGCAGACTGCATCATGCTACCAGAGGTATCAAGTACAAAAATAACACGCGATTTTTCATCAAGATCTTTATCATAATTAACATAAAGCTCAGTATCATCTGCATTTGCTGCGGTTAGAAACCCAAGCGTGCAAACATATATAAATACATATTTAAAGTTAACGACCTTCATTACAATTCCCTCTCTAGCCACCCGTGTTTAAACTTGCCATTTCTTGAGCAACGCCCGTTTTAACAGTTAATGTATGAATACTTTTTTTACCATAGGTAATTGTGGTATTAACTTCGACCATGTTGCATGACACACCAGAGGTGAAGTTGTACTTGCGAGGACATGGCAAATCCAATTCGCCATTATTTAAATTAATCATTTTATTTGTGGAGTCACCGATAGCGCCCAAATCGAAGCCAGCCTCAGGTATTTGCTCAGGCTTTTTAAAAAAAGCACTATTTCTTCCAGCAGCAGCTTGATTTGCAATCACCTTCAGCACTGTACCCATAACTTCATTTTCAGCAACTTCACGCTCTTGTACCGCGGCTGTTATTTTTGCATCAATACTACTGCTATTCATTAAAGTTACAGCAATCCCTGTTACTGCAACAACCATAATTAGAGCAAGGATCAATACTATGCCCTGTTGCTTTTTAGGAGGGTTTAAATGCGCCACAAATTTGCTCCTACATTGTTTAATCTAATGGTTGTTGTAAAAATTGCGCGTCGATATTTATCATTGAATGTAAGTGTTCTACCACTAGCCCCTTCTCCTAACTCATAGGTTTGATTTTTAATTTGTAAGTCGCCATCTGGCATCAGAGATCTAGCAAGTAAAAATACTTGTACTGTCAAAATTCCACGCCTATTCTCCCAATCAGTAGCCGTCATTTGATTAATACTTTTATAGGTATCAACTCGACTATCATTAGTGGTGTCTAAGCCAAAAACAAACCGCATATTTTCAACTCCCTCCATAACAGTTTCTGTATACATACCGTTTCCTGGGGTCAGTCGTTTTCGTTTCAGAACAGGAATAACAACACGTTTTTTATTGATATAAATAGTTTCTTTAGAAACATAATAAACATTATGGCGGTAGCGCCACACCGTTGCGTTGACATTTATTGTTGCTGCATTCACAGGTCCACGAGTAAACAATGCAAATTCTTGCTCTGCAACAAAATAATAAGAATTATTGCTTGTGTACTTAGGCTCATTTTGAAATCCTTCTAAAAACTTTAATTGTAATACATCCGTATTTGCTGCAGCGTCACGAATACAGCCCAGCGCGGAGGAGCCTGCAGCCTGCACTGCATAAATTGAACGAAAATTAGTACTAGAAGCTAGGTCAGGGAAACTACCGTTATTTAAACCAGCAGAGCAGTCAGGACTTGGATTTGCAACTAGACTAAGTTTCGTATTAGCAGCAGAAAAGGAATCCTCGTAAAAAGTGCCCCAAAAACCAACTTGCTCAATATCCCGCTGTAGTATATTGAGGGCTAATCTGCCAGTTTCTTGCAGCTCGCCAATCATCATCGTGTCTTTAGTTGTGGCTTTCATACTTACATAAGTAAACATTACACCACCTAAAACAATACCACCTATGAATAAGGCAACCATCATTTCAATTAATGTAAAACCTTTATACTTATTCATCTTACGACCTTAAATAAATATAGCTGTCAAGAACGACAAGGCGACGACGGTCATTTACTGAACCACATCCGGTTTTTAAGTTTTCTGCGCTTGCTTTAAACTCTTGTCGACCACGCCAACTAACAATCACTTCAATATTATACTCACTTGGAAGGCCCCCTGAGACTGCAGTGGCTTTAATGCACACCCTTGCTTCATCCAGAGCTCCGGTGTTTTCACGTGCCTGAATTGCTCGCACCCATTGCTGTTTATCAAGTGCAGCGATTTGCTGTGGAGAGCATGTAGCCTGATAACAGCTAGAGACTTTACCTAATGCTGTTTGACTATGAAACTGCCCACTATATAGCGCTGAAAAAGTAGCCGTATCATTTGCTCTCATGCGGTGGATAATATCATTCCCTAACGCAATTGCAGCCGAGCGCTGCATAGCATCAAAACTTGCTTGCTTTGCTTTCGCTTGAAGCGCGATAGCACCTAATAAACCAAGGCTCAATATAATAAATGCAATGAGCACCTCGATTAAGGTAAAGCCCTGTTGATGAGAGTTATTTTTCATAATGAACGTGGCTAATAAATTGACATACCTTAAGCATAAGAAGCCTAAAAAGAATAGCAATAGGTGTATGTATAAACGGTCAATATGTTAGATGAACGGTCAGTGAAACTCTCGCTCCTAGTTACCCAATGCAGCTTTTACCGCTTTTAATTCCCGACGACTAACAGTTAAAGGCTCTTCTAGTTGGTTCATAATTAAAGTATGCCCACCAGGCTGTCGGCTGTTTAAACTATAAATATGTTGCTTATTTACAAGGGTATTACGATGTATTCGCAATAATTGTAAAGGGAAAGTACGCTCGAGTTGTTTAAGGCTCTGTTCAATGATTGCTTCGCCCCCTTCAAATACGACACGAGTATATTTTTGTTCCGCAATGCAACAAATCACATTCTCAATATTTACTCTGCGCAATACACCACCGAGCTGATAACTTATGTAGCTTTTAGCAGAGTCACTTAATTGAGTTCGATTAAGCTTGCTAAGTTGCGATAATGTTTGATTAAGCGAAGACTCAGAAACTGGTTTTACTAAATAACCATCAGCACAGAGTTGGAATGCCTCTAGTGCGTGCTCAGGGTGAGCTGTAAGAAATACGATGGCAGGTGGTATAGTTAATTGTTTTAATGTCGCAGCAACCTCCAGTCCATTAAGCTTGGGCATATTAATATCGAGTAGCACGACATCAGGCTGTAACTGTTTACAATATTCAATTGCCTGTTCGCCATTACAGGCATCACCAATCACTGTATAATTACTATGCTCTGACAATAATCGTGAAATACGTGCTCGAGCTAGCGGTTCATCATCAACAATTAATACTTTTATCATGCTGTTTTCTGCCTTGGTAATACAAGTTTTACCCTAAATATTCCATCGCGATGAGTGGTTGTTATTGTTGCCTTTCGTTGATAAAACAGTGATAAGCGTTCACGAATATTATCAAGTGCCATACCATTACCCGACCTTTCATTCATGATGTTCTTCACTACTGGGTTAGTAATAATGAATGTGTATGTTTTATCAGACTGGTGCATTTCGACATTTATTTCACCGTGCTCTGCTGTCTCGATCCCATAAAATACTGCATTCTCAATAAGAGGTTGGAGAGTCAAACATGGGATATCGATATCAGGTAGTTTATCAAGTAACTGCCAGTTTACTGTTAGCCGTTCTCCGTAACGCCAACGCTCTAGTGCTATATATTGTTGACATAGTGTTATTTCATCGGTAAGTAAAATAGCTTTACCACTTTTCATAGCAGCCTGAGAGAGTGCAGCTAATGCAAGAATAGCTTGTTCTGCCGCCACCACATCATAGTGGGTTAGCTCAGCAGCAGTATTCAAACTATTAAATAGGAAATGAGGACGAATGCGGGCTTGAAGCGCATCTAATTTGGCTTTAGCCAGAGCTTTTGTTTGCTGCTCCTTTTGATTATGCATCAGCAAAAATTGAACAAAAAGCACTGTAACCAAAAAGATTATCAGTAGGTTACTCACGATAAAGTGCGTCTTAGATACCATTTCAAAGATATCTGCGAATACGTTAAGTACTGCAAAGCTATACAAGTATGTAAAAATCAGTAAAACAATTACTAAGATAGATAACTGTACTGCCTGAGATAATTTAGTAAGCACAGACCGTGATAGATAAAGACAAGAAAGACTAGATAAGAAAATAAGGTGCAAAAAGAAACTAAAAATGGCCAGACGCAACCATACATCACCAAAACTTAACGGTGAAAACGCCAATAAAACAGCAATAACTTGACTGACGATAAGTATGGCGAGTACACCACGGGATTGGAAAAGAGCCGCAATCAGCAAGCCGTGTGAATTTGGCTGTTTGCTCATGGGCTCCTCTTTTAACTGTTGACTACTATTTGCTTAGATTAGCGTAGCTCAACAGGAACGGCAAATACTATGTTCTCTTCTTCACCAGGATTTTCAACAACTTGATTACCACCTAATTCTTTTAAACGAGTAATAACCTGTTGAACTAAAACTTCTGGCGCAGATGCCCCAGCAGTCACACCTACGGCATTTACATTGTTAAACCAATCCGCTTCAACATTACTTGCATCATCAATTAAATAAGCAGTGGTGCCCATTTTGTCAGCAAGCTCACGTAAACGATTTGAGTTAGAACTATTTTTAGCCCCTACTACAAGCAGTACATCCACTTTATCAGCTAAGTCACGAACCGCATCTTGACGGTTTTGCGTAGCATAACAAATGTCGTCTTTGCGCGGGCCATCAATGGCCGGAAACTTAGTACGTAGTGCATCAATCACATCTGCCGTATCATCAACAGATAACGTGGTCTGGCTACAGTAAAAAAGGTTTTCAGGGTTTTTAACAGATAAAACGGCAACATCTTCAGGGGTTTCTACTAAGTAAATACCGCCCGCTTCGTTGTTGTACTGACCCATAGTACCTTCAACCTCAGGATGGCCATGGTGACCAATCAATACACACTCAATACCTTTACGGCTGGCTCGTGTTACTTCCATATGTACTTTTGTTACCAGTGGGCAGGTTGCATCGAACACTTTAAGGTCGCGACGTTTTGCTTCACTTCGAACGGCTTGCGAAACACCATGCGCACTGAAGATAACAATACTATCGTCAGGAACCTGATCTAGCTCTTCAACAAAAACTGCACCGCGATTTTTTAAGCCATCAACAACATATCGATTGTGAACGACTTCATGACGCACATAGATTGGCTTTTCAAAGATATCGAGTGCGCGCTCCACAATACTAATTGCACGGTCGACACCAGCGCAAAAACCACGTGGATTCGCTAATAAAATATCCATTAACCTGTTACCTCTAAAATATCAACTTCAAAGGTTAAGCGCTGCCCTGCAAGTGGGTGATTAAAGTCAATTGTGACCGACTCACCTTGAACTTCACGAACAAGACCGGGTAACTCAGTGCCATCAGGCTGAGTAAAGGCAATAATATTACCTACTTCAGCAGGGGTATCTGCACCAAACTTACTGCGATCCACATAATAAATGTTATCTGGATTTGGCTGACCAAATGCATCTTCAGGCTCTAATGCAAATGACTTGCTGTCACCGGCGGCTAAACCTAGTAAACATTTTTCAAAGTTTTCTGTCAGGCTACCATCACCCATTCGCAATTTTGCAGGTTTATTGTGTACCTTAGTTGAGTCGGCTGCAGAGCCATCTTCTAACTTAATTGAGAAATGAAAGATCACTTCAGAGTTTTCACCAATTACAGCTTGGCTCATGCTTGTTGCTCCTTCGGACTTTCGCCTGTGAAGGCATCAAATAATAGTAATGCGGCACCGATACAAATTGCGCAATCGGCAATATTGAAAACAGGAAAGTGCCAGTTTTCGTAATATACATGCAAAAAGTCAATAACATAGCCATAAGCAATGCGGTCATACAAATTGCCAATTGCACCGGCTAATACTAACGCATATGCAGAACATAATACCTTGTTCGTCGCGGGTAAGCGTTTAAGCCACCATACTAAAAGTACACTGATCGTTACCGCTATTATGCTAAAAAACCAACGCTGCCAACCACCTGAATCACTTAAAAAGCTAAATGCCGCACCATAGTTATGTACGTATGTAAAATTAAAGAAAGGCAGAATATCTATCGACTCTTTGTAGGCCATGGTATTAACAACAAGTGTTTTTGTCGCATGGTCTACTACTAAAAGTAGTAGACTCAGCCATAGCCAAACTAAGCCACTTTTTCCGGCTAGTTTGCTCACAAACAACTCCTACGCGAACTGACGCTGTTCACCATCGCCGTCAACATTGCTAACACAACGACCACAGATTTCAGGGTGCGCTGGCTCTGCACCTACATCATCACAGTAATGCCAACAACGCTCACATTTTTCAGCGATTGTTGCAGCAACTTTAATGAATAAACCATCAATTTCTGTAGCTTGAGTACCTTCAGGCTGTGCTGTCACAGTTTCAACAGTTACGCCCGAAGTTAATAGCACAAAGCGCAACTCATCACCTAACGCAGCTAATTTCGAACTTAGCTCTTCACCTGCGTAAATACTTACGTTTGCTTGTAATGTTGCACCAATGATTTCTTCTTTACGAGCCGCTTCTAGTACACGGTTTACTTCATCACGAACATTAAGGATTGTTAACCAATCATCGTTGCTGAACTTACCTTGTGAAGAGGCTTGTAAACCATCATACCAAACTGAAGTGAACACAAAATTATCACGTTCGCCTGGTAATGCTTCCCAAATTTCTTGTGCAGTAAAGCTTAAAATCGGTGCCATCCAACGCGTCATTGCTTCAGCAATGTGGTAAAGCGCAGTTTGACATGAACGACGGGCATGGCTATCGCTTTTCGCTGTGTATTGACGATCTTTGATTACGTCTAAGTAGAACGAACCAAGTTCACCAGTACAGAAGTTCATTAGCTTTTGCGTTACAAGCAGCATTTGATACTTATCGTAAGCCGCTAAAATTTCATCTTGAAGCTCAGCTGCACGGCCCACAATCCAACGATCAAGCTCAACCATGTCTTCAATCGCAACTTTATCAGTTTTTGGATCAAAACCATTAAGGTTCGCAAGTAAGTAACGGCTTGTGTTACGAATACGACGGTAACGGTCAGCAGAACGTTTAAAGATTTCATCAGATACAGTCATTTCTGCTGTAAAGTCAGTTGATGCAACCCATAAACGTAAGATGTCAGCACCTAGTTTGTTCATCACGTTTTGTGGCGAAATTACATTGCCTAATGATTTAGACATTTTGCGGCCGTTTTCATCAACTGTGAAACCATGTGTTAACACTTGCTTATATGGCGCATGACCATTGATAGCAACCGATGTCATCATTGACGACATAAACCAACCACGGTGTTGATCAGAACCTTCTAAGTAAAGATCAGCAGGACCGGTTAAATCTTCACGTGCATCAACCACACATGCGTGAGTCACACCTGAGTCAAACCATACATCTAACGTATCTTGTACTTTCATGTATTGCTCAGCGTCATCGCCAAGTAAGGTTGCAGGGTCTAAGTCATACCAAGCTTGAATACCTGATTTCTCAACCAGTTTTGCGGCTTCTTCGATTAGCTCTTGCGTATTTGGGTGAAGCGCACCTGTGTCTTTATCAACAAATAATGCAATTGGCACACCCCATGTACGTTGACGTGAAATACACCAATCAGGACGGCCTTCAACCATGTTTGCAATGCGGCTCTCGCCCCACTCAGGTAACCACTCAGTCTTTTTGATTTCGTTTAATGAATCTTGACGAAGGTTAGCTTGATCCATACTTACGAACCACTGTGGCGTAGCACGGAAGATAATAGGTGTTTTATGACGCCAGCAATGTGGGTAGCTATGTGTAAGCGCATGATGGTGTAATAACGCATTGTTTTCAGTTAATACGTCAATCACGCTCGCATTTGCTTTAAATACGTGCTGACCAGCAAACATCGGTGTGTCAGGTAAGTAAACACCGTTTGCACCAACAGGGTTAGCAACTTCTAAACCATAAGCAAGACCTGCCGCGAAATCCTCTTGACCGTGACCAGGCGCAGTATGAACAACACCAGTACCAGAATCAGTCGTTACGTGATCAGCAACAATTACAGGCACTGTGAAGTCATAGAACGGGTGAGCAACCTGTAAATTCTCAAGTGCCGCACCTTTTACATAACCTAGTACATGGTAATGCTTAAAGCCATAACGGTCCATTGCATCTTTTACTAGCTCTGAACCTAAAATTAAACGCTGCTGTGCGCCTTCGTCATCAACTTGAACAAGGGCATATTCAAGCTTTTCGTGAACTGCTACTGCACGGTTAGCTGGTAATGTCCAAGGTGTAGTTGTCCAGATAACAGTACTAACTGCACCGCTACCTTCATGGCCTTCGGCAAGTTCAAACGCATTAATTACTGCCTCTTGATCAGCAAATTCAAAACGCACATCGATTGCTGGTGACTGTTTATCTTGGTATTCAACCTCTGCTTCAGCAAGTGCTGAACCACAATCTGTACACCAGTGAACAGGCTTAGCACCTTTATGTAAGTGACCATTTTTAATGATGCGACCAAGTACGCGAATAGCATTCGCTTCAAAGTCAAAGTTCATTGTTAGGTAAGGCTTGTCCCAATCACCAAACACACCAAGACGTTTGAAGTCTGTTTTTTGACCTTCAACTTGTTTCTTAGCGTATTCGCGACACTTTTCACGGAACTCAGCAGCAGACACTTTCACACCTGGCTTGCCTACCTTCTTCTCAACCATTAACTCAATTGGTAAACCGTGACAGTCCCAACCAGGCACATAAGGTGCATCAAAGTCAGACAAGGTTTTTGACTTAACAATAATATCTTTAAGAATTTTGTTTACCGAGTGGCCTAAATGGATATCACCGTTTGCATACGGAGGGCCGTCATGCAAAATGAAGGTTTTTTTACCTTTTTTAGCGCTGCGAATTTGACCATAAAGATCGTCTTCATACCATGTCTTAAGCATCTTTGGTTCACGTTGAGCCAAATTGCCGCGCATTGGAAACGCTGTTTCCGGTAAATTCAAAGTATGTTTGTAGTCGCTCATTAATCCTACTTTCCGTATCGGCTACCTAATTTAAACCAAAACACTGCTTAGCGGCGGTCACATCATCTGCAATCTGCGCCGTCAGTTGTGTTAATGTCTCGAATTTTTTCTCATCGCGAAGCTTTTTAATTAGCTCCACGTGCATAAATTGTCCGTAAATGTCTTGCGCAAAGTCGAACAGATGAACCTCTAACAAAGCGCGTGTTCCATTAAATGTGGGTTTGTTGCCAATATTTGCAACCCCAAATAATTCTTTTTCGCCAACTTTTGCTCGTACCGCGAACACCCCATTTACAGGGCATACTTGGCGTTTTAATGCTATATTGGCCGTTCTGAACCCTAATTCACGACCTTTTGCCCAGCCATGAATAACACGTCCAGAAATTGCATAACCATGACCTAACATGGTTTTTGCGTCTTCTAATTGCCCTGCAGCAAGTGCCTGGCGAATAAGAGTACTGCTCACTCTATCATTGAGCCTGCGAAAACTCGCAGTACTTTTCACATCCATGTTTAACTCAGCACCCATGGCTTTAAGCAACGCAAAATCACCACGGCGCCGCTTTCCAAAGCAAAAGTCATCGCCTACAGTCAGAGCTTTTACACCTAACTTATCAACCAATACTTGGCTTACAAACTGCTCTGCTTCCATATTGGCAAATTGCTGATTGAAGCTAATGCAAATCACTCGCTCCACTCCCAATTTAGCAAGTAAGCTAAGCTTATCACGTAGTCGAGTTAAACGCGCTGGAGCATTATCTTTAGCAAAAAATTCTTGTGGCTGAGGCTCAAATAACATCACGGTACTTGGCAATTGATGCTTTTCTGCGTCTTGCAGCAAGCCTTTAATCACTTCTGCATGACCTAAGTGCACACCATCAAAATTACCAATGGTCAACACACAGCCATAATGCTGCGCGCGAATATTGTGAATACCTCTAATTAACTCCATGCCACCTTTTTGCCTTTATCAGCGAGCCCAAAACATTGATATCGGGCTTGAAGCGCCGATTATAATCTTTTTTTTAGTTTGATTCAGTAGTTGCAACACTTTTTATCGTATTTAGTCGCACGCCTAAAATGAATAAGGCTGCAAAATATACAAAAACCGCCAACACTAATAACCCGCCCAACAACAACACTTGCTCAGTAAAGTGCCAAGTTTGCCACATAAATTGCTGGCCTACGTACCACACAGACGCAGCCATTAATAAACTTGAAAACAAACACTTAAAGGTAAAACCAAGGCTCATCGCAGAAAACTGATAGACCCCTTCTTTACGTAATTGATGATACAACAAATAAGCATTACAACTAGCCGACATTGATGTGGCCAAAGCCAGACCTAAATAACCAATAAATGGTGCCAACATAATGTTAAACACCATGTTTAAAACCAGAGTTTTAATACCAATTTTAACGGGGGTTTTTGTATCTTGACGCGAATAAAAGCCTGGTGCTAGCACTTTGATTAGCATAAAACTAACTAATCCCACTGAATAAGCCATCACACCGTAGCTCACCGCTTGGACATGATCAATTTCACCGTCCTGAAACGCGCCGTGGTCAAATAAAACCGTAATAATAAGCGGGCTAATTACCATTAAACCAAACATGGCAGGCAAGCCTAAGAAAATAACAAACCTTACCCCCCAATCAAGGGTCAGCTGAAAATCTTTTGTACTTTTTGTGCTATGTAATTTTGACAATGCAGGCAATATGACCGTTGCGATACCAATACCAAATAAGCCTAGAGGAAACTCAATCAATCGGTCTGAGTAATAAAGCCAAGCGATAGAGCCTGTCATTAACATAGAGGCAATCATGGTATCGAGTAACAAGTTTATTTGGCTTATCGAAACGCCAAACAAGGCAGGTAGCATGAGCTTTCTAACTTTTTTGACGTTTTCATCTTGCCACCCCCATTTAGGGCGGCTCAGCATGCGGGCACGATACAAAAACGGCAACTGGAACAGTAACTGAACTAGACCACCCACAAATACGCCGATGGCAAGCGCATACGCCCCCACCGAAAACTTATCATGTAGAAAAATAGCGCAAGTAATAATTGATACGTTTAAAAGTACGGGTGTAAAAGCGGCAACGGCAAAGCGATTATATACGTTCATGACCGCGCCGCTCAGGGCAACCAAACTCACAAAAAATAAATACGGGAAAGTCAGTTTTAACAGCGCACTGGCAAGAACGAACTTTTCGGCATTTTCGCCGCCTTGCCACCAATCAATAAACCAGCCAGTACCAAATAATGCGGCAATGACAGGCGAGGCAACCACACCAAATAGAGTAACCGCTAATAAAATGGTACCCAAAGTACCGGCAGCTTGAGCAACAAACAACCTGACCTTATCATCGCCTTGCTGTTCTTTTATCTCAGATAGAACAGGTACAAATGCTTGTGCAAAAGCGCCTTCTGCAAATAAGCGACGTAAAAAATTAGGAATTCGATTGGCAAACAAAAAAACATCCGCTGCGGCACTTGCACCCAGTAAATTAGCCACTACAGCATCTCGCACCAATCCTAAAATACGCGAAATCATTGTCATAGCACTGACTATCATTCCGGAACGAAATAATCCTTTTGCCACCTTAAACCCGTTATCAAAAATCTTATAAGATGGGCGATTATGCCTAAAATATCTTTAAAGCACTAGGCTCGAACCCGACCCTTTGTTACAATAGCGATATTAACTGCTAAAGCGGCAAATTGATGTTCGTTATAAGGAGCAGTTTTTCTTGAGATGTCAAAATTTCGTTGACATTCATGATAAAAACAGGCATATTCCACGGCCTTTAAATTAAGCTTATTTTAAGATTGTTAGGAGCAAACCTTGGCTAACATCAAGTCTGCAAAAAAACGCGCTATTACGAGCGAAAAAAATCGTCAACATAACGCAAGCCGTCGTTCAATGATGCGCACTTACTTCAAAAAAGTAGTTGCTGCAATTGAAGCGGGCGACAAAGAAGCTGCACAAGCGGCATTCGCTGTTGCAACACCTATCCTAGACCGTTACGCAACTAAAGGTCTAATCCACAAGAACAAAGCAGCTCGTCATAAGAGCCGTTTAGCAGCTAAAATCAAAGCGCTATAATTTGTTTTTGATGAATATAAAAAAACCGGCTTTTGCCGGTTTTTTTTTATCTTAATGTTTTTCAGATAACTGCTATGCAATCTCTAAATCGGGGTAAAACTTTTTCAGCATTGCCGCGATCTTCTTTGGGGTAAAAGGCTTTACAACGAAACCTTTGGCGCCCTTTTCAATCGCTTCTTTAACATTTTCCACTGTTGAATGTGCAGACACCATAACAACATTTGCTTCAGGTGAAATATCATTTATCTGTGAGATGATTTCCTTACCGTCACCGTCAGGTAGTTCAATATCTAAAAAGATAATATTAAACTCCTTCTCTTTGCACGCGCTTAAACACTGCGCTGCTGTGGATGCCTCTCGAACATTATCGATACCTAGGTGCATAAGCGTTTGGTTTAAAAAGCTACGCACGGTGCCAACATCGTCCACGATAAGAATTGAAAGCTGCGTGTCCATACTATTCCTCTAATCTTTAAAGATAACACTTATTGCTAATACAATATTAACTTAAATAAATAATTTACGCTTTGAATTTGACTATTATATCAAAAACTTCGTTATAATCTCATTATAGAGAGCTATATATAAAAGGCCAGATAAGCTTTATGTCTAATAAAATAAAAAAACAATCTTTGCTTGGTAAAACACCTGAACGAAAAAAACCAACACAAGCAAAGCGACAAAGACCAGTAAACCAACAACAAGCACGCGCACAAGCCGCGCAGCAAAGCATTCCTGAAATCGAGCTTAAAAAAAGTAAAGCACGTTGGTATACACTCGCAGCGGTTGTATTAATTCTACTAATTACACCAAAACCTATTTTAATCACCTATGAAAAGCTTGGTATGGTATCTCAGAGTGTGTTCTGGCCAGGCATTTTTGGCTATGGAGCAAACTTATTTGATTCAACCCTCAGTCCCCGTGCAGACCTAAGTCGTAACGTTATTTATCTTTGCCAAGATAAGCGTAAACCAGACACTTGCCAGAAGTACCGTGTGACAGATAAAAGTGGTTTCTTCGCAGCAATGAAAAAACTAACAATAGATTAAAAAAACTAATCTGAAAATTAAAAATTACTTGGTTGAAAGCTGTGTAAAAGATCACCATAATGGCGCTCCTTTTTCAACACAGATATGAATTGATACGACCATGGTAAACGAGCTAGATTGGCTTTTAAACTTAACGCTACTTGCCCTAGGATTAGGTGCATTTTTTATTAACCAGCTGACATTACTACGTTTTGCAGCGATCAGCGCGTGTAGTTTATTGTTTCTATCATTTAGCTTAGATCTAATGTCGTCAAGTGTTATCTCGAATATGAGCTTAGTGTTGATCAATACATTTTATTTATTCAAGGTCTATACATTTGGCCAACTGAATATCAATCAAGGTTAATCTTCTCCTAAGATAAATTGATAGAATAGGCTATCCCATCTATCATCTTTTCTGCCCAAGCAGCATTCTGTTTGGGCTTTTTTTTGCTTACAAGATGACTGAACTGAGATACCATATTAGTCGTATATAAATAATTTGGAGGTGCACTGTGTCATTTAACGACTTCGACTTATTTCTTTCGTCAATGGAAGACGTAAAACCTCTTAAGCATGACACTGTTCAATTTGATTCCATGAAACAAGGCCCTTCACTAGCGCAACAAGAAAAACGTAAAGCAGCTGAGTGTGATTTAGCAATTGATGAAAACTATTTACGCAGTGAGTTTGTTGAGCTGTTAGATCCCCATGCCATATTGGCATTTAAAAAAGATGGTGTACAAGGCCAAGTATATAAAAATCTGC
The DNA here is from genome assembly GCF_004792295.1 of Pseudoalteromonas sp. MEBiC 03607. NCBI lineage: Bacteria > Pseudomonadati > Pseudomonadota > Gammaproteobacteria > Alteromonadales > Pseudoalteromonadaceae > Pseudoalteromonas > Pseudoalteromonas sp. MEBiC 03607. Next base: position 2,988,920 of record NZ_SRRY01000001.1, read on the forward strand.
GTTTAGCTAAATATCAACTTGATGCCACGCTTGATTTGCATGGTCAGCCTCTTCAACGAGCTCGCAGCACGCTTTTAAATTTTATTGATGACTGCCACAAACGAAATATTCGTGTCGTGCTTATACGTCACGGCATTGGTATCAAAAATAAATCACAACCAGGTATTTTAAAAAGCTATACCAATAAGTGGCTACAAGAAATTCCAGCAGTTTTAGCGTTTCATAGTGCCCTTAAGCATCATGGTGGTAGCGGTGCAACGTATGTGATGATTAAAAAGTCAGACGAGAAGAAACACGAGAACAGAGAAATCCATTCAAAAAGAAGTTAATAGAAAAAGCGATTGAAGTGCAGCATTAAAACATGCTGCACATACTCACTGAGATTGGTTGGTTATGATTTGCTAACTTCAGTGGCCTGAGCTGGCTGCTCCGATGCATTAGCTTGATTAAACCATGCTGAAACACCAAGAACGATAACTGACACTACGACCAGACTAAATTTAGCTCCACCTTGATTAGATTTCATAACGCCTCTTTTTTATTGTTGTTTTTTTATTGAGCAACAACAGAATAACAAAGTTACAGATGTTAACAAGGTGTTTATTAAACTAATTTGTAATTTGTCAATAACCTTTTGTTCTATCAATCTGATTCATTAGGTTTTTACCTTCGATTAGTCTCTTTACATTATCTGAAATTTGCAAAGTAACTGACTCTATATCTGACAATGCAGCACAGTGTGGGGTTAAGGTCACTTTGTCATGAGACCAATAAGGGTGTGTGTTAGGCAAAGGCTCTTCGCTAAGCACATCTAGCGTAGCGCCACGTAATTGCTCATTATCAAGTGCCTCGAGTAAATCTTCATCAACGACATGTTTGCCTCTGGCAACATTAATTAGTACCGTATGGCTTTGCAGTTTGCTAATGAGTGATTTATTTATAATGCCTTGAGTGTGCTGACTAAGTGGTAGTAAGCAAACGAGATAATCAATTTGACCAAGCATGTCATCTAATCCATGCTGTGTGTAATACGTGTCCACCTCAGAATCATGTTTTTCACTATTAGACCAAGCGCTCACTTTAAAGCCATTTGCAAGTAAGCGCTTAGCACAAGCTTTGCCTAGTTCACCATAACCTAAAATACCCACATGTTGCTGTGAATACGCTCGCTTTGGCTTCCAACTGCCGGCTGATTGTTTTAAATAATACTCTTTAAGCCTAAGCTTGTGTGCCAATACATGGGTCAACACATACTCTGCCATATCATTAGCCAGGTTATCATCAACAATTCTAACAACGGGAACATGTGCAGCAATCTTAGTTAAATCAATGCTATCAACACCCGCCCCAAAAGAAGAAACGGCTTTTAAATTTACTAATTTTGGCCATAAATCAGCGGGCGCATTCCAAGCAAGCACAAATTCAACCGCTTCGTAATCAGTACACTCTGACCAAAGCTGTACCTTGACCTCTGGTAATAAAGCTTGCAGCTTAGTAATTAATTGGCTGCAATCTCGGCCTGTTATAGCCACAAGTAAAATCATTGTCTTCTCCATTTTGCCTCGTACTCAAAGCGCTCATTAAAAAGTCACACAACTGCAACCTAACTGTCACAGCAAACTCTTAACCTAATTTCATCGCTAAATGCGCTTAAGATTGAGGTGTGTATGATCAGTGTTGATAAAGTAATAGAAGCAAACTTACCACAGTTAGAAAATTCACCAAAAGTAAAAGGCTTAGTAAAAAAAGGCCTGGGTTATTTATTACATGAGCAAGAGTTTGTTGCCTTTGGTGATGCATACCCACACTTACAAGGACTTGAGTTTGTAGAGCAGGTGCTCGAAGAGCTAGACTTTGACACACGCTACAAGCCAAAGCAAATGGAGCATATACCTAGTGAAGGCAATATTATTATTGTGGCAAACCACCCAATTGGTTCACTCGATGCATTAGCGCTAATAAAAGTCTTATCAACTGTGCGCCCTGACTTAAAGGTTGTTGCAAACCGCATGCTAATGTCTATCACCCCAATGCACTCGTTGCTACTACCCGTTGATAACCTCTCTGGTACGAGTAAAAAGAAAGAACTTGCTAATATCCAACAGCACTTAAAATCAGACGGTGCGTTATTAATTTTCCCTGCAGGCGAGGTATCGCGATTAAGTCCAACGGGAATTAAAGACTGTAAATGGAACAGTGGTTTTTTACGTATGGCAAAAAAAGCTAACGCGCCTATTTTACCTATTTACATCAAAGCGAAAAACAGCCCGCTATTTTACGGCACCTCAATGATTTATAAACCATTAGCCAGTTTGTTATTGGTCAAAGAGATGTTTAAACAACGACAAAAATCATTAGAGTTTGAAATTGGTGCATCTATCCCACCTGAGTCATATTTAATCGAGAATTTAAAAGATAAAGAAATAGCTCAGCTGATAAGAAAGCAACTGTATCGACTTATTACTAAAAAACCTCTGCCGTTAAAAACACAAACCCCCATAGCCAGCCCAGAAGCGACTAAAGACCTTAAAAAAGCCATTGAGGAGTGTGAATTATTAGGTGAAACCTCTGATGGAATGAAAATTTACTTATATCAATACTGTGGCAGCTCGCCGATTTTTCGTGAGCTAGGCCGACTTCGTGAAATTGCGTTTCGCGCAGTCGGTGAAGGCAGTGGTAAACGCCGAGATATAGATAAATACGACATGGATTATCAACACCTTGTACTATGGGATGCCAAACAACTTGAACTAGTTGGCGCATATCGACTTGCCTGCGCACAAGACATCATAGAAAAACATGGCCGCAAAGGTTTATATACCGATAGCCTATTTAGCTACAGCGATGATATGGCACCGTATTTAGAAAAAGGTATAGAGCTTGGTCGAAGCTTCGTGCAACCCAAATACTGGGGCAGAAAGAGCCTAGATTATTTGTGGTTTGGCATCGGCGCATTCGTTAACCGTTACCCGCAATACCGCTATTTGTTTGGCGCGGTTAGTGTGTCAAATGCACTACCCGAGCAAGCTAAATCGCTACTAGTTCATTATTACCAACATTATTATGGTGCTAAACAAGTGTTAGCAATCCCCAATAATGAATATCGTCATACAGAATCACAAAAAGCACAATGTGCTCAGTTATTTTCTGGTAATGATATTAAAGAAGACTTTGTTGAACTTAAACATGTGCTTGCCAATATCGGCGCACAGGTCCCAACCCTATTCAAACAATACACTGAACTTTGCGAGCCAGGCGGCGTACAGTTTTTAAGTTTTAGCATCGACCCTGAGTTTAATAATTGCATTGATGGATTAGTACTTGTCGACTTAGATAAAGTAAAAGCCAGTAAAGCCAAAAGGTATTTGGGACAGACACGCTAATAGTCATTAAAAAATAAGTCGGCATGTTCGCCGACTTTTTCTTTTTTAACTAAATATATTTCTAAGCGCAGCTAAATATATTTGCTCAATAGTTTTTAAGTCTACTATGGGTACGTGTTCATTAACTTGATGAATGGTATGGTTTCGCACGCCACATTCAATCACTTGCGTGTGCTCATTGGCAAAAAACCGACCATCGGATGTGCCACCACTTGTACTAAGCATTGGAAAGCTGCCAGTGATTTCATGCACGGCTTGTTCAAGCTGCTGCAACAAGCAATTACTTGCTTGATGCAGGGTATAAAATGATTCACACGGACGCTCCCAAACAAGCGTTAGCTGCGATGCTAAATCAGCCAATGCAAATTGAATTTCTTCTTTAACATCTTTGCTTTTATAGCCATGACTATAACGCACGTTAAAGGTGAGCTCACACTGAGCAGGAACAAGGTTATCGACCACATTGGCAATATTAATTCCGGTTACTTGCAGTGTTGTTGCCGAGCTAGCTTCATCTTTGTGCCAGCTAATTGCCATTAAGCGCTTTACAACCTCGGCACTTAAATGTGCTGCGTTTATGGTGTTTTCTGGATAGGCAACATGCCCTGCTTTACCTTGAATAGATAATCGTGCAGAGAGGGCACCCCGCCTGCCATTTTTTATGGTATCACCCACATGCTGATGGCTTGTTGGCTCGCCAACGAGACAACCATCAAGCACAACACCTTGTTTGGCAAGACGTTCAGCAATCAGTAAAGAGCCATATTCAGCCTCGCCCTCTTCATCTGAGGTAATTAACCAGTAAAATGTGCCGCGTTTATTGCTATTTTGCGCTAAAAACCGTTTGGTTGCGCAAAGCATAGCGGCAACGCCGCCTTTCATATCTGCTGCGCCACGACCATAGACACTGCCATCCACTATCTCACCACTAAATGGATCAACTCGCCAATCACCTTGCGCTGCAGGTACCACATCAATATGACCTGAAAAAGCAACGATAGGGCCTTCGCCAAAAGTGATTTTAGCAATTAAATTAGTAACATGATTAAAACTAAATACCTCACAATCAAAGCCTAGCTGGCTTAAATTACTTTCGAGCCAGTCAATTGCCCCAGCTTGCTCGGGCGTTACCGATTTAAATCGGATCAAGGTTTGTAATGTTTCTACCACCTCAGATTGCTCTGATAGGTGCGTTGCTAACTCTGCATTTGATATCAAACTCATAATAACCCTAGTTATGTAGAAAGCTTGGGTTATTACAACGAGAGTTTATGACCGCAATATGAAACTTAAATTAATGATTTCCTTCTTCAATGAGGGTTTCTTGGGTCACCTTGGCTATGTCTTTATCTTCTTTGGTTAATTGTGTTCGTTGCCAACGACCTGCGGCGAACCAAAGATAAGTAATGATTGCCACAAGTACATTGGTGATAGCAAACGAATACCATATGCCCTGTGGTCCCAGTGAAGTATGCTTAGACAAAATATACGCTGCAGGAAATTGAATAACACATTGCGAAAGCAGTGACACAATCATCGCATTGAGCATATTTCCTGAAGCCCTAAATGCAGCAACAACACAAAGCTGCACGCCTATTCCGCCCCAAGTTAAGCACATGACGCGAATGAACTCTGCGCCACCAGCGATCACAGACTCATCATCAGGAATAAAAAAAGCCACCAAGTATTCAGCAAATACATAAGCTAAAACGCCCACTAATGTCAGGCCTAGCAGCCCCCAAAGCGCGGCTAAACGTGTTATTTGTGCTGCACGCTGCGGGTTTCCTGCTCCCATGTTTTGACCTACCAAGGTAGAAACGGCCATTGAAAGACCCATTGCCGGGATCATCACCATTTGCAAAATATTAGAGCCAACACCATAAGAGGCAATGGTGTGCGTACCAAAGCTGGCAACCAAAAACGACATAATAATTAACCCAAAGGCTCTTGCAGAGAGTTCAACCGAGCCAGGAGCCCCTAAAAAGAACGCTTGTTTCATATATTGCCAATCTGGTTTGAAGCTAGAGAGTTTAAGTTGAATGCCGTGACGGCCTCGCAAAAATACCCAAACGCCTATTAATGCCGCTAAACTTTGCGTAATGAGAGTGGCTAATGCAGCCCCCATTACGCCAAAACCAGAGAAATCACCAAATCCAAAAATCAGTAAAGGGTCGAGCACAAAATTGAGTAAAACAGTACCGCTAACAATATACAGTGGCACCTTAGTTTGCCCGATGCCACGCATTAAAGCCTGAAACATGGCATAAATAAACACAAACACAACACCAATGAAAGATACATGCATAAACTTAAGCGCATCACCAAACACTTGCTCTTCAACGCCTAATAAAGTCAAAAAGTAAGGCGATAACACATAACCTATTAAACCAAGTATGGTTGCGGTAATTGTCACCATTAACATGGTTTGAGCAGCAACATGGTTTACCTTATCTTGCTGGCCAGCTCCCATATATTGAGCAGATAAAATGGCTCCCGCCATTGCCAACCCTGAGCCAATAGCAATAACTAAAAAAGTAACCGGCATACTGACAGAAACGGCAGCTACTTGCTCTGCCCCCAAGCGCCCTACCCAAAAAGCATCGGTTAACTGATAAGCAGACTGCAAAATATTAATTAAGATGATCGGGATACCTAATTTAAGTAACGCTTTTGAAATCGAGCCATGAAGAAATAAATGCTGGGGATCAGCCATGAAACACACCTAATAAACTAATAACATCGTTAGTTTAACAGCCGCAAATGAACATAAAGTCAATGAGAGTCAATCTTTTTTTCGCTGTACCCGTTTAAAAACTTAATCTAAATCAATAAATGGCTTCACTTAGTTCAAACATTTTTGAAACTTTGATCTAGAACAGGTTTTGTCCCCTCCAACTTAGTAATAATAGCCTCAACCAAATAAGACAAGTAGTTCGCGGAGAACAACATGAAAACCAAATTAAGCATTGCATTACTTACTTCACTATTAGCACTCTCTCCTGTTGCAAACGCAAACTTAAGCGTGAACGTGGGTGCTATTAACGTAAACCCTGACAACGATAGCTCAAAAATCAATGAAGCTCCGGCACTAGGCTTACGCGCAGATGATGACACGCAATTAGGTATTACTATAGATTATGCACTAGACGATAACTGGGTTCTTGAGTTAGTTGCTGCAACGCCATTTAGTCATGATGTTCAAGGTGCTGGAGGCTTAGCTGGTAATAAGATTGCTAAAATTAAACACTTACCACCAACTTTCCTAGCACAATATCACTTTTTTGATGCAACCTATAAATTCCGTCCATTTGTAGGTGTAGGCGTAAACTATACAGTTTTCTTTGATGAAGAGCCTTCAGCTGCACTAAAAGCAACATTAGGTACTGACGACGTAGAAGTCAAACTAGACGACTCATTTGGCTTTGCAGCTCAAGCTGGTTTCAACTACATGATGAGTGAAAACTGGGGTCTACATGGCATGGTTTCACTTATTGATATCGATACAGATGCAACTGTATATGCTGGCGGCTCGAAAGCACTAACATCAACAGTAGAAATTGACCCTGTCGTTGCTATGTTTGGTATTAAATACAAATTCTAACTTTCATTTTGTGAAAGCCCATACGCACAAAAAGGCCATTAAATGGCCTTTTTTATTTGTTCCCACTCTAGAAAAACCTGCAACACGAACTTGATTCTCGCTCAGGTTCAACCAACTAATCAATTTAGACTACACTATAAAAATAACCCATTTCTTTTTACTGGTTTTTATTTTTTGTTTATTTAACCGTTACTTATTTTACTGTTTTTCATTGCAATATCTGAATTTTCAGAGCCAAAGACGTGTTGTTCCTATTTGCTCGCGATTATAAAATGGTTGTAATAATTTTGACCTATCTAAAATAAATTAGGTGGCAGCTCGAGGTGTTAATTGAAAGTAATTGTCAATTCGTTAGTGTTGATTCTTTGCACAGCTCTAATCTCGTGCAAAGTAAAAGATCCTAGTGAAGATAAACCGCAACAACAAAAGCAAGATACAATTAGTGATCGTGAAGCGCTAATTGCGGGCACCGCTGACATCGTATTTACTATTACCAATGAAAATCAAACACCTCTCAACAATGTGAGCGTTGACGTTGCAGGTCAAGAGTACCTATCCGATGAAAATGGACGTGTTTCTATTAGCAACCTCTCTTTTGGTAATCACGCTGTTTTTATTGCACAATCAGGTTATTTCCCAAAGGCAGGTATTTTAGTAAACCAACCTAACTCTGTAACCTCACACATCCAATTAGAAACACAATCAGCAAATTCAAAAAGCTTGTTATTTGCTGGTGATACAATGTTTGGTCGACGCTTCCTAGACCCCAATTTAGAGACGATGGGCACATCTGTACCTAATGTTAACACTGCGCTCATTCGACCTGACTCAGCCCGCGAAGATAGTATCGCCATAACCACAGAAGTTGCAGCGCTCTTTAAAGCTGCTGACTTTTCATCGGTTAATCTTGAGTCACCTATTACGACAATGCCAACAACAGTTCATCCGACTAAAGAATTCAGCTTTTTCTCTTTGCCTGAATCACTGCAAAGCCTTACTGAAATTGGTATTGATTATGTTGGCCTTGGTAATAATCACATCTATGACTATTTGCAAAATGGCCTTGAAGATACACTCCTTGAAGTGTCAAATGCAGGGTTCCTAAATAGCGGTGCGGGTTTAAGTGAAACTGACGCTTTTAAAACTGTCGAGCATAACCTTGATAATGTTAATTTAGTGCTCTTTGCTGCAACTTCAATTACCGGAAAAGAACATCAATATACCTACGTTGCTGACACCAATAAAGGTGGGGCTGCTGATTTAACAAATTCAGCGGCAGTCAAAGCTGCACTTGAACAGTTAGATCCTACTGACTTTGTCATTGCACAAATGCATGGTGGTGATGAATACTCGTATACTCCATCACCTTATATAGGTAGCCGATTTGAAGTTCTTTCTTCACAAAATACTGATCTACTAATTGGCCATCACCCACACATTGCCCAAGGCTTTGCTGTATTTAATGAAATACCAGCCATATTGGGCTTGGGTAACTTTGTATTTGACCAACCCAGACTTGATACCTTATTAGGCCTTGCAGTTCTGCTGGATCTTGATACGCAAAGCCAAAAAATCACTCGTGGTTTTGCTTATCCTATTTATTTAGAAGACTATAAACCTCGATTCACCACTGGTTTTTTAAGTCACTATTTATTGAGAAGAATCGCCGAACTTTCTGATGACAATATTACGCTTGTTCCCCGAGAAAGCTACGCTGAAATATATTTTGCTGCAAATCAAGCAACAAAAAATACTCAGCAAGTGACTATCAACATTGATGCCAACACTGACATCATAGACTTGAGACAATATTCACCATCATCTGCTGCTTACGTTTCATCCATAGACGTTAATAGTGGTTCTTTAGATACGCTTTTAGTGGGCCGAGATATTATGGTCTTTGGCGATTTTGAAGATTGGGATAACGACGCAGACACCTTTGAAGTAAGTCGATGGGATCATAGCAGTGAAAGTGTGTTGCCTTGCACTGATAAGCCATTCAATGGTTTGCAAGCTCTGTGCTCAACCCGTGATAAGTTTGACAACACTCCCTCTATTATTCCATTTAGACACACTATGCGGGTTATGGAGTTAACCGACGAAACAGGTGCACTAGAGTTAAGTAAAGACTTTTCATTACTGACCTATTTGCAATCTGAAAATGGTGGTCAGCTTGAGGCCTTGCTTACTTATACAACAGAAATTGATGACCTTACCTTCGCAGAAAACCAAATTCCCGTTAGCGAAGGAGGTAATCAACCATGGCATGTTTTTAGCCATGACTTTAGTTTACCTTCTGATGAGTTAACACTTGGACCTAAAAAATTACCACCTCGTGGCGTAAAACTACAATTTAGGCACTATCCACCCAATACAGGAGAAGCGATCACGCGTCTAGATGATGTCGCAATGATCAGCTGGCAACAAAGTATCAACCTAGAAAACGGACAATGGAAGACCGATAAAATGCACGGTTTTGACTTTTTAAAAGTCAATTCAAGTAGTGAAGTGAGCTTAACGCTGACATTCACTGTACTTGATTAAGGAGGAATTGTGGTTGTATTACAACAATTGTTGCGATTAACGCAACAAAGAGCCTTTTGGTTTACTGTTTGCTTATTTGCAATTGTGATTATCAGTAACCTGCTGAATTTATTTCAAGCAAGTAATGCCTTTTTATATAAAAAAATAGAATCTCTCAGTAACACTCAGCAAACAAATGTAGTGCTTATCACCAGTCAAAACCTTAGTGCTAACCATTCACAATTAGTCACCCAGCTTACAGAGTACCAGCCAAAAGCAATCATTGTTTTAGCAGATGAACCTTTAGCACCTGTAGACAATGAGCGTGTTTTCTACCCTTATTCGCTAAGTAAGTACTGTGTGCCAAATGTAGAGATTTGGGCAACATATCAAATGCGTATTCCAGCAGCGACTAACCTTGAGTGTGAAAGTGTGTGGCAAGCTGTTTTTGGTTATAAGCACGAAAAATCAAGACTGATTAACTTTAAATTGGCAGTTTCTGCGCTACCTAAATTTACAGCTAAGCGAGTTCTTGGCTTTGATGTGATGAGTGAGCAACTCGAAAATAAAGTGATTATTGTCGGTCAGCAATCAGCTGAATTTAATGTGCTGATACATGCCCCTAAATTAGAAGGGCTTAATGACCCCTTACTTCTTTTTGCTTATATCGCTGATAGTCTAGAAAAAAACAGCACAATAAATGAGCTTAATTTTGTTATCTCGATAGTACTTGCGCTGATACTGGTATTTGTCCTACTGTTTTTCTTTCAAAAAATGTCGATTAGTTATTCATTTTTAGTCGCACTAAGCATAACTATCATTTGGTGTTGCGCTGGCTATTTTTTAGTGAACTTTGCAAAGTTATTTATCCCTATCGGCCAATACATCATTCTGACCTTTGTCACATTATTTTGGGTTGTGGTGGCGAGGAAGATTTCTGAAGATAAAGAGCTTACAACTGATGTAAATAACATTCAGCAAATGATGATGGGCCGTTATATTCCGCAAAGCTTTATAGAGCACCCTTCTCCATGGGATCCCATAATACAATTAATTAGCCAACAGTTAGATCTAGAAAAATCAATTTTTTTAGCTCGAAAAGAAGACGACCATCGCGTCGTTGAAATTCGGGCTATCAACTGCCAACTTGATGATATTCAAGAAATGAGACGTGACTATCAGCGAACGCCTTATAGTAATGCGTTAAAGTCATTGGGTATTGTAAAGATCAACCGTCCATTTTTTAAGCAAATCATTGAGGGTGAAATCGAGTTTATCGCACCACTGGTATATGCCGGAGATGTCCGTGGGTTTTGGGCTTTATCAATTATTCCTAATCATAACTTTAACCAACAAGCCTTTGAGCAAAACGTTAATAAATTTGCAGCTCAGGTTGCTGAACTACTATTCCATTACCATATTTTCAAAACAACACAGGCTAAAAACCGTACCTTATTAAACAGGCTACTCACCTTTAAGCTGCACGAGCCTATTAGCCAAAAGGTAAAAAGCTCCCTGAACGAAATGGAGCAAAAGCTTACTACCTTAGAGATGGTTTTTAACCACACAAGCCCAGCAACTGTGCTTTTTAATCTGTTTGGTCAAGTTATTCAAACCAATGCATCTTTAGAGCGTTTTGCTAAGCAGCATCAAATAGCTATTTTTGAAACCACTGCGCTTGATTTGCTGTGTAAAAGTTGTGAGCTTGATATTGAGATTGCAAAGGGTAAATTACGTTACATTACACTTAATAAAGCGACCGTTGAGCTTCCTGCTAAACTTGGTGCACATCATTACACTCTAATTATTAGAGCGCTTCATTCAGATAACTCGCAAACTGCATCAGGTGCACCTTTTCAAGTATCTGGAATTTTATTTGAGTTTATAGCAAATACTCCTGAAATAACTTCGGAGGCTAAACTTTAATGGATTTCGTTTTAGCGCTTTTTCCTGCAGGTAGTGGACTGGGCCAATCAGTAATAACAACTGTTTGGGTCGGCACGGCTGTAGTGTGCCTACTGAATTTGCGCTTTGGTTTTCCACTCACAGGCCTTGTTGTACCTGGTTACATTGTGCCACTTTTGATAATAAGCCCCACCTCTGCCGCGGTGATTATTATAGAAGCAATTGTTGTGTTTGGGGTTATGCGCTTTAGTGCAAATTACTTGATGGAGCGTTTTGGCTACAGTGAAATGTTTGGCAGGGACCGTTTTTTTGCCATCATCCTAATTAGTATTTTAGTTCGTGTTTGTATGGATACCCTGTTTTGGCCAATTATTGCAGATCAGTTGAGCCAATGGGATATCACTTTCGATTATGCATCACAACTTTATTCTTTGGGTCTTATCATCATCGCACTAACTGCCAATGTAATGTGGAATGGTGGCTTTAAGTACGGCCTGAAAGTAACTTTCATTCAGTTGTTCATTACCTATATTTTAGTACGATTTGTACTTATGCCATTTACCAATTTTAGTATCGCTAACTTAGGTATTATGTATGAAGCTGTTGCCGCATCAATCATTGCAGCGCCAAAAGCCTATATTATTTTAGTTATTACCGCTTTTTTAGCTTCCAGAGCAAATTTAAAATATGGTTGGGAGTTCAATGGTATCATGCTACCAGCCCTATTAGCTTTGCAGCTTACCCAACCAAGTAAGATTTTAACCTCATTCATTGAAACAGCTGTTATCTTAGCCGTTGGCGGCTCTCTCATTCATTTCACTCGCCTAAAACATGCACATATCGAAGGTGCTAGATTATTGATGTTATTTTTTACTATAGGCTTTATCTTTAAGCTTATTTTAAACTATATCGTCGTTTGGTTTTTTCCAACGGTAAAAGTAACCGACACTTTTGCATTTGGTTACATGCTGGCCACCTTACTTGCCCTAAAGATCTATCAAAAAAATGCGTTAGGCCTTGTGCTCAGAGCCACTTTTCAAACATCTGTTGTAGGTGGAAGCCTTGCTATTATTGTTGGCTTTTTAGTAATGCTTATCCCTTCTTTACTAACAAAACAAAATATTGATCCTGAAGCAGAACAGTTGCAAGTCATCACGCTCAATCAGCAAGTGAGTCAATACAAAAGCTACTTATATACTACGCGTTCCAATAAGGTAACCGTAAGTAGCTACAAAGCCAGTCAGGCAGTCTCTGATTTCAAATATGCGGTTTATCAGTTAAATGAAGCGATTAAAGGTAAGCAAAAAATAGGTCACCTTAGCGCTTTATTTAACTCTATCGGGTTTAAACTTGTTAGTGATGAAAACTATGTATACCTAATAGATATTGTTGAGAATCAGCAACGCGGTTTATTTGTGATTAACAAAACGCCACAAACGCCACTCATGATCACAGTTCCGTATCCTATCACTGAAAATCTTGCTAGCGACTCTGCAGCCCTTATTTTTCAGCATCTAAAAAGTAAAGCTTTAGTATTTGGGGCAACAAAAACGCCTCAAATAACATTAGCGAAGGAAAACCAGCAAAGCCCTTTTTACCAAGCATTTATTAACGCATTAGAGGCGCAAGAATTATTGCAAGTTCGTGAATCTAACCGCTACACCGCAGCTTTACTAAAAAGCACGCCTGCTGAAGTTAAAAGCCAGTATTGGATCTTTAATCGACTTCCGCCCTCTATAAGCCAACGCGAAATGCATGAGTTTATCGGCAGTGAAGCCACTTATTTTGGTAAGGCAACAGCGAGTAGCTTACCTTCGAGTAGTTTTAAAGGGTCTATGCTAGAAGTCTTTCTTAATGGAGATAATTACACCAACATATTGGCGTATATATACCGTGAAAATTACCGTTATAGCAATTTAAAACTCAACATAATCAATGAAGAAATGGTCAAAATTGTCGAAGATTTCTCATCGTATATAAGTAGTAAAGGCAGTCTCAATTATCAACCACTGACACACAGCCAAGTTGCGCTTTGGGAATTTGAAGTACTAACACCACTATATAGATTGATACAGCAAATCGGCAATGCCTCACTGAACGAGGATATTTTAAATCACCTGAAGCAGATAAATGGCACTGCAGAGTTACTTAACTATCAGTTACAACTAGTACAGAATAATAGTGGCCGATATTTACTATTAAGTCCCTTACAAAATAATGAAGCAATGGATCTTGGCCAAGGTCTGTATGCGTTTGCGCTTAGCAAACATGAAGCAATAAGTTTAAGCGTGCCAAGACCTGTTTTTGAAGGAAATACACTTAGTTTTGCCAGCCAACTTTTTACGACTTCAAATGCCGCTAACTTATTAATTGCAGGAGCACACCCATATGCTCACCCGAAGGCTAATGTACTTGCTGCAGACAACGTCGATTCATTATTCAATATCGTCCATCAAAGCTATTCGCGTTTTAAAGCACAACAACCGAGCTTAAATATCCAAATTCGCAGCCACAGTGCTCCGTCATGGATCCGCCCTAATGCAATTGCATTTTCAAATACTCAGGTAAGTGACGTTGCTGCCCCTTTAATGGAAAAACTAACCAAAGACTTAAGCATTTTAGGTGTTAATTACCAAGTAGTAACGGGCCAAAAAGCCACTCGGGGTCTTGAGATTGGTAGCTCACCGCAATATGGCTATCAACAGTTTAATGCAAACAGCGAGCTCGCTACTTTATGGATAGCCTCAGACTTTAAAGAACAGTTTTCAATGGATCAAGATAGTTTGCTTATGCGCCTTCTTGCGATTTCTACTTATCCAACAGTCACCACTATTAACCTAGCCACTTTATCTCCTTCTAACTGGTTAACGTTACCTGACAGCGATAAACAAATTATCTTTAGAAAAATTAATCAATATACCGCCGATAAGCAAATTGCTGTACTGAAAACAATATGTTCAGAGCTTAATGAGTGCGTATTACAAACCATAAAATTAGAAAATTTAGATAAATTCGCACTGATGATCAAGCAGCACAATAGTCTAGTCGCTATATATAATCCGGCGAGCAATCAATTGATCGATGTGGATGTTTTCAACAAAATGATGGGGGGAGGCTTTGATGTATCTAATTAAACGCTTCTTCGCTATCTTAGTTCTTATAATTGTATTGTTAACAGCCTTATTTGCTTGGAATAGCTTTTTAATTTGGCTAGATTCTGCTGAGCCAGTTAACCCCCAAACCAGTAAAGAAACTCGCTCAAAAGTACAGTGGCTTAGTAGCACAAAACCACTGACTTATACATTTTCAAATCAGCGAACACACTCACTTAGGATCTTATCAAACGCCGTATTTGATCAGTCTGTCACTCTTGAACAGCCGGTAAATTACGCCATCAAATACACTCTTTATAATGACAAGAAAGAGGTGATTGTAGATAAAGTTTATCACCACGCTTCAAAGTTAGTTAATAACAGTCAAGATCAACAAATTAAGCAAATCATTGAAAATAAGCAGTCTTTGAATGTGGCTTCTGGGCAATCATTTTACCTACCCATTAAACATTACCCACAAGCGAAAAGCTTAGCACTTACACTTATTCCTGAAGAAAAGACAATTCAAGGAGTGGTAGTTCGAGTGCATGCTAAAACACCTGACCAAAACGTTGATCCACTCAATAGTTGGCTAAAACGCCCCGTCGATAGACGTAAACGTGCAACTGATTACCTCACGATGGGTGAAAATACCTTAACAAATACTGAAATAACGAATGCAATGGCGTTTTGGTGGCAAAAAATAGCGCCACAAGGTATTCCTGGAATCGACTTTAAATCAGATATTCTTTATGAAAGCTTACCGTATAATGTACTAACCTATGATTTTAGTCAGCAACAGCATAGTCTTGCTGCTTACTATACCAAACATGGTTTATGCGCCAGTATCACATTAGACAATAGTGATCGTTTAAATTTCACTGTTAGTAATGACCAAGAGACTCCGTCATTAATCTGGTATGACAAACTTCAGTTTGAAGCACCAAAAGTTATAAATTACACGCTAACAGATAAAGAAAACACATATCAAACTCAGCCTCTTGAGCCGGGATTAATTACAATTTGCAGTGAGCAAGAGCTGCTAACCCAATGGCGAACTGAATCTGGTACCGCTATTTTAACAAGTTATGCTGGTAGTTACCTGATTAATGCGCAAGAGCACGTAGAGTTCGATGTTGTGCCATTAAGCCATTTGAACCTTGAGCTCAGGGCTCTCGAAACGAGTCAATTAGATATTTCTCTATACGATGAAAACCAAATCCAAATAGATCGTTACTCTATTACGATCAAAGGTGAAATCTCTGACTTTGATCGATTAATAGCAGACAACACTCAAAGACAAGTCGTAGGTATGCTTACCCCCTACTACCTTCGTACTGGGAAAGAGACAAAATATGTAAAAATTACGGCTAATAACGATGTGTACGTGCGATTGAAATCAAGACTCGCGAGTTTTCATTATCAACGCCGAATTGCACACCAGCCAATTCTTACTGAGTCTACTAATGGCTTTTATGATATTGCAGCATGGTATGAACAAAAAGCACGTAATCACTATGACTTATCGCAACGTGATCTGTTTGTAAATATTCGTACATTTGCTCCGCCTCCAGATGTTGAGCAAACTACAACATATTACCAATCTAAAGAGCTTTTCAATCTGTTACCACTATCAAATGTGGCTCTTGGGTTAAGCCCGAACCGTTATTATGAGGAACAGCAACCTGCAGAGGAGTTTAATTTTGGACTCTATGATAAAAATCAGGCTATTCCCTCTGCTAGCTCAAATGATAACCGCTTAATCTCTCGATTAAATAGTAACAGTGCAAAAGAACTTAAAACTGATGACATCTCATTTGCTGATCAACAGCAGTTAGTTAACGAAGCCAGTGTAATTTATCAAAATTGGTATGGTCATCGCCCATGGGTAAAACAGCGCCTTTATCAATTGGTTAAAAATAAGCCAGTGAAGCTATCATATGATAAAAAGAAACGTCCAATTAGCATTGTTTTTAAAGTATTTCGTGCCCAAAGCAATGAACCTGTAACTTTAAACATTTCGCATTCTGCAAAATACAAGCTTGGGCTTACAAGTGAATACAGTATTGCGAAGCAAAGTTTCCAACTTCACAACTCTGAACTATTAAAGTCTTTTTTGATCCATCCTAAAAAAAGTCAAATAACGAGTTACCCGAGCGTTACACTCAATCTAGCTAATGATATAGAGACACTGCAGTATGTGACTTTAAGTTCTTCAGAAACAATTTGGTTGTCTATACTTGAAGAGTACCCAATGCAGGAGCAAAAAGTAAGGTGGTGGAATAATGAACTTTAACTTTATTATTGTTTTTGCATTATTATTTACTCCGTTACCAAGTGTTGAGAGTGATTTTGAGCAACTCACATTAACCTTGCATGCTTGGCTCAATAACCAAGATGAAGTCCCTAAGCACTTTACTTTTAGCGAGGGTGTGTTGTATGCCAAGAAATCTTTAACTTCAGGTGGCGAAATACATTTTAAGCCAAAAGGTAAACCTTGTATTTCTTATGCACCGCATAGATATTTTGACAAGCATACTTTACTAATTGCTAAAGCTCTGTTTAGTGAGTGCCAAGTTTTGTTGACGAATACTAAGCATAGAAGCAGCCGCGACCTCCAAGGTAAAATTATAGACTTTAGTCAATACCAAAATAGCAGTAGTAATGCCTTCATTCTGGCATACGGTAAAATTGTTGAAACATTTTCAATTTATCAAATCCATGGATTTGCAAAGGAAAAGCGCACTACAGAGCAAGGACGAAAAGCAGATATCATCATCAGCGAAGGCCATTTACATGCATCGCAACGCAGCATACACATCTCTAAATGCCTGAATTCTAAACTTGATGTAAATGCCCTAGTTTATGGGCAGGATGTATATGAACTAGGAGGTACACAAAACATTCTTAATTCGCTAGGTCCTGTGAATAGTCACTTTTTCCATATCGAGTTAAGTCGCGAACTTCGAGAGCGCTTAATTACCAATAACTTACTTTTAAAGCAGTTTAGCCAATGCCTTATTTCATAATCGCTTTTATAACACTTACGCTGCTAGCCTTTAAACCTGCTCATGCTGAACAGCAAGAGCATGCAGTACTTCAGCCGCCGATTTGGTTAAAAACTTCACCTAAATTAGATGTGCTGGCAACGACACAAAAGATACAAGTTGATTCTTTTGAACACCAATATTTATGGCTACCTGAAGGGCATTGGTTGGAGATCAACTCAGAACTGTTAGATAAGTTCATTATGAGTGTAGGCAACACACAATATATTCAGCAACGGATACAACTGGAACGAGACTTACTGTGTTCTAATAACCGCTGCCAACTTCCGGCCTTAGGCCACAACCGTATTGTGGCAATTCAAAACCGTCAGGATGAACAGGCTGAGTTTTCAGCTTTAGTTGGCCACTATCAAACAAAAATTGATAGCTTTAAACGCGCATTAAAACTTGCCAAACCTTCAATATTACTCTCTTCAAGGCAAGGCAGTGAACGTTTTTATAAATTCGATAAAGGCGAAGAAGTTACTCTTTACTTCCCTGATGCTAAAAAAATTAAGCTTTCTGTTAGAAAAAATATGCAATCACTGGAGCGCCACGGCGCTGTGTATGCCTATGTTGATGAAGTACTCACAGCAAAAGTAAACATCATTAATAACCAAGCTCTTGAATATCAAGATCAACAAGTAGGTCTGGTAAATAGTGACTATTTAGCCATTAATGCAGGGCAATATTTAACGATAAGAAGCCACACAGATGCTTACGTAAAAATAACACAAAGCCATCGAGCTATATTCGATGACACAACAGCTAACAAAACCAAGGAAAAGTTGCTGCTACCTTACTGGTTAAAAACCGCTAATGACGCGATGGAATCAGTTTACAGTAAATATTCCCTCAACGTTTTTAGTGATGACGTATTTACGCACAATGAGCCTTTGGCTGTAAAACGCCATTATGACTTGCTTTCTTTAATGTCTACTCAGACTCTACTAAAAGGCAGCAGCGTAGTGCATGCCTCTACATCATCAAAAAGTGTTCTAATCACTGAGCTTGAAGAACAACGATTAGTTGATGATCAGTTTTATCCTCGCATTAATAAGCAAGTTAGGGATATTACATCACTTTCTCAAGTCCCCCTTCGTTATGACTTATCGAGTCAAAAACGTGCGACCCCTTGGCTTACATTTGTAGCTCGAAGCGATGAAGATAGTCAGTTAAAACTGACAGCTGGTGGCATGAGCTGGTTAATAAATATCAAGGCAACACAACATTACCAAACGATTAGTGTGTCAGTTCCTGTAAACCACAAAACCATGACAATTCAAAAAACTACTGACGACGTTCCCGTTATTGAGTTTGCAGTTTATGCTCGAACACTCACTGATTTTCCTAGTAACGAAGTACTCTACTTACAACCTGGAGCTCTTGATCAGAACAGCCCTATCACAGCTCAACTGGTAACTAACCACTTAAGAAAGTTATATAGTGACTATCTTGCGATGATACAGCCCTATGCGCCAGCAAGGAGAAAAGTTAAGTTACTAAATTGGCAGCAATCTATGCTAACCGCTAAGGATTTAGCTAAATCGGCACCATTAGATGCACTTGCCTTTTTAAAACCATTAACGCAAAACCCCGATCCATCAGTCGCAGAGCAAGCATGGCAAGTTAAAATAGATATTTTACGTGAACAACACCAGTTTCATCTTGCTACGAGTTATTTAGAAGGACTATATAAAAGTACGCAACAAAAGGAATTGCAACAGTTTGCATTAAGATCGCTATTAGAAACTTATCAAGCCGAACAGCAAGAGCTTAAACTGTTTGCGCTATGTGCTGGTAACCTAAATATATTAAGCGAGTGCAGAAATATACTGATCGAACTTGCAACTAAGCAACAGAAAAACCGACTTGCGCTTTGGCTTGCACATCAAGCAGAAGAAACTCAGATTGCCGAACAAAGTTATACGGCTCTAAACTACCATAGTTTGAGCTCTACGATAAAAGCCGAAAATAAACAGTATGAATTACTTTCGGGTGCGCAAGAAACGTTAATAAATTCACAAGGGAAGTTGCAAAACACCGTACTCTCTCAACATATGCCTTGGCAATATACAGCATTAGAACCAGTCCACCTGAGCATAAGTGCACGGACTGAAGCCAAGCAAAATGGCGAGTATCAAACCGCATGGTTAATGGCTGATAGTGAATACCAGCATAAATTAATACCAATCTTTAGTGATATACCTTCAAACACATTGGTCGTTGAAAGCCAACAAGCAGCCTCTGTTTCTTCAACGATGATCGTTAGTCTGCAAGCTGGAGAAACACTTAATTTATCAGCAGATCAGAAGACCTTTCTAGATGTCAAAGATATCTCTGATTCGTTATTTACACGATTTGAGTATTATTCTGATGCTACGAACAAAGTAATCACAGGCGATATTATGTCGCTAATTTATGCTTATGATGCAACACAACGTGAGCTGTTAATTAATGGCCTATATTTATTATCTAAAAAGCGTTTAAACAATAATGAATACACGCAACTATTACAGCGGATCGCTACAATACCCGCCTCCGCTTCATTGACCTTTTTACAAAATAGAATAGAAAGTTTTGGTCACTGGCAACCTCTAGATAGCCTTGTAGATTATGCTGGTACACGCCTTTTCGATATCCAAAGTTCTGCACAAACTAGCTTTGCTGATAGGTTTAACCAATTCAAAACGCATTTAAAAAATAATGAAGGATTATTGATTCGACCATTCCACACACTTTACATAGATTTAGCTCAAACAGAGGGAGAACAAATTCGTTTCGTATTTAGTTTTTCTACTGCAGAGCTGGCTCAAGCTAATGTGGCAAACTTATCTATAAAACTCGCTAACAATTTAAAAATATGGTCAGTTACCGAGCAGCAGAGCATTCCTTTTACATTTAACAAACAAGAGCTAGATAATAACATTATTGCCCTTCACTGGCTTAATCCCTATTTATCTCAGCAACTAAAAGTTGAAGCACAACAATATATTGCAGGTCGTTGGAGAAAGTTAGATTTACCCACAACCATGCTATTTTATTCTGTAGTTCCTAACACACCACTAGTGGCAACGTTGAATGCAGATCGCTTGATTAAATTAGAGAAAATGAATAACTACAGTCGTAACGAACGTCAATTTTTCCACCCAGCAGGAAAAATTGAAGTCAAAGCCGCTGAGCTTGAGCATGTACGCCTTTATACATGGGAACTGAGTGATCTTAACAATAAGATTTCAGAGTTTACTCAAGCGCAAATTCCTTTGCCAGACTTAGTCACTTATCAAGCACCTGAGCAGCAAAAAATAGTAAGTGAGCAAACATCATTTCAAAGTGATGATTTAAATTGGCAAGCTTTCATTCTTTACGATCAACAAGAAATATTTCAGAGCGCTGAAAATATCCCAACGCGACGAGACATTGATGTTGGTGCTCGCTTACGTATTAACGACGAAAACAATTGGTATCAATTAGAAGGCTATTATTCATTTAGTGAAAACCAGACAGACATAATGGCACTTAATGGCTATTATTCATGGCAAGATGATACAACCCCCTGGTATGCGGGTGCGCAACTTCAAAGCCGCTGGCAACCAAGTCATGATGGCTTTGACAGTCAATATGCTCTTGATGGCAGCCTTTATGTTGGGCAAAAATGGCAACGTGACTCAACACATCGCCATCAATGGCAACTGTCACCATTTATTCGCTATAGCAGCGCTGATTTAAACGATTATCTCCGTGACGACTTACTTAATTCAAGTGTGTTCAATTTTTATCGTGAAAACCATGCATCTGGTTGGCAGGGATTTTATCAATACCGCTATCAACCTTGGGTCGACAATTATTTAAATTTTAGTGTTTCATCCAGTTCAAATGATGATTGGACAAGCCTAGATTATTTACGCTTCAACACAAGCTGGAACCAATATTATCATGACCATATTTTCCAACTCGGCATTGATAGTTATTACCGCTTTAAAGATGAAAACCGTGCTACAGCCACTTGGCAATACATCACACAATTTGCTTGGCAAACGCAAATTAATTTAGGTGATTTCTCGCATGGTTGGTTAAAGGTTCGATTACAACAGGATTGGGTATGGGATAACCACAATATAAGTATCGAATTTTCATCAGGTAATAATCAGCATACAGGTTTTGCCCCTTTTGCACATGATGAAATTATATTCCCAACACTTCAGTTAAATCATTTGCTAGAGCACAGTGACTATGAGTAGTAACGGACTTACAAAACGCCTTGAAAATTTGCTTTTCGCAGATATTGCCAGTTTCTGGTTAGATTTATATCGTCAAAAATACCGCGAACTCGTAGATGAATTAAGTCAATGGGAGCTAATCAAGGATCAGCCTGAAGATTATGACGAAGATGACTGGCTATTACTGCAAGCCATTGCATTTTTAACTCATAAAATAGATACCTTACAAAATCAATTGACCAAGCTTGATAGCGATCACAGACGCTTTATTGAACGTTTAAATCATGCTGAGTTAAAAGCGGAAAGACAATTTCATATTTTAGACTATGCAGCAGCGCTTGGCGCAAGCAAATTGCAACTGCAAAAGGATCAAGAGGCATTTCAACGTTGGTTTGATGAAGGAGCCATCGTAAACCGATACCAAGATAAAGTCTCTGAGCTTGAGCAATCATTGAAATTCTTAATAGGTAAACTAGGTGATCTAACTAATCGTTATTTACGTATTCACTCGGGAGAAATAACTAAATC
Organism: Pseudoalteromonas sp. MEBiC 03607; assembly: GCF_004792295.1. Taxonomy (NCBI): domain Bacteria; kingdom Pseudomonadati; phylum Pseudomonadota; class Gammaproteobacteria; order Alteromonadales; family Pseudoalteromonadaceae; genus Pseudoalteromonas; species Pseudoalteromonas sp. MEBiC 03607. The sequence goes on from NZ_SRRY01000001.1 coordinate 3,011,219, forward strand.
ATGGTTAACACTTAACTTAGAAAGTTTCTTTTTAGGTTTATTAGAAAAAACTGAGAATGAAGCAATTCGTAACTCTATTTTTCGCGCTCTTGCCAACCAAGTTAATTTAATTAGTGAATATGTCGGCGAAACTAAGTTCGATTCCAATCTTGTTGAGCTACTACTGTTTTCTCTTGAGAAGCAATCAACACCTCATGCCGCTAAAGTGGATATTTTAGAGATCCTGATCAATTTAAGACCCACTTTTACCCGCTATTTTATGCGTTCACAAATTGATTTAGATGTCTTGCCAAATGCTAAAGTAGAACGACAACATTTGTTTCTACTGACATCTTTTTCAAAAATTATATGTAAACAACCAAAATTAAATGAGGCTAATTATAAATTACTAATCTTGCTTGCAAAACACGCCTATCCCCGTGTAAGACAGAGTGTTATTGAACAATGCCCACTATTACAGTGGCCTTTTGCTATCAAGCTTTTAATAGTTCGCTTACAAAAAGAAACTCAACAAGCTGTAAGGCTGACACTCATCAAGCAATTAACAGATCCTCGTTTTACCGAAGAGCTACAATCGTTTCATATATGGCGCCAACAGTTAAAAAAAGTACAAAGCTTTGCAGAAAAACGATTGCTGTTGGAGCTTACGCCACGGATCATGTTTAATTTACAAGTTGAATGTGAAGAGCAAAATCAAGCAGATATATTATTTAAGTCATTTATTAATGTATTAAATAAACAACTTGAGAATGAACAAAGTAATGCCGTCAGACGCGTTATTACCCGTGTTCGAGAGCAGTTAGTCAGCTTTATGTATCAGCAACAAGTTGCTGAGATCGAATTTAATTTAAACTCTCATTTAGATATAAATTTAAGCTCGAAGGAGATAGAGCAAGATTTACTTGGCCGACTTTTAAGCAAACAAGCACAAAATAATGAAGCCTTCAACGTAAAAGAAAAAAGTAAAAGCTATCTAATAACAAGGGGATATAAGCGTGGTTTCCGCTTTTGGCGGCTCTGGCACGAATTTAGAAACCCAAGCACAGGAAAACGCCAAAGTTTTAATCATACACAAGCTAGAAAGCCAAGTGCATTTATGCACGTCCCGAGCTGCACTGTTGCAGAGATCAGCAAAACAGAAGTGCCTGGCGAGCCTCGCTTCGATGATAAGCAGTTCAGCGCTCGACCACACTTACCCATGCTTGATTTTTTATTAAGTATTTTGTCGCAGGATAACTTAAAAACACCTGCAAAATCATTTACACCTGATGGTATTTTAGTTATCACGCCACCCTCTAACATACTCAAACGTATGTATGCGTATAGTTGGATTTCATTCAACTTTGAAAAATTAGATGATCTACGAAATGGTTCAGAGGTTGAACAGCGAGATTTCTTAGATCTCATAAGAAGTAAAGGTTTTGTACTTGAATTTCAGCAATATGGGTCTGTTCTTGATGCAGAGTTTCCAGTGGAATCAAGTATTGCCAACTTATATAAGAAACTATCTATAACGCCTTTTTTATTCAATATGTGGGCAAGTTTTAAAGAGTATGCCTATTCACTTTATCAAAATAGTATTGGCCAATTAATCTTTTTTGTTTTGGCTTTTTCTACATACTTTTGGGCGCGCCATATTAGGATAAGTAAACAAATAAAATCGGATAGAGCAAAGATCCCCGTTTCAATCGGTGGCTGGGGCACCCGGGGTAAATCAGGAACTGAACGCTTAAAAGCTGCATTATTTAGTAGTTTAACCTTAAAAGTAATAAGTAAAACAACAGGTTGTGAAGCTACACTTATTTATGCAAGAGCAAGTGGAGAGCAGTTCGAAATTCCATTGTTCAGACCTTTTGATAAAGCGAGTATTTGGGAACAAAGTGATGTACTTCATTTTGCAACAAACGTGAAAGCTGATGTATTTCTTTGGGAATGTATGGGGTTAACCCCACGTTACGTGAAAATTTTAAGAAACTGGATGAATGATAATTTCTCTACGATTACCAATGCTTATCCAGACCATGAGGATATTTTAGGGCCAACAGGAATAGATGTCGCAAATGAAACAAGTCATTTTATTGGTGAAAATAGCCTAGTATTCACCAGCGAACAAAATATGGCTCCAATTCTTGACTTAAATGCGAAACAAAAGAACTCAAATTTAATTCAAGTACATTGGGCTGATAGCTTACAAATAACAGAGGACATACGCTCTCTTTATCCATACCAAGAGCACCCTGCCAACATCGCACTGGTTTGTAAAATGGCTGAGCATATAGGCTTAAATAAAGACTATGTATTTAAAGAAACATCAGCACGAATTGTTCCAGATATAGGTGTATTACAACATTTTGCCAAAGCACCAATTGCAACAATAAGCCAATCATTCGTAAATAGCATGTCCGCAAACGAGCGATTAGCAACATTAGAAAATTGGCAACGTCTCAATATATATCAATTAAACGACGATCCTAAAACTCAGGTCATCGCACTAATTAACAACCGTAATGATCGTGTTGCACGTTCAAAGGTATTTGCCTCAATATTAAGCAATGATCTCCGCTTTGACCGAATCGTAGTGATTGGTAGCAATGTAGATGGATTTTATAGCTATTTTTTAGATGCGCTCACAGAGAGAGTCGATAAGTTAATTGAAATTAATGATATTGAAAACTTAGAGACACTACTAGAGCAATTTAACCTACTCACAGGCTCACAAGTAAAGGCGAGGCTAAGTAGTGCTTATGGCAGCATGATAGCAGAAAACCTTCTCACCCTAAGCGAAGGAAGTGTCAATAAGTCTTGTATAAAAGAAATCACCGGAGACATTTCATCTCAAGAAATCGCGACTATTCTCTATACCCTGCGCCACTACTATCAGCGTATAGCTTTAGATTCTTTAAAGGGTGATATGCAAAAGTACAGGGATGAGATAAAAGAGCGATTAATTTTAATCACAAAGTCAAAAGTTACTCTACTTGACGACAGCAACATATCCGCAGATGAGATAACCAAAGCTATTGCAAACCTAGCTTTACCGAATACCCATCAAGTGATTGTGGGCATGCAAAATATTAAGGGAGCGGGATTAAATTACGTATACGCTTGGCAACAGTGGCAAAAGGTATCTCAAACTATAACAAAAATGCTGAGCAAACATTGCTCTGCAAAAGAATTTAGAACGGCATTAACAAACTTAAATATGATTGTATCATTTAATTTATTAGAAATAGATTATTTAAAGCAAAACTTAGTTACTCTTAAGAAAAGCCAGCTTGCACAAAATGAGTTTTGCCAAGCTGAAATAACTGCTCTTCAAGAGAAAATTTCTAGCGATAATACGTCAGTAAACGAAGAGAATTCGCAACCTCGTGCACTTCGTTATTTAAATCAAATGATCGAATCATTTTTAGATGCAGGTGCTGCTGTTAAGCGTAAAAAGCGAGCCATTCAAATTTATGATGATATTGCTGAAAAACGCATAACATTAGAAAAAGCGATAAAATTACTTAGTGAGATGAATCGAAACCAAAGCTCAGGGTGGTTTACTAAGAAATCGAAATAAGACTAACTTTATGTCGATTATATTAAAACAATATAAAACTTAATTATTTAAAATTTAAACAAGAGCAAAACGCACATTAAAAATCAGAATTTTCCTATTAAATTAAGAAACATAAAACTATCATAAACTTAGATTAGAAAACCCTGTAAAACCCACAAATAAACCCTGTACCTAAATTGAAAATATTCATATAAAGGATGAAAATAAAGAAGATAAAAACACTTTATCTAATCAAAGAAAGGATATTTTATGAAGAATTTAGTTTGTAAGTTAGCTGTATTGCCACTAGCGGTTGCCTCAGCGTTTGCTGTAGCAAACACAAATCTTGTTGAAAATGGATCATTTGAAGCAGAAGTTGTTAGTGGTCAATGGCAATTATTCAATGAAATTACAGGTTGGACACGCAGCGCTAATGCCCCTTTTGAAGTACAAACAAATAGTTTGGGTATTCTTAAAGCAAAAGATGGCCAACAATACCTAGAACTTGGCTCTACGCAACAATATAGCGTGTCTCAAGTTGTATCAACAGAAGCTGGTAAAATGTATGAATTTAGCTTCTATTACTCAGCACGTGCTTCTGGCGATGACACAGCTAGTAAAGTTGAAGTATTTTGGAATGGTGAATCTTTAGGCGTTGTTAATGCTAAATTTAAAGGTTGGACAAAATACAGCTTTACTGTAGAAGCGAGTGAAGCCAGTTCAGAAATCACCCTAAAAGGTATTGGAACAGGTGGTAGTACCGGTGGCTTTATAGACAATGTATCTGTCGCTGAAGTTGCAGAATATTGCTCAGTTAAATCTGGTTTATACGCGATTAATAAATTTGGTTCTGATACTGAAGGCTACATTTATCACTTAGATCCAGAAACATCTGCAGTTTCACCAATTGCTGGTGTTACTAACACTGCTGCAAATATCGCTGGTAAAGACGGAAAGCTCTACTTTATGGAGCAGTTAGATAGCGAAACTAGAGATTCAAAAATCTATAGTCTTGATTTAGAAACAAATACACAAAGCGAACTAGCAGATACTAACTCGTACACTATTACCCGTTCGACAGTTTCTCCTGATGGACTTAACTTGCGTGCAACAAGCAAAACTTACATGTACGACTTCAACCTTGAAACTGGGGCGAAAGAAGTATTAGGTAAATTTAGCTTCGAAGGTGAAGAGTTCACTGGCGGTGATATAGCTTATTCATATGATAATAACGTACTTTACTTATTAACTGATAAAGCACTTTACACTGTAGATGAAAGCACGTTAGAACTAACTTTAGTTGGTGAGCATGGTGTAAATTGGGCATCAGGCCTAGCAGTTGCCGATGATGGTACTATCTACGTTACTGGCAGAAAGAGTGGTCAAAGCGCGAAACTTTATACGCTAGATCAAAATACTGCTGAAGCAACTTTTGTATTACGCGGTCCTGCACATCTGAATGACCTAACTTACATTAGTGAATCAGTTTGCTCAGTTGAATAAATACATTTGATATTTTAATGCCAGTTTAATACTGGCATTATTTCAACATCCCATCATTTTTATATAAAAACCTCTCCTCAACATTGATTTAAAATTACGCGTAACAAATATGAAAAATAAAACACACAATAAATAAGACCTTCAGAAAAAACACCTCGAAAAAATCAATAACTTTTTAACTAGAAAAAATAAAAACACAAATACAAAAAACCTACCCAAAAATAAATCAAAAAAAACAAACTTTAAAATAAGAAATTTCCTAGATAAAAACAACGCAATAAAAGTCAACAGGTTAACAGTTAAACTCGACAACACTTAATATAAACAGACTAATATACATTTGAAAAAGAGCCGAATAATATTAGAATTTTAATATTAATACATAACGGAGAATGTCATGAAAAAATTTGTAACCAAACTAGCAGTTTTACCTTTAGCTATCGCATCTGGCATTGCAATGTCTAGTACAAATTTGGTAGAAAATGGTTCTTTCGAAAATACTGATCCTGTAACCGATCATAACGGCGAATGGCAGTTATTTGATCAAATTCCAGGCTGGACTAGAAGCAGTAATGCTAAATTTGAAATACAAACAAACAAACAAACGAGCTTACTAGCACAGGATGGTGAGCAACGCCTAGAGCTTGATTCAACAGAAAATTACAGCATCTCACAAAATGTATTGACACAAGCAGGTAAAAAGTATGAGTTAACCTTTTACTATTCTGCTCGTTCAGAAGGAAATGAAACAACAAATAAAGCAGAAGTTTTTTGGAATGGTACCTCTATAGCTTTAATAAACAGTACTACTCGAGGTTGGACAAAATATAACTTCACTGTTGAAGCAACTGGCGGTACATCTGAAATAATGTTCTCTGGTGCGGGAACCTCTGATTCATATGGTGCATATATTGATAACATCTCTTTAACTGAAGTTCCTGAGCCTTGCCCTGTCACAACAGGCTTATATGGTATTAATAATTTTGGTTCAGAAACCGAAGGCTACATCTACCACTTCAACCCAGAGTCAAATGCTGTAACCATTGTTTCAGGCGTGTCTAATACTGCATCAAATATTGCAAGTTATGGCGGTATGCTTTACTTCGTAGAACAGTTAGATAGCACAACGAAAGCTTCAAAGATTCATAGCTATGATCTATTAAGTGGTGTGCAAGGAGAAGTTGCTGATACCACTTCATACCCTATTTACCGTTCTGTAGTGAAAGCAGATGGCGAGACTTTACGGGCTACAAGTAAAACCTACATGTATGATTTTAACCTAGTGACCGGTGAGAAGGACATCGTTGGAAAATTAACATACTCGGGTGATACATTCACTGATGGTGACATTGCCTACTCAAGTGACAATAATGTGCTTTACGTACTAACTGGTAAAGCTTTATACACCCTTGATGAAGGCAGCTTTGAGTTAACATTAGTCGGTGAGCATGGTATTCACTGGGCATCTGGTATTGCGATTGCGGATGACGGTACCATCTATGTATCTGGCCGTGAAAGCAAAGAAAACGCAAAAATTTATACTCTAGATCAAAATACTGCTGCAGCGACATTCGTAATGGATGGTCCTGCACATGTTAATGATTTAACTTATGTTAGTGAAGCAATTTGCTCATTCGAGTAAATTGATATAAAGCCATAAAATGCCAGCTTGTGCTGGCATTTTTTTATCTCGCGAAACTAAAAAGAAAAAACAAGCTTTTAAATAGCATTAAAGAAAACCCTAATAACGACCACCAAAACAATAAAAACAAACTAAAATTTAAAATAAACACAATAGTAAAGTATAAAACAAAGCCAAAAAATAATATGAAAATTCCTAGAAGCATCTTAACCTATAACTTTCAATAACATACAAAATTACAAACCTAGCCAAAACAAGAAAACACAAACAACAATTGAAAACCACTTTAATTAAAATAAAATTAACTCATACATAAATAAAACCAAATATAAATGGGTTAATCATGATTAAAAAAATATCAAAACTAGCAATATTACCTTTAGCTATCGCATCAACTTTTGCTGTTTCAAATACTAATTTAGTTGAGAATGGTTCATTTGAAGCTGATGAAATAAGTGAAAGATCTGGTACTTGGCAGCTTTATAATGAACTTTCAAATTGGAGCAGCAGTGAAAGTGTATATTTTGAAGTTCAAACCAACCTTTTAAAGGAAATGACAGCACAAGATGGTGATCAGTATTTAGAACTTAACTCAACAAAAAATTATCGTATCTCGCAAAAAATAACAACAACTCCTGGTAAAACATATGAATTTAGCCTCTATTATTCTGCACGTGTTAACGGTGCACAAGGTACAAATAATATAGAGGTATATTGGAATGGTAGATTATTAGAAGCTTTAAATAGTAGTCAAAAAGGTTGGACAAAATACACCTATACTATCGAAGCTACAGGAACAAAATCTGAAATCGCAATTGCCGGTGCCGGTGCAGCAAACGGCTATGGTGGATTAGTAGATAATATATCTGTTATAGAAGTTACAAACCCAACAACAAACTTAGTTCAAAATGGCTCTTTCGAAGTAGACAGAGTAGCCTCTGCTGATGGCCGTTATCAATTTTTTGAAAACTTAACTGACTGGAGCGCCAATGAAAATCTTTGGCTTGAATTACAATCGTCTTCTTTAAATAAGATTGATGCTCAAGATGGTGAGCAGTACTTAGAGTTAAATTCAAATGGTGCTTATAGCGCTTTTCAAGAGATACCTACAGAAGCTGGTAAACAATATGAATTTAGCTTTTACTACTCTGGTCGAGTAGATAATGCTGAAGATGTTAATAATGTTGAGGTGTTTTGGAATGGTGAATTACTAGAAGCATTAAACACGACTCAGCGTGGTTGGACTAAGTATAGTTACACTGTTGAAGGCACGGATGTAAGTTCTCTTATCGAATTAGCAGGTACAGGTAGTCATGCAGGTATTGGTGGTTTTATTGATAACGTTGTTGTGACAGAAGTTGCTGAACCTTGTGCTGTTACTACCGGTTTATACGGCATCAACAACTTTGGCTCAGAAACAGAGGGATACGTTTATCACTTTAATCCAGAGTCAAGCGCTGTGTCGATTATTGCTGGCCTTAACAATACAGCATCAAACATTGCTAGCAAAGATGGTATGCTTTACTTCATGGAGCAGCTTGATAGCAGTAGTAAAGCATCAAAAATCTACAGCCTAGATTTAGCCACTGACACACAAGCTGAAGTTGCAGATGTAACATCATTCCCGATTTATCGCTCGACGGTAACCCCGGATGGCCTATCTTTACGTGCTACAAGCAAAACATACATGTACGATTTTGACCTAGCAACAGGTGCGAAAACAGTATTAGGGAAGCTTTCGTATGAGGGGGATACTTTCTCTGATGGCGACATTGCATACTCAAGTGACTTCAACGTGCTATACGTTTTAACAGGTAAAGCACTTTATACTTTAGATATGGGTAGTTTTGAATTAACCCAAGTCGGTGAGCACGGTGTTAATTGGGCATCAGGCCTTGCAATTGCTGATGATGGTACAATTTATATTTCAGGTAGAGAAAACGGTGAGAATGCGAAAATCTATACCTTAGATCAAAACACAGCAGAAGCGACATTCGTGATGGAAGGCCCGTCACATGTAAGCGATTTAACATTTGTTAGTGAAGCAGTTTGCATGAAGTAAACTGAGTTTAAAGCCATAAAATGCCAGCTAAGCTGGCATTTTTTTATTAATCACTAAATTGGTATCATTTATTTGTTAGTTTCTTTTGCTCTAACATTTCTTTCCAATGCATCACTTCTGTTGGCAAAATAGGTGTTACACCTTTAAAGCCAGCGACTTCAAGCATTTCCTCAACGCTCACAACGCCATTCTTACGTTTAAATACACCACGCACATAAGCAATCGCATGTAGACCACGCTCAGAGTGAAACTTTTGCTCAATATAAAAGTATTTATGATCCCAGCCAACTAAACGCGTACTCACTGTGTATTTTTGAAGAGGTTTGATATCACGAATATAGGTAATTGCAGTCGCATTAACGATTGGGAACCAACGGCGTTTCATAATATGTTTTAGTAAGCCTACTCGCTCAGTCATCCAGGTACGAGCAAGATCCATCATCGCTAAATAACGAGAATTAGTCAGATGGAAATTAATATCGCAATCGGTTGGTAACGCTTTGAATTCAATATCAATCGTGTCTAATAATTGTTGATAATCACGATTACGTTTAATTTTAAAAAACAGCAGTATTAGTCGAAAATAGAGGTTCACAGTAAAGGTCTAACCAGTTGATAATGCACAAAGTGTATCACAGCATATTGCTAAGGCGAATAATCTGCTCTAATCTGTGCATATATTAGTATAAAAAAAGAATAACCTAATGAAATTATTTAGTTTGGTAACTCTATTTAGTGCAAGCTTTTTCACCAGCTCAGCATTTGCTGACTTTAACTTTCCTGGTGAGGGCTCTTTACGCTATCCAACGGGTGTCGAAAAGGCATTTAAGTTTGGTTTTGCGTGGCAACAAGAAGCTGAGAAGTTCACCATTGGCGATAAAAGTTATGACATGTCACTACCAGAATCTTACTCTGTAGCCATCACGCTTAGTAAAGATGAAGAGCAAGTGTGGGTTCAAGAATTCAATAATGGCTTCATTGAAGGCTTTAGTTGGAATATTGCCGATCACACCTTAAAACTTGAAAAGAGAAAGTTCAGTGATTCTGTTAAAGGTGATTACGTAATTAGCCTTGATAACCGAGATTACTTTTTTGCCCGCAATAATATTAGTATCGTGATCAAATTCGATCACGATGGTATAAAAAATATCGCCATTGATGGTGTCACCAAAGATATGGGTACCAAACAATAGTATTCAATAGAAAAGTAAAAGGCTTAGTTTTCACCTAAGCCTTTTTTGCTTAATTAAATAGTATTGCAAGCTGTTACCATTAAACCTTCACAGTCTTTCGGTTAATCCCATAATCTCTAAGTTTGTTTGCCACTGCGGTATGACTCAACCCCAAACGTTTAGCGAGCTGACGAGAACTTGGGTATGCAGGGTATAACTTACGCAATAGCGTTGCTTCAAAACGTTTTACCGCTTGGTCTAAGGTTCCTTCAAAGTCAGACTCAAGATAACCTAAATCATGGGTAAAAGTTGGTAACTGCAGGTGCTCAATACGTAATTCGTTATCATCTAACAAGGACACAGCACGGTAAATCGCATTTTCTAATTGGCGGACGTTTCCAGGCCAAGGATAATCCTGTAAAAAACGTAAGCAATCTTCCGATAATACAGGTACTGAATGACCATTCTGCTGGGCATATTTTTGAATAAAATGCTCTGCTAACGGGCCAATATCAGCTTTTCTATCGCGTAGTGGTGCAATTTCTAGAGTTAGTACATTGATACGATAATATAGATCTTCTCTAAATGTGCCCTCTTGAACCATAGCAGGTAAATCTTTTTGTGTTGCAGCAACGATACGCACATTTACTTTTACTTCGTTTTCATCGCCAACTTTACGGAAGGTACCGTCTTGTAAAAAACGTAGTAGCTTAGTTTGCAGCTGAGTCGACATTTCGCCAACTTCATCTAAAAATACCGTACCACCATCAGCTTGCTCTAAAACGCCGCGTTTTGGTGCTGCGTTTTCTTCGTAGCCCGCATAACCAAATAATTCAGACTCTGCGACATCATCCGGCAGTGAAGCACACGATAATGCAATAAATGGTTTTACAGAACGATTTGACGCGTAATGACAGGCACGAGCTAAGAGCTCTTTACCAGTACCGGTTTCACCTGTTATGAGGATCGGAGCCTCTAACTGCGCCATTTTACGCGCCTCGCGAACAACACGGCGCATTGCTGTACTAAAATTATGTATGGTAGCAAAGCTTTCTTGGCCGTAACGACGAAACGCACTCACTTGCTGACCTAGGCGACTTTGCGACTTAATATTAATCACCGCGCCAGCTAATACATCCCCTTCAGCGCCTTGTGGTACAGAAATAGGCAAAATATCTGCAATAAAGTCTTCACCTGCCACTTCTACCCGTGTGGTTTGACCAAGAACCTCTTTCCCTTCAAGCCAACGAGTAAAATTAAACCCTTTTAGCAAGTTATTGATGTTGGCACCTATAACCTCACTTTCAGATAATTGCAGGTCGCGACAAGCAGCATCATTACACAAGCGCACCCACCCTTTTGCATCAATAGAAATAACACCATCAGGTAATGCACGCAGTAATGTATTTAATTCATTATGCTCTCGCTCAGAAGGTAAAAATGCAGTGGTACGGACATCTTTTACACCATCAATCAGGCGGATTGATGGCATAATTTTTTGGAATTGTTCAAACTCAATAGGTGGGAAACTGACGTACATACGACAATTTACCGAATCTACTTCGATGCCTTTTAAATCGACCTGGTAACTCACCAAGATATTGAGAATCTCTTGTGCGATACCTATTCGGTCAGCACAGTGGATATCTAAACGCATTACATCCTCAAAAAACGGGAACCTATAGTATGAGAATAATACGCTAAGTCCCATCAACTGGGTAGTCTATTGTAAAGAATTTTGGACAAATTTAAGTAAACTGTCTATTTACCGGGATATTTCGTCCACTCTCCACCATCAAGCTGAATATAAGGTTCATTTTTAAAATACATCATTACTGTGTCTTGATTTTCTGCTACTTTCGCAGAGGTAGGCAGATTATCTAATACACGCTTAACAGGCACTTTAGCGGCGAATATATCAAGTTCAAAGGCATTATTAATAAGCTCAGATAACGAAAAATAGCTCATCGTTTCATTTACTTCGGTTAACTGAGAATGCTGTATTTTAGGGCCAATAAACTTCACAGCTGCTGGCACAGAAACAATAGAAGGACTCGGAATTTCTCGTAAGCCTGCAAACTGAAGCTTATCACCTTCTAAAGCAGCGCCATGCTCTGGCACTACCACAAGCAATACATTTCGCCCTGAACTTTCTAATTGACTAATAAAAGTATCAATGTCATCGAATAAACGTTGCTGTCTAAGCGGATAACTTGCCAAACTATTCATCCTCTCACGGCCAGCAACTTGATTGCCATCATGGAGACTAATGGTATTGTAGTAAAGTGCTTGAGGCTGCTGACTATTCTGATGCTTTTTCGACCAATTAGATAAAATATCAGCATCAGAGTATATAGGCTCACCATCAAAACCATATTGAGCAGGCTTTAGATTACTAAAATCAAGTTTAGGTACCGAAACACCACCATACTGTCTGATCAAGCCAATAAAATCATCAAAATGTCCATCATGATTCATAGCCACATTTGTGTTAAATCCTAACTCTGCCAAATTATTAAATAGTAAGCACTCTTGTCTGGCAGGTTTAAATAAGTCAGCTTGGCTTGTTTGTCCACAACTTGCTCGCAGCAAGCGAATAGCTGCCGGACCACTATACGAGGTCGCAGAATTAAATTGACTAAATAAAATGTCAAAATTAGCAAAAAGTGAACTAGGCTTTACGCCAATTGCATTGAGATCTGCCGTAGCCAATGAACATATGTTAAGCACAACAACATCAAATGGTTCGCCATTAAAGGCTTTCGGAAACTGACTAATAAGCTGCGATTGCTGTTGATAAAAGTCACCTAGCTGTTGATCTGGTGTTCTCTGCTGAGCACTGTGCGTCACAGTGACAGGCGTTTGAGCTTTTTCATTAGTAGCCATTAAAACCGGTGAAGAGCTATCATTTAAAGGTGTTGAGCCAAGCCAGTATACATAGATAAAACCAACAACTGATAAACTGGTATATCGTAACCATTTAACAGTTAGAAAATAAAAAACAATTGCAATAAATAAAGCGAAGACAAAATCTAAATTGATCAAGCGAAAGGCTATTTCAAAAAAATAGCTAATACTGAAATCTTGTAAATTATCTGCTTGCTTTGTTAAACGCGAAATAGGCGGCAGCCAAGAATCCTGATACATCAAGACAATGCCAATGACGACACTGATAGCCTGTTTAAGCCGTGTTAACCAAACCTTATCAAATGAAATAACCAGAAAACAAAAGAACGCTAAATTTGCAAATAGATCAAAGGAAATAGCTCCTTGGCTAAACAATACAAACTTAATTAAAAAATATAAATTCCAAATACCTAGACCTGACAACCTCACTTGTTATCCTTCTTTTGCTTTTTAGGGGTATAGGGGGTCAATATCACATGCCTAAATGTCAATGTGCGATATAAAAGTAAAGCTCTTTTAAACAGTAACTTACCTGCTTTACTAACAAAGAGCCCTAACACCAATGCAACAGCAAAGGTGATGAAAAATTGATTTAAGCTCATAATACTTCGCTTTTTAAGGTCACTTTAACCTGTTCTGAAATTGGCCGGCTAAGCTCTCTAAATTCAGGCTTCTCTTTATCCAAGTTTGCGATACCTGCCGGCTTTGCATCTAATATATTTCTCACATTATTTTGCAATTCTTTTGTGTAATCAGGTACATCGCTGTCAGCATAGCGTTGGTGAATACGTCGACACGCCTGTTGAATATAAAAATGATCTGCAATGATATTTTTTGATGAAAAGAAATCACTTATTTGCAACTTAAACAAATGTTTAATCGCATTCTCTACATCGTGTTCACGACAAGCATGAAGGTACAAATAGATATACCCATCTGCATAACTAAGAATGTCCCCCTCTCGTTTTACGTGAAATAAATGCAGCGGATGAATAGCATCTATTCTTGGTAACAATTGAAGTTTTACAAACACCCCACTGACACCTAAATTAGCTGCTGAATCACTGTGCTTTAATACTTGCTCAGAAAATTTCGTGATTGGCAAATAACCTTTTGATAATACATTTTCGCTTTCTTTAAGCACATCATCCAATGAGTGAGGAAGCGCTCTAGAAAATTGAAACCCTTGAATTGATTGAATTTGAGATAACAAACGTGATGGCTCTGAAAAACTATATAAAATAAGATTTACACCGAGCGTTAAAAATAAGCACTCATCTTGGTGACGAATGACACCATCTACATTTTGTATTACCAACTTTAATTTTCGACCACACTTTTTACGAAGTGAAAAACAATCTTTAGCTAACGCTAATAAGTCTGTATGGCGTGAAACAGCAAAAACTATGGTTGCCGCCTTCTTAGTTAGACTGATTGAAAACAAAGTATCATTATCATCTATCATTTTAAATGAAGCCGGGAGCTTGGTACCTTGAGGAACTGCATTCCTAGTCAGCCATACCTCGTCTTCGTCTAAATCTTGTTGTAATAATACATCGCTCTCTACAGTACGATTAACGTCTGAATCTATTAGTGCTAATTGACCATTAAATAATTGCAGGTTAATTGTACGTCCAGCAATTACACCCTCTCTATGCGCCCAAAAATCATACTCAAGCGAGCGAATTGACGCTTCTTTTGTCATATGAACTAAACCATCAAAAAAGCGATTCATAGCGTGTAATCGCTGTCTCGCTTCACCAAGCTGCGCACCTGAAATTAAAAAGACTAAAGTCACATCCTTAGTTTTAGTGAGTGCTTGGTAGAGGGTAAGCTTCTCAATTAATTGCTCATCGCTTAGTGATGCGATAACAGCAGAGTCTAAATGCACAAAGACACTGCTATTTTGTAGCTGTTTGTAGTGCTTTAATTCTCGGATGATGCCTCGTGAAAAAGAGGCGCTTTTTGATACGTTATTACTATGCTGTAAATGAAACGGATAGAGTAACCCTTGCTCAAATAAATTAAACAAAACATCCGAGCCTTGGTTATCAAAAAACAAATCAATTTGTTCAGACAAGACAAATACAGGTTCTTTATTGTTAGACAACATATGCCCAACTAACTCCAAAAGCTGGCTATTTAAAGGTGAAAGAAACGCATAGCTTGCCCCTCGCCTTAACTCAGAATACGCAGCCTTTAACCCTGTTATGTCTAAATATGACACAAATATTTCCTTTAAAAAAATACTTTAGTACTAGTTTTAAGCGATATTCTATATATAATGCAGGCTATGTCCATCGCTTGTTGATATTTTTTAAACAAATATTTTTCTATGAGTTTTAAATGAATAACTTTGCAGTAACTAAATCGAATACATTAACTCAATACGACATAGACAACTTATTGCAAAAGTTTGGTGGCAGGCAGCAAGAGTATGTCGAAATTACAGATGTCGAAAAAAATCGTAAAACAATAGAGAAGTATCCTCTTATTAGCGATATTTCAAACGCAATAGCAGATGCCCAATACACAAGAATAATAAAGTAGTTAAAGAGTCATCATGAAAAGAGTTTTCTTAAAAGGAATTAAAGGAGGCACAGGCACAACCTCAGTGGTTGCAAACCTTGCCTGCGCGTTAAGAAAATCAAATGAGTCTGTATTTGTCATAGACTTAGACCAAAAAGGAGATCTAGGGCTTCATTTCGGACTAGCTTGGGAACACCGCTTAGGATGGACTGATTACGCTGATTTTGCTTCTGCTTGCGAGCAGTTTCACCAAGATAATGATGGCGTCATTTTTTTACCCTATGGTAATCAAACCAATATGGGGCTTGATTTTTCAAGTATTATCAAACACTCATTGCAACTTGATTGTGATGAAAATACATGGATGTTATTCGATTGTCCTGCGCATATCGATGTGCTTCGCTATCCACTAAATAGCAATGATATAGTACTTGAAATCGTTAACTGTGATGCCATTTGTCATAGTTTGGCATATAAGCGATTACAGTCTCTAAAAACGGCTACTTCAACTTGGCAGCACTATTTTTTAATCAACAAATACCATTCAGCCTCAGAAATTGAGTCCGACCTATTACAATTATGGCAATCGGAATTGCCGCTGCTAGCACCGCTATTTATTAATAAAGACGAAGTGATTAAAGAAGCCACCGCTTTTCGCAATGTTGCTATCAATTGTGCTCCGTACAGTGTTGCCAATGACGATTTTGAAACACTCGCAGGCTGGCTTGTAAGCCGTGCAAGTTATGACAAATAACCACAATAAAACACTCAGTTGGCCTGAGCGAGTCAGCAGAATAATATTAAGCTTCTTTTTGACTAAGAAGCTCGTTCGCTTTGTTTTTTATAAATTTCATGGTTACTATAACCAACACAAAATGAGCCTGATTGGCGCATTCACATTGCCGTTTCTTTTATTACTAACGTCTGTATTTATAAAGTTAGACAAGCAACGAAAATACCAAATAAAACAAAAGCTAACATATTATTTTCCGCATATAAATCAGCCTGTATTCACTGCTAGCAATTGTGTCCGTATTTTATTACAGGCGTTTTACCTTGCCTTATTTAGAGTAACAAACAAAACATCAAACGATAAAAGCAACATACTATCTTGCCAAAAGGTTAGTGCTTTTTTTCGCTATTTAAATTTAATCGATCGGCTGTTAGTAAGAATTTGCAAACGCACATGGTCATTTAGTGTAAAGCGTGTAAAAGCAGCACCTTATCGACAACCTTTTGATTCAAAGTTGTGGCATCACCGCTATCTAAAAGTGTTATTTGCAGTGCTGCTCTTTTTCGCTGTTGCAGTGTTTGTCACTGTGCCTTTTAGTATTGAAGCACAAGCAATATTTATTAGTTTAATTTTAGTCGTCGCATATTCTTTGAGACGAGTAAAGGGTCAAATGGCAACGATTGTCTTAGTCACTTTAGCAATCACAACATCAACACGTTACCTATGGTGGCGCTATTCAGATACACTAAACTTTGGCGATCCACTTGCCCTTGTATTAGGGATCGGCTTATTGCTGGCAGAAACCTACGCTTGGTTAGTGCTAATTTTAGGTTTTTTTCAAACCATCAACCCATTACAGCGTAAACCGATCGCATTGAGTAAAGATACGTCTAGTTGGCCGACTGTCGATATTTATATACCAACGTATAACGAGCCACTTGATGTCGTTAAACCAACAACAATTGCCGCTCAAAGTATTGATTGGCCAGCAGATAAGCTTAACATTTATATTTTAGATGATGGTAAGCGCCCTGAGTTTGCCGAATTCGCAAAGCAAATTGGTGTTGGCTATTTAACTCGTCCTGATAACAAACATGCCAAAGCTGGCAATATGAATCATGCGATGAAAGTAACCAATGGCGACTACATTGCTATTTTTGACTGCGACCACATCCCTGCTCGCTCATTTTTACAGATGACAATGGGCCAGTTCATCAATGATAGTAAAGTGTGCTTGGTGCAAACACCTCATCACTTTTTCTCAGCCGATCCGTTTGAACGAAATCTAAAAAATCACCGAAAAATCCCTAATGAAAACATGCTGTTCTATGGGTTAATTCAAGATGGCAATGATATGTGGGATGCGACCTTCTTTTGTGGTTCGTGTGCTGTTTTAAGGCGCAGTGCCCTAGAAGAAATTGGGGGTTTTGCCGTAGAAACCGTCACAGAAGACGCCCATACAGCTCTTAGAATGCAGCGCGCTGGCTACAAAACCACGTACATTAATATTCCGCAAGCTGCTGGCCTTGCCACCGACAGTTTATCTGCACACGTAGGTCAGCGTATTCGCTGGGCACGCGGCATGGCGCAAATATTCCGTTTAGATAACCCATTATTAGGCAAAGGCTTGAGTATTGCGCAACGCGTATGTTACCTCAATGCCATGCTGCACTTTTTATCGGGCATACCGCGTATTGTTTTTCTTACTGCACCACTGGCATTAATTTACTTTAATGCGCAAATTATCTATGCCCCCTTTATCGCCATATTTCTATATATTGTTCCCACATTATTGCAAGTCAAAATGACCAATTCTCGTATCCAAGGAAAGTACCGATACTCTTTCTGGGGTGAGGTTTATGAATCAGTACTTGCTTGGTACATTTTAAAACCCACAACGGTTGCCCTGATTAATCCAAATAAAGGTAAGTTCAATGTCACCGAAAAAGGCGGCTTGAACAAGTCAGAGCATTACGATTGGATAATATCAAAACCGTATATATTACTGTTACTTATCAACGTAATTGGTATGGCTTATGGCCTATCGCGATTACTCTTTGGTGATAGTTCTCATATCGGGGTTTTACTCATTAGCATGTTATGGGCAAGTTACAATATTATCATTTTAGGTGCCGCAGTCGCTGTTGCAGCTGAAGCAAAGCAAGTGCGTAGCTCACACAGAGTCAAAGCCAACTTCCCCGCTGCCATCCGCTTAGCAAATGGACGCACTATCAAAGTTCGCGTAACCGACTACTCAAATAATGGGGTTGGTATTGACACAGGCCACAATCATTTGTGCCAAGTAAACGATAAAATCGAGCTATTAATGAGTCGTGGTTTAAAACAATTTTCGTTTGACACCTATGTCTGCAATACCCGTGATTCATTGATGGGGTTAACCCTTAAAGAGCTCGATTTAGAGAAGCAAAAAGCATTTATCCAATGTACTTTTTCACGTGCAGATGCGTGGCTTGATTGGCAAGACAACTTCAAACATGACAAACCGTCATACAGTTTTTCACATGTTTTCTATACCAGCCTAAGAGGCTTTAAAAACTTAATATTTCATGCTCCAAATCAATTAAGACCGTTGATTCTATTTGTATCAAACATATTAAATTTTGTAGCGTCGTTATTACCTAAAAAACCAATAAAAGCATTAAAATCATCATGATAAAAACAATATCAACATTATTGCTGACTGTTTACGCACTAAGTTTTTCGCAGTGGGTCGTCAGTGCAGAGCCTCTTGCAAATAAAGCTATTTTTGAAGATGGCTATCCAGAGCAGGCACCTGTAGAAACGCTGACTATGAGCTTTGAAAGCCTAGGGTTAAGTACATTCAAGTTAGATGGTATCAATAATAGTGCCCGTGTTGATTTTACAAACCGATTAGACAAGTTAGGTAAGCAGTTAACGCTAGACTTTTCGTATACACATTCACCGTCTTTGATTGGCAAGGTGTCTCACTTAAAAGTGTTCTTAAATGAAAACCTAATGACGGTATTACCCATCGGTGATAAAAATAATCTTATTGGTAACAAATATGAGCATAAAGTTCCTCTTAATCCCAAGTTAATCAAGGACTTTAACCAAATTCGCTTTGAACTTGTCGGTTTCTATGACCTCGTTTGCCAAGATGATCACAGTGCCACCATTTGGGCTGAGCTAAGTAAAAGTAGCCGGATCACAGTTGATAATCAGTCACTAGCACTTGACAGTTTATTTGAATATTTCCCAGCACCATTTTTTGATAACCGTGATTCAACGAAGGTCAATTTACCTTTTATATTTGCATCACAACCTGATGAACAAACACTTGAGGCTGCTGCCACATTATCAAGCTTCTTTGGTGCGCAAGCCAAATGGCGCAAAGCGCAGTTCCCAGTAAAAATCAATCACGCGCCTACTCAGCACAGCGTTGTTTTTGCCACCAATAACAATAAGCCTGATTTTTTGTTGAATTACCCTGATGTTGAAAAACCTACTGTAGAAATTATCAGCAGCCCGACTCAACGCTACGCCAAAGTACTTCTAGTATTAGGTAAAGACACTGCACAATTAAAAGAAGCCGTTGTTGGTCTAGTCTTTGGCTACAAAGTAATGACGGGTCGAAGCGCAACAATAGATGGCATAAACACGCTTCCTCTTAGAAAAGCCTACGATGCGCCTTTTTGGGTGCGCTCAGATCGCGCAGTCACATTTGCTGAGCTTATTGATTACCCAACCCAATTACAGTCAGAGGGCTTACGTGGTCAGCCAGTGCGTCTTGATTTACGCTTTGCACCAGACTTATTTACTTGGCGTGAAAATGGTATCCCTATTACCTTAAATTACCGTAACACTCCCGTTGAGCCAAACATGCTGTCACGTTTAAATATGCTGATAAACGGTCAGTTTATTGATGGCTTTATTTTAAGTAATAAAAGCAGTGACACCCTATCAAGCCAGACCATATTACCTCTACTGGCAAACGAAAAGTTGAACCAATCTCGACAAGATTTTGAGCTTAATGGTCTCGACTTATCAACAAATAATCAGCTTACTTATGATTTTAACTTTGCTGTTTCTAAGTCTGGTGAATGTAGTGCAATACCAGCTGGCGGTGAGTTTGGTGCAATTGACGGCAGTTCAAGTATTGATGTAAGCCGCTTTCACCACTATATTGCAATGCCAAACTTGCGCGCTTTTGCCAATGCAGGCTTTCCGTTTACTAAATTTGCTGACTTACATCAAAGTACATTATTGATGGAGGCAAATAGCTCTGTTAAAGCGATCAGTTTACTGCTCAATTTTACCGGTCACTTAGGAGCGATAACAGGCTATCCTACGCATCAGTTAGATATCCAGTTCCCAAGCGAACCGTTAAACCTCACTGATAAAGATATTATCATTATTGGTAAGCCCGACTCATTCACACAATCACTTACAAAAGACAGTGATCTCAGTGTGTTAATCAATAATAGCCAACGTATTGTTGATCAAGCGATCTACAATGGTGCATACGACACACAAGATAGCGACAAAGTTAAAGTAAGCATAAAGAGTGTTGGTCGATTAGCGGTAATATCAGGCTTTCAATCACCGTTCGATTCTGAGCGCTCAGTGGTGTCGTTAATCGCCACTAACGACGATGCTTACACGCTGTTATCTGACACACTCTTAAGTGACGAAAAAACAGCCCAAATTATGGGTAGCTCAGCGATCATAAATAGTCAGGGTATAAAAACGATTAAAACGGATGAACAGTACTATGTAGGCCAAGTGCCAATCCATACTTTAATATGGTTCCATCTCTCAGATCGCCCCTTTGTTTTAGCAATTTTATCGCTTATTACATTATTACTTATTTCATTTATTTTTTGGCGATTGTTGGCACTACTAACGAAAAAACGTTTATCTGAAGGAGATAACACATAATGAAAATCTTTGCTTCTTTACTATTCGTTTTGACATTGTCTATCAATGTGTCAGCCGAGCAAAACTGTGCGGCTTGGCCTCAATGGAATACATTTAAACACCACTTTATCTCGCCTGAAGGTCGCGTGATCGATTTAGGCTCTCAATACGATATAACGACTTCAGAAGGACAGTCTTACGCACTTTTTTTCGCTTTACTTGCTAATGACAAAGCAAGCTTTGATAAGTTACTCGAGTGGACCGAAGTGCAGCTTTCTGAGGGTGACTTAAGTACACGCTTACCTGCATGGCAATGGGGGATTAAAAACAATCAACCACAAATTTTAGACTCTAACCCCGCTTCTGATTCAGACTTATGGATTGCTTACACCCTGTCACAAGCTGCTATTTTATGGAATGAAAGACGATACGCAGTACTTAGCTCAGTGATGGCTGAACGCATTATTCGCGAAGAAACAGCCTATATTCCCAACCTTGGCCTTACATTATTGCCAGGGCCAAACGGCTTTGAGAAAGAAACACATTGGAAACTAAACCCTAGTTATGCGCCATTATTTATTTTGGCCCAATTTAGCCAGTTATACCCTCATTCACCGTGGCAGCAATTACATGATAACTCCGCAGACATGCTAATTAGCACTGCTCCCAAAGGTTTCAGTCCTGATTGGGTTAATTACAATACCGATAAGGGTTTTTATCATGATGAACATGCGCCGCCAACAGGGAGCTATAATGCTATTCGTGTTTACCTTTGGGCTAGTATGATGGCAGAAGATGCAAAATACAAAACAGCACTTATGCAGCAGTTCAAACCCATGGCCAATAGCGTAACTGCATCTGGTAAAGTGCCATTACAAACTAATGCTATTAACGGTAAAACTCGTGGCACAGGCCCAACAGGATTTAGCGCTGCGATGCTGCCTCTTCTAGAAACTGAGAATCAATCACAAGCTGTCGGTGCTATTCAACAAACACTAATGATGGATACACGCTTTACAACTAATCGATACTACGACAGTGTACTTTATCTATTTAGCAATGGTTTTATGACAAAACGTTTTAGTCTTGATAAAAACGGTGCCTTAACAACCAACTGGAGCAATAAATGCCAATAAAGTGGCTACTTGCTGTGTTTTTAGCAAGCTCCAGTGCATTCGCAGCAACAAATAAAGACCTTAATACTCAGTCTATTGATTGGCTAATTAGCCAAATACATTTAGGTGAAGTCGAGCGCGATACGCAATTAATGTCTGACAGCTTAGAAAAGCTGTTAAGTATTGCGCCGCAAAACCCCCAAGTAAAATGTGCTGAAATACGTGTATTGTATGCCCTTAAAGAAACGACAAAAGCACGTTCACGACTGAGTGAACTGTCTGAAAAATCACACCCATGTGTAGCCAACATTGCATTGCTTATTCGGGTCGATAACGAAGACAAGGCGGTTATCCAACAAGCCCGTTTACGTGCTCGTGCAGGTCAGTATATTGAGGCTGTGAAAATTTATAACCGCTTATTTAAATCAACCTACCCAAGTATTGAATTTGAGCTTGAGCATATTAACTGGCTTGCGCAAGACGATGAACAATATGAGTATGCTTTAAATGGCTATCGCTCCTTAATGTCTCGATATCCGCACAGCGGTCGTATCGAGCTTGCTTATGCGCGCCATCTATTAAGTAAAAACCCAACAAATAAACAAGGCTTGGATCTATTAAGTCATTATGCTCATAGTAATTTTTACAGCGTTGAAGCTGAAAGTGCATGGCTATCAACACTAAAGGCGATGCCTCTTGATAAAAACACGCTTCACGCTTACGAGCAGTATTTAGATGCTTTCCCACTCAGCAGTAAGGGAAAACTTCAATTTAATGATTTTAAAAAGGATTACCAAGCGGAGCTAAAAAAACAAGCCGATCCTGCTTTCAAAACATGGCAAAAAGGCAGTGTCGAACTAGAAAAGCAAAATTTTACAAAGGCCGAAGCGCTATTTAAACGCGCCTTGCAGGGTCGCCCAGATGACCCCGAAATATACAACAGCCTAGGTTTACTGAACCTAAGGCAAGGCAGAAATGCCAATGCCTACCAGTACTTTAAAAAAGCTCAAAAATACAGCATAGATGCAAATCGCATAACGGTATTAAAAGGTCTCGCCAATACCGCACGTTTTTGGCAATACATAGATGAAGCTAAATCGGCCATCAGTAGCAATGAATTAAAACAGGCTGATCTTAAACTTGATTTAGCAGATACGTTAAATGAAGACCCTAATACCGTGTTGTTTTACCGCGCAGAACTTGCCAAACAAGCTGGGCAATATCAAAACGCGATGAACCTTTATAAGCAAGTGCTAAAAGACGATCCCCTACAACAGCCTACTTTGCGTGCCATGCTTGAATTAACTGCCTCTGATGGTAATTATGCACGTAGCCATCAATTTTATAATGGTTTAACTCGTCAGCAACAGGCATTGGTTGCTGAGGATTATACCCTCTTACAAACCCAACAATTACGAGCCCGTGCAGACGAACTTACAGCGCAAGGCAAGCTTGATGAAGCGGTTGATGTATTACTGGTAGCAATCAAACAAAGTCCTCGCCAAAGCTGGCTTTACTACGACCTTGCAAACTTATATCAACAACAGGGTTTGGTTGATCATGCCAAAGCACTTTATAAAAAAACCTTGTGGCAATTTCCGTTAGATGCCGAGCTACGCTACAGCCATGCTTTATTTTTACGTTCGTTAAATGATTACCAAGGCGCACTGGCAACCTTAGATTACATTCCAAATAACGCACGTACTGAACAAATTAATGTACTAACAGAGCAGCTAAGCATTAATACTAAGCTTGAAAGACTCTCTGTCAACAATACAGAGACTAATAAAGCCACGATGATTTATAAGCTCACCGAGTTAGAAGCTCAACCATTAACGCCTTTAATGCAAGCTGAGCTTGCCAGCCAGTGGCAGCAAATCAATGAGCAACAGTATGCGATTAGGCAACTGAAGAGAGCCCTTACTCGTGACCCAAGCTTGAGCCCTTATTGGCATATGACTTATGCAAATTGGCTAATTGAAAGCAACGATAAAAACGCTGCTGAGAGCTGGTTTGCAGACTATCAACTGCCGAGGAACGCAACCGATGCTGATCAATCACAATGGTTAGCACTGCAAGTTAGTTATATTAATCGTTTTATTGATAATAATCATAGAGTTGCCAAGCTATCTGAACTTGCAACGCAATACCCCGATAACTCAGAACTGGCAGAGGCGCTGATCAATGCTCATATCGAGCAAGGCAATAACAAAGAGGCTATTACTCGCTTTGAGCAGCACACCGCAAAAGGACAAACTGTGTCAACGGATACTGCTTTAGCTATTGCGGCACTTGCTCGTCAGCAGCAAAGAGATGATTTAGCTGATCGCATCATTGCTGGGCAAATTAATCAAGTTTCAACTGAGCAAAGTTATCGTCAACAGCAATTAATGACCGCACTTGAACAATTTACAGATACACAAAGTGCCATTAATCTCGCTGAGCAATTGCTGGCTAAATCAAACAATAACCAAGAGCTCTATTATCAAGCGGCAGCAGTTGCACAAGCTAAACAACAAACTACGCTTGCACAAAGCTGGTACCGTGCAGCCGTTGATAAAAAAACTGCAACAAGCAATTTAACTGATGAGCAGAACTATGAGCTGTATGCCCTTGATGAAAATGAAGCTTGGTATGTCAATAATGCCAAACGTCAATTGCAAAGCATCGAGCGCGATGAGCAGGCGTATATCACTGCAGCAATCAACCTAAGCAGCCAAACCAGTACGCAAAATGAGTCAACTCTTGGCGCTGGTGCAACACCTATTGAAGCTGGTTTTCCACTTTGGGGTGGCACAGGAATTGTTAAACTAGACCCGATGACAATATCGAGCCAAGAAACCCGCTTTGATCAAACCTTTGCAGGCAGTCGCTATGGACAAGGGGCTCTGTGTATTTTTGACTGTCCATTTTTAACAATTAAACCAGAGCAACAAGGCACGGATATTGGCCTTGCCTGGCAAAATGAGCAATGGCGCTTTGATATTGGCACTACCCCATTGGGGTTTTTAGTCGAAGACATTGTGTGGGGCGTTAATTACAAAGGTGATTTAGGCGATTTTGGTTATGGCGTCACGTTTAATAAACGCCCAGTCACCAGCTCTGTATTATCGTATGCGGGGTTAGAAGATGTCTTTACCAACCAAGTATGGGGTGGCGTTAGAGCAACACAATTACAACTTAGCCTATCCCATGACCTAGGCCTAGACTGGGGTTTTTGGGCAAGTACCAACTATCAAATCTTGCAAGGTAAAAACGTTAAAGATAACCAAAGCTACAGCCTTATGGGTGGTAGTTATTATCGCTATATTCGTGAAATAAACACCGAATTAAGCCTAGGACTTAACTTATTGCACTGGTCATATAAGTATAATTTAAGTGAAGAAACCTGGGGGCACGGAGGCTATTACAGCCCACAAAACTACTTGGGTGCATCTTTACCTGTTATTTTTGATAAACGGGTTGGTCATAATTTTATTTATAGGCTTCGTGCTGGGGTATCTTGGTCTACCACCACCACTGACGACATCGCGTTTTTCCCGAACGACCCTATTTTACAAGGCCAAGCTGAGGCACAAACTGCTGTAACGGGTGTTGTGCCTTACTTTGAGGGCGATATCAGCAGTGGTTTATCGTATAACTTAGGGGCAAGCTTTGAATACAGGTTCACGCCCCACTGGTTCTTTGGCGGTTATTTTAACCTAGATAGAGCCGATTTTTATGAGCCGAACTACGGTCAGTTGTATTTCCGTTATTACTTTAATCCAGTCTACAGTGAGCTGGCTTTCCCGGGTAAACCTGTTGTGCCTTATGCAAACTACTAACTATCGCACTACAAAGGGGAAGTGTCGCAAGATCTTCCCCTCACCATAAGGTCTATGTATACTGTAGCGCACTTGTAGCTAGGATAAGGGTGTGTCCCTTTCCTTCAAGTACAAAACTTGAGCAACAAACCATTATCTTAGCTGCATCAAAAAACATGGCCACCCGTTCACTCATTCTAAATATAGAACGACTAAAGCAAAAACAATAAGGCCTCAATAAAAATCTTAGAGTTAGGAAGTAAATATGAGTTCATTACCTAAAGCAGGTGACTTTTTAGGGCATCCTAAAGGGTTATTCCTGTTGTTCGGCACAGAGATGTGGGAACGTTTCGGTTATTACGGCATGCGCGCTATTTTAGTATTATATTTAGTTGCTCTTGTGCAAGAAGGTGGTTTTGGCTGGTCAAATGCCGATGCACTAAGCCTTTACGGTACCTTCACTATGGCTGTTTACATTACACCGTTACTGGGTGGATGGTTAGCTGATAATGTTTTAGGGCAACGTAAAGCGATTATCCTTGGTGGTTTATTAATGGCTGCGGGTCATTTCACTATGGGTATTCCTCACAACTATTTAGCTGGCCAAGAAGAAAACGTTTTCTACATTGGTTTAACACTGCTTTGTTTAGGTAACGGTTTATTTAAACCAAATATCTCAACCATGGTAGGTGACCTATATAAAGAAGGCGACCAACGTCGTGATGGCGCGTTCACTATCTTCTACATGGGTATTAACTTAGGTGGTGCATTAGGTCCACTTGTTGCAGGTTATGCTGCAGCAGCAATGGGTTGGCAATGGGGCTTCATCGTAGCGGGTATCGGTATGGTGATCTCTGTACTTATGCAACTTGCATTAAGTAACAAATACTTAGGCGATATTGGTGTTGTACCTTCGGCTAAGCTTTCACAAGCTCAATCTGAATCAAACACTAAAGAGCCACTGACTAAAGTTGAAACTGATCGCATCAAAGTTATTTTCACTATGAGTGTATTCAGCATTATCTTCTGGATGGGCTTTGAGCAAGCAGGTGGTCTTATGAACTTGTTTGCTAACGACTACACTGACCGTATGTTACTTGGTTTTGAAGTGCCTGCTTCTTGGTTCCAATCTTTAAACTCAATTTTCATTATTGTATTTGCACCTTTAGTTGCCATTATTTGGTTAAAGCTTGATAAACGTGAACCTAATTCACCAGTTAAGTTTGCTATTGCACTTATTTTCTTAGCACTTGGTTTCATCACTATGATCCTAGCGCTTATGACACAAGGTCAAGGTGAGCACTTACAAATCAGCATGATGTGGTTAGTATTATTCTACTTATTCCACACGCTAGGTGAGTTATGTTTATCGCCAATTGGTTTATCTATGGTGAGTAAACTTGCACCTCTACGTTTAGCTTCAATGCTTATGGGTATTTGGTTCCTATGTACAGCGGTTGCAAACAAGATTGCTGGTTTCGTAGGTTCATTCCTAGGTGAAGGTGAAGAAGCGCTAGATAACGCTATGGGTATCTTCATTGGTTTAGGCGCAACAGCGGTTCTTTCTGCTGTTATCATGTACTTACTAAGCGACAAACTAGTAGCTTGGATGCATGGAGCTGAAGGCCAACATGAGCCACAAACTACTGAGCACATCTTAGCTGAAGAGCTAGAAGTGACAGCTGAAAAGCAATAATATTTATTCCCCGTAGCGCCCGCTGCGGGGTATTTCTCTCTTCCCTATTCCCTCTGCGTCCTTAAAACTGATACTATATTCCGATATTAATTTGGTTTGCAAAGGAACTGAGCAAGTGCGCTTAAACACTCAACTACTGGTCATTGTTCTGACTAGCTTATTACTGACAGCATGTGGTGGCGATAAAACAACAAAAGAAGTCGCAACAGCTCCTGATCAGTCTGGTTTAATTATTTCTGTTGAAAATGGTTTTTCCGCACAATTTGCACAAGGCGATGTCACACTTAACGCAACAAGTAACACGGTTACAACAGATACCACGTTTACTTACACTGAAACAACCGCTTCAAGCACAGATATAGAGCAAGGTATTGTCTCCGCAATTCATACTTTTCGCCCCAATAACCTGATATTTGCTGAACCATTAAGTTTAGCGATTAAGTTACCAAATGAGCAAACTAACCTTGCCTTTAGCATAGTGCAGTTAGTCGATGAGCAATGGCAAACACTTACCACTGAGCTAAGCGACGATGGATTTGCAGTCAGCGCTATCACTGAATTTGGCAGTTTTGCTTTAATGTCGCGCACCGTGCCTGCAGTAAGTAAAACCATTGGCGAGCAATGTAGTGACACAACCAGTAACCAAACTGTACGCTTTATCCATGTTGCTGATTTACACGCGCGCTTTGGCTTTAAAGAGCAGTTATTTAGCCGTATTCGCAGTTACTACGACAATGCCAAACTTGAAAACCCAAATACCTTATTTACCAATGGCGGCGACGATTATGAAAAAGGCACCGTAGCTGAACAAACATCACAAGGGTTAGCCACTGTCGAAGCAATAAAAGCCATGGCCTTTGACGTACGTGTGATTGGTAACCACGACTATGCATGGGGACCAGAGCAACTGCTAGATTTTGCCGATGACGATAATGCTATCGTGTTATCAAGTAATACCAAATATGATGGTAGCGATGATACGCCGTTTGCCGGTGTCGATTTTTCAGTTGTTCAAGTTGGTTGTCTTCGAATTGGCTTTTTTGGCATGACTTCAGTGCCTTGGAATGAACTTGATGAACCAGTTGAAGACGATCCAATTCCCGATTTTATCGCTAATTTCAAAATGAATTGGCAATGGCAAGAAGTGGCGGAGCAGATTGTTAACCAATACCGTCAAGATGTTGATTACATAGTGATGGTAAGTCACTTAGGTGAAGGCACAGATACCCGAATTGCACAAAATGTAGCGGGCATTGATTTAGTGCTTGGTGGGCATACCCATGGCGGTGAAAGTTATCAAACCTTAGATAACGGCAGCATTGTTATTCAGCCAAACTTTTTTGCACAAGGGCTAACTGATCTTACCTTAACCTTTAACCTTGAAGACAAAACTCTTGCTGATGTTGATTATAATACCGTAGCAACAACCAGCATTACGACCCTAGATGAAAGCACTAAAACTGCCATCGATGAAATCATGGGTCGTTATGCGCCAGATGCAAACACCGAAATTGCCGTTTCAGAAAATTACCCAACCGCAGAAGAACTCACTGCAATTACAGCCAAAGCGACTATGCAGCAGTTCCCTGCTATTGATGCCGTCTTGCTTGATGCAAGCCAAGTACAAGATCGCTGGCTACCGGGTACATTAACCCAAGAAGACTTTCATGCCGCGTTTAAGGTTGAACGCCAGCCATCAAATACCTCAGGGTTTAATGCCATTTATCAAATCGCGGTGACTGGTAGCCAATTAAAAACCATGCTTGCAAGCCAGCCTGAATGGGTCTCTTTAGTGCCAGATAACATTAACGATGCAAGCACTTATCAGGTTGCCCTATTTAAAGGCCCAGCGCTTAATACTGGGTTGTTCTTTCCTACTCTGCCAAGCTTAGAAGCCCAATTGGTCGCTGAAAGTTGGTGGTTGCTTGATAACTACGCGCGATCACGCACCAGCCAATGTTTATATATCGACACCGATAACACACTTAACGCCTGTAAAACGGATGATGCAGTCACAGTATGGAATTTTAATAACCCTGAGCAAGGTTTTAGTAGTGACTTTGGCCCCGCAACACTTAGCTTTTATGACCCTGAAGACAAAAACTGGGGGCCAGAGAATAGTCAATTTGCCACCACCACAGAGCTTGAAATTGCTGATTTACCAACTGGTGCCTCAGGCGTGTTAGCTTTCGCTCGCCATAGCCCAACCCAAGGCTTAATCTTAACGGCTAATAGTGCTGCCAACGGTGATTACCAAACAGAAGGGTTTATCGCTGATTACACCTTAGTGATGGATATTATGTGGCCAGAACAAAGCACCAATGAGTGGCGTTCATTATTACAAACCGATATGACTAATAGTGATGACGCAGACCTGTACGTTAGCCGAGATAACGCCATTGGTATTGCCACCACCGACAGCGGCTATTTTGGTGAAGTACCTGCTAACAGTTGGCATCGTATTGCCTTTGTGTTTTATGCTGCTCCAAACAATGGTGCACTAAAAATTTACCTTGATGGCGAGCTAATTGGTTTTAAAGATGAAGGTGAGATTGGTGAACGCTGGGCAATTAACAACGCGGCGCTGCTTTTAACCGATAATGACTACGAAACTAAGCCGGGTTACTTAAACGCCTTGTTATTTGCTGGTCGTGCGATGACTGATGCCGAAATTGCCAATATGGGCGCAGCACAGCAACAACTCAATTTCACCCAATCAACCCGTACCCTAAACCAAGTGGTTGAGCGTCATTATCAAGCTGCACCACAAATTATGAGTAATCCTTGGTTACAACAACGTAGCAAGTTTTTTAACAAAGCGCGCCAAACCGTAAACTAAACTATACAATCAACTTAATAAAAAAGGCCGTTTCAGGCCTTTTTTATCGCCTTGCAAATACTAAAATTAATGATTAAAAACAAGTAGATAAATAAAATAAAGGATAACATCCATTAGTCAAAATAGTGCCCTGCTCATTGCCTTTGAAACTGCAACTGCTGAAATTAAAATCATTGTCCCATTTAATTTACAAAGGCTGCTTTGACTAAATGTAGTCGAGATCTTCCCCTTATTAGGATTCTGGTTAATCATCCGCTCATTACAGAACAATAATTCTTTTTAGCGCAGTGCTTATAATTGCGGGAGTAATGACAATGAGCGAAGTAAATAATCCGTTAGGCCTAGTGGGCATTGAATTCACTGAATACGCAACACCAGATGCAGATTACATGGACAAAGTGTTTACTGATTTTGGCTTTTCAAAGCTAAAAAAATTCAAAGGTAAAGACATTGTTTATTATAACCAGCATGACATTCATTTCTTACTAAACAATGAGCGTGATGGTTTCTCTGCTGAATTCGCTAAAAGCCACGGTCCAGCGATCTGTTCTATGGGTTGGCGTGTAGAGAATGCACAAAAAGCATTCGAGGTTGCTGTTGAGCGCGGTGCAAAACCTGCCACAGATTCAACACACAAAGATTTACCTTACCCAGCTATCTACGGTATCGGCGACAGCTTAATCTATTTCATTGAGCAATTTGGCGACAAAGGGTCTATCTATGAGTCAGACTTCGAAGATCTAAGCGAACAAAACATTGTTGAAGACAAAGGCTTCATCCGTATCGACCATTTAACCAATAACGTTTACAAAGGTACGATGGAAACATGGGCTAACTTCTATAAAGACGTATTTGGTTTTACCGAAGTACGTTACTTCGACATTAAAGGTCAAAAAACAGCGTTATTATCTTACGCACTTAAATCACCGTGCGGCACTTTCTCGATTCCAATCAACGAAGGTAAAGATAACAACAACAACCAAATCGATGAGTACTTAAATGAGTACAATGGTCCGGGTGTACAGCATTTAGCATTCCTTACCAATGACCTAGTAAGCTCACTTGATAAGCTTGACCAATCAACGATTGCGACGCTTGATATCATCCCTGAGTACTACGACACCATTTTTGACCGTGTGCCTTGGGTTAAAGAAGACAAAGAGAAGATCCGTAAGCATCAAATCCTAGTAGATAGCCAAAGCGAAAACTGTTACCTACTGCAAATCTTCTCGAAGAACCTATTCGGTCCTATCTTCATCGAGATGATCCAACGTGTAGATGACGGCGGTTTCGGTGAAGGTAACTTCCAAGCCCTTTTCGAATCAATCGAACGTGATCAAGAGCGTCGTGGTGTAATCTAAATCATCATCATGAATAAAAAGCAGCGTTATTCACACGCTGCTTTTTCTCGTTTTGAATTCTGTTTTAAAGTAACTGTTTAAATTGCGTTGATTGCCTCCATATAGATAACTAACAAATCAGCGCGAACAAATAAGGAAAGAGTATGAGCCTAATTAACGAAACCCACGATATTAATTTAAAAAGCTGGGTTGCATCTGCTAACGAAGCGAACTGTGACTTCCCAATTCAAAACCTTCCTTTTGCAGAAGTACGTCGTAAAAATTCAGACGAAGCGTTCCGTGGCGCTGTAGCAATTGGTGACCAAGTTATCGATTTAGCGAAAGTAAACGAACTTGGTTTATTCTCTGGTGATGCACAGGTTGCTGTTAAAGCAGCAAGCCAAGCTACATTAAATGAATTTATGGGCCTTGGTCAGCAATATTGGTCTGCACTTCGTCTTGCCCTATCAAAAGCACTCCGTGAAGGTGCCAGTGAGCAAGAACAATTAAGCGAAGCGCTTATCGCTCAAGCAGACATCGAATTTGCGCTACCGTGTCGCATTGGTGATTACACTGACTTTTATACTTCTATTTACCACGCAACAGCAGTAGGTAGCCTGTTCCGCCCAGATAACCCTCTTTTACCTAACTACAAATGGGTACCAATTGGTTATCACGGCCGTTCATCGTCAATTGATGTATCAGGTCAAACGTTCCACCGCCCTAACGGTCAAACTAAAGCTCCTGATGCTGACGTACCTTCATTCGGCCCTTGTAAACGCCTAGACTACGAACTTGAACTAGGTATTTACCTTGGTAAAGGTAATGAATTAGGTGATGCAATTGCCATTGAAAACGCTGAAAACCACGTATTTGGTTTCTGTGTATTTAATGACTGGTCTGCGCGTGACTTACAAGCGTGGGAATATCAACCATTAGGTCCATTCCTTGCGAAAAACTTCGCTTCGACAGTATCACCTTGGATTGTTACAACAGAAGCACTGGCACCATTTAGAACAATCTGGACACGTGACGAAAACGATCCTCAACCAATGGACTATTTAGAGTCAGCTCATAACCGTGAGTTTGGTGCATTCGATATCAAAATGGATGTGCAAATTGAAACTGAAAAGATGCGTGCAGCTGGTGAAGCGCCAACACAGGTATCTAAATCAAGCTTCAAGCACTCTTACTGGACAGTTGCGCAAATGGTCGCTCACCACACAGTAAATGGCTGTAACTTCCAACCGGGCGATATGTTAGGTTCGGGCACGCAGTCTGGTCCTGAGCATGAAGAAGCCGGTTCATTACTAGAGCTATCTCGCGGTGGTAAAGAAAAGATCACTCTAGCGAATGGCGAGCAACGTACTTTCTTAGAAGACGGTGATAACGTAATTATGCGTGGTTGGTGTGAAAAAGACGGTTTTGCACGCATTGGCTTTGGTTCAGTTGAAGGTACAGTGTTACCTGCAAAATAAAAGTAATCATTTGTTATAAGGGCAATTTTTGCCCTTTTTTTTGCATTTTTTATAACTGGGTTACAAATTTTTGCTAGCTTTTTTGAATCATATTGCTATCTTAACTCGGTTATTAGTCATTTTTTATACGCTATGTTAGTTAAACTTAAGTCTTTTTATCGCACGTTTTTTCCAGCTAGGCAGCTGTTGATCCGTCAGAACGGCGAAGTAAAGCACCTTATCCTTGCGCCTTGGTTACAACTAACGACGTTTTTAATTGTATTAACAACAGTTGCTTGGTTGAGCATTTCGACGCTGCAAATCATTTCGCAAGCCGATCAAATATCCAGCATTGAACAATCACAACTTAGCAAGCAACAAGAATGGCAAAAAAAGCATGCTCAACAACAGCTTACATACCAAAAACAAGTAGAACAGTTGGCCATACTAGAGCAAAAGCAAGCGTTATTACAAAGCATGATTGAGTCATTACCTGAATCAATCAATAAAACCACTCCTGAGGGCAGTATCGAGCCGGTACTGCTCCCAATTAAAGAACATGCCGAAGAGTTTCATGCACCGTTAGAAGATGAACACCCTAAACAAGCAATGCAACTTGAGAGCTTTTCAGAGCGTATAGCACGACTTGATAAAAGCTATAACTACACTTTTGGCATGCTCGAGCAACAAATCCAACAACGCCATCAAGAAATTTTAGCAATGCTTGAAGGTGCAGGGCTTAATGATGCGCTTGTCCGAAGCGCAACTGACGAAAGCGACACAGCCCAAGGTGGTCCTTTAGATTTATTTGACGAGTCAAAAATTCCCGCTGAATTTCTAACGATTGCAGATAAATTGCTAGCGCTTAATAACCTTGAAAATCTGTTAAGTGAATTACCGCAAACCCTCCCTGCTGCAGATTATTATATATCCAGTAGCTTTGGTCTGAGAAAAGATCCAATGAATGGCCGTCGAGCATTTCATAAAGGGGTTGATTTAGCTGGCTGGCATAAAACCGAAATTTTTGCCCCCGCAGATGCAACCGTACTTCGCGCAGGAAGAAACGGTGGCTACGGCAACTTTATTGAACTTCAGCATAAAAACGGTTTTGTCACACGTTTTGGCCACCTAAATAAAATCAAAGTAAAAAAAGGCCAAACAGTTAATAAAGATGACGTTATTGGCTTAATGGGTAGTACAGGTCGCAGTACAAGTACTCATTTACATTACGAAGTTTTAGTAAATGGCAAGCATGTCAACCCAGTTAAAATAACAAAGGCGCTTTCTCGTGTTCGGTAAAAAAAAACAAGCTCCAGCTAGCTCAACTAGCTCTACTTTAAAAAGAACAAACCATACTCCCTCTATTATTGCAGAAGATGTTCGCTTAACTGGCACTTTAGTAAGCCAAGGTGAAGTTCAACTTGATGGTCGTATTGACGGTGATTTAAGAGTAAAACATCTTGTTATCGGCCTAACAGGCATGGTTGAAGGTCTTATAGAAGCAGATAGTGTCGTAATTAAAGGCAAGATCATTGGCTCCTTGATTGCGAATAAGGTAACCATAGAAAGTACGGCTCAAGTTCACGGTGATGTGTTTCACGATACATTAAGTATTGAAGCAGGTGCCAATATCGAAGGCAGCTTAAAGCATCGTCATGAAGAAGACAAAATTGCTCCTATCAAGCCAAGCTCAAGCGATGAAAGTAGCCCATCAATACTCCCTGACGATAGCAACGACTTGTCGTTTGTGAACAAACAAGCCGCTGATAAGTCTTAACGTTTTTTAGCCGTTACATACATCGTAATATCCGCGGTGAACACTAACTCATCGCGGCTATTATAAACCTTCACCGGGACAACGATATCTAGCTTATCTAACCACTCGTTTGGCACCTCAATCTGTGCGACTGCACGCATATCAGTATCAATTTTCGCTAAATAATTTACCGTCATCCCCTTTGGGATCCAACGATGTGTTTTGGCAGGCAC
Organism: Pseudoalteromonas sp. MEBiC 03607; assembly: GCF_004792295.1. NCBI lineage: Bacteria > Pseudomonadati > Pseudomonadota > Gammaproteobacteria > Alteromonadales > Pseudoalteromonadaceae > Pseudoalteromonas > Pseudoalteromonas sp. MEBiC 03607. The sequence goes on from NZ_SRRY01000001.1 coordinate 3,046,449, forward strand.
AGTTGCATCCACCATTAAGCCTGCGCAAAGCTCTGCTACATTACACTGGGCAATGGCATGGATAGTACCAATATGATTATGAATTGCTCGGCGATTTTTAACGATTGCGCTGCAATGCCCTGCTGACAACTCTGTGATCAATGGTTTTATTGAGCCAAAATAAGGGGCTTTAAAACACACCGCTTTACTAAATAACCACTTCCCTTTTGGTAATGACTGGCATTTAGTCCAAATTTTTAATAATGATGATTGTGAGCTCACGACGTTTATCCATTATTTTTATGATGTGAGATAAAAAGCTAACACATCAGACCAGATAGCGAAATGGAAAATTTTTGTAAGCAGTTTTAATGATTACACATTTCGCTAAGTGAATGCTTTTCTTTTCCTTTAGGGGCACATAAAATACCGTTTTAAAGGAGAGCGAATGCAGTCACGCCAGCACAAAAACCTAAGTCTATTATTCATCCTGGGCCTTCTGGTTATATTTAGTCCATTAGCAATAGATATTTACCTTCCAGCATTTCCTACTATTGCTGAACAGTTCAATGCTTCAGAAAAGCAAGTGCAACAAACTGTAGCCATATTTATGTTAACTGTAGGGCTTGGCCAACTCATTGCTGGCCCTTTAGCTGATAAATTCGGTCGTAAACCCGTGGCTTTAGCAGGTGTTATAATCTATGGTTTAGCTGCTTTTGGCGCTTATCTGGCACCTGATTTTGCAAGCCTTATGGTAGCAAGGGCCTTACAAGGTTTAGGAGCTTGCGCTACGTTTGTGGTGGCATTTGCCATCGTAAGAGATAGGTTTGGTAGTGAACGAAGTGGCCAAATCATCACTTATCTCAATGGTATTGTCTGCTTTATTCCCGCTCTTGCGCCTATTCTCGGTGCTTGGCTCACAGTACAGTTTGGTTGGCGCATGAACTTTTTATTCATGGCTGGCTTTGCGCTAATTGGTTTATTCATAACTTTGTTAATGTACAAAGAAACACGCCCTGCAGACAGCATTTACAGCGGTCACCTGCTTGATTTACGTCGTTTTATTCCGATTATTAGCACACCTTTGTTTTTATTTCATAGCTTAATTTGTTTAGTAACTATGTCGGCTATATTAGTGTTTGTAACATTAGCACCTGGTTGGCTTATTACTGAATTAGGAGGCAGTGTTAGCGATTTTACATTCTGGTTTACTTGTAATGCGGTATTAAGCATTGTTGCCAGCTTTATTATGCCGCTGTACATCAAACGTCAACCAAAGCGCGCATTAAAAGCTGGTCTCTTATTACTTGTTATATCTGGTGTCTTAATGTTGGCACTAAACCAACAACGCACTGCACTGGCATTAATGTTTCCTATGTTTATTGCTGCATTTGGCTTTGCACTTACGCTCGGCTCATCAGCTGGTCGCGCATTAAGTATGTTTTCGAAACAAGCAGGCACCGCTTCAGCTCTTATTGGTGTAATGCAAATGAGTGGTGCCAGCTTACTGGTATTTCTTACACAGTTTCTAAATTTAACAACCCCATCACTGATTGGGGTACACTTTTTATTGCTCATACCATTTGCGTATCTATTATTTAGGTATAAGCAACTATCATAAAAAAGTTCACCCGCACTTTTATACTAAATACGGGTAAATGAGAATTGTTATACTTTATTTACCCGTTTAGACTTCCTGTTATACCAATAAACTATAAAAAGCCTTTTTATAGAATAAATTGTTCCGTTTTTCTGAGTAATTTACCTTGTACCCATACTTTCGTTAATTTATTGTTTAGTCTCGTTAACGCAAAGTTAACCAAACAATATGTCAGGGATACTATTTATGAAAAAGAATAAATTAGCTTTAGCTCTAATCCTAAGTGGCCTTTGTGCTGCGGGTACAGCAAATGCAGCAAACGATCGCTTCATCATCCAAGTAGATAACAACAAAAAAGGCGTAGTTAAAGCACTCGCTAAAAAACTCGGCGGTGATATAAAAGTCGACGGTAATGGCTTTATTGCAGCACAATTTACCGGTCAAGATTTAGCAAGCATTAAAGGCTTGCTTAATAACCCACATATCAAACTGATTGAAGAAGACCAAAAACGTGTACCAATGGCGCTTTATAACGATGATGCTGGTAATGCAATGCAGCAGCAATTAACGCCTTACGCAGTTTACCAATCACAAGCTGACCTAGTAACTTTTGATGCTAATGCGGGCATGAAGGTGTGTGTTATTGACTCAGGTCTTGATGCATCAAACCCTGACTTCATTTGGGGTAATATCACGGGTGACAACGATAGTGGCACAGGTAACTGGTATGACAATGGTGGCCCTCATGGTACTCACGTAGCAGGTACAATTGGTGCTGCAGATAACAATATCGGTGTGGTTGGTATGGCACCGGGTGTTGCAATGCACATCATCAAAGTATTCAATGCCGAAGGTTGGGGTTATTCTTCTGATTTAGCACATGCAGCAGATTTATGTTCTCAAGCAGGCGCAAATATCATCAGCATGAGCTTAGGTGGTGGTGGTGCAAATAGCACAGAGTCTAACGCCTTTGCTAATTTCACTAATGCAGGCGGTCTTGTTGTTGCGGCGGCGGGTAACGATGGTAACAGCGTACGCTCGTACCCTGCTGGTTATTCATCTGTAATGATGGTTGGTGCAAATGATGCGAACAATCAAATTGCAGATTTCTCGCAATTTCCTAGCTGTACATCTGGTCGTGGTAAACGCGCTACTACAGATGAAACTATCTGCGTTGAAGTGACAGCAGGTGGTGTTGATACACTGTCTACTTACCCTGCAGGCATGGCAACTTCTGCAAGCTTAGCTGCTGATGGCGCGGGCTTTGCAACATCGTCAATGGAAAACTCAGGTAATGCATCTGGTACTGCTTATTACATGGGTACTGCTGAGAGCATTGATTCTGGTGCAGCTGGTAAAATCTGTATGATTGACCGCGGTAATATCTCATTCTATGACAAAGTAAATAACTGTGAAAACTCAGGTGGTATTGGTGCTGTTATCATCAATAACGAAGCGGGCATGTTATACGCTACATTAGGTGATACCAACGATACAACGATTCCTGCTGTAGGTGCTGCACTTGAAGACCGTTCAGCGCTGCTTGCAAGTACAACGATTGATATTACCATCGGTACTAGTGACTACGGTTTCATGAGTGGTACATCAATGGCAACACCTGCCGTTTCAGGTATCGCAGCACTCGTTTGGTCAAATCACCCTGAGTGTACAGGTACAGAAATTCGTGACGCATTAAAAGCAACAGCACAAGACCAAGGCGCAGCTGGCCACGATGTGTACTTTGGTCACGGTATTGTTAAAGCAGCCGATGCGGATGCATATTTAACTGCAAATGGCTGTGCTGGCGGCAATAATGGTGGCGATCCAACACCGGGTGGTGATGAAGTTAGCCTTTCAGCATCTGGTTATAAATCAAAAGGCACAGCCTATGTTGATTTAAGCTGGAGTGGCGCAGCGACTAGTACTGTTGATGTATACCGTAATGGTACTTTGGTAGGTTCTGTAGCAAACACAAATAGCTACACAGATACCATCACAACAAAAGGCGGTGGTAGTTACACATACCAAGTATGTGAGGCACAAAGCACAACTGTTTGTTCAAACAATAGCACTGTGGTTTTTTAAAACTTTCCCCAAACCAATATGAGCGGGCATTAATGCCCGCTTTTTCTTTTTTAATAAGCTTGTTAAAATCAGCTACCTGCTTTTTTAATTTGTGCCAATGATCAATCCAGAATCGTTACTGTCGTTTTTAGGCGCCAGTTTTTTAATTGCCGTAGCCCCCGGCCCTTCTAATGCATTTTTAATGGCGCAAACTTTTGCCAATGGCCGTAAAGCCGGAATGCAAAGTGCCTTTGGCTTTGCACTCGGTGGCATTGTGCATACCTTTTTTGCAGTCGTAGGCTTAACCGCAATTCTTAAAGCCTCTAGTGTCGCGTATACAACGGTACAATACCTTGGTGCCGCCTATCTTTGTTATTTAGGTATCATCACACTAAAGGACACCTTTAGTCAGCCAGAACCGCACTGTGAAGATAAACCTCATGTGAGCACCAGTAAAAAGCAAAATGTGATGTTTCAAGCGATGATGACTGAGGTCCTCAATCCGAAAGTAGCCTTATTTTTTATTGCGTTCATTCCACAGTTTGTTGATCCAAGTTTATCTTCAACGACCTTTCAGCTCGCTTTTTTTGGTTTACTCTACCCGCTTTTTGCTTTTCCAATCGACTGCACGTATATTTATTTCGGCGATAAGATAGCCAGCTATTTTCGTGAGAATCCACAAACCCAAATTTGGATTGATCGGATCACGGGCATAGTATTTATTGCCTTAGCAATTAACCTATTGATATAAGAGCACTTATGGAACAAAAACAACAAGCCCTCCCCGCCAAAAAAAATATAGCCCTCGTTGCCCACGATGGTAAAAAAGCAGCGCTGCAAGCTTGGTGTGAAAAGCATCAAGATGTGTTAAGTAAGCATACCCTTTACGGTACTGGCACAACAGGTCATTTAATTGAGCGCACCACAGGGCTTGAAGTGATAAAGCTATTAAGTGGTCCAATGGGTGGCGATCAGCAACTCGGCGCTAAAATTGCTGAACATGAAGTGCATATGTTGGTATTTTTCTGGGACCCACTTGCATCGCAGCCACACGACCCTGATGTGAAAGCATTATTACGCTTAGCTGCTGTTTGGAATATTCCTGTTGCCTGTAATGAAGTCAGTGCCGATATGCTATTAAGCTCACCTATGATGGAAACAGAGCTTTGTCGCACGCTGCCAGATTACGAAAAATACCTCGCAACGCGCCAAGTGACTCTTTAATTCTTAAAGTCGATATCTCAAAGTGGGGGCTATTAGCTATAAAGCTTTTGCGCCCACTTAGTTAAACCTGCAGTAACACTACCAAAGTGATCCCCGTTCAGCATAGTAATATCACCTAAATGGGATTTTAACGCGGCCTTGATCAGCGGTGATTGCGCACTACCACCCGTTAAGTAAATAACATCTGGCGTTGTGCCTGCCTCTTTAATCGCTTGTTTAGCTAAGCTCACTATTTGGCTTATCGAGTCATCAACAGCTAAGGCTAAATCTTTCAACGTTAAACACTGTGTTAGTTCTGAATCTAAGAAATGCAAGTCTGTGGTAAATTCATTCGCTGACGACAATGCAATTTTTGCCGCTTCGCCTTGCTGTACTAATTGGTGACCTTGCTTATTTTGCTGCAATTGAATTAAGCGTTTAAATAGCGCTGGCTCTTTAACTTCACGCAGCTGAGTCAATAACTCACGATGATGAGCATCACTATAAAACTGGCTTTGTAGATTCACATCATTGATTTTACATGCTTGCCAAAACGGTTGATTAGGTAATGGCAGCCCAGATTTAAACTCTGTGCCTAAACCAAGCAATGGCATTAAACCATGAAAACTCAGCGCAATATCTAAATCATTCCCTCCCACACGCTTACCACTGTGAGCTAAAAAGTCATTGTCACGACACTGTTTTTGACGGAAGCTTGGTCCCATTTGTACGAATGAACAGTCGCTGGTCCCCCCGCCAATATCAACAACCAATACTTTTTGGTCTTGCTGCAATGAGGTTTCATAATCAATCCCTGCCGCTAATGGCTCATATAAAAATGAAACCTCTTTAAAGCCAGCACGCTTTGCCGCTCGCTCTAATATACCCAGCGCTTGTTGATTAGACTCTTCACCACCTACTGATTGAAAGTTTACCGGTCGTCCAATTACCGTTTCTGTTAATGACTCTTGCAGTGATTGCTCAGCGCGTTGTTTTATTTTTAAGATCATCGCCGTAGCAATGTCTTCAAAGAAATTAATTTGCCCTTGCTTTAAGCCCACAGCGCCAAAGAACGACTTTGGCGATTTTACAAAATAACCTTCCTCAGGAAATTGCACATACTCGCTAATAGCTTCACGACCAATGAATAAGGTGTCATCTCCAGCTTGAATATCTAAATCTGATTTAATGCGGGGAATGGTATTTAAAAGCGCTTGACGCTCAGTTTTAAAATCGTGCTCAAATGGGCTGCCAGCAAGGTGTTTTGCGACAAAATCAACAACCAACGCACTGTGATGAGTATAAAGGGTTGATGGTAAATACTGTTTGCCTTGCTCAAGCGGTACTAAAGACACTTGTTGCTCGTTATCTAAAACACCGATTGCACAATTTGAACTACCATAATCAAAGCCTGCAAACATACTACCACCTATACATCATTAAAAAGGCCGCGAAATTTAACACAGTCGCGGCCATTTTTGAATGACGCTATGGCCTTTCGTGTAAAAAGCTGGCAAAGCGTGGCAAGCCATTTTTTGTAAAACCATGATATTTATAAGTAATCGTACTGCCAATCGCTGGAGGAGACTTTCTTTGCAGATCAGAAAATCCAGAGCCAATTTTAAATTCAATCCCTTCATTGTTGCGTACTTTTAGCGCCCCAAGCATATTTTTATATTTACCTTTTCCTGCTATGTGTTCAATAACAACAGCCTCAGCATCCAGGTAAGGCTTCAATTTTAATAGTACATTACTGCGACCCGCGGTGTGTTCCGCTTTTGCTAAGTGCAGCATAACGCCTTCGGCACCTTGTGCAATCAACTCATCCATAAACATACTAAGCTGTTGATTATTATCAAAGTGCTTCTGTTCAACTGCTTTTATATGGGGGCTATTTAGCTGTCTAACTAAGCGTGAATAGTTTTCATAGCGTTTACTAAATGGTAACTCTGCATTTGGCATATCGAAAATTAGATAGCTAACGGTCTGCCATTCGCTATCAACAGGTTGCTGCGATCGCACAATACCACTGACCTTCGCAAAATCTTGATGCTTGGTCCAAAGTTCACCATCCAACCATATATCAGGCAGTGGCGCAGTAAACCAGGTTGGAGCATTAATAGGGTTACCATTACGGGTAATTAATTGCTTACCTGTCCATATGGCACGTACACCATCATATTTTTCACTAACTAAATAGTCAGATACATTAACCTTTTCGGCTTCATAGACGTTTGCCAAAAGTACTGAGGGAGCTTGTTGAGCTTTTACTGAGAAAGCCAAAAGTAACGAGATTGCGCATACCAATGCACGAGTGAACATAACCATCATTGCTTCCTTGCAAATTTGTAAGTATTAACTGGTTATTACTGCTTAAAAATAACTGTTTAGCAATAGCCGTTTAATTATAGTTTAGTTTCTAGCCAATTATAAAATTCATGCAAATCACTAAACACCCCAGCCGCTTTGCTAAAATCATGCTCTTGGGTAAAGTGATTAGGCACTGCATACACAGCAACACCAGCGTTGCTAGCGGCTGTAACACCAGTAAACGTATCCTCGACTGCGACGGCTTCATTGGCCGTGATATTTAACGTATCAAGCGCTAATTGGTATGGATCGCCAGCAGGTTTGGGATTGTTAACATCATCTTTGGTAACCACACAATCAAACCAATCAAAAATGCCGTAGCCTTTTAAAATAGGATAGGCTTCATCTTTGGCACTGCCTGTTACTAATGCCATTTTTAAACCACTGGCTTTTACTTGCTCTAGCACTGCTTTTGCGTGCGGCATGAAAGTTGGTAAGTTTGTACTGACAAAACGGCCAAATGCAGCATATTTATCATCTGTTAGCTGCTCTGGACTGATGTTAAGTTGATAGTTGGTAACAACCTCTTTAGCTGCTTCAAGGGTTGGCCTACCAGAAAAGCGCTGACAAAACGTAGTCTCATCATATTGCACACCAAAAGGCGCTAATAAGTCGTTCCAAATATTAAAATGCACACTTTCTGAATCTACCAAAGTGCCATCCATATCAAACAAAACCGCTTTTAAAGTCATCCTCATTCCTTTTACGATCTAAAAACTAAAAGGTGCCTATGGCACCTTTAAATAATTCAATATAATTACTCGGTTAAGCCTGCCGGAGGTTCAGCAAACGCTTCTTCACCTGTTTCTACATCGACCAGCTCATAGCCTCGTTGCTTTCTAACTACTTTTAAAATCGGTTTAGAAAAAGCCGTTTTTAAACGCTCAGCATCTGCTTCTAGTTCTTCAACAGTGTGACCAAACGGAGCAGCTCCTGTTTCAGACCAATTGGTTACTTTACCATTGAGGTTATATTCAACTTCATGAATTTGATATTGTGCCGCTTCATCCTTTGTTGCTTCACAAAAAATAACGCGGTAGTTCCAAAATCCAGCCATAGAAATTCTCTTCTCTTAAATTAATCCTGCCACTTTAGCAGTTACAAATGCGATTATAAACGAAAAAACCCGCTATACAGCGGGTTTTAATAGGCTTTTAATTTCAGCTTAGAAGAAGCTTACTTTGAACTCAGCACCGATGTAACGCTCTTCGTTCACCATTGCTGTGTTGTTATTAAAGTCGATAGCGCCGATTGATTGCTGCTCGTCGAACATGTTACGAACGAATGCTGATACTTCATATTCGTTGTCGCCTTCAGCCCAAGCATAACCTGCACGTAAACCAACTTCAGTTAATGGCTTGCCTTCAAACTCAACTGACTCATATAAGAAGTAGTTGATTTCGCTACGGTAAGACACGTCAGCGTAAGTGAAGAATTCACCGTCAGCAACTTCGCGGCTATAACGTAAAGTTAAGTTTGAGATCCACTCAGGTGCGTGCGGTAAGCTGTTACCATCAAGGACAGCTTGACCTGCGCTGTTTAATGAGTTTGTAACAGTACACTGTGCACATACGTCAACGGCTAAGTCTTTATCTTTAAGCTCAGTGTTGTTGTAGCTTAAGTTAAATGTAGCGTTTAGGTTGTCTGTTAATACCCACTCAGTGTCTAACTCGAAACCGTAACCAGTTGTCTTATCAGCATTAACTAAGCGGTTGAAGTTTGCACCACCACCTACAGCTGTTAATTGTTGGTCATCCATTGTGTAGTAGAACACTGTCGCGTTTACACGACCTTGGCCGTCAAGTACGTCAGATTTGATACCTGTTTCGAAAGACGTCACAGTTTCAGACTCAGCAACAGTTACTTCGTCACCGAATAAGATACGACCTTGAATACTTGGAGCACGGAAGCTGTTAGCAACACGCGCGTACCAGTTTACGTCATCGTTGATCTTGTAGTTAGCAGATAAATCCCAGCTAACGTGGTCGTCACTTGGGTTTTCTGTAAGGTATAACGCACTACCACCAATTGGGCTTAAAGTACGGTCTGCTGAGAACTCTTTTTCGTCATCTGAGTAACGAAGACCCGCAGTGATTTTTAAGTCGTCAGTGATTGTGTAATCTAATGAACCGAATACCGCCCATGCTTTAGTATCTTGTTGCTGGATAACATAGCCGTTTAACTCACCTGGCGTTGAACCGTATGTATCGTAGCTGAAGTTTTCGATTGTTAACGCTTCGTCAAAGTAGAATACACCTACTTGGAAGTTAACGTCGCCAGCATAGTTGCTAGATAAACGAAGTTCTTGCGTGTACTGGTCTTGGTCTGGAATACCGTCAGCACTTTCAGAGTAGAATGGGATAAAACCAGGGCCCATATCTGGTAAGTAGCTTGCACCGTAACCACCGTCGATGTCAGCGCGAGAATAGATTTCAGCACTTTCCCATGCAGAGATTGACGTAAGAGTTAAATCGTTGATATCCCACTCAAGCTTTAAGCTTGCGCCTTGAGATTCAACTTGCTGTGTCGCACGAGAAGCAGCATCGTGGTAAACCACATCGTGCTCGTAGTTATCAGCTAAATCGTTTGTGCCTGCTTTGATAGCGTTACCACGGAATGCGATTGGTGTACCATCCATATCACGTACATGGTAGTTGAAAAGACCCGTGAAATCGTCGCCTTCATATAAGAATTGAACACGTGCCGCTTTCTCAGTGTAACCACCTAATACGTCATTTTGCTCAAAACCTGGTGCACGGTTATCGATATAATCGTCTTTTTCTTGCCAAAGAACAGAAACACGTGTTGATAAACGGTCTGTTAAGCCACCACCAACAGCACCTTCAAAATCAACTGCGCCACGGCTACCGTAAGAAACTGAGCCATAGCCATCAAATTCTTGTGATGGTTTTACTGTATCAAATTTAACAAGGCCTGCCGGTGTATTACGACCGAATAAAGTACCTTGTGGACCACGTAGAACTTCTACGCGTGCTACGTCAAATACAGGGAAACCTTTTAAAATTGCGTTCTCTTGAACAACTTCGTCTACAACTAGCGAAACTGGTTGAGAGGCATTTAGGTCAAAGTCAGTGTTACCTAGACCACGAACATAAAAGCGTGGGAAAGAACGACCAAACGAAGATTCGATTGATAGGCTTGGGATTTTCGCGTTCATAAAACGAATATCCATACCAGCTGAGCTATAAGCGTCTAAACTGTCACCTTGTAGTGCAGATACTGCTACAGGTACTTCCTGTGCATTCTCTACACGTTTACGTGCAGTGATTTGAATAACTTCTAATTGGTTGTTTTTTGCTGCTGGTGCTTCGTCTGCAGCAAGAGTTGAAAATGAAGTACCTGCTACGGCAGAGAACAACGTTGCATTGATAAGTGTTGCTAACGTAGATCTTTTCATTGCTTTCATGTCGGGTTTTAACCTTTTTTATGCACTCTTATTCAACGGTGATGATGTTGCGTCAATTCATTTGACGGGCTCGGCCAATTTTTCGCGCCTTGTAATAAGCTGCGCGGACCTCTTAATCGAGAGTGCAAAACGAGGTAAAGAGGCTGAACGAACGCTGACGATTATAACACTTTATGACACTTTTACTGCATTAAAAATTATAAATATACAAATTTTTTACAACAATTAGCGGCAACATCGCCGCATTTAGAAGATTTTATGCAATTATTTTTCAACAAAGCGGACATATGTCCTGTGCAAATAATCACGACAATGTGTAGGCATTGTGTACAGATGAGAGCCACTTTCATTTAACCCTTTTTTAGTAACTATTCACCAACGCGCGCGAATTCTGGATTAGCCAATTCACAATTATGCTCATTTAATAATCCTAGAATAGCAAGGTTTAACTCTTCAATTACTTCCATATAAAATGCAAAGTCAACCGTTTCTACGTAGCTTAGTACATCAATTTGTAAAGCCCAAGGTGTAAACCCTTTAAAACGCACTCTACAAGGTTCAAATGCAATATGCTGGTGCTGCTCTAAAAGCTCACGAAGGGCTGTCATAAAAGCTTGTAAGTTTTGCTGTTGGGTATTAGCGCTAAGCATCAGTTTAGGTCGATAAGAAATACGCTCACGCTCAGAAATATTCTCAAGCTGCATATCAATAAATTTAGCATTAGCAACATATATAACAGAGCGATCAAGGGTGCGGATACGCGTAGCCCTTAGCCCTATTTCTTCAATCGTACCAAGATGATTACCAAATTTGCACAAACTACCAATTTTAACCGGAGCCGAAATGTAAATTGTAATAGCCGCTATAATGTTCTCGACTGTTTTTTGCGCAGCCAAAGCAATGGCAAGGCCGCCAATGCCTAAACCTGCTAATAAGGTTGTTGCATTGAAGCCTAGATTCTCAAACCACACAAATAGCAACGAAATAACGATCGTCGTTTTTACAACATTGCTAACAGGTCTCAATAAAAATACAGCTTGTGGTTTATCTTGATTTATAAAGCGTTGGCTTAACCTATGCTTTGCTAAATCAACAGCGCGCAAACACACCCAGCCCCAGGCAATAAGTAACACAGTTGCACCATGAAATAGAGCCATCACCGCAATAGTGACATTAGACTGATCACTTAATGAACGTGACAGTAATACTGCAAGTAATAAACAAATAGGACCATTTACAAAGCTCAAGACGTCGTCTTCAACCGCTACCTTTTTATGTCCAAGCACAAAAGTAATTAGCCGAGTAATGACAATCGCTGCAACTAAAAACAATACAAATGAAAAAGCAAAATAAATCCATTGCCATAACATTACGCCTAAAAATTCTAAATCAGGCAAATGCTTATATAACCATTCCCCAATCAAGTTATAGCCAAACTCCTTGGTTAAAAGAGGTATTTGACTAACGGTTGCGTTAGAGATTTTCCAGATCCGATTACCTGTTTTTTCATCTGGCACAAGCTGTAATAAAACCTGCACTTTTCCTTCAGATGTTTTAATTTCTCCCACTAAGTCGCGATAGCTTGGCACATCTTCTTTTTGCTTCCCTTTGGGTTTATTACTTAAGCTATCTACATCTACCCACAACGTGCGATCAAGCACGACTGAAAGGTTCTCTGCAAGTTGTAATTGACCTACAGCTAGCACCTCTTGCGGCAGGTTTCTGTAATCAAGGTAATTTTTCGCACGTTCAAAGTCACGGTTTCGAGCAGCTTTTAAGTAACCTTGCATGGCACTTCGTGGGGTGAGTCGATCAAAGACATCAAATGGCTGATCATCATCTTGTTCAACGCTGGGGTCAGCGACAGTGGTTGTTACTTCTTCAACTTGAAGGGGGGACTTTTTTTCTTCTTGCTGTTCTTTGCTATCTTTATCGATGAGCGATTTCACGGTTACTTCAGGTGTTGTAGCGAATACTGGGTTAAAAAACAATGTCAATAACCACACCGATAAACTGGCTAAATATAGCGGAAACTTGTTAGCGCAACTCTTCACACATCATTCCTTGTTCGAAAAACATTAAATACGATTACAAATTTTATCCTATAAATTAGAGCATGGTTTGGATAACTGTACAAAAAATAATTAAATACCTATGCAAGCAGTCAGCTAAATGTTAGTTATAAAGGAACATTAGCAAAGGAAAAATATAATGCAGATCTCAAGTTCACTGATCCCTCATTGGTCATCTTTACTTATTCATGGGGCTATCGCCATTATCTTTGGTTTATGTGGTTGGTTTGCACCTCAAGCCTCTTTAGCCGTATTAATGTTTATATTTGCCGCTTACTTCTTTGTAGATGGTTCCATTCGAACCTGGCTTGCAATTGCATCTAAAAAAGACAACCCGCTTTGGTGGATGCTATTAATAGGTGGCTTGATATCAATTGCCGCAGCACTCGTTACTCTGTTTGCACCGAATGTGACTGCTATTTTAATGTTGTACTTTATTGCTGCGTGGGCAATTGCTATAGGGGTAATTGAAATTGCAATAGCCAGCAAACTTCGTAAAGAGATAACTAACGAATGGCTGCTAATTGGCAGCGGTATTATTTCAATTATCTTTGGTGGTTACCTGATGTTTAACCCGGGTGCGGGCATAATTACCCTACTTTGGCTAGTTGCAAGCTATGCCATCGTGTTTGGTATTATGATGGTGTTGCTAGCCTTCAAGCTTAAAAAACTTAATGAACAAGCATAAAAAAAGCGGCTAAGCCGCTTTTTTATTTTTGACTATTACGCCTTGTTAGGGCAATTTCACCATCGATATGAATATCGCGCTGTGGGAAAGCAATGGTAATGTTGTTTTCAGCAAATACTTTATAAATGCTAAAACGCAGTTCACTACGCACTTGGCGAAGCGGTGCTTCTGATTCGGCACACACCCAAAAAATAGCGCTAAAAGTTAAAGAGCTATCTGCAAAGTCATCAAATAATACGGATGATGCCGGTGTTTTTAAAATGGCAGGATGCTCATCAAGAATTTGCTTCATCAGCTTTTCAACTAACACCACGTCTGAACCATAAGCAACACCAACATTCACAAATGAACGAGCATTACGGTCAATCAAGGTCCAGTTTGTTACAGTATTCTCTAGCAAGTGACTATTTGGTACTAGCATGTGCACACCATCGTTACGGCGAATACGCGTTGAACGAGTATTAATTGTTTCAACCACTCCTTTTGCTGTACCCACTTCTAAAAAATCACCAATACGAATTGGTCGCTCCCACATTAATATCCAACCACTAATAAAGTTATTGATAATGTTTTGCGCACCAAAACCAACACCGATTGCAATGGCACCAGAGACAAATGCAAACGCCGTCAGCGGAATATTGAGTACCTCAAGTGAAGTAAACACCAGCACCGCGATGGTTACAACAAGGTAAATACGGGTGAATAAATGAACTGTGTCTGGCCCTAGGTTTTTTGCCAACAATGCTTTTTTAATTAATCGACCTATCCATGTGACCACAAACCACATTAAAAACAGCACCAGAGGCACTTGAATTACTTTAAGTACGGTAATTTGCACATCGTTATAGGTGAACAACACAAACGATAATGCAGATTGCAGATCAGCAAAGGTCATAAATTAACATTCCTGGTAAAAAGAGAGTTTGATTCAGTTTTGACTAAGTTTAGCACGGCATAATAGGGTAAAACTTGGTAAATACTAAGTTCTTTATGCGCAAAATGCGCTAATTATTAACTCTTTTAGCCCATAGCTGCTATATACATAGGTAAAGCTTGTAGGTTTAGCAGGCTTTGAATAGCACGAGGAGAACACAATGTCACAAATGACACTCACACAAAAACTTGCCACTTTACAACCACTGGTTGATTTAAACTTATTTGAATCAAGTCTAGAATATCGCAACCGCATCTTGAACTTACTTGCTGAACAAGAACAGACACTTGCACTAATCAATAAAGAATTTGGTAATGCAATGCCTGAAAACTTTGGTTCAGAGAAAAAGTTTGTGTTGGGCTACAACTGATCAATGCCAGTTAACTCTAACAAAAATCTAATTTGGCAATCAGCGCCATTTTCAATTTAAGCTAGCCATCACCTTTATTTGATGGCTTTTTAAACACTTTATCCCTGAATCACTCTTTTTTGCGGCATACTTACCTATTAAAGCGACAAACTTGCTTCTTTCTACTTATAAATTTGATAAGTTAGAGAAGATTTATCCACATTTTTGGAGCTCTCATGCGTAAAACCTTAGTAGCAACCACCATTGCTAGTGTTCTTTTATTATCTGCTTGTAGTTCACAACAAGCTGACACTCAAACTCAAGTTGAAACAGCCGCTGAAACACAAACAGCCAATGTTGAAAATATTCTTTTTAAGCCAAGCCCTTTACAGTACATGGCACCAGAGTTTGATAAGCTTTCGACTAAAGACTATGAGCCAGCGTTTGAAGCAGGGATCGCACAACAAAAAGCTGAAATTGCAAAGATTGCAAATAACCCAGAGCCAGCAACATTCGAAAATACCCTTGTTGCAATGGAATACTCGGGTGAATTATTAGACCGCGCTTCTGCGGCATTTTTTAATTTATCGGGTTTAATCTCTGACAGTGAGTACCAACGTATCGCCGCGAAAATGGCGCCGATTATGTCAGCTCACACTGATGACATTTACTTAAACAAAGCTTTATTTGCTCGCGTACAAAGCATTTACGACAACAAATCGTCACTAAATGCTGAAGATCAACGCCTTGTTGATTACTACTACAAAAAATTCGTTAACGCGGGTGCAAAACTAACTGAAGCTGAAAAAGCAAAAATGCGTGAAATAAACGCAGAGCTTGCCAAGCTTTCAACGATGTTTTCACAAAACATCTTAAAATCATTTAAAGAAGATGTGATTTTAGTTAAAGATAAAAGCGAGTTAGCAGGTTTATCTGAAGGCGAAATCGCAAGCCTTGCAGCAGCAGCCAAAAAAGCAGGTAAAGAAGGCTACATGATCACACTAGTGAACACGACTCGCCAACCTATCTTACAAAGCCTTGAAAACCGCAAGCTACGTGAAAAAATTTGGACTACATCTGCAACGCGTGCCCAAGCGACAAATGGCCCTATTATCATTAAAGAAACCAAGTTACGTGCAGAAAAAGCAGCATTACTTGGCTATAAAGATTGGGCTTCATATGTGATGACTAACCGTATGGCACAAACAACTGAAAACGTTTACGGCATTCTTGATGATTTAGCGCCAAAAGCGGTTGCTAAAGCAGAAGCAGAAGCAGAACAAATCCAGCAAGTAATCAAAAAATCAGGTGAAACGTTTGCACTACAGCCATGGGACTGGGCGTTTTATGCTGAAAAAGTTCGTCAACAGAAGTACGACTTAGACCCAGCTTTAGTTAAGCCTTATTTTGAAATGCAGTCAGTGATCCATGACGGCCTATTCTTTGCGATGAATAAACTTTATGGCATTACGTTCAAAGAGCGTAAAGATCTGCCTGTTTATCACGAAGACGTGATGGTGTTTGAAGTATTCAATGAAGACGGTAGCGCTATCGGCCTGTTCTATATGGACCCTTATGCACGTGAAGGTAAACGAGGTGGTGCATGGATGAGCGCCTATGTTAGCCAAAGCGGTTTAAAAGGCACCAAGCCTGTGATCTACAACGCACAGAACATTCCTAAGCCAGCTGAAGGTCAACCAACACTCATGACTTTCTCTGAAGTAACAACGATGTTCCATGAATTTGGTCATGCTGTACACGGTTTATTCTCTGATGTTAAATACCCAAGCTTAGCGGGTACAGCGACTGCACGTGACTTTGTTGAATTCCCTTCACAAGCAAACGAAGACTGGAATATTGAACCGACAGTACTTGCAAACTACGCCAAGCACTACAAAACAGGTGAGCCAATTCCAAAAGAGTTACTTGCAAAAGTACTTGAGTCACAAAAGTTCAACCAAGGCTTCGATACTACTGAGTACTTAGCGGCGGCACTGCTTGATATGGAATGGCACTCATTTGGTGTTGATGCTGATATCACTGACGTACAAAAGTTTGAACATGATGCATTAGACAAGCACGGTATCGCGTACTACCCAGTACCACCACGTTATAAGTCTTGCTACTTTAGCCACACTTTTGCTGGGGGTTACTCAGCTGGTTACTACGCTTATCTTTGGACTGAAGTATTCGCAGCAGATGCGTTTGCACACATGACTGAACAAGGTGGTTTAACACGCGAAAATGGTGACAATTTCCGTAAAGAGATTTTATCTAAAGGTAACAGCCGCGACTTAATGCAAAGCTATATTGAGTTCCGTGGTCAAAAACCAACTACAGACGCACTATTAAAGCGTCGTGGTTTAGTTGAATAATCACACCGTTATTTAAAGTATGAGGGGAAACCCTCATACTTTTTAGTTATTAATTTAATTTTCACCCCGCTTTTATTCCTATTCACCTCAAAGCAATTGTCAGTTAACTCGTTTTTGCTAATCTCAAAGAAAAACACGAGTTCACTCATGAAAAACGCTTTACTTTTAGGACTTTGCTCAGCTTTAGCTGCATGTTCATCAACCCCAGATGAGCGCGCCGATATCGTGATAGAAAACGCCCAAATTATTGATATGCAAACTGGGGCTATCACAGCAAAGCAATCACTTGCCATTCGCGATGGGATCATCATCAAACGTAGTGATAAACCTTTAAGTAGCCAATATCAAAGCTCAACATTTATTGATGCAAAAGGTCAGTATGTAATGCCAGGTTTATGGGATATGCATGTCCATTTTGGCGGTGGTGATGAGCTTATTGAAGAGAATAAACAGCTACTGCCACTGTATTTAGCCTATGGCGTAACAACCGTTCGTGATGCTGCGGCTGATTTGAGTGAATCTGTACTTAGCTGGCGTGAACAAGTAAAACAAGGTCAGTTAGTGGGCCCAACTATTTTTACCTCTGGTCCGAAATTAGAAGGTAAAGGGTCTATTTGGCCCGGTGATTTAGAAGTAGAAACAACCGCAGAAATGCATGCTGCAATGGATCTGTTAGACAGCATGGACGTCGATTTTATCAAAATTACCGACAGCGCTTTAACGCCTGAGCTTTATCTTAAGGCAGTAAAAGAGGTTAAAAAACGGGGTTACCAAATTTCAGGTCATATCCCATTTTCGTTGTCTGTAACTGATGTTTCTAAGGCGGGTCTTGATGCGATTGAGCATATGACCTATATGCTTAAAGCTGCAGCTAAAAACGAAGCAGATATTTCCGCAAAGGTTGCCTCAAAAGAGCTAAGTTATCGCACTGCACTGCCCATTATCACCGCGCAGTTTGATGAACCAACAGCCATTGATAAATTTACAGTTCTTGCCAACAATAACACCGCCGTGGTGCCGACCTTGATTGGTGGCAAAATAACGGCTTACATTGATGAAGACAATCATCAAGACGATGCCTATTTAGATTATTTAGGTAAAGGTTTAAAAGCAACTTATCAGTGGCGAGTTGATAGAGCTAACAAAGACACCCCTGCACAAATCAAACAGCGCAAAGAGCGTTTTATTAAAACCGCCCAGTTACTCCCTATCGCCCAACAAGCAGGTGTGAGCATTATTGCAGGCACAGATGCGGGCTTTTTAAATTCGTATATTTATCCGGGGCTTTCTTTGCACCAAGAACTGAGTATTTTTACTGAATATGGCCTAACACCACTGCAAACACTGCAAGCTGCAACTCTGGCGGGGCCTAAGTTTTTAAATAAACAACAGCAATACGGTGCCCTTACCGAAGGCAAAGTAGCCGATCTCATTTTACTTTCAGAAAACCCACTTATTGATATTCGTAACACACAAACACTAAAGGGTGTTGTCTCGCACAGCACGTTTTACGATAGCAACGCACTCGAGCTATTAAAGCAACAAGCAAAAGCCTTTGTTGCCAGCCAACCCTAACCCCCCCATTGCCCATGACCGCGTATTATCCGTCATGGGCAATTTTAATTTTCAGCCATCTCATATACACTGCCCTTTTTTGCACATAATTCGAATAACATGACCTACTTATTTGCTGTAACCCTGCTTTGGGCCTTTTCGTTTAGTCTTATTGGTGTTTATTTAGCAGGCCAAGTGGATGCATGGTTTAGTGTGTTAATGCGCATTGGCTTGGCAACTTGCGTGTTTTTGCCCTTTTTACACTGGCGTAAAACCCCTAAAGCCTTAGCACTAAAGCTCATGGCAATAGGCGCAGTACAACTTGGTGTGATGTACAGCTTTTATTACCATTCGTTTTTGTACCTTAGCGTGCCCGAGGTACTGCTATTCACGGTAATGACGCCACTTTACATCACTTTGTTAAACGATTTGCTTGAAAAGCGTTTTAATGCCAAGTTTTTATTCGCCGCAATGCTAGCTATTTTAGGTGCCGTTGCTATTCGCTATGAAGGCGTCGATGAAAACTATCTCATTGGTATGTTAATGGTGCAGGCTGCTAATATTTGCTTTGCTACCGGTCAAGTAACTTACAAACGTTTAATGCAAGATGAGCAACTCCACCACTCTCGGGTGTTTGCTTGGTTCTTCATTGGCGCTTTAATTGTCGCACTAATTTGTTACGGCTTATTTGGTGATACCAGTAAGCTGCCCACCACTACTACACAATGGGGCGTGTTAATTTACTTAGGCACGATTGCTTCAGGGCTTGGTTATTTCGCTTGGAATAAGGGCGCGACCATCGTCAATGTAGGTGCGCTGGCAGTAATGAATAATCTACTGATCCCAGCAGGGATCATCGTTAACATTGTTATTTGGAACCGTGATGCTGATATCATCAAGCTTGCCATTGGCGCAGCGATTATCTTATTAGCACTTATTATAAATCAGAAACTTAATAAAACTGCCATGGAGTAATGATAGGCTAAACTCTATTAGATTAGAGGAATGCTGTTATGCGCGCACTGGTTTTATGTTGTTTAGTTTTCATTATTCAAGGTTGTAAGAGTCTGCCTGAGGAGCAGGCAGTGCAAGTTGGCGCTAGGCCTTACTATTTAATCGACAATATGCCTGATGGGCCTTTAAAGCAGCAACTTGCGGCATGCGGTAATGGCCCTTTTTACAAAACTGATTTTGTCATTGGTCATCGCGGCGCCCCCATGCAGTTTCCTGAGCACAGCAAAGAGTCATATTTAGCTGCTGCAAGAATGGGCGCTGGCGTACTTGAATGTGACGTCGCCTTTACAAAAGACAAACAACTCGTGTGTCGTCATTCACAGTGTGATTTACACACTACTACCAACATTTTAGCGATTCCTGAGCTCGCAGCAAAATGCAGCCAACCTTTTACTCCGGCCAAAGACGGCCAACCAGCTCAGGCTAAATGCTGCACCAGCGATATCACCCAAGCTGAGTTTTTAACCCTAAAAGCTAAAATGGATGGCGCCAATACAAGTGCCAAAACGGTCGCAGAATATATACAAGGCACACCAAGCTGGCGCACTGATTTATACGCAAACAGTGGCACCGTAATGACCCACCAGCAAAGCATTGAGTTATTTAAATCACTAGGTGTAAAAATGACGCCCGAGCTAAAAAGCCCAGAAGTCAGCATGCCATTTAACGGTTTTAGCCAGCAAGATTATGCGCAAAAAATGCTTGATGAGTATCGAGCTTTAGGTGTGAATAGCCAAGATGTTTATCCGCAATCATTTAATCTTGAAGATGTGAAGTATTGGCTAAACAATCACCCTGAATTTGCAAACAACAGTATTTATCTTGATGGCAGAGATGAGCAAGCACACTTTAATGCCATGGATGAAACAACTTGGCAGCCATCAATGCAGGCTCTGTATAACGATGGAGTACGCATTATCGCACCGCCAATGTGGATGCTTTTAAGCCTTGATGAGTCAGGTAAAATTGTGCCTTCACTTTATGCTATTAAAGCTAAACAAGCCGGGCTGAACATCATTACTTGGAGTTTAGAGCGCTCTGGTCCATTAGATAATGGCGGGGGTTATTATTACCAGTCAATTGCCAGCGTGATTAAACAAGATGGACAAATGATGAATGTAATAGACGTCCTTGCTAAGCAAGTGGGTGTGATGGCCATTTTCTCTGACTGGCCTGCTACTCTTACCTATTACGCAAGCTGTATGCAGTACCCTGCCTCAAAAAATTAGCTGAGCATCAATAAATTTCAAGGGCTTTGACTCGTCCAAAAGGTGGGGCTGAGGTATTATTAGCTAAACCGATTTTACAAGGATTAACATGATTATTCAGCACCATAGCCACGACATAGCGACCAACACAGGCGCAATGCGCACCAGCATTTATCGTCCTGTAGAAGAAGGTAAATACCCGTGTGTTATTTTCTATTCTGAGATCTTCCAAGAAACAGCGCCGATTGCGCGCTCTGCTGCAATACTTGCTGGTCATGGCTTTGTCGTATTAGTGCCAGAAGTTTTTCATGAGTTAAATCCTATTGGAACGGTACTTGCCTACGATGATGCAGGTAAAGACAAAGGCAATGCCGACAAATGGGCAAAACCGCTTGAGAGCCATGACTCAGATACTGACGCTTTAATTGCATTTGCGCGTCAGCAAGATTACTGCACAGGAAATGTAGGTGCCATGGGCGTATGTATTGGTGGTCACCTCGCGTACCGCGCTGCATTAAACCCAAGTATCAAGGCCGCTTTTTGTTTATACGCGACAGATATACACAGCGATACCTTGCCTGCACAAGCGGGTAATAACTCGTTTGAGCGCATGGCAGATATTAAAGGTGAAATTCATTTTATTTGGGGTAAACAAGACCCACATGTACCAAAAGAAGGCCGCCTTAAAATTTACCAACAAGCGGTGGCAACAGGAATTAATTACCAGTGGCAAGAGGTTAACGCCCAACATGCCTTTATGCGCGACGAAGGCGACCGATACGACCCAGCCCTTGCCATCAGCATGTATCAACAAGCCGTTGCTTTATTTAACCGCACGCTTGTTTAAATCGTCATAGTAGCTACTTGATTAGTAAAATAATCCTTCAAGTAATCAAGTAAAACCCGCAGCTTTTTACTTCCCGCCGCCCCTGGCGGGAATACGCCATAAAGTTCAATATCTGCGGTTTTGTAATCATCTAAGATTGTCCGTAACAATCCCGCTTTGATCCTTGGCAGTGCATCATAAACAGGGATCTTCGCTAAACCATGCCCAGCTTCAACAAAAGCTGTTCGCGCAGCAGCATTATTGGTACTTATGCCACCACTAACAGGCACCTCATAGCGGCGTTTATCTTTTTCGAGTGTGACAATGGCACTACTTGGTTGATACACCACCCACGTATGCTCAGCTAAATCGGCAATGCTCTTTGGTATAGGGTATTTTGTAAAGTAATCGACTGAGCCACATATGCAGGTCGCCAGACTTGCAAACTTAGTGGCTTGTAGATTTGAGCTCTCAAGGGCTACGCCTCTAATCGCTAAGTCATAGCCCTCTTTGATGATATCAACCACATCATCACTGAGCTGTAAATCGATATCAATTTTTGGATACAAACGCTTAAACTGAGCCAGTGCCGGTACCACAAGTTGTAAGCCAACATTCACCGGACAACTCAATTTAATAACCCCAACGGGCTCACTCTTTAAGTTTTCAAGATGTAAGTTAGCAGCCTCAGCATGCTCAGTGATAGCCTGACAACGTTCGTAATAAGCCATCCCTGCTTCGGTGAGGGTCATGGTGCGCGTTGAGCGATTAAGTAACGTCAGCTTTAATTGCTGTTCTAATTTCTTTAAGTGGTAACTGACAACGGCCCTTGATAAACCAAGTTGTTGAGCCGCTTTAGTTAAGCTGCCTTGCTGCACAATATGGGCAAACACCACCATGCTTTTTAATTGCTCAAACGATACTTTCATACAAACTCCTAATCTAACCTGAATAATTGTATCAATTATTAAACCAATGAAGTCAAATTTATCTGCGTTGTTTAACTCGATTTTCACCCCTATAGTGTTATTAACGATGTTTAATAAGCAAAAAAGGGATTCACTATGTCAGCTAAGAAAATTTTAATGGTACTTACTTCACACGATGAGCTTGGCGATACCGGCCATAAAACGGGCTTTTGGGTTGAAGAATTTGCCGCGCCCTACTACGCCTTTATTGATGCTGGTGCAGAGGTAACTTTAGCCTCTGTTAAAGGTGGCCAACCTCCGATTGATCCAAACAGTGCGGCACCTGATGCTGCAACTGATGCCACAAAACGCTTTGATCAAGACAGCGCAGCACAGACCTTAATGGCTAATACAAAACCTCTGGCTGACGTAAAAGCCAGTGATTACGATGCGGTGTTTTACCCAGGCGGCCATGGTCCGCTGTGGGATTTAGTTGATAACCAAGATTCGATCAATTTAATTGAGCAATTTCTTAATTCAGATAAGCCAGTGGGTGCAGTGTGTCACGCCAGTGCAGTATTACTTAATGCGAAAAATGCAGCTGGTAAATCTGTAGTGTTTGATAAAAAAGTAACTGGCTTTAGTAACTCAGAAGAAGACGCCGTACAACTTACCAATGTAGTGCCATTACTTGTTGAAGATGAGTTAATTAAACAAGGTGGTCAGTATCAAAAAACCGATGATTGGGGCGAGCTTGCGATTGAAGATGGCCTACTAATCACAGGGCAAAACCCAGCAAGTTCAGAGCTTGCTGCGAAAAAACTACTTACCAAATTAGGTTAACCCAAGCCTTTAGTAAACACCTTGCTTAGCAGGGTGTTTACCTTCACTTTTAATAAGTTATACTCGTTCGGTCACCTTGATTTAAGAGCTTCTCATCATGACTGAAAAAAAAGCTGTCAAACTTCCTCCTATCAGTAGTAAGCGATTCGCCATTTTAGGCATTATGCTGGTGTGCTTGGTACTGCAAATAATTAATACCCTACCCGGCATCAATTTGAATGGTTTAGGGATTTTACCAAGGCAAATGTCAGGTCTATCAGGGGTGTTTTTTGCGCCATTTTTACATGGTGGTTGGGCGCACCTTTTTAGTAACCTAGTGCCTTTTGCTATTCTTGCATGGCTAGTTTGCCAATTTAGCGTAAAACGCTTTTGGCTGGTGTTTGCAGGCACAGCGCTTATTGGTGGGTTATTAGTATGGCTATTTGGTCGCAGCAACATTCATGTTGGACTAAGTGGTGTTATATACGGTTTATGGGGCTACTTAATTAGCTACGGCATTATGCACCGCTCATTCAAAGCCATTTTAATCAGTATTGCGGTTGTTGTGTTATACAGCGGCCTAATTTGGGGTGTATTCCCGCAGCGCATCCATATTTCATTCGAAAGCCATTTATTCGGCGCAATTAGCGGCGCATTCATCGGCTATATTATGGCAAAACGTGATAAACATAAGAATCTGAAGCTTTAAACTTAAAGCTTCTAGCTTCTCAGCTTCATTGTCACCATCACAACGCCATGGTCGGTGCTTTGATCATCATAGGCAAATTGCGGGTTGATCAAGTGCTGATCGTAGGTGTGATAATCCACCACTTCAAAAAAACTGCTCTGAAACCCAGCATCAAACTCACGGGATAACAAAATATAATCAAACACTGAGCTGCTACTGCCAAAATAGTGGGTTGCTTCTCTATTATTTTCGATTACAACATGGCGCTGATACAGTTGCCAACTATCTTGTAGTTTAAACTCTGAACGAGATGGGCTATTTTGCCTATGACCGCTAAAGCGAAGATGATCAGCTATTAGGTGGTTAAGCACGCCATCGTGTAACTCATTATTAAAATCCCCCATTACAATCACCGGGTTATTGCTGTGCGCTCTGCGTTTAATAATTTCAACGAGTAACAATACGGCTTCACTGCCACGCTGTATGCTGGATGCCCAGCGTCCAAGAGCTTGTGATTTTAACTGCATAACTAAGTTTTGCTGTTCACTGTGGCTTTCATCATCCTGATGATGGAGCATGCTGCGCTTTGATTTAAAGTGCACCACATAGCAATCGACGTGCCCTAAGTGAGGCACTTCAAGTGTCGCGCGAATAATGCGGCGACTAAAGTTGAAATTAGCGCTTAAGCCCATGGCTAAAGCATCATCTTGCTCTGCCTCAACCTGACTTACATCGACAATTTTATAGCGTGAGGCAATCGCGACAACTGGATCGCGATAAATAAAGTCATCAATGACAGTCGGCTCATCAACTACTGCAAAATAGGGGTAACCCTCTGCGTTAACTTGTTGTTTCAGTTCATTGATACTGAACACTTCTTGAAAGCCAATAATGTCTGGCTGCTGATTTTTAAGGTAATCGGCCAACCAGCGCTGCTTTTTGGCCCATTGCTCAGCACTATAAATACGCTGAAAATCATAAAATGCGTCAGGTGGCGCTAAATAATTATATAAATTAAATGTTGCGACCTTTAATTGATTATAGTCTGTCACTTATGTCCTTGTTCATATAGCCATTCGCGAGCGATTGTTGCATCTTCAAAATACTTAACTTCGCCACTGGTAAACCAATTACCAACTTTACTAGCAACTTGTTGCCATTTTTTATTACCCAGTACCGCAATGCGACAAAACTCTTTGTTATGTTTTAAGCCAAATTTAAAATCATCCCACGCCGCTTGTAATTCCCATCCTTCAAGCTCTGTTATATCTACAAACACTCTCATTTTGACCCGAGGCACCGAAGCAAGTGCATTATCAACCAGTGGCGTTAAGGTCGAATAATCGTCGTGAGTCAATTTACCCACCACTTTTAAGGTAAGGTAAAAGGTAGTGCCTGTTCGCTCTAAACCAATAGCTAAGCCATGCTTTTTCATAACAGCCTCCTGAAAATTATTTAAACTTAACAAGTTAACAATATCGACATAATACTATTTTATAACTCTACTTCCCTTGCTTAGGTTGATCAACTAGGATGGTAATCTCGTAATAACATTCATTAAAGCACAATTTAGGGAGTTTCAATGAGTAATACCGACAGTTATACGCCACCTAAAGTGTGGCAATGGGATGCAGAAAACGGTGGTGAATGGGCTAAGACTAATCGCCCGGTCTCAGGTGCGACCCACGAACAAGACTTGCCCGTTGGTAAACACAACCTTCAACTCTACTCACTTGCAACACCGAATGGTCAAAAAGTCACAATTATGCTCGAAGAGCTATTAGAGCTAGGTATTGATGAAGCCGACTACGATGCATTTTTAATTAAGATCGGCGATGGTGATCAATTCTCTTCTGGGTTTGTTAGTGTAAATCCTAATTCAAAAATTCCAGCCTTAATGGATCACAGTACTACACCTGTTACTCGCGTGTTTGAGTCAGGGGCTATTTTACAGTACTTAGCAGAGAAGTTTGATGCACTGATCCCAAGCGATCATACTAGTAAAACAGAATGTCGCAATTGGTTGTTTTGGCAAATGGGTTCTGCCCCCTACTTAGGCGGTGGTTTTGGCCATTTTTATAGCTATGCACCTTATAAAATGCAGTATCCGATTGACCGCTTCACAATGGAAGTTAAACGTCAGTTAGACGTGTTAAACCGTCACCTAAGTGACCATGATTATATGGCGGGCAGTGAATACTCAATTGCCGACATTGCTATTTGGCCTTGGTATGGCAGCCTAGTGCTTGGCTATTTATATGATGCAGCTGAGTTTTTAGATGTCGAGTCATATAGTCATGTAATACGCTGGGCAAAACAAATCGAACGTCGCCCTGCCGTAAAACGTGGTCGCCGAGTAAACCGCACATGGGGTGATGAAGCTGAACAATTAGCTGAACGCCACTCTAAAGATGATTTTTAAGGGCTTAACGGCCCTTTTTCATAAATACTAACTATATGAAAAAACTCAGCAAAGAAGACATATACCAACGCCTTAGTAACACCGAAGATGCCCGTGCCTGCAAAGCAATTGATGAGGCGGCTTGTAAAGTCGTACCCGGCAATTTTATTACCTTATTAGTTAGCCAACTATTTAGTAAGTTTGCCGATGCCTTGTTAAACCCAAAGGTAACCCTGCCTTGGCTGTTACAAAGCATTAATGTGCCGAGCAGTTTTATTGCTTGGCTTGTGCCTATTCGTGAGTCAGGTTCTATGTTGCCACAGCTGGCGATAGCAAGTGCCATTCGTAAGCTGCCCGTCAGAAAGTGGGTGTGGGTAATTGGCGCGATTGTGCAGGCTTTGTGTATTGTGGGCATGTTGGTTTGTGCTTTAACGCTGCAAGGTACAAACGCTGGGTTTGCTATTATTGCTCTTTTGATTGTTTTTAGCCTAGCTCGCGGCTTTAACTCTATTGCTGCAAAAGATGTATTAGGTAAGGTTATTCCTAAACAACAGCGCGGAGGTATAAGTGGTCTTGCTGCCAGCTTTGCCGGATTTGCAACACTCACCTTCGGTCTTGGTTTGTGGTATCTACAAAGTCTTGGTTATGAGAATGGAGTGTATATTGCACTGATGCTAGCAGTGCTTATGTGGGTTTTCGCAGCGCTTAGTTACAGTCGTATTAAAGAATACAAAGGCGCAACAGAAGGCGCTGAAAACGGCTTGCTACATGCTCTTAAAAAACTAAAACTGCTTTACCAAGACAAGCAATTTGCACATTTTATAATTACTCGTGCATTGTTATTGTGCTCGGCCTTGAGCGCCCCTTTTTACATCGTACTTGCCAGTGAGCAAGCTTTCGACTTTTCATTGCTTGCTACGTTTATGGCGCTATCAGGACTAGCAAACTTAGTATCCGCTCCTATTTGGGGTAGGCTCAGTGATTTATCTAGTCGCCGCGTTTTAGTGCTTGCTGCGATACTCGTTACTTTTAATGGCTTTGCTGTTTATTTGGTTGCTTACTTAAGCCCATCCACTCTCAATGAGTTTTGGTTATTACCACTGTGTTATTTTTTACTCACTGTAGCTCATCAAGGAGTACGCCTTGGCCGTAAAACCTACCTTGTTGATATGGCAGAAGGTAACAAGCGTACAGACTATGTCTCTGTTAGTAATACAGTGATCGGGGTTGTCTTACTGTTACTTGGCAGCGTTGGCTTACTAAATGCGTACTTAAGCACCGCCGAGCTTATATTATTTTATAGCCTTTTAGGCTTGGTAGGCGCTATTAGTGCTTGGTTTTTACCAGAAACTTAATTCAAAAAGGCGACCGAAGTCGCCTTTTCTCTTCAGTTTTTCAAATTCTTATCGAAGAACTCTAAAAACGCTTTCAATGTTTTAATTCGATACGGCTGATGCGACAAGTAGTGGTCACCATCTTCAAGCTCAATATAGGTTACGTCTTTGCCTTCGTCTTTAAGCTCATCTTCCATTTCTCGGCTATGATAAACAGGCACCACGTTATCATCAGAACCATGAACGAGTAACACTGGGCGATTAATTTGTTTTGCAAAATTAACTGGCGAGACCTTTTCTAATTTATCGCCATCAGTACCAAATTGCTTACGCACAATTTCTTTATTGGTGAAATATCGTGCCTTACTAACAATACGCTCAAGATCTGTGACACCAGCAAAGCTGGCCGCACATTTGAATGTTTCAGGGTGCTTAACCACCGCCATTAGTGCGGCATAACCACCATAACTTGCTCCACCAATACAGATTTTATCTTTATTTGCGATACCTTCACCAACAAGCCAATTCGCGGCATCTTGCAAGTCATCTTGCATTTCTTTACCAAAACCTTGTACAGCAGCCATTTCAAATTCATGACCATAACCACTTGAACCACGAAAGTTTGGTTGTAGCACTGCATAACCATTATAGGCAAGCAACGCAGTCCAGTAGTCAAAGTCTGCGTAATCTCGAGCCATTGGGCCGCCATGTGGGAACACAATGGTAGGCAATTTATCACCTTTTTTATAACCCACAGGTAAGGTTAAATACCCTTCAATAGTTAAACCATCACGGGCTTTATAACTGATTTTCTTTTTACCGCTGTAAACTGTGTCATCAATATCCGGAAATGCCGATACAAATACTGTTAACTCGTTCGTATCACGGTTACCTAACATATAGGTGCCGGGGATTTGCTCACCTGTAACCAAAACCACATATTGACGTTGATCTTTGCTGGTATCAATAATATCAATATCAAACTTATCTGCTGGCAGTACAGCGCGTAAGCCATTATAAAGGTTGCTTAAATCTTCATCCCAGTAATGGATCCCCTCATCAAGCTGTGAGTGAGTAAACCCTGCGACTTCACCAGTTAAAGGTGAATAGAATATATGACCGTCGAAGTCAGAGTTATCATCGCTAAACACTAACTCTTTTTTCATGGTCGTTAGGTTCATTTTATAAAGCGCATCGTAGCCATCTTTAAGTGCTTTGTAATAAATAATATTAGGGTCTTTATCAAAGCCCAAAACACTTACTACATCAGGGCTAAATGCTTTATATTTGAATAATGTTTTACGTTTATCTCTATCTTCGTCATATAGAATATATTCAAATTCGTCTTCATCCATTTTAAGGGCAATACGTACATTGCCTTGGCGGTCAATAATCCAATCGGTAACTTTGTTGAATGAACGCTGCACTTTCTTTTTACGAAGTGTATATAAATCAAGTTCATACACACCTGGCGCATTAGCAAAATCAAAGTCACCTTGCACTAAGATTTTGTCTTTTTTACTCGGTAAAAAACTGATGACCTGATCGCCAAATTGCGGTTGCCGCTTGTCACGATTAAAGTCTGCTTCATTGGCTGGTCTAACTTTGCCTTTATCGTTAATGTTATAAGCATACATAAAAGTTGTTGAATATTTTGGGCCACCAAATTGACGTTGGATACGGCGTGCACCTATCAACAAAACTTCATCATTCGCCCACTCATACCAATCAAAGAAAATAGTGTGGTTATCTGAGCGGATCAGAGAGTTGACTTCTTCTGTTTTACGGTTATAAACCGTTAACACCAACTCTCCATTTACATTTCGAATAAACGATAGATGACTACCATTTGGTGAGAATTTTACTTGGCTAAAAGCCCGTAAAGAGGCGAATGATTCTACAGGGAGTTGCGTGTTTTCAGCAGCACGGGGCATTAAGCTTAGTACCGCAAATAGTGAAAGCAGTAAGTACTTCATCATAAAGTCCATTTCATTTTTTACTGTTCCTAAATAATAACATTAAAAGAAAATAAAAGACTATGTAAGAAATTTCACCTCTGACAATCATTCGTTTAAAACGAACAAAGTACTCGATTAAAAGCATTATTAATTTATTTTTTGCTAATTATAATGACTGCACAAATTCAGTTTTCTTAGGTGACATGATGAAAAAAGTACTTGTGTTAAATTCATCTTTAAATGGTGAACAAGGTAATTCAACCAAGCTTAGCCAACAATTTGTTGAGCAGCTTGCTAACAACCAACAAATTTCAGTAACAACTCGCGATTTAAGCGACAATGCCATTGCTCACTTAACGCAGACAGAAATGGCTGCCTGGATGACTGATGCAAACGAACGCAATGATGAACAAAAAGCACTTGCTGCAATATCTGATGATTTAATCGCTGAACTTAACGACAACGAGTTAATCGTTATTGGTATGCCAATGTATAACTTTGGTATTCCTTCGACATTTAAAGCTTGGATTGATCGTATTGCCCGTGCAGGTATTACCTTTAAGTACACTGAGCAAGGCCCTGTAGGTTTAGTTGAAGGCAAAAAAGTAGTGGTACTTGCAGCGCGTGGTGGTATCTATCAAGGCACCGACATGGATACACAAACTAAATACTTAAAAGATGTACTTGGTTTTGTGGGTATGACTGACGTTCACTTTATTTATGCTGAGGGCCTAGCGATGCCAGACGCAGAGCAAAGTCTAGAAGCAGCGAAAAACGAAATCAACACGTTTGCTGCAGCACTATAATCAGCAAAGTATAAAAAAGCGGTCATCATGACCGCTTTGTGATTTACGCTGTGACCGATAACAGCGAATCACCTTCAGATAAAGCAAACTTTTCTTGCACAGAGGCTAGAATCGCTTCTTTATCTTCTTCTCCCAGTTGATCAGAATATTGCGCTAACAACTCATCTAAATAACTGACAACCTCTTCAGTATCAACCTGCTCTAGTGAGTTACCACTTGGCGGCGGCGGTGGTGGACAAGGCGGGCGTTCACCTTCAGGACGACCTAATTCACCGACTTCAGCGGCATCAAAGCCAGCTTCAGCCATAATTGCTTCCATTTCTTGACCAGGTTGAATACCTGCGTCCATAAATGTTTGCATAATGGATTGTGCATCTTCTGCAGTTAAGTTTTCAGGATCAAACTGAGCTAAGGTTTCATTCATTAACTCTGTTTGTTCACTGGTTAACGGCTCTGCTTGCGGTCGTTGCATGGGCTGAAAATTCGCACTCGATGAAACACTGTTGATCATCGTTGATTTTCCTTACGTTTTGGTGGTTTATGTTTGTTGAACTCGTCTTCAGTTACTTCACCATTTTGATCAGCATCCATGTCATTAAAAATGGTTTGCAGCATATCTTCTGGCATAGGCTGCTCACTAAACTCAGTAAAACCAATCACCCCATTGCCATCAATGTCAATCGTCGTAAAGTCAGGTCGTGGAGGTGGACCGCCTTGATGGTCGCGAGCAAAGCAAGCGGGCGCTGTGGCTAACAACGAAATAGCTAAAACAGAAAGTGCAGATAAATGCTTCATAGCGAACCTCTTATGTCATTCAATTGACCGTAAGCATAATCTGAATGTCAACCAAAAGTGTGTGGGTAATATGCAACAAATGTGGAAACTTTGTGGATTGCGTTAGCAATTAATCGAAGTTGTAACTTGTTACGTATGAAAAGCAAAACAATTTTCCAACACAACGATTATGGCAAGCTCAAATAAGCAAAAAGTGAATCTTGTTTGGTTCAAACGTGACCTAAGACTTTCTGATCATCAACCACTTGCCAATGCGATTGCATCAGACCTGCCCTGCATACTGATTTATAACTTTGAGCCACTGTTGCTCGAAGATCCCCATTACAGCTTAAGGCACTGGCGTTTTGTTGCTCAGTCACTTAAAGACATCAACCAACAACTCGAAAAATACAACGCTGAAATCGCCATTTATAATCAACAGATGATTACATTGCTAGAAACACTCAATGACGAGTTTGAAATTGCTGGAGTTTATAGTCATGAAGAAATTGGGCTTTACAACACTTTCGAGCGAGATAAACAAGTAAAACTCTGGCTAAATAATAAAGCTATTCCATGGCATGAAACGCCATTAGGAGGAGTAAAACGAGCACGACCAAAACAGTTTGATTGGCAAACTCATTGGCACGAGGTGATGAACCAACCTCTCGTAAAACCAAATTGGCAAGCTTTTAAAGCCGTACTACCTAATAATTATCAAGCAGCAGAGTGTTTTGACGATTTTCTAAACCACGATCCTCAGTTTCAATATGGCGGCCCTCATGCAGCAAGAGCCTGTCTTAAAAGCTTTATAGAACAGCGAGCTAAAGGCTACCAAAGCGGTATTTCAAGCCCATCAAAAAGTAGAGATTCATGCTCAAGACTCTCTCCATATTTAGCATGGGGGAATTTAAGCCTAAGACAGGTTTATCAAACATTGAGATACTACCTACCAAAACAACCTAAAAGTTGGCGACGTTCATTGCATGCCTTTGAGTCTCGATTACATTGGCATTGCCATTTTATGCAAAAGTTTGAAACTCAATGCAGCATGGAGTTTGCTCCGCAAAACACAGGCTACCAGCACTACCCTTATCGCGATGATGATCACCTTGATGAGCACCTAAATCGCTTTGAGCAAGGCCAAACAGGCATTCCTATTATTGATGCCTGTATGCGCTGCCTCAAAGCAACTGGTTACATTAATTTTAGAATGCGCGCTATGTTAGTCAGCTTTATGACCCACCATATGAACATTCACTGGCATCCTGTTAGTTTAATTTTATCGCGTTATTTTTTAGATTTTGAACCGGGAATTCATTACCCACAAATCCAAATGCAAGCATCGGTCACAGGAACCAACATCATTCGTTTATATAACCCAATAAAGCAATCTGAAGATAAAGACCCAGATGGCATATTTATTAAAACATGGTGTCCTGAGCTTAAAGAGCTGCCTGTAGAAGATATCCACCAGCCATGGCAACTGCCGCCAATGGAAGCTTTGTTTAATAACTTTAAACTAGGCGAAGACTACCCCGAGCCTATGGTCGATATAGAAAAGGCTGCCAAGCAAGCACGTGAGCGATTATGGTCATTCCGAGAACGTGATGATGTAAAACGCGGCACAAAAGCCGTACTGCGTAAGCATGTGATTAGCCTAAAAAGGCAACGTCATGGCACATAAAAAACTTAATTTACCCAGCAAAACCTGTCCCGTATGTGACAGGCCATTTGTGTGGCGTAAGAAGTGGCAACGAGACTGGCAGCATGTTAAATATTGCTCTGAGCGTTGCAAGCGCGAAGCGAAAAGAAATATTGGCGTTTAAGTTGCAACTATATCGTTAACTCACACTTTTCGGCACGAAACCCTGAAAGCTTTTCACGGTCGCCGAAAAATTTACAAAGGAGATGACGATGACGATTAAAAAATCTGCACATACAAGTTGGTCTGGTGATATTAAATCTGGCAAAGGCTACATTTCTAGTGAAAGCGGTGCACTTGATAAACAGCCATTTGGCTTTAACACCCGCTTTGAAGGCAAACCGGGCACTAACCCCGAAGAACTTATTGCTGCTGCTCATAGTGGTTGTTTTAGTATGGCGCTGTCGCTGGCACTAACCGAAGCAGACTTTGTGGCTGACGACATAACCACCAAAGCAACCGTTAGCCTAGATGAGGTTGACGATGGCTTCGAAGTGAGCCACATTGCACTTGATGTTAGTGCGAAAATAAATGATATTTCGACTGAAAAATTTGAGCAACTTTGCGAGCAAACCAAGCAAGGCTGCCCTATTTCAAAACTCATGAATGCTGAGATATCACTCACCACAAAGCTTAATTAATCCCGTTCGGCCAAGCACTGCTTGGCCTTTTCATATTCTAACAGGCCCACAACACTTTATTACAATGTAAATTCCTGCTTGTTGTATTATCTTTATGAAACAAAAACCAAATACAACAAGGATATGTATGTTTAAACAACTAGCCCCTATTGCACTTGCAACGCTCGCTTATTCAAGCTATTCAACAGCAGCAACAGAGCAACAGGTGAGTAAACAGTGGTTCAATAGTATCAATTACACTCACGTAGAACATGACAGATATAGCTTTAATGGCTACCAATTAGCAAGCCATTATTACTTTGAAGAGCAGCAGAGCTCAGGTGTGCTCGATGATTATGGCTACCTAGATACAGATTCAAACATCCTAGTCAATTACTCAGGAGGAGACTATTACAATGACATTGGTATATTTGGCGAGTATTTTTTAAATAACTGGTTTGCTGTAGCCGATATAAGGGATGTGAGGGATTTAGACAATTACACTCTAGGTATAGGCTACTTATTTGCCGATGCCTTAAAAGTTTCTGTAAATAGGGATGTGCGTGAATATGGTGATGATTATTTCCGCTTGAAAGCGCAGTATAACCTCCAAATCAACGATAAGGATTACCTTGGTTTTAGCGCAGAAACAGATGATGAACTCGACGTTTGGAATCTCTCGGCCAGATACTTTAATCACTTAAGCGGCAGCCATTACATTACCGTTGATGTTGGCCATCAAGACAGCGTTAATGATTCAGCAAGTAATGCCATGATCAGCTATTACTTTGGCGAACACTATGCCATAGGTGCAGGTTTGGATGATTCTGAACTCGTTTTACAAGGTAAGTACTTTATTAATGATAAATATTATTTAACCGCTAATTACACTGAAAGCGGCTCAGCTGAACTCTACAACCTCAAGTTTGTTGCCCAATTCTAAACAGTAATGAGTCAACAGCTTTAAACAAAAACGCCACTTTAAAAGTGGCGTTTTTTGATATATAGATACTACATATTACCTAGCTTCATCATCATTGCAGTGTACATTTTTAAGTTCAGCGCTAACTGCTCTTCGGTAATAAACTCATGTTCTGAGTGACCTGTGTACTTTTTACCTGGCATTGATGGACCAAATGAAACAGCATTATCAAATAGCTTCGCATTGGTGCCACCACCGATTGACACAAAGCCCGCGTCTTTATCGCCGGTAAAGTGCTTAAAGATATCAAGTAAAGCTTGGGCGTGAGGTGCACCATCTAACAGCATTGGCGTACCAATTACCACTTTTGTGTCTTTTAAAGTGACATTATTAGTGGTTTGCCAAGCGCTAAGTGCTTCATTAATTTGCTGTTTGAGCACAGCTTTTTGTTTACCAACAGGACGGCGCATATTAACCGACAATTTAATATCGTTACCATCGCGGCTTAATAACGTTGGCGAAACAGTCATCGGCCCCATAAAATCATGCTTATAAGCAATTTCACCGAATTGCGCGCCATATAAATCAAGGCCTATTAGCTGATTAATAAACTCAATTGCTTGACCATCGCTATTGTTCTCAAGGTCGATGCCTTTGAAGATTTCTGCAAGGTACGCAATGGCATTTTCACCCGCTTCTGGCTCAGATGAATGCGCTGAAATCCCCTTCACTTGCACTAGCAAGCCATTATCTTGCTCTGTCATCGCCACTTTTACGTTTTTAAGCTTAGCGACATTGTCGTGTAATTTAGCTACTGTCGCAGCATCGGCGTTATGCACAAGCACACTGGCATCTTCAGGGATTTGGCTAACAAAAGCACCGCCTTTTAAATTACTTAC
Organism: Pseudoalteromonas sp. MEBiC 03607; assembly: GCF_004792295.1. Classification (NCBI taxonomy): domain Bacteria; kingdom Pseudomonadati; phylum Pseudomonadota; class Gammaproteobacteria; order Alteromonadales; family Pseudoalteromonadaceae; genus Pseudoalteromonas; species Pseudoalteromonas sp. MEBiC 03607. The sequence goes on from NZ_SRRY01000001.1 coordinate 3,081,949, forward strand.
ATATAAGCCTGTTTTTGCAGAGGTTGCTGAAAAAGTCGGCGCAATTAAGCTCCAGCCTTTTTCTGCAACAACCACAGGGTAAGAAGCATCAATAGTGACAGCATATTTTGGTTGCTGATAGGTTTTCATAAACTCTTCGAGTGGTGCCCAGTCAGACTCTTCAGCAAGGTAAACCATTAATTCAATGCGGTTATTTAAAGTAATGCCGTTATCTTTAATCGCCTTCATTGCATGCAATGCTGTGGCAATAGCACCTTTATCATCTTCTGTACCACGTGCAATTAGCTTTCCAGGTTCAGAGGTTTTATCCATTTTAAATGGGCTTTGTTGCCATTTACTGGCATCGGCTGGTTGCACATCACCATGGGTTACTATGGTTACTTTATCAGCTTGGTTACCCATGCCAATTAATACTGTGTAACCTAAATCTTGATAATCAAAACCAAACTGCGCCGCTTTCATTTTTAAGAATGACTTAAAGCCAATAAAATCTGGGTTATCAGGAGTCGCTAAACCTTCTTTATTCACCGTTGGGTAAGAAACTAAATTCTCTAAGGTATGAATTTGCGCTTGTTGATATTGCTCTACCGCGTAGTTAGCCAGCTTTTCACTTTGCTCAGACACAGTTGCCTGACTAGAGAAAGCAGTTAATAAAAATGCAGCAAGTAATGAATGTTTCAAGATAAGCTCCAGAGTTTAAGAAGGTTTTTAGAAAGTCACCTTGATTGTAACGCTTATAACGCCGACATAACATCTCTAATTCAAGCAAAATAGATCGCTTAAAAATACCAACAAGGTACAATAGCCACTCACCCTATTAATTCGTTTGTTAGACTCATGAACCGCAGAAAAAAGATCTTCACTAAACTTAAGCAAAAAGATAAGCGCGCCAATGCAAAATTGCATAAAAGCAATAAGCCGGCATACATCTCAAAGGCAGATCGCGAAAAATTAGCACAGCAAGAAGCTGAGCAGGAAAGTTAAAATGCCTAGTGGTAAGATTGTAGGCGCGATTTTATATCGCGCAACACTTCTATGATTCACAAAGAGGATAAGAGACGCTGCGCTTTAGAGGAAAAGATTAAACTGACTTCTATGGTTACCTCATTGTCTTCTCATTCAGTTCTCTTTGTGAAAAAGACAATTTGAACCACAGAGCACACCGAGGCGCTTCGCGCTACACAGAGAAAACAATATTTACAAAGAGATAATGGTCTCTCCTTCTCTTTCTCTGTGCTCTCTGTGACCTCTGTGGTTAGAAAAAATCTTTAACTCACAAAGAGGATAAGAGGCGCTGCGCTTTAGAGGAAAAGATTAAACTAACTTCTAAGGTTACCTCATTGTCTTCTCATTCAGTTCTCTTTGTGAAGATATTTCGGCACCAAAGTACCTCCTACGAGCTAGGCATTTGGTAAAGGCCTGTAAGCAACACCATCTGATAGCAGATCGCTCTTTGTGCGTTGGGTTTCGCTCCGCTCTACCCAACCTACGAGCTGATAGCTTTCTCTAAAACCTATAACTCACACTGGCATTATACGAGCGGCCCTGTCCAGCAAGTTGTTCAAAACCATTGCTCATATCTTGCTTGTAATTAGCAATACTTACACCGCCAAGCGGCTGTTGGTAGTATTCATCAAGTAAGTTGGTAATTGCTAACTTAAAGGTTAAATTTTGCCACGTTTTCTGACTTGATATAGCCAGTAACTGATAGCTGTCGGTTTGGTTTTCTAAACGGCGCTCATCAACATGGGTTTTACTATCAACCCATTGCCAGCTCAGTACGTTTTGCCAGCCTTTGTATTCGTGCTCTAGGCTCAGCTCAGTGTGCAGTGGCATAATTTGATATAAGTCTTCATTGCTATCATCACGTTCGCCATAAGTACTGGTTAGTGAGCCTTTTAATTGCCACTTTCCTGCTTGCTTTGTGTTGTAAAGTTCAATTAAGCCCGCCAGTTTTGCACCGTAAAGAGTGACATCTAAATTCGTAAAGGTAAGAATATTACGCTTGGTATGCGCCATATCGGTGCGATTAAAGCTCTTAGTCACTTCAGCATCAATATAATCATTTACTTGCGTGTACCAAACATTTGCCGTTACTTGCCAGCTATCGTCTTTGGCTAATTTGGTGTAGCTAGAGCTTAACGTATGAGCTGTTTCGGCTTCTAAATCTGGGTTACCAATGTAACCATTACCATCGCCAAACCAACCAATCATGGTGGTTGCCATCGTACCTACACCCCAGCTGTAACGCTCATATAAATTAGGTGCGCGGTTTTTACGAGCTAAACCAAATTGCAGCTCATCGTTATTCGATAATTGATAGCGAGCAAGTAAACTGATATCAACTAAAGTGTCGTCACGTTTACGGTCTAATTGGTTAAATTCCATCGCAGCTTGGGCGTCGGTTTTTGACATGTCCATCATTGAGCCCATATTAGCCATACCGCTCATGCCACCTTCGTTATAAGCCTGCACTTCGCCAGTATCTGTGGTGACTTGCTCAACACGAACACCTGCCGACACCCACCATGCTTGGTTTACTTGGTTTTGGTACTCAGCAAATGCCGCAAGGCGGTCACGTTTGCCATCGTTAATGTTTACGTATTCATTTGGGCCCATCATCATTGACCCTGCAACCGCTGGCCACCAGTCATCAATTCGATAACCGTAATATTCTTGCCCTAGCATTAATGATGACTGTTTTGATAAATCAGTGCGCCAATGAACTTGATAACTGTAATCTTGTGCATCGGTATTCATTGGCATCATGCCGGTTTTCTCATTACTGAAAAAACCCATTTCGTGTTTTACATCATGCGCATTCAATTGCACCTGCAAATCACCATTTTCAAGCTCACGTTGGTACTGAGCAACGAAACCATAACTGGTGTTATCGGTCATATCCATGTATTGATTTGCAAAGCCTTGGTAAGGAATCTTTTGATGCGTCAGCTTAACTACAAGCTGTTGTTTCTCATCACGAATAGCGCCCGTTAACGCATGATTTTGCACTCGATATAAGGTATCAAGTACACGTTCACCATGCACATCATCATAGCTGTTAGCATCTTCAAAGCTGCCTTGGTAAGACAAGCTAAACTGTTTGCTCGCAAGGCTAGCACCTAGAGCATATGCTTGGCTATCGTTAACGCTCTTGTACTGGGCGGTAACATAGCCTGCGCGCCAGTTCACTGAGTCTGTATCACTAAATTCAGGGGCAATCGTATTTACCCTAATAACACCGGCAATATTATCACCGCCACTGCTTACCGGTGATACACCAGCAACGACACTGTAAGAGGCAATTTGGTTTGCCGACACATAAGAGAGTGGCGGGTTCATTTGGTTAGCACACGCTGCTGTAACATCAGCACCATCGACTAAAACTTTAACTCTATCGCCCATCATGCCGTTCATCACCGGCAAGTTAGACACTCCTCCGGCCGCTGAAAAATCAACACCTAAATCTTTCAGTAACGCGTCTGCAGAGCTAACTAATTGATGGTTATTTTGGGCATGACCTTGTACTTCTATCACTTCAATTGAATCATCAGCAAAGGCCGAAATACTTAAAACACAGCTAAGTGCTGCAGCAATTTTAGAAAATAAAAAACCAGGGCGAGAAGATAGCGTGTTCATAACTCTTTTAAAATCAAAGCAAATAATTAATGACGCCGATTATAAAACTCATTAATTAGTCTGAACACGTGACATATTGTCGCACCCTGTCACAGGTGAATAACTTAGCGCAGCACCACTAAAGGAATACGGCTATCTTCAAGCATTTTTAAGGTCGTGCTGCCTAAAAAGAACTGCCGCCATTTAGAGTGACCAAATGCGCCCATCACCATTAAATCAACGGCGTGGTCACTTTTATATCGCCACAGCGCTTGGTAAACATCGCCATCGAGCATGCGCGCTCTCACATTAAAGCCATTTTCTGCCAGCCTTGCTGAGGCAGTATCAAGTTTGTCTTGGCAGTGACCATCTTGTTTATCAACCATCACCAAGTGGCAATCTAAGCCGGATAAAATCCCGCCATTGATAATTTGTGTAATCGCTTTGTCGGTACTTTCGCTGCCATCATAAGCCAGCATAAAGTTTGTAGGCTCATGAAATTGCGGCGGCACAATCGCAACCGGGGTATGTACCTGACGGATCAGCGTTTCAATATGCGAGCCCAGTACTTTAAAATCATCGTAATGGCCTTTACCAGAGCGGCCAATAATCATCACACGGGCATTGTCTTCATGTTCAAGTAAGGCATCAACAAGACTCATTGAAAGCTGCTGTTGCTCAATCTCGGTTATGCCTGCATGCTCGGCTTTTTTCATTGCTTCATCTAGCAATAATTGACCATGCTGCGACGCTACTTTGTTGCGCTCTTGCTCAAGTTTTGCCAATTGCTCTAACAATGAGGTTTGCGAACCTAAACCTATAATTGCGGTTAAATCATCACTGCCTTGCGGCAAAGGTGGCTCTAATGCATGCAGAAAATTAATTGGATGGCTGGAGCGCTTAGAAATCCAAATCGCCGCTTCCGTCACCGCATCGGTCATGCATGAACCGTCGATACAAGCAAATATCTTTTTCATTGCGCTCTCCTTCAAACCAATTTAATTAACCAAGTATAGTTGGCTTTTTCTCTGTATTTATTTTGAACAGCAAAGACTTAAGAAGTTCAGGTTATTTTCTTATAGCAAACAAATATAGAACGTTCCAAAAAGTACTGTATCAACCCCATTAATTTGTATTACAATAGCGCTGGGCACACACATCTACTCCAGAACAAAGTATTTGTTACTGGCATTTTCAATTATCAAAAATCTATTTTGTTTTTAAATTAATTTTAAAGGAATTACATGACTAACGTAGCCAACTCCCAAGGCAACGCAAGCACGTTTACCATTCTGATAGTATTGGCTTTAGGCACATTCATTTTGGGCCTATCAGAATTTTCTATGATGCCAATGTTGCCCCTGATCAGCGAAACATTTTCGTCTACGCCAGCGCAAAGTGGTTATGCCATCAGTGCTTACGCGATTGGCGTAGTTGTCGGTGCCCCACTATTTATGATCACAACCGCCAACATGCGTAAGCGAAATGCACTGTTGATGTTTGTCAGTATGATGTTTTTATTCAATGGTTTAAGTGCTTTTGCAAACTCGCTTGAGCAACTTATTTTATTTCGATTTTTAAGTGGTTTACCACACGGTGCCTACTTCGCCGCTGCTATTTTATTGGCTGCCGATATCGCCCCTGCCGATAAACGCGCAAGCTTTATGTCAAAAGTATTTATGGGTTTAACCATTGCCACTATTGTTGGTGTGCCCATGGTCACCCTAGTGGGGCAAAACTTTAGCTGGCGTTATTGTTTGGCAGGCACCGCTGTACTTGCGTTAGTTGCCTTGGTATTGATTGTGAAATACGTACCTAACGTAAAGAATACCGCGCCAACATCGATTCTCGATGAGTTAAGTGTATTAAAGAACAAGCTCGTATGGACTATTCTGGGTATCATCATTATTGGTTTTGGTGGCGTATTTTGTGTTTACACTTACATTGCCGACACTATTTTAGAAGTCACCCATACCCCTGCTTACACTATCTCTATTGCGATGATTATGTTTGGTATTGGCTGTACTTTAGGAAACTATGTATTAGGTAAAGCCGCCGACCATTCACCGCTGAAAACCACAGGCGCAGCGCTAATTGGCGCTGTAGTATTTGCAGCCAGTTATGTAAGCGCAAGCCATAATATTTGGCTGTTATACGCGGTGATTTTCTTTATTGGCTTTAGTGTTGGTTTAGGTACCGTGATCCAATCATTATTAATGGATGTGTCACCACAAGGGCATGCCATGATTGGTGCACTAGTACAGTGTGCGTTTAATACAGCCAATGCGATTGGCCCTTGGCTTGGCGGCATGGCTATTGCCGAAGGCGCACTCCCTAGTCAAACAGGCTATGTTTCGGCGGCACTATTCTTAGGTGGTTTTTTAATGTGGTCGTTAAGTGCGATGCAGATGAAAAGACAAAGCTATAAGCCTTAAGCTCTCAGCTCTCAGCTCTCAGCTCTCAGCTCTCAGCTCTCAGCTCTCAGCTCTCAGCTCTCAGCTCTCAGTCTGATTGATCTGACTCCATAAAAGTAGACACCTTTTTGGAGTCAGTAATCATGAAAGTAAAGTCACAGCGTAGATATTCCCTCGAATTTAAAATAAAAGTCGTTCAAGAGTCGTTAGACACCACAGATACAGTTAAGATGGTCGCTAATAAGTACGGTATTCATCCTGACATGCTATCAAGTTGGAGAAGTCACATGACCTCGAAAAAGAAAACGGCAAAGCCACTAAAGAACCAAGGCCCTGACAAATCATACACAGATTTAGAACGCCAAATTCGCAAGCTTGAGAAGCAACTCGAAGATGCTCAGTTGGAGAATGACGTTTTAAAAAAGGCGAAGGTCTACTTCGACAGCCTAAAAGAATAAGGTTCGAATATATCCACAAGGTCACAGACGCCAAACGCACAGTGAAGAAGTTGTGCAGCTGGTTATCTGTGTCGCCGGCTGGATACTATAAATGGTTAAAGCAATTACCTAGCACACGCCAGAAAGAAAACAGTTCGTTACTGAAATTTCTAAAGTATGTCAGCGACCAAGAGCACTGTATTCCTGGTTATAGGAAGCTCTGGGAGGCAGCGGTAGCACATGGTTTTGATTGCAGTAAAGGGCGTGTGCAGAGACTATTACAAAGCGTTGGCTATCGTTCAAAGTCAGGTAAAAGACGCTATACAAGCCGCTCGAAGAAAGAAGGTACAATCAAAGCGAGTAATTTATTACGGCGCCAGTTTAATGTTGATGCAGTAAATACCGTGTGGGTATCAGATATCACACAAGTACGCTGTAAAGATGGTTGGCAGTATTTATGCGTCATCCTTGACTTGTACTCTCGTAAGGTTGTTGGCTGGGTAACAAGCCGTATAAACAACGCCGAGTTAGTTATTAAAACACTGAGGAAAGCATGGTCAGCACGTAAACCTGATGGTTCGAATTTGCTCTTTCATTCAGACCAAGGAGCTCAGTATGTCGCAAAGGAAACAGTGAAGTGGTTAACTAATAGAGGTGTCACAGTGAGTATGTCTAGAAAAGGCAACTGCTGGGATAACGCATGCTCAGAAAGCTTCTTTGCGCAGTATAAAAAGGAGTGGATAAAGAATTTAAATGAACTGAGTCGTAGTGAAATGACAACACAAACGTATTTTTATATTGAAAAATACTACAACTCAGTAAGAAGGCATGGCACCCTAGGGTATAAAAGTCCCATGCAGTACGAACAAGTTAATTAAACCTTGTGTCTACTTTATCGGAGTCAGATCAGATCGCTGAAGGCTGAAGGCTGAAGGCTGAAGGCTGAAGGCTGAAGGCTATCAAACTTACTCATCCTGAAATATCTCTTCGATACTCAGGTTAAATAAACGCGCGGCTTTAAATGCTAATGGCAAACTTGGGTCAAATTTACCTTTTTCAATCGCATTAATAGTTTGCCTAGATACATCCAAAAGCTCTGCGAGTTTCGCTTGGGTGTAGTTGTGCTCAGCACGAAGCACTTTCAAGCGGTTTTTCATTCTTCGCCCTCGTCGTTTAACTGCTTATTCATCATTAAAAGACTCACCAAATAGGTTAAGCCCATAAAGAGTACAAGGTGTGAAATATCTTCTTTAAAGCTAATTAAACCGCTTGATTGCACTACCGAATAAGCTAAACCAAATACTAAGCTTGCACCCAAGGTAATCGCCATTGCATTAAGGTGCATACGCTGCTGCAGCTCATCCATTCCTTGAAGTTGTCGTTTGTTCGATAAAATCATCATAATGCCAACTACTACATTAATTAAGATTGCCACAACACTAAAAACAGCCTGCTCTTGCCATAAAAGATGCGGCCCAAATGAGGCAATTGCTAAAGTAATCACCCATGCTGATGTCCATTTCGCGAGGTTTAGCGTGTTCTGCTTATTACGTTGTTTAAAGGTTAATCCTGTCTGATCCATTATTCTCACCTTAAAAGTAAAGTAAACTTGACTAAAGATTAACCAAGCAACACAAAAAGTCAAACAAACTTTACAAAAAGTTTTATATACATGACACCAATATGATTTTTTAATGTCAGAAAAGGCAAGGCGCTTGCTGTTAATCTCATAATATTGTATTAATCAAAGAATTCCGTAATCTAATATAAAATCGGTCCAATCGGACTGCGTTTCTAACAATAACAATGAAGATAACACTATGAATACGGCACTGTTTTTCGTTGGCGAATGGCAAGTTACCCCGGCCACTAATTCAATCAGGCGCGGTGAACAAACAAAGCATCTTGAACCCAAGGCGATGGATGTATTACTGCTGCTATGCGAAAAACAAGGTGAACTACTAACGAGCGAAGAAATTATCAGCCATTGCTGGCAAAATGTGGCGCTGGGTGACAACCCCCTACATAAAGTGATCACCCAATTACGTAAAGCCTTTGACGATAAAGCAAGCGATCCGCATTACATCGAAACCATTCGTAAACGTGGTTATCGGGTTATTGCCGAAATCAACTTTCCACTCAACGAAGAACAAAAAGCCAGCCAAACCAGTTGGCAAGGTGATTCGCCCTTTGTTGGCTTAAGTGCGTTTGCACCAGAGCAAGCCGATGTATTTTTTGGTCGGAACAAACAAATTGCCACTTTGCTACAGCGGGTATCGGCTCAAATAGAATTTGGTCGCGCATTTTGCTTAATTTTGGGAGCCAGTGGTTCGGGTAAATCGTCGTTAGTTAACGCAGGTGTATTGCCCGCTTTAATGTCGAGTAATGGCTACGATGGCATAAGAGTACACAGTTACTGCCAACTCGACTTTGCCGATGTCAGCAAAGAGCGCTTACTGCTTGATTTAGCCTCAACCTTGCTCGATTTAGAAATAAACGACGCACCTGTACTTAGCGATATAAGTGCCGATGCGTTGGCTGAATTGTTATTAAAAGACCCAGAACAGGTTATTTCCCGCTGTAAAGCAGCACTTGCAGCGCTAAATACAGAGCGCACTACGCCCTATTTATTTTTATTTATCGACAGGCTCGAAGTGCTATTGTCATCGCCGCTATTTAGCGATGACGAGCGCAACCAGCTTTTAGCTCTTATTGAGCGCTTAGCAACAAGTGGCTGCATGATCATTTTTAGTGCCTGTCGTAATGACTTTTACCCGCAAGTAGTGAGTCAACCAAGTTTAATGTCGGGCAAAGCCAATGGCGCACATTTTGACTTATTAGCGCCAACTCGCTCTGAGCTTAAGCAAATGATCCGTTTGCCAGCACTTGCAGCAGGCTTAAGTTGGCAACATCACCCAGAGCATCACACACCGCTTGATGAACAACTTTGTAACGATACTGCCAATAACCCAGATGCATTGCCAATGCTGCAATACACCTTGCAGCAGCTTTACTTGCAGCGCAGCCCAGACAACGAATTATTGTTTTCTGAATACCAAGCCCTAGGCACCATCGAAGGAGCCATCGGCCAAAAAGCCGAACAAGTATTTTGCCAATTACCCAAAGACCAACAAACTGAACTTGCCGCAGTTCTTTCTAAGCTGATCACTTTAAATCCAGATGGCGAAACGCTCACCAGCCGCGCTGCACGTTGGAGCGAATTAACCAGCCCTGCTGCGACCAAGCTTGTTCAGGCTATGGTCGACAGCCGTTTGTTTGTGTCGCACCTTAAAAATGAGCAAGCCTGCTTTAGTCTTGCCCACGAAGCGCTGCTGCGCCATTGGCAACGCGCCATAGATTGGGTGCAAGAGCACCAACAAAGCTTAGCAATTCAAAGCCGCGTGCAACTTGCCACCGAGCGATGGCTGCTAGAACATAAACACAGCGACTTTTTATTAGCGCAAGGCAAACCGCTGCAAGAAGCACAAAGCCTAGTTAAAAACCCTATGTTTAGCTTATCGAGCAACGAACAAGCGTTAATTAAGGCTTCTAACAATAAAGCCAAACGTAAAAAACGCGTGTTACAAATAACAGCGGCTGCACTTGTGTGCTTAACCTTTATTGCTACATTTATGAGCGTGCGCAGCTATCACGCCGAACAAATAGCAAAACAAAAACGCCAAGAGGCTGAGAGTTTATTGGGTTTTATGGTTGGTGAGTTTGCCGACAAACTTAGAAGCGTTGAACGTATGGATTTACTTGATGGTATTAGCAACAAAGCCCTTGAGTATTTTACCAATCAAGACGAGGAAGCTGCCTCGTTGTTTGACTTTAGCGATACACAAGCCGAGTTTAATAACCGTTTTCAATACGCTCAAACCTTAGAGGCTATGGGCGAAGTGGCCTACTCGCGCGGCAAAACCGACGAAGCCTTCACTGCCTTTGAAAATGCGCGAACGCGCCTAGAATCTTTACTAAAAGTTCAACCCAATAACCTAGATGTTTTAATGCTCGCAGGGGCCAATGCGTTCTGGCTTGGTAATTTAACTTATGAGCAAAGTAATTACTTAGCGACTGAGCCAATGTTTAAACGTTACTTGGCTTACAGTGAAAAAATGTATCAGCTTGCCCCTAATGACTTTAACTCTATTATGGAGCTATCTTACTCGCACAATTCTCTTGGTTCGTTGTATTTAAAGCAGTTTAATTATGCACTTGCAAAACAGAGCTTTACTGAATCTTTAAAACTGAAAAACCAAGCCCTTGAGCTTAAACCGAATAACAAAAATTTATTACGCGATAAAACAGACACCATTAGTTGGATTGCAACCACAGAAGAAAGGCTCGGTAATTTAAACGCTGCACTCGAACTACTTGAACAAGCCTCTCAAGAGCTAATCAACATGCTTGAAACATCACCGAATGACGCAAGCTTACATAATTATTTAGCAAACACTTTTATGCAACAAAGCTTTTTATTGAGCTATTTTCCAAATAAGAGAGCAGCATTTTTAAAAGCTGAAAAAGCAACTGATGCAATTAATCGAGCAAGAATCCAAGATCCAAAAAATCAAAACTTTCAACGCACCTTTTATAGAACACTTGCATACCAATTAATGCTGTTAGATAAAAGTAAAACAAGTGAAAGAGTAAAAGATGTTTTAAGTTACATTGATAACCAAGGGGTTTCAGATACAACTTTAATAAATATTCAAATAGGAGTGATTCATTATTTAATCAATCGAAACCTTTTAAACGAAGCCAAAGACCTCTTGTTAAAATTAGAGAGCAACTCAGACTTTATTGAGAGAATATCTGACACTAGCAAAATAGAAAACCTCGCTGCTCTAATAAAGGTTAATTTAATTAAAGCAAAGCTTTCTGAAGACAAAATAGCAAGACAAAAAGCATGCCAAGAAGCTATTAATGCAATTGAAGAAAATAAAAACGGCGATAAAAGTATAAAAAGAACTTACCCACTTATTCAAGCCTACACCTGTTTAAATAGGGTAAGTGAGGTAAACACAGTTAAAAGTAAACTAATAGAGTTAGGCATTACTAACTTTGAACTATAAAAAACAACTAGAAGGTAATAATAATGAGCGAAAGTCAAACTTTCAACTTTACAGTGAATATTAAACTTAACACTGAAAATGAAGCTGTATTTACATACTTCCAAAACGGTCAGCAAGTTTCTGGAGGCGGTACTATCAATGAAAGAAACAGCCTAGGCATTTATACACTTGATGACGCAACAGTTGAAGCTGGCTTTCAATTTACAGGCGCGAAATTTGCAAACCTTGAAGGTGATTGCGAGCAAGACTTTAGCTTTAAAGTCACTAATGATGGTCAAACAATTGAAATAGCGGATACTGATGAAAATAGCGGTACTGCGTGTATGATTTTCATTGTAGAGTGCAATGGCACAAGCTATGAAAGTGCCGATCCACAAGTGAAAAATGATAAAGAAGACTAAGAAACACTCACTTTAAGCTCCTTTTATGGAGCTTTTTTACATTTAAAAACAAACAATTAAAACCAGAAGATTACCAGAAGGTTAATTTGCACTTTTTTAAGTAACTTTATAGACACCAAAATCGTTTGCATCGGCAAAAAGGAAACGAACGTGTCTACTAACAACAAAAATGAACAACCAAGCACTGCTAGATCAGAAGCTAAAAACGCACTTGCGCAGTCTATCAATTCAGAGCAACTTGCACTAATTGCCCAAATGTTTCAGAACATTCCTGAAGGGGTGTTTATCATTAATGGTCAAGGCACGTTTGAATTTGCAAACCCGATGGCGGCACAACTTTTAGGTGACAACCAAGAAGCCTTAATCGGTCAAAACCTGTTACATTACCTACACGACACCGACCGTGATAAATACATGTATACCCTACTCAGTTGGTTAGATCATAAAGACTCGCCGATAAGCCTTGGTCCAAACGAAGTTAAAATAAACCGCGCCGATAGTAAAACCCTTGAAGCGGATTTATGTATTTCAAGCTTGCCAAAAAACATTGCCGTTGCAGATAATTTATTTATTTGTGTATTACATGATTTATCATCGCACAAAGAGCAATATAATCGCTTAGTTAAACAGGCCACCACTGACCATTTAACCGGCCTTGCAAATAGATTAACCCTTGAGGAATCATTAAAAGAGCATTGGCAAGAAAGCGTGCAAACCAACCAAGCTATTAGCACTATATTAATCGACATTGATTATTTTAAATTATTTAATGACCGATTTGGTCATGTTAAAGGCGATAAGTGCTTACAAAAAGTAGCGAGTATAATTGCAGAATCACTCCCCTCTCATGACTGTTTGGCAGCCCGTTATGGTGGTGAAGAATTTGCGGTTATATTACCAAGGTGTCAAAAAGATACGGCAGCAGTTATTGCAAAACATATTCAAATAAAAATAAACAATATGTCATTTACTGAAATTGGCCTACCGAGTGATTTTAGAATAAGTGTAAGCCAAGGAATTGCTTGCGAGTTTAATAATCAATACCGTACTTCTGAGGCACTAATTTGTGCTGCAGATACTGCTTTATACCGAGCAAAAACAGAGGGCAGAAATAAAATAAGCATAAGCGCATAAAAGGTTATTTTAGTGTAGAACTATGAGCTAAATAGCTTGTTTAGATAATCATATAGTATACTTTTATGTTATTTGTTTGTTCCTTTTTTATTGATAAACTGCAACGTGAAATCAACGTCACAAGGGATCCAACAATGACACTTTTTAAAAAAGTACCTTTGCAACTCGCTATTGCAAGTACGCTAGCTACATCAGTGACTGCAATCGCTGCTGAGCAAACAACAGAAAACACTGCTCAAGATGTTGAAGTTATTTCTGTAACAGGTACTCGCCGAAGCCTTCGTAGTATTTCTGAAAGTACTGTACCTGTCGATTTATTAACAAGTCGCGATCTAACAAGCACTGGCCAACTTGATATGAGCCAAGTACTTGCCTCTCAGTTACCTAGCTTTAACTACCCTAGTGCCACCATTGCTGATGGAACTGACCATGCAAAACCGGCTGTTTTACGTGGCCTTGCTCCTGACCACACATTAGTACTTATCAATGGTAAACGCCGCCATGCGGGTGCACTATTAAATTTAAACGGTACAGTAGGCCGTGGTTCAACAGCTGTTGATTTAAATAATATTCCTACTTCAGCAATTAAACGCGTAGAAGTACTTCGTGATGGTGCTGCTGCTCAATACGGCTCTGACGCGATTGCTGGTGTGATCAATATTGTATTAAAAGACGCCGATGAAGGCGGCAGCGTGAGCTTCACATATGGTGAATACGATACACAAATGGCAGGGTCTCCTCAGCTACTAAACACCACAACTGATAGCGAAGGCAACCTAAGTTTTGAGACTGGTGGCGACCGTGAAGTAAATGATGGTATTTCACGCACAGCAAGCGCTAACGCGGGTTTTGCGCTGGGTGATAATGGCTTTATTAACCTGTCTATTGAGTCACGAAATAACGAGCCAACGAATCGCTCTGGTTTTGACCAACGCGAACAGTACAGCCGTGACGCAAATGGCAATTTAGACCCTCGTGAATTCGACTTTGACCGCTATAACCACCGTTTTGGTAAAGCAAGCATTGAAGATTTCGCGCTTTTTTATAACCTAGGTTATGAGTTTGATAACTCGTTATCACTTTACTCTTTTGCAAGTTACTCAAACCGTGAAGGTAACTCGGGTGGCTTTTATCGTCGTGCCAAAGACTCTCGTAACTTAACTGAAGTGTATCCTGACGGCTTCTTACCGCAAATAGATACTGATGTAGATGACTACTCATTTGCAATTGGCCTTAATGGCGAAACCAATGACTGGGCGTGGGATGTAAGCAGCAATTATGGTCGCAATGACTTTGGTATTGGCGTAAGCAATAGTTTAAATACCTCTATGGGTGTTAGCAGCCCAACAGAGTTTGATGATGGCTCGCTCGTATATGAGCAATACCTAGTCAATATGGATGCCAGCAGCACGCTAGATTTAGGTTTACCTGATGATGTGTTTGTGACGATTGGTGCTGAATACCGCCACGAAAACTATCAAATCAAAGCGGGTGAAACGGCCTCTTACCTAACCGTATTAGATGACGAAGGTAACCCTGTTGCTGCCGGTGGCGCACAAGTATTACCGGGTTTCTCACCTGAAAGTGCAACTGATAAAAGCCGCCATAACATTGCAATATTTGCTGAGTTTGATACTTATCTAACAACAGATTGGAACCTTGTTTTAGCAGGTCGTTTTGAAGATTACAGCGATTTTGGTAGCACCTTTACCTCTAAACTAGCTTCGCGTTACAGCATTAATGAGTCACTGTCGTTACGTGGTGCAATTAGCACAGGTTTTAGAGCACCATCACTTGCCCAAACTTCATATAAGTCGGTAAGTACTTTATTTGAGAATGGTGTGCCAAGTGAAGTAGGTTTATTCCCTGTAGATGAACCTGCAGCGCAAGCACTAGGGGCTCGTGATTTAGATGCTGAAGAGTCAGTTAATATGACGGCAGGTTTCATCTTTACTCAAGGCGGTTTTAGCTTAACGCTTGATGCGTATCGCATTGAAATTGATGACCGTATCGTATTATCTGAAAACTTAAGCGGCCCAGAAGTTGAAGCGATTTTAGCCGAAGCTGGCGAAGTTAATACACAACGCGTTCGCTACTTCACCAATGCCATTGATTCACGTACACAAGGTGTTGATATTGTTGCTACTTACTCATTAGGCTTAGAAAGCTATGGTGATTTACGCTTAAGTGCTGCGGTTAACTTTAACGACACTGAAGTAACACACGTTAAAGAAAATCCACCGGAATTAGAGGCGTTAGGTGACAGCTACGAGTATTTTTCTCGTCGAGAAGTAACTCGTTTTGAAAAAGGTACACCAGCGGATAAATGGAACCTATCTGCAACGTGGGATTATGAAAACTTCCAAACCACATTACGAGCAACTCGTTATGGTGAAGTTATTGATACCTCAAATAGTGCTGAAAACGATGAAGTACTTGATGCAAAATGGATTGCTGACTTAGAAGTGGCTTATCGCCCTGATGAGCAGTGGAAGTTTGCATTAGGTGCCAATAACCTATTCGATCAGTACCCTCAAGATACTGTAAGCAATATTGGTTATAGCGATTTTAACCACATATTCCCTTATAGTGGCTTTGCGCCATACAGCTTAGATGGCCGTTTTATTTACGGTAACATCACTTATAGCTTCTAAATTAATGTGTGCTGGTTTAGGCTAGCACACAGCTAACTTTTTAAAATTAGGCGCTTTTTTAAATAATTTTTAAAAAAGCGCCTATGCCATAAACTTTATTCCCACTTGCTGCGACTAACTAATTAACATTACCTATTAGGAAGGACAGCATCATGAATTTACGAAATTTTACCACAAGAGCACTCCTCATCACTGCAAGTGCTGCATGCATCAGTTTAGCAAACGCAGATAATGCAGTTTCTCAGGGCGATTATCGCGTTATTACTTTTAAAGACTGTAAAAAGGTAAGCGAAAGTACCCTCAATAACGAACAGATTGCTGCATACCTAGAGCTTGAACGTGAACAAGTAAAACTAGAAGCGCTAGAACAACCAATTAGTGACATAGAACAACAAGTTACTGACTATTCTGAGCAAATAGAAGCGATCACCGAAGAAGCAGTTATTGAAGACGAGAACCACCTACGAATTAATAAAAGCTTATTAAAAGAGCAAGATAAACTGGCTAAAGAACTCAATAAACTTATGGCTGCTCATGATGCCGATTTTAAAGCGTTAGAACAGCAAGCAAAATTAATTGAACATGCCGCTAAACAATTTGATAAAACTATGAAACCGTTGATGGAACAAGGTGAGTCAACTCACCTACAAATTTTAGCGCCGGGTGAAGACGAAAAACCGGGCTGTTTTTACAATATTTAAAGTACGTTTTCTAGCTGTGCATAAAGCTTCGCGTGTGTTTTACGAATGTCACCTTTATGCACTTGCTTAAACCACTTTAAAGCTTGTTCTGGCTTGCCTGCCTGCCAATTGATTTCAGCCAAGCGTAGCTTATAAATAGCAAGAACAAAACGATCAGACTCTACATCAATATACTTAAGTGATTGAACATACAATTTATCTGCTTCGTCGTACTGAGCAAGTATTTGATACGTTCTCGCTAAATTGCCTAATGCTACAGAGATTTTACGCTTATGGTTTGTTTTTAAAATCCAATCTACAGCAACCCGACGACTTGCGAGTGCTCCATCTACATCACCCAGTGAATGGAAAACATTGGCTTTATTTGAAGCAAGTTCAAAATGAAAAATAGGATCTTTGCTCTTTCCAAAGCGACGTTCAGCCCTATCTAATATGTGCAATGCTGTTTCTTTGTTGCCAAACACGTATTGCAAATTGGCCAATTCAACCATGCGCATTGGGTTACCGAATGAATCGAAAATAGCCTGTAGGTTTTCAAATGCCAAAGTCGCGAATTTGCGGCCTTGTTCATGATTGCCGAAATATTGCATCGACTTTGCGTAATAAAAATAAACTTGAACTTGAAAAACAACCGGAAGGTCTTTGCCATTTATAAATGGCTCGGTGCTATCTTTAAGGGCGAGATATTCCATTTTGTCGTAAAAGTAATCAAACTGATACGACTTAATTTCATACCAGCGTGCCGAACCAGGCTCTGCTACCGCTAGCTGTTGATTAATATAATCTAAGCATAGAGCCTGAGGTTGTTGGCTACAGAATATCTCATGGTCACTAAAGTTCTCTGATGCTAAAGCATTAAAGCTGCAGAAACTAAATAACAAAAAGGTTAAACTTTTCTTCATCTACTAACTTCTAAGTGACAATACACACAGAAAAATAACAAAATATCCTGCTATATTACAGCACTTTTTAGCTAAACTTATAGTTAATATTAATAATTTAGATTCTTCACACAGTGAATTTAAGCATTTTTATACACTTAATAAGTTTGAAATTGCATGACTAACAAAAAAGCAGGCTAAGCACCGAGTTAACCTGCTTTAAAATTATTTAGAGTAGCAACAAGCTACCTAAGCCAAGAAAGGTGACAAAACCCACAATGTCGGTGACTGTGGTAAGAATCACAGAGCCTGAAAGAGCAGGATCGATTTTGAGCTTATCCAAAATAGATGGGATCACGACTCCCGATAACGAGGCAGCCACTAAATTAAGTAAGATAGCGATAGTAATGGTTAAACTTAACATGCCATCGTTGAACCAGAAATAAGTAAGCACGCCAATCACAAAGGCCCAAACACAGCCATTTAATGCCCCTACTCTTAGCTCTTTTTTCAACAGCGCTCTGCGGTTAGAGTCGGTCACCTGACCGAGTGCTAAACCGCGCACAATAACCGTTAACGTTTGACTACCTGCAATACCGCCCATAGAAGCGACAACCGGCATAAGTACCGCTAGTGCAACCACTTGCTCGATAGTTGCACCAAACAAACCGATAAACCAAGAGGCCAAAAACGCCGTTGCTAGGTTAATACCAAGCCAAATACCGCGGTTTTTTGCCGATTTAGTGACGCTTGAGAACAGATCCTCGTCTTCACGTAGACCACCCGCTTTTGCAGCGGCTTCGTCTGTTACTTCTTGACGCAATTCATAAGCTGATGACACTGATAACCGGCCTAATAGTTTGTTGTCGGTGTTAACCACTGGCATCGCCATTTTTTCGCTATGAATAACCACTTCGGCCGCTTCATATAAGTCGTCATCAGCGTGTAAAGCCGACACATCAAGGTTCGCGTAATCCAGCAGGCTGTCGTTATCATTGGCTTTAAATAACGAATTAATTGCCACTTCACCAATGAGTGTGCCTTTACGACTCACCAAATAAATCACTTCGGTGAACTGTGGTAAGCCTTTTTGAAAAATTTTACGCGCGCCAGCTACGGTGAGTTTTTCTGACACTTTAAGCGCATCAAAATCGAGCCAGTGACCTAGCTGCTCAGGGTTATATTGCTGTGCAAGGTCGTATTGCTTCGTTTGAACTTCATCAAGTTGTCTGCGTGCATAATCAACAAAGCGTTCGGGAATAATTTCTTCAAGTTCAAGTAGCTCTTCAACGCTCACTTCGTCAAGTAACTTAAAGCCCTCAGCTTCATCTAAACTCTGTAACAACCAGCGACAACTATCACCACCTAAGTTAATGAAAATTTCATGCTGGGTATCTTCATCAAGTAATTGCCAAATTTCTAAACGTTGTTCTTTAGGTAATGCTTCAAACAATAACGATAAATGCTCAGTAGAAAGCTTTTCTTTAGCATCAGCAAGTAACTTATTTTTACGTGTTGTAGTGTCACACTGAAGCAAGTCATCAATTAACTGGGGAAGTTGGTCAACAGGATACTCAATCATTTGAGACCTCGGTTAATTACATCAATAACAGTAGTCTAACGCAGCTTAATTAAAATAACTGCCCGTAATTGATATATTTTTATCTTCATCCAATCAGTCATATAGGTGAGCTTAAGGACTTTTTTCAATTATCACTCAGTAAAACTAAGTGAGTATTAGCCCTTCAATTGACTTGGCGTAAGCCCGGTCCAGCGTTTAAATGCTCGTCTGAAATTAGCAATATCATAAAATGATAAGCGCATGGCGACTTGCTCATTGCATTGCTCGCGCATGGCAAGTAGGTAAATCGCTTTGCGCTTGCTTTGCTCATCATACAAAGTAGAAAAACGCACGCCATGGGCTTTCAGTTTGCGTTTGAAGGTTGCGGGGCTCATAGCAAATTGGCTGGCTACCTGCTCTAAATTTAACGCCGGATGTTGATAAATTAATCGGCTTACGGCTTCCACAAAAGTGCTGTTTGCAGTATTTAATGCCGCAAGTTGCGAGTTAATTTGTGAAAACCTAAAACTACTAAACGCGGGGTTAGTGAGCCTAAGCGCGTGTTTATTCAATACCCAACGGGTTATAGGCTTTTCAAAAGCGACTTTAAGACCTAAATGCTGCTCGTATTCTTGGCTATGTCTGGCGCGTTTATAGGCAAACTCAAACTGACAAGGGACTCGCTCACCCGCCACTTTTTTAAGAATTTGGTAAAACGCAGCGCTGTAAATTTCCATAACATACTGGCTTATTTCATCATCCAAGCCCACAGCATTTTGCAGCACAATGTAATACTGCTCGTTATGCACATAACTATAACTAAATAACAAAGGTGCCAGTTGCATTCGCAAATTGTGTAACTGCTTTAAAGCTTGGCCGATGTGCGCTGCATGTAACACGCCTTGGGCGGCAACAGAGGTATCGTTTGCTAGTTGACTGCCTAATAAAAAACCGCTGTCGGCGGACTTCATCAACTGCTTAAACTGCGTCAATAAGCGCACTTGCTGTGAAATACTAAACTGATGCTGCACACTCATTAAGTCTTGCTCAAACACCCCTGTGCCTCTGAGTAACTTATGCAGTGCAATGCCGCGACTTAAGGCCAGTTCCACCAGCGTGGTGATCAGCCCCTGTGCGGTGAGGTATTTGTCATCTTGATTAAGATACGGCTTCACAATGGCTGACTCTTTGTTGTTTTTGTTGTTGTAACTTAGCGTGTAAACGCGAGCTTAAACTTTGTGGTGTATCGCCTTGTATACTGCCTACTAAGGCCGCTGTTACATCTTGAAACTTCGCGTGCTTTGCACCTTCGACCTTAAAAGCACAATGACTCAGCGCCGAGGTAATTTGCGCCACCAGCTCTTTCGCTTGTACTGCGCTGGTATTTGGCATTAGCACCATAAAGCAGTCTCCTGCATAGCGGCACACCACATCGCTAAGACGGCAATTCATCAATAAAAGCTCGCTTACTTCACCTAGTAAGCGGTCGCCTTCGATAAAGCCAAATTCAGCGTTAAAATCAGCAAAACCACGAATATCAATGGCGGCTAGTTGCAATGGCTGTGGCTCACTTAACTGCTCTTTTAACACAGCTTGTAAGTAATCAGCCTTATACAGCCCGGTTATTGAACACACTAACTCATGCTCACGATGCTGTGCTTCACGGCGCTTTAACTGCCTATTCAGTACGTATTGCTCTTGGTGCCATTGATACAGCCCAAGGCTTGTGAAAATCATACCAATCGGCGCAGGCAATGATTCAATCCAAGTAAGCCAAGTATTGGTTGGTTGATGTAACCACTCATCAAATAAATCAAGGGAAGCTGAAAACATAAAAAGCCCAAGTCCAAGCACTAAAAAGCTGGTGACTTTGCCGGGCGGCCTCGAAATAAGCAGCGCAGCTATCCAAGTAAGGGTCATAAGCACAATGCCACCCTCGCCTAAAATATCTAACCATGCGATATCGGCTAGAGGCTTTAATTCTCCTGCTTGTGCGCTTAGCAAAAACGCAATTACAAACAGTGCAATAACAGCATTGGTTAAAAATCGATGATGAGTAAAAGGGTTATATCGCATTCTCGTTACCTAACAATAATTCACGCTGCCATGCTAACTCGTTGGCGTTTAAAGCAGCAGGGTCATATTAGCTCAATGATGTGACAACAAAACGACAGTCAAACCTTGTTAAACCCCTTAAGCACTGTATTTACCTTAAAAAGATGGGGTTATTGCAGCTCAAAAGTACTTTTAAAATCCGCTAATCACTTGTTTTTACTGGCTGTTAGCGATTTTCTGTCACATTTGCGTCATTTAAGCTGCGTACTTTGCTCATCAAACCAAGGACAACCAGGAGCAAACCCATGAAACAATTTAAAACGAAGGCGTTAGTAAGTGCCCTCGCCTTATGCCAATTTGCCGCTTACGCACAAGACGAACAAAGCAGCGATGAGAAAAAAGTAAAAGTCTCTGAAGAGCTTGTTGTATATGGCGAGATTGGTTATCGCAACCGCTCACAAGAGCTGGCACCGACGCTTGAATACTCACAAGAATACTTTCAACGTTTTGAACCGCTGACTGCCGGTGATGCATTAAAACGCGTACCAAGTGTGACGTTTTTATCGGATGTTTTAGAGTCTGATGGCGCCCGTATGCGTGGCTTAAGCCCAGCTTACACAAAGGTGCTTATCAACGGTGAAGAAGTACCTGGTGCAGGTGCTGACCGCTCATTCTTTGTTGACCGTATTCCTGCCGAGCTAATTGAGCGTGTAGAAATTATTCGTGCTTCAAGTGCAAACCGCTCTGCCGATGCCATTGCCGGTACGCTAAACATTGTATTGCGTGACGGTTACAGCCTAGATGGTGGTTACCTTCGTGCGGGTGGCCTGCGTTATGACGATGGCGAATTAAAAGAAAGCTTTGCTGGTGTTTACGGCACTGAGTTTGCTGGCGGCCGTTTACTACTTGGTGCGAACTTACAAGGTCGTTATAACCCAAAACAAAAATCAAGCCTACGCTATGGCGACAGCCCAGAGAATAACGCTAATTACAAAACCGAAGAATTTGATAACCGCGAAGATCAATCAGATATTCGCGACGGTGACGATACCTCGCTAAACGCCAGCTACGAAATTGCTTTTGATAATGGCAGCAAGTTCGATATCAGCGCAATTTGGGTTGATACCGACCGTACTGAAGATGAGCGTTCATTCGAATATGACGATCCAACAGCAATCAATAACTCAATTGTTGAAGGCGGTAACCTTGAAACCGACAACGCCAATGTATCTTTCATCGATCAAACCAACTACAACATCAACTCGGGTTATGAGTTACCCCTTTTTGGTGGCACCAGTAAATTTAAGCTTGGTTTTGCAAGCTTTGAAGAGTCTGTTTACGAGCAAGAAGTAGAAATCGATACCTCTGAGTTACCTATGGTGTTTGAGGAAGAAGAAGAAACCGTAGACCTTGATGACAAAGAATGGTCATTACAATGGCAACATAGCTTATTTGCAGGCGAGAGCAAAACCATACAATTCGGTGCCTTTGTACAAGGTAAAGAGCGCGATACTGCGGTTTATCAAGCCGAAAGTGAAAGCGAACAAAGCTTTACTAGCTGGGATCAGTTAAGCCAAACACCAATGTCACTGGCAGGCTTTAACAACGAGTTTGAAGCAGCCGCTGGTGGCGTCAATAAACTCGAAGAAGACCGCCTAGATGTGTTTGCATTAGTTAAGCACGAAGACCAAGACTTCTCGTGGGAGTTAGGTGTGCGCTACGAAACAACTGACTCAACCATTACTGACAAAGCAGAAGGTGTCAGCGCTAAAAACGATTATGACTTTTTCTTACCATCGGCACATTTACGCTACAACGTCTCTGAAAACGGCCGTGTAAGTGCGTCGGTTGCACGTAGCTTACGTCGTCCTGACTTTGATTACATCACCCCAGCTCTACTTGAAAAAGAGCTAGGCGATAACGACTTTTTAGGAAACCCAGACCTACAACCAGAATCATCGTGGGGTATGGACTTAGGCTATGAATATCGCTTAGGTAAAAGCGGCGTCGTGGGTATCAACGTGTTCTATCGTGATGTCACAGACCTTATCGAAATAGCCAATACAGGCCAACAAGGTTCAGAAGGTGATGGTACTTACATTTTGCAACCGCGTAACACCGGTGATGGCAACGTAAAAGGTATCGAGCTTGATTTATCAACGCCGCTAAGCGCTATTAGCATGCCGAACACAGGGGTATTCTTTAACTACTCATGGCTTGATTCAGAAGTAGATGACACTTTCGGTAGCCGTAAATTCAACGACCAATCTGACTACGTGTTTAACGTTGGTTTTATTCAAGACCTACCTGATTTAGGCGCTTCGTTCGGTGCAACTTACCGTAAACAAGGTGATGCTTATGGCCGTATCGTGGGTGAAGAAGTAACCACACACTACGGCGCAGACCTTGAACTATTCGTAGAAAAACGCTGGCAAGACGTCACGCTTCGTTTAGTGGGCTCAAACCTATTAGATGCAAGTAAAGACGAAACCTTTAACAAGTTCGACACGGTTGATGACCAAATCAACCGCGACTTTGACGAGTATGAATTGGAGTCTGAAGAAGCAGGCCCTGTTATTCAGTTAATGCTGCGCTACGCGTTTTAATACACATAAGAGTTATTAAGGCAGCGCATTGCTGCCTTGTTGTATATTTGGGGATCCCATGAATTTTAAAAAACCACTTAATCTTGTTGCCAGTGCAGTAATGCTAAGCACCCTAGCTGCGTGTAGCCAAACAACGGCAACCGAGGCACCAAGCAAAAACCAATTAACAGCCTTTGGCACAACTGAAAATATGCAAGGCTCACAAGCGGCAGCCCTTGCTGATGACACTTGGCTATTAAGCTCACAAAGCCAAGGCCTACAACTTATTGATGCCACAGGTAAACAGCACGGATTACAAAAAGGTAACTTCGAAGCGCTATCTGTTAAAGCAATCAACAAAAACAGTTACCTTGTTGCTAGCATCGACAACGAAGCCGACCAAGCGGTGATTTTTAGCTTACAAAAAGCGCCTAAATGGCAGCTGACTGAAATTAGCCGGATCAGCCCACCCAAAGCAAAACCTGAAGCGGTGTGTTTATTTGCTAACCCGACCACTCAAGCTGTGTCGGCGTTTGTGACAGACGCTCGTGGTCTTATCCGCGAAACACTGGTGTTTGATATGGCAAACAAACGCGCATTAAACCTTGAATTACGTGAGTTTGCTGGCGTAAGTGAAACATCAGGCTGTGCGGTTGATGATAACAGTAAAACTCTTTATTTAAGTGAAGGCGAGCTAGGCATTTGGCAAATTAACGCAGATGCTGAATCGCGCGCCGATAAAAAGCCCGTGGCTTTGATGTCGCCATTTGGCAGCTTAGCGCCTGAAGTTGGCGGTTTAAGCACAACAGATGATGGTAGCTTATGGTTCACCACCTCTGAAGATAACCAATTACATCGCTACGAAAAGAGTACTAAACGTTTTAGCAGCTGGCAATTTGCTGGTGAACTGGCGATTGAATCTGCCGCAGTGCGCTTTAACAATAAGCAAGCTGATATCGTGTTATACGATGACGAATCAGGTCATTATGTAAAAGGTCAAATAGATGGGCAGGCTAAACAACATAATAGCGCTAAAACAGCCGCTGTTACTTACATCAATGCACAAGCGCAAACCGATGCAGTACGTGCTTTTGGTGATGCCGCCGATGACCCTGCCATTTGGGTAAATCCAAAAAATGCAGCAAAAAGCCTAATTTTAGGCACCGATAAACGCCGTGGTTTAATGGTATATAACCTTGCTGGCAAAGAGCTACAAGCGCTAGAAACAGGCCGTTTAAATAATGTTGATGTGCGCCAACATGCTAGTATCAACAACGCAACGAATACCTGGATTGCAGGTAGTAACCGTTCTCATAACAGCATCAGTGTTTATAGCGTGGATACTCACAATCAGGTGCAACATCTTGCTGAGCTGCCAACGACTCTAAACGAAATTTACGGTATGTGTATGTACTCATCAAACACAGGCAACTATGTGTTTATGAATGACAAATCAGGCCTATTTCAGCAATACAAACTAACTGGTAATAATGAGAGCGTATCAGCACAACTAGTACGCGAATTTAGTGTACCGAGCCAACCAGAAGGTTGCAGTGCAGATGATAAAACCGCACAGCTATTTTTAGGTGAAGAAGACGAAGGTATTTGGTTTATTGGCGCTGAGCCAACAGCAGGAAATAAACCTGTAATGCTACAAACCGTGAACGATATGTTGGTTGATGATGTAGAAGGCATGGAAATCTATCACGCGAAAGATGCCCGTTATTTAGTGGTTTCTAGCCAAGGTGATTACAGCTATGTGCTTTATAAAATTATCGATGGCAATACCCCTAGCCTTGAATTTGCAGGTAAGTTTGCAATCAGCAATAACTTAGAGTTAGCAATAGATGGCGTTTCAGAAACCGATGGCTTAACGGTAACACCGGCTGCGCTTCCGGGCTACCCTGAAGGGGTGCTAATTGTGCAAGATGGTTACAACCGTATGCCGCAAGCACCGCAAAACTTTAAGATTATTGATTGGCGCGAAGTAAAAAAAGCTATTCAATAAATTACTCCGTAAAGGTGCTCGGTTTATCTGAGCACCTTTTTTATCTGCACATGTTTAATCAGTAAAATAGGTAACTAAAGCCCCCAACTATTGCTCCGTAAATTAGCATCGGCAAAAAGGTTTTCTTAAGCACTGGCCCTTCTTGATTATTCACTCCAACAATACTGGCTACAGCAATAATATTGCTAATACAGATCATATTCCCCATCGCCGCCCCTGTTGATTGCAACGCAAGCACTAAGGTTTCTGATAAGCCCACTTGCTCAGCAATACCATATTGAATACCGCCAAAGGTAAGATTAGACACCGTTGCCGAGCCTGAAAAGAAAGTGCCGAGTGCCCCCAAGTACGAGGCAAATAACACCCAGTGCTCACCGCTTAAATCAGCAAAGGTACTCGCCATATAAAATATGGGCGCATTATAGCCGCCTTGCATTAAAATATTCACCATCACCAGCGCCCCGATTAAAGCAATACATGGCATAGCAATACGGCCTAAGGTGTCGGAGCACATTTGCTTTACTTGTGGCTTACTCATTTTAAGTAACGGCACGCAGATCAACACCACCAATACAAACGGGATCAAGGCTGGAACAAACAAGGTTTTATATGACCACTCCACTGAGGTGCCGAATATCTCATGTAAAGATAAGATCAGCGCTTTACTTGATTCAAATTGCGCAAAGCCCAAATTGACACTCAGCCAGAGCGTTTCGTCGTTAAGCAGTGCTTTAATACCCAGCTGATGAATACGGGTTATGACCAGCACAACAATCAAGAGTAATAGCGGGAATAAGGCTACAAACAGCGTTTTAGGTGTGAACTCAACCTTGTTTTTCGAGCTTTGTGTATTTGCAGCTGATTTATCTAAACCCACTCCCCGGCTTGCCAAATAAATAGTGACTAATAGCCCCACTGCACCACCAATCAGTGATGGAAACTCATAGTTCCACTGGGCAAACAACCAATAAGGCAAGACACATGAAAACACGCTTAGATAAATGAATACGCTATTTTGACGCACCTTTTTTAGTGGCAGCACTAGACACAGCGCAATCATAGGAATAACCAAAGCAGCAATAACATGACAAAGTGCCGTCCATTTTGAGATAGCCAGCACTTGCCCATCATCTAACTGTAGCGCCGAAAAGCCAAACCACGTTGGCGTGCCCACAGCACCAAAAGAAACGGGAATTGAGTTTAAAATAAGAGTGAAAACAATCACTTTAAAAGGCGAGAAACCAAGCCCGACTAAAATAGGCGCAGCAATAGCCGCTGGCGTACCAAACCCCGATGCACCTTCGAGCATAAATGCAAATGCCCAACCTATGATCATCAATTGCGCAACCTGATTACTACTTATTGATTCGAGCCAGTGTTTAATCGTGGTTTCGGCTCCTGATATTGCCAACATGCGATTAAGTAAAATAGCCCCGGCAATAATCGAAATGGGCGTCATGACAGACAACACACCAGCAAACACATTGGCAAGCAACAGCCTTAAATCAGCTTGAAAGTAAAACAGTTGCAGTAAAGCAGCGAGCAGCGCCGTTATTGGTAAAGCAATGTAAGAAGCGATGGGGCTGCGTTTTACCATCATCCAGATCAATAGCAAAATAGGCAGTGCAGCCACTAGGGTATTCATGGGTCATCCTGTTGTTTTTTAGTGCTTTCCTTAATTAAAAGTATAGACAGGATAACCATAATCAGTATTTTTTATTTGTTAAATGAGTGTGCTAAGCCACCAAATTAACAGTACTAACACAGAAATAGCGACTAAGGCTTTGGTTTTGTGCTTTTGAATAATTCGCTCAGCCTGATTACCCGCGTAATAAACAACTGCAGCAAGGGCAAAGTAACGGATTGAGCGCGCAATGACCGTAGCCAGTAAAAAGAGAAAAATTGAATACTTAGTTGCACCCGCGGCAAGCATGGCAATTTGAAATGGAATGGGCACTATACCGAGCGTCAATACAAACCAAAAGCCTTGTGCTTGCATTTTTTGTTTAACTTGCTCGAATTGCTCAGGATTTGAGAAGGTATTAATTACCCAATCGCCTACTACATCAAATAGGTAATAACCAAGGGCATAACCAAAAATAGCACCAATAATACAGCCAATGGTCGCCATTAATGCGATTAACCACAGCTTTTCACGGCGAGCTTGCATTAACGGAACAAGCACAGCTTCAAGCGGAATAGGCACTATGGTTGACTCTAAAAATGATGCCACCGTAATCGATTTAAGCATATGTTTAGAGTCGATAAACTGCCGTGTTTTTTGCTTTAACTTTTTAGCAATTGCCATTATTCATCCTTAATCGTTTTGCTCGGCTTTAGGGTACAACAAAAACCCTTAACCGTCCCTTACGGTTTATGAATATAACGGCTACGGCCTTGGTTTTTAGCCTGATATAGTGCCTGATCAGCTCGTTTCATTGCATTACTAAATGTTTCTGTGGCGCGTTTTATAGCTGAACCTACACTCACACTGAGTGTTTTACTCGGCGTAACCATCACGTTACTGGCCAAGCACAATAGTTGCTGACATGTCTGACTCAATATTTCTTGATCTTCAGTTGGAACAAATAAAGCAAACTCTTCACCACCTATACGGGCAAATAAAATTTGCGGGTCTAATGCCTTATGGCATTGCGATACAAAATCAATCAACACCTGATCGCCAACATCATGACCATGTTCATCATTGATCGCTTTAAAGTGATCAATATCTACAATTACAATACTATGCGGTGTATCTTGATTTTGCAGTACATAGTGGTAGAAATAACGGCGATTATAGGCTTTGGTAAGCACATCTGTTTTTAGCTCTTCTTCAAGTTGCTCGCGGGTTTTAGCTAAGTCTGATAAAGCTAAAAACAAACCAAAGCCAGTAACCAACATACCAATTGTTCGAGCAATATCCTCGATATAAATTCCCACCCAAATAGGCTGAAACACAAGTTCATCTAGAAAGTCGAAGGTCAGCCCGACACTCCATAGAAAAATACCAATACTTAAAAATAAATAGCTTCTTTGTGCTACTACCGATGTTTGCACAAAGGCAAATATACATATGAGGATCAATAGATTAATGGCATCTGTTAATACGCCATTGAGATAAATATCATTTTCTAATCGATTAAAATGGTAAAGATATGTCACCACAATCATCAACAATGAAATAATGAACACGCTTATAAAAAGCTGCTTTATAACTAGAGGTACTGAGTTTAACTCAGCTTTAACTTCGATTGGTGGAGGTTGTATACTCATAACAGATCACGACAACTTACTGCAATTGGCTCAACATTAGCAAAGCGTGTTTAAAAGTGCATGACAAAGCGACCGTGAATTTTAAAAACCAGCATTTTGGCTGGAGTAATTAACCTAAAACAATCCCTTTTAACCAGCAAAAAAGTCTAACGTCATGCTATTTGTTTGTAACAGTCGCATTCTCGAGATTAATTTTTTATCATCTGAGCGAATTCTGTTTAAATAAATATTAGCATAATGATTAACGCACGCTTTATTCCTTTTCGTAAACACGACATCATCAACCTTTGCCAAGCCTATTTAGGTGAGTCGCAATCAAATTCGTTTAAGGAGTTTGCTACACTTTTGCAAAGCGTGACCCATTATCAATATCACGGGTTGCTGGAGTCATTAAAAAACAACTATGCGCCATTTGACCCTAATAGCGATACCCGCACGCTGAAACCTATTACCGATGCTGAGCGTGCCAACTATCAATCAGCTTTTGCTAAAGATTTTGCCACGGTACTCAATGCCGCCAATTTTGAAACCATTACCAATCAAGACTTGCAAGATGCACTTAAAGAAGAGTCTTTATTTAAAGTCCGTTTGGCTGTTGAGTTTAACGACTTTGCAGAAGTGGTCTTTTATCGTCGCGGCGAATCGCAAAAAACCGAGACGCTACGCAGTTTTTGGGGACTGCGCAAAAAACAAATTCAGTTCACCAACTATGACCGCGTTGCCATTTTCATCCGTTTTAAAGACGAGCAGTACTTTTTAGAAAAAGGCAAAATGCCGGTAGGATTCGAGCCCAATTCAACCATCGTCAAATTATTCCAGAATGTCCCCAAAGCCGATTTAGAAATGCTGTTTCCGAATAGCGAAGTAAAAATGCGCCCGATTGATAAACTTATCATTGGCTCATCTGCCCTGATTGGTGGTGCTGTGGTGTTGGTAACAAAATTAGGCGCGTCAATTTTACTACTTATTGCCTTGATTGCTTTTTGGGGCGGTTGGCGCAGCGAAGAAGTGCATATGAGTCAGCAGCACTTTATTACCTTTGCAATCGGCATGGGTGTGTTTGGCAGCTTTATATTTAAAGAGTGGAGCAAGTTTAAAAATCGTAAAATTCGCTTTATGAAAGCACTGGCCGACAACTTGTATTTTAAAAACCTCGATAACAACGCAGGTGTTTTTCATACCCTCGTTGATGCAGCTGAAGAAGAAGATGTAAAAGAAGCGCTGCTTGCCTACACCTTTTTATTAAAGAGCAAATCTGAGATGACGGCAGAGCAATTAGATAAGCAAATTGAGCAATGGTTTAACGAGCAACATCATTGCCAGCTCGACTTTGAAATTGATGATGCTTTAGACAAACTCATCAAGCTTGAACTGGTTAATCAAAACAATGATCTTTATTCGGCGGTTGATTTAGCCAATGCCAAACAACGCTTAGATAGTCGTTGGGATGACTATTTTAAGTTTGCCTAAGCCTTTAAAATCAGGTACTAGCGAAGCACATATAGACTTTGAGTCAATTCAACTGGGGTAAATGCAACTTTATCTCAATGTGCTTGCGCACAGCATGGTCTGCTTTTAGGATAAAATTTTACGGCTAAAAAAAGACCATTCCATGCAATTAAAAAAATCAATTTTTATTGGAGCCAGCTTGCTGTGCGCAGCAACAACAGCTCAGGTATATGCTAACGACAAATTTGTTTCTGAAGATATTTTTCAACTTGAATACGCAGGCGACCCACAAATAAGCCCAGACGGTAAAAAAATTGTTTATGTGCGTAGCGGCTACGACATCATGAAAGATGGCAACAAACGTAGCTTTTGGCTGTACGATTTAAAGTCTGGTCAACACACGCCGCTGTTTTCTGATGAACATAACTACAGCCAACCAACTTGGTCTCCAGATAGCAAGAAAATTGCTTTTACCAGCAACTCAAGTGGCTCAAATCAACTTCACGTTTATTGGTTAGCACAAGACAAACAAGCATTATTAACGCAACTACCAAAATCAGTACGTAACTTAACTTGGTCAAATGATTCTGAACAAATTGCCTTCACCATGAGTATTCCTGAAGGTAAATCTGCGTTCGCTAAATCAGTAAAGCTGCCAAAAAAACCAAAAGGCGCCGAGTGGTCAAAACCAGTTAAAGTAATTGAAAAAGCGCGTTATCAAGCTGATGGTGCAGGCTTTTTAGAACCTTCATATCGTCACGTTTTTGTTATTCCTGTTTCGGGTGGCACACCACGCCAATTAACATCGGGTGATTATCAGCACTATGGTCCACTTGCTTGGGATCCAAGTAACACAAAACTGGCTTTTTCTGCTGATCGCAATGATGAGTGGGAATACCGCACTACTGAGTCAGACCTTTATGAAATTAACGTAAAATCAGGTGAGCTTACACAGCTAACAGATTTACCGGGCCGAGAAAGCAATCCTTACTATGCTAAAGACGGTGATGAACTAGCCTTTGTTGCTCGTGATAACGCCCCTGTGCCTTATATTAACTCAACGCTGTCATTACTTGATTTAGATGATAAATCAATCAAGCATATTACTGAAAAATTAGACCGTTCAGTGGCTGATTATAAGTGGTCAGGCGATGGCGACTTTGTTATTCAATACGATGATTTTGGTAAGCGTAAGCTCGCTAAAGTAACCAGCCGCGGTAAGGTAACTGATTTAACTGATACGCTATCGGGCACTTCAATTGGTCGCCCGTATGTTAGCGGTAGTTTTAGCATGGCCAACAATGGCGCAATTGCTTATACAAAAGGCAACGAGTATCGCCCAGCTGATTTAGGCTACCTATACAAAGGTAAAACTAAAACGCTTACTTCATTAAACGAAGATATATTAGGCCATAAAAAGCTAGGTAAAGTACACGAGTTGAATGTTAAGTCGCAGTTTGACGGCCAAGCCATTCAAGGTTGGTACATCACGCCACCTGATTTTGATGAGAGCAAGCAATATCCATTAATGGTTGAAATTCACGGCGGTCCACATCTAGCCTATGGCCCAAGCTTTACTGCTGAATTACAACGTTATGCCGCTGAAGGTTATGTGGTTGTATATGTAAATTACCGTGGTTCAACAAGTTACGGTAAAGACTTTGCATTGCTGTTAGATGGTAAATACAGCTCAGAAGAAGACTTTGCTGACCATAACTCAGCGGTTGATGCCATGATCGCGAAAGGGTTTATCGACAAAGATAACTTATTTATTGCTGGTGGTTCAGCAGGTGGTATTGCAACGGCTTATGCGGTTGGTTTAACAAACCGCTTCAACGCTGCGGCAATTACCAAACCAGTGATCAACTGGTTAAGTAAAACACTGACTGCCGACAGCTACATTGGTCAAATTCGTAACCAGTTCCCGGGCATGCCATGGGATAATGTTGAACACTACTGGAAACGTTCGCCGCTTTCATTAGTGGGTAACGTAACCACGCCATCATTGATCATGACAGGTGAAGAAGACCGCCGTACGCCAATTTCAGAATCAGAGCAATTCTATCAAGCATTAAAACTGCAAAAGGTAGATACCGTACTTATTCGTGTACCGGGCTCACCACATGGTATTGCGGGTCGTCCATCGCGTATGATTTCGAAAATTGAATACACGCTTGCGTGGTTCAAACAATATCAGAAGTAATAAATTAAACAGGAGTGAGCTGCTCACTCCTGTTTAAAAATAATGATGACTAAGCGCAAGTTGGGCAGAGCCTATCGACTGCGCTTTTTCTCCGCACACACCTAAACTCACTTCACAGCTACGTAGTCCACGACTATCTAAGCGTGCAAATGCTGCAATTGATAACTGCTTGAGCTGTTCAAGCGCTTTACTCGGTAACGGCGAATCAATAATCACAGCTTGCATATCTAACAAACTTAAACTGTTATGCATGGCAATACTGATAGCCTCTGCGGCTTTTTCAAG
Source organism: Pseudoalteromonas sp. MEBiC 03607 (assembly GCF_004792295.1). Taxonomy (NCBI): domain Bacteria; kingdom Pseudomonadati; phylum Pseudomonadota; class Gammaproteobacteria; order Alteromonadales; family Pseudoalteromonadaceae; genus Pseudoalteromonas; species Pseudoalteromonas sp. MEBiC 03607. Next base: position 3,114,686 of record NZ_SRRY01000001.1, read on the forward strand.
CCAAGGCTGAACTAGCCGTTTATGCTCTGCAAACTGACTGTCGGTAAGCTCGTAAACTGAAATGCTAAGTTGCTGCTTATCAAACTCGCTTTGCAATGACAGTAACGAACATTGGCTAAGTAACTGTTCGCGTTCAGCGTTTAGCATGGATCCTATTGCACCGGCATTACCACTTTTGCCTTCGAGAAGCTGATGGTTAATCACCACAGCGCCACCTAAAAAAGCCCCTAAATAGACATATAAAAAATCGCTATAGTTATTAGGATTTCCGAGGCTTAACTCTGCACAGCAGGCTGCGTTATTGTCGTTATTAATATAAACCGGTAACTGAAACTGACTTTCTAAGTAGCCTTTCAAATCAAAGTTTTGCCATTGGCTAAGGGGATTTTTTGCTGAGTCTGAAGTTGCTTGCCATTGCCAAATATCAAACGGCATAGCGACCCCAAGCCCGCACACATGTGAGCGCAGCTCAGGTTCTAATTGGCTTATTAATTGTGGAATATGTGTTTCTAAAAATACTTTAAGTTCATCAACCGATGCCTCATTCACCTCCAAAGATACAGACGCTCTTTGTGTGCTTTGTAAATCAACGAGTATCAGATCGAAGCGTCGTCGTCCGATTTTTAAACCAAAACTAAACGCGCCATCAGGGTTAAGCCTAAATGGCACACTTGGCTGCCCTACTCGGCCTTTAACAGGTGCATCACGAAGCAATAGCTTATCTTCTTCGAGCTTGTTGATATTCACTGTTGCCGCCTGAGCAGACAAAGCTAACGCCTTCGCTATTTGTGCCTTAGGCATGCTTTGCTGCTGCCTAATTAAACTTAAAATTGCGCGCTCGTTATTGCTTCTTGGTGCTCGCGATAAACTGCTCTTCATAACATCCTTCTTGATACAACCTGATAAGCGGCCTATTAGACCTGTTTGGCGTACTATCTACCAGTCAAAATAATAAATCAACTAGGTTGATTTATTATTTGTAGTCGTGAATACTGTCGGCCACAACAATATGAACACATTAATCTGGTGAACTATGCAAACACAGTCCGCTATTGTATCGCGCCAAATGCTATGGCCTTTTATTCTGCTTACAATTTGCTTTGCTGCTTGGGGCACTGCAGCCAATATGACAGACCCATTAGTGAAAGTTTTTAGCAAAACATTTTCGATGAGTGCCTTGCAATCAGCACTGGTGCAGTTTAGTTATTACGGCGCATATTTTTGCTTAGCTTTACCGGCGGCAATGATCAATAGACGGTTTAATTATAAAACGGGGCTGTTAGTAGGTTTAGCCATGGCCGCCTGTGGTGCTTTATTGTTTTACCCTGCTAGCCAAACCATGCTCTATAGTCACTTTTTATTGGCCTTGTTTATACTTGCAGGTGGTTTATCTATTTTAGAGACCTCTGCAAATCCCTATGTCATGCAGTTAGGATGCGAGCAAACAGCAACCCGCAGACTTAACCTGGCACAAGCTTTCAACCCCGTTGGGACTAATATTGGTGTGTTTTTGGCGGCGACGTTGATCTTACCAAACTTAAATCAAGCCGATAGTGCAAGCCGTGCTTTGATGAATGAGGCACAATTAAAAACCGTTGTTAGTGCTGAACTCGATGCTGTGATGGTGCCGTATGTAGGCATGGCCTGTTGTTTAATCTTGCTATGGCTATGTATTTTCTTTAGCCGCTCTCCTGCAACAGAAACAAAAGTAGCAGCGCAGCCATACAAACTTAAAAAGACCTTTCAACATTTGTATCAAAACAAGCATTATCGATTTGGTGTGCTGGCACAATTTTTTAATGTTGGCGCTCAAACCTGTGTATGGACCTACACCATTGGCTACACCATGGAAGCACTTAACACCACAGAGGTGACTGGTGGCCAAGTATTACAATATTCGATGTTGGTATTTTTAGTATCTCGCTTCATTATGACATGGCTCATGCGCTTTATGAGCGGCGCTAAATTACTGCGTTTTATGGCTTTAGTTGCAGCTGTACTTTGTTTTATTGTTGCAACGCAAGTTAATTTAATAGGCGTAGTCGCACTTGTTGCTATTTCGAGCTGTCTATCTTTGATGTTTCCAACCATTTACGGCACAGCACTTGAAGGCCTAGGTGAAGATGCAAAAGTGGGTGCAGCAGGCTTAGTAATGGCTATTTTAGGAGGCGCATTTTTACCGCTGATCCAAGCCGCAACTATAGATGCCTTTAACACTGCGGTTTCGTTTGTTGTACCACTTGTTTGCTTTTTAATTGTTGCTTTGTATGGTCACCATACCAAAGTAGCAGCAATACCCGCCAAAGCGCAGTTGCAGGACTAAACGCATCAATGAGATAATGCACCTCGTTTACCTACTTAAGCGAGGTGTATCGTCAATTAATGGCACATATTACATTTTTCATGGTCAAGTTTTTGGCCTTTTCTGTTGGCTGTTTTGCCTGTTTTTTACTTCATGATCAAGCTAATGTTGCCCTTGTTTTATCTGCCGCAGTTACTGGGTTAGTTGGCACATTCATTCCTTTTCCTGCTCGTTTTGGTAATCACCCATATGCAGCCATATACGCTGGCAGCTTTGCTGGCATGTGCTCATCAAGTTTAATTAACAGCTACTGGGAACTGAGCTTTATCTCTTTAATTGGTGCCTGCCTTTACGTATTAACTATGAATCTATTTGCAGGTTTTGGTGGTCGTCTTGGTAGTGTTGCTTTTGCCAGTGTGGCGCTTTATATGCTGGCAAAAGGGGTCTTTTAATGGATTTATTTATTGCTATTACCGCTTTATTAGGTGCCTACTCAACGTACTTTTTAGCGCATCATAATCGCTTTGATGGCATCCGTGCATCAGCGGCTACCAGCATTATTGCATTTAGTGTCTTGAGCCTTTTATCTGTTGATGTGGAGCTCTACAGCGTGGCTTTCTTTGGCGGGACTTTCATTGGCATGAGCGCACCAAAGCGCTTTGGTATCTTCACGTTAGCCATATCTTCGTTACTATTTGCAATGTTGTTTGAATACTTAGTGCCACGTTTGCATGGCTACGGCGGCGCACTTGGCGTAAGCGCATTTTTATCTGTATGTGTTTGTCATATAGGTATTTTACTGGGTGCTCCTCGCAGTAAAAAAAGTAACTAAATCTTACGCAGCAGCTAAAAACCTATACCTTTTCACTAATATTAATTAATATGTTAATAACTTGTTTAAGGATAAAGGGTCTTTATGCTGCTCCGCTCATTTCTGATTGCTACCCTGCTTTGTTTCATCAGTTGTGCGACGGCTGCGAAAACACTGACCTTTCTTGCCGAAGATTTACCACCGTACCATTTTAAAAATCAGCAAGGCGAAGCAGACGGTGCGCTTGTTGAAGTAGTAAAAACAGCTCTGGCACGCGCAAACATCTCCGGCGAATTCAGAATTATGCCAATGGCACGGGCTTTTTATGTGCTTGAAAACAATCCAAACATGTTAATGATTTCGTTACTAAAAAATCCAGCTCGTGAAAGCCGGTTTAAGTGGTTAGCACAAACCTATTTTTCAGATGCTTACCTCGTTGACCTTGCGAGCAAAAGCCACAAAATATTTAGTTTAAAGCAAGCTCAGCAGTACCGTGTCGCGACTATTCGAGGCTATTCAAGTGAACATTATTTGAAGCAAGCGGGATTTAATGAAGATAAAAACTTGGTGCTAGTCAGTCATTACCATCAACTTTGGCAATTGCTTGAAAAAGAGCGCATAGACTTTGTGCTTACCAACACTCTAACCTTGCAAAACGAACTGGCATTATCTGGAGTTGAACCTAGTGATATTCATAAAAGCCTACACTTAGATGACTTTCCGTCAGGTCTTTATTTAGCTGCAAACCTTAATTTAGATAAACAACTCGCAGCGCAATTAAGAAACGCGGTTGAAGCTTTGAAGCAAAGTGGTCAATACCAAGCAATATTACAAAAATGGCAGTTGCCTTTACCTAATTAAAAATGAAAAACACTCCATTATTTTATAAAAGCTTAGCTTTGGCTTGCGCCCTTAGCTGCCTACCGTTAAGCGCCTTTGCAATAACTCCTGAACAGGCTCAAGAAAAACTAAACGAAGCACAATTGCTACGTAACAGTGATCCAAGCCAAGCAACGGATATATTTGAGCAGTTAACTAACGATACAACCCTCATCAATCAGCCACAGATCATTCAAGAAGCGCTCGAATCGTTGGCGTTTATGAATGTAAGCAATGGCGATTATGACCAAGCACTGAGCTATGCAGAGCAACTACTAGATTACGGACAAACACAAAATAATCAGGCTGTAACGGTACGAGCAATGCTTATTCAGGGTTACGCACAAGGTAGAAAAAGTAACTTTCTAACAGCAGAGCAGCACTACCGAGATGCATTATCCATTGCCAAACAGATACAAGATTCTATGCTGATAGCCCAGTCTTATGAGCGATTAGCAGCTATTTTACGCTGGCAAGATAAATACATAGCTGCTCTAAGCGAAGCACAAAAAGCAGTCAATATTTTACGCGAGTTCGATGACGAAAAATCGTATGCATCTGCGCTACAAAACTTAGGTATTATTGAAGCCATTATTGGCGATCACAATGCGGCGCTTGCTAATTTAACTTTATCATTTTCTTTGCATCAAAAACTTGATGATAAAAAAGGTATTGCAGATGCGCTTTATGAAATTGGCGAAGTTTATCGACGTATGGGTGACAATGCTCAGTCGTTAAAGCACTTTAAAATGTCTCACGTGTTGGATTTAGAAATTGGCTCTAAAGTCGATATTGGTAATAGTGCCATGAAAGTTGGCTATGCTGCACTTAAACAAGGTGAACTTGCTACAGCCACCGATTACGCTGAGAAGTCGATTAGCTATTATCAACAATCATCTTCAAACACAGGGCTATGTCGCTCGTATAATTTAATGGCGTTAATTGCTATAAAACAAGGCAACATTAGTGAAGCGCAAGCATATATTGATCGCGCTTTAGCAATCGCTACTGACTATAATTTTCGATCACACTTAGTGTCTTTAGGGATCACTCAAACACGCATCTATCAAGCCCTTGATGATCATTCAAAAGCTATTAAAACCGCAGAGCAAGCTTTAAAACAGGCTGACGAACTGCATGATGTTGAAGATCAAATCAGCTTAAATAAACTACTCACTGACTCTTACCTTGCATTACAACTGTATAAACAAGCATTTGAATCGCAAAGCCGCTATCAAACCCTTGAAGATAATACCGGTAAAAATCAGCACGACTTAACAGTGGCCGCAATGCAAAGCCAAGTGGCTTTTATGCGAAATCAGCAAGAAATCAATCAATTGAGTGCTGATAAGCAAATTCAAGCCGCCCAACTAAGCGAAAGTGAATGGCAATTTAAAGCGTGGTTATTGGGCTTAAGCTGCGTGATTTTACTGATATCAGGCTTTGGCTACCGCTCATTTAAAAAGCGTAAACTTGCCAGCGAACGAGCACAGCTACTCCAAGAAGTTGTTGATAAAAAGAACCGCTTACTAGCCGATGTATCTCATGAAATTCGCACGCCACTCACAGCACTACAATTGCAAGTTGAAGCATTGCAATACAATATCGCCAAAGACGTTGATGCCTCTTACGATGCAATTAATCGAAAACTTACCGATATCAATATACTGATCCGTGATATCCATCAACTAGCACAAGCAGATTCAGATAGCCTGTACCTTAACTTAAAACCCTACTTACTTGCTGATGTACTATCCCTTTGGCAGCAAGACTTTGCTGCTTTTGTAGAAAACAAAGGTTTTGAATTTACCAGTAACATTCGCGTTGCTGCTGATATCAAGGTGACATGGGATATCGATAAAATTAAGCAAGTACTGACTAACCTTTTATCGAACAGTACTTTTTATACTGATAAACCCGGCAAAATTAAATTTGTAGCGACAGCCTCAGAGCAGAGTATTACTTTTAGTATTGAAGATACCCCACCCGGGGTTACTGATAATCAGTTGCTTGAAATTTTCGAACGTTTATACCGCGTTGATAAGTCGCGCAGCCGTCAAACGGGGGGCTCAGGCCTTGGTCTGGCGATTTGTAAAAGCCTGATTGAAACACACAAAGGCACTATAAAAGCTGAGCACAGTGAGCTAGGTGGCGTTAAGATCATTATTTGCTTACCGCTTATTAGTGAACAACAGGTTTAGTATCACAATTCCCTGAAATCGCCCCTAAACCGGGCGGTTTCACTACATCTAGCCCAATTAATGCCGACCAAGGTCGCATATTATTTAATCAAAAACCGCCCTATATTTTTTAGTACGTTGTACAAATCTCTCACTAAAAAGTATAGGAGCCTCACAATGGCGGGCGAATATCAACAACAATATCAACAGTTCCAGCGCGATCCGGGTCAGTTCTGGCTTGAGCAAAGTAAACGAATTCCTTGGTTTAAAGAGCCAAGTGCTCCTTATCAATATGACGATAATGATTTTTACCATTGGTTTGCCGATGGTCAGCTAAACACTTGTTACCTAGCCCTCGACCAACATGTCGAGGCAGGCTTTGGCGACCAAACTGCATTGATTTACGACTCTCCTGTTACCAATACCAAACAACAATACACTTATGGCGAGTTACAAACTCAAGTTGCTAAATTTGCAGGACTCATGCAATCCCTTGGCGTAAGCAAAGGTGACCGCGTAGTCATTTATATGCCAATGATCCCACAAGCGGTTATTGGTATGCTGGCGTGTGTGCGCCTCGGTGCCATTCACTCCGTTGTATTTGGTGGTTTTGCACCGCACGAACTCGCGGTGCGTATTGATGATGCAAAGCCAAAGCTTGTGCTTACTGCGTCTTGCGGGGTCGAAATCAATCATGTGATTGAATATAAACCACTGCTTGATGAAGCACTCGACAACGCCAAGCATGCTGTTGAACACTGTATTGTATTTCAGCGTGAACAAGCCATCGCCGAGATGCAAGATGGCCGAGACATCGATTGGCAATCAGCCTCTGAGGCAGCAAGTGCAGTCGCTGCAGTACCTGTTGCAGGTGACGACCCGCTTTATATTCTTTACACATCAGGCACTACAGGAACTCCTAAAGGGGTGGTTCGAGAAAACGGAGGGCACGCAGTTGCAATGCATTACAGCATGGAAACCGTGTATGGCATGAAACCCGGTGAGGTATTTTGGGCAGCTTCTGATATTGGCTGGGTAGTTGGTCACTCATACATTGTATATGCGCCGCTCATTTATCGCTGTGCCACCGTACTTTATGAAGGCAAACCTATTAGAACCCCTGATGCCAGTGCGTTTTGGCGTGTTGTCGAAGATTATAAAGTCAGCGCCTTATTCAGTGCTCCTACTGCGTTTCGCGCAATTAAAAAAGAAGACCCTAACGCTGAGGGCTTTAAACAACACAACACCTCAAGTTTAAAGCGTTTATTTTTGGCCGGCGAGCGCCTCGATCCGCCCACCTATGAGTGGCTAAAAGACAAAACGGGCTTGCCCGTACTCGATCACTGGTGGCAAACAGAAACAGGTTGGGCGATTGCGTGTAACCCAATTGGTATTGAACAACTTGCCACTAAACCGGGCAGCTCTACGGTACCGACGCCGGGCTTTGATGTACAAATTCTTGATATGAACGGTGAGCAGTGTGCAGCAAACGAAAGTGGCGCTGTGGTTATAAAGCTTCCCTTACCACCGGGCTGTTTACCTACAATTTGGCAAAACAATGAACGCTTTCAAGCGGGCTATTTAAGCGAGTACCCGGGTTATTATCTCTCTGGTGATGGCGGCTATATTGATGATGATGGTTATCTATTTATTATGGGTCGTACCGACGATGTGATTAACGTGGCGGGGCACCGCTTATCAACCGGTGAGATGGAAGAAATTGTAGCTGCCCACCCTGCTGTTGCTGAATGCGCAGTATTTGGGGTTAATGATGCACTCAAAGGGCAACTACCCATGGCGATGATAGTGCTCAAAGATGATTACCTTGGCGATAGCAAAGAAGTCGAGCAACAGTTAGTTCACTCGGTAAGAAATCAAATTGGCGCCATTGCCTGCTTAAAAAACATTTTGCATGTTGAGCGCCTCCCAAAAACCCGCTCAGGGAAAATACTCAGAAAGAACTTACGTCAATTGGTCGATGGTGAAGAACTACAAATTCCATCTACCATTGATGATGCGAGTATATTTGATGAGATCAACCAACAACTTAACAATCGCTGATCTGCGTTTGTAATTTTGTAATGTTACCCAAAGGCCTTGTTTAAGGCCTTTATTCGTTTTGGCCTATGGCTTGCAATTTTACTAATAAGTTAGCAAACGAAAAGGTGGTTAACATGGCTGTTATCGCAGGTTATATCCAATTCAATGAATTAGGCAAAACAGAATTTCATTATATTAATCAACTAGCTGATGTGTTTAATCGCTATAAAAAAGCAGATGTTAAGCGCTTTGATTGTGATAATGGAGCTATTTTTCAATATGATTTTGATGCATACCAACAAGCGAGTTGGTTGCAAACTGAGTCGCAAATTGCAACGCTGATTGGTCATCCCTTACTCAGTAGCTCTCGTAGTGATGATTTAAAGGCCATGGCAAATACAAGCTCGCTCAACACCTGCTTACAGCAATGTGAAGGAGTATTTAGCTTTTGCCAGTTTAATAGCCAATTAGGCAGCTTAGTTCTTGCCACAGACCCACTTGGCTTAAAACCATTTTACACCTTAAAAACGGCGCAAGGCTTACTGTTTTCAACCAACTTGGGGATATTTAAACAGCTAAGTATTGAGCTTGAAAGCGATGCCGAAGCACTCACAGAGCTTGCGGTACTTGGCTACCCGCTTTTAGATCACACGCCTTATAAAAACATTAAATGCTCATACCCAGGCGAAATATTACGTTTTGATGCCAGCCACGGCGTGGTAAAACAACGTTACTTTGATTGGGTCGCCCTTGCCAAACAAAACCGAGAGGTGACCGATGCAATTGAAGGCGTTACTCAGGCTTTTCGCAGTGTTGTCACAAAAGCGATGCACACCGATAGAAAAGTGCTCAGTACCCTGTCGGGCGGCTTAGATTCACGATTAATTAACTGCGAGCTATTACGCCAAGGGGTTCAGCTAAAGTCGTTTAATTTTTCGCAATCAGATAGCCAAGATCTCTACTGCGCAAAACAATATGCTTCGCAAAATGCCCTTAAACTTGAAGTTGTGCAAGTACGCGACACGCAAAAGCTCTCTGTTGAACAGCGCCTTGGCAAATACTGGCGCAAAGCACATCACAATGAATATAAAACCGTTTCAAGACCACAAATTAGTTGGTCTGGTAATGGCGGCAGTGTTGGCTTAGGTGCGGTGTTTTATGGCGACGCTATTTATGCTGCGGCAAAAGAAAACAATCTTGATAAACTCATTCAAGCTTATTTAGATCAGCAGTACGCTTATTTGCCAAAGTCAGTGGTACATAATGCGTCTATGCTGCAACAAAAACTAATTGATAACCTAAAACTTAGTTTTAAACCCTTGGCTGAATTGCCACTCGAAAAAGCATTCCAATTGTTTTTGCTACTCAATGATCAGCACCATCATTTGAGCATTCCAAACGAGCAAGTATGCGAGTTTAAAATGGAGTTCTTCCATCCGTTTTATTCGTGGAAAGTGCTGCAATATCCTTTAGCAGTCTCTGTTGAATATGTTCGTAAGCACCGTTTTTATCAGCGCTGGCTGAAAACCAGTTATCCGCGTGCCATGCTTGCACCATGGCAAGCCTATCCGGGCCATATGCCCTGCCCAATCAAAGTAAACTACCAGTCGCAGTGGCAATTTAACAATAACAACCTGATGCGTTTTGGTGAACTGTTTAAGCTATGGTACGAGATCATGCGCTTTGACCGTCATCAGCTTATAAAACGCAGTCACTTTACCGCGTTATGTATATTGCAATTAGTACATTTAAAAAATGCACAGCCAAATATTCGCATCGCCCAGCGGTTCTGTCAGTGGTGATGGATACTAATCGGCAATAATACTTAATCATGTGAGGGCATTGTTATGAAATACAAAAACAACTTTCTAAAAAATAATATTTCAGGCTAGAATCAAGTAAGTTATTAATAGTTCAAGCTGAAATTTCAATGAGAAAATGGATCCTTGCCCTGCTTCCTTTAACCGTATTAGCAGGCTGTACCTCAGTAAGTAAAGATGAATGTTTACAAGCCAATTGGCATGGTATTGGTTATAAGCATGGTGCAGATGGCACTGAGTATCGTGATGGCATAGATGCCTTATCACAATGCAGCGAATATGGCGTAAGTGCCAATATTGCTGAATATAAAGTGGGATATGATCAGGGTCTGGCGGTATATTGTGAGCCCGAAAATGGCTTTACCCTTGGCATGCAAGGCGCATCTTACAATGGCGTTTGTAACAGCACTGCTTTTCGTAAAGCATGGCAAGAAGGTAATGATAGGTACGAAGTACAGCAAAGACTGATATACATTGATGAGCGAATTGACGACATTGACCGCCGCTTAAAAGATATTCGCGCAGAGCTTAATAGCAATCAGCTTGATAATGGCCAGCAAAAAGAGCTTTATCGAGAACGCAAAGATTTAGAAAACGAACGCAAAGATTTACGCAAAGAGCGCGCCTTACTACCGCTTTTAAATAAATTGCCGAGTGTCGAAATATCAACCGAGTGGTGATGCTTTATGTTTAAGCTTCATCTTATACATTTGCTCGTCAGCTGAGGCGAGCAACTGTTTGGCATTTTTACCATCCTCTGGAAACATCGCAATACCAAAACTTGCACTAACGGGTAACAATGTTGCGTAACGCTTGGCAACTGCTTCAACCGCTTTTTGACAGCGCTCGGCAATATCCTGACAAACAAAGCGTTTTGCTAAGGTCGGCAGTAGAATAACAAATTCGTCCCCGCCAATACGCGCCAACACATCATTATCTCTTAACTGTAATGAAAGTTGCTCACTGATATCTAACAGTAAATTATCGCCCTTTTCATGGCCAAAAGTATCATTAACAAGTTTGAAGTTATCGAGGTCTATATAGATTAACGAAAAGTGATTATGCTCAACGGGCGCTTGCATTGAAAATGCATTCAATTGAATATCTAAGCCACGTCGGTTTAGTAATTTAGTTAATGGGTCTTGATTGACTAATTCACTTAATAATTGTCTGTTTGCCACCTCTTGTGAAATATCATCAAATGCGCCAATGTAATGGCTTACATTGCCGCTGTCATCATATAAAGCATCAATCGATAATAACTCAGGAAAGACCTCGCCTGATTTACGTTTATTCCACACTTCTCCTTGCCAAGAGCCATCAGCAAGTAATGTCTGCCACATAGATTTGAAAAACTCAGAAGGATGACGGCTAGAAGATAAAATGGCAGGGTTTTTTCCTAAAACTTCCGATTTTTTAAAACCCGTTATCTGTTCAAAAGCAGGGTTTACATCAACAATTTTAGGTTCTGAGGTGGTGATTATGATGCCTCTACTGGTTGTCGAGAAAACAGCTGTAAGTAGTTTTATTTGCTCGTTATTTTTAATTTCTTCGCTAACATCTTCTAAGTACCCATTCCACTCAACACTTCCATCTTTATGTGCTACAGGTGAAGACTTGCCTTCAACCCATATTAATCCCTTGGTTGGATGATTAACCCGAAAAACCTCATGCCAATCGTCTAGACTAGCGCGTGACCGCACAACACTTTTGTAAATACGTTCATAATCATCTGGATGAACTGTGTCTGTTAAGATACTGGCTGATTGTTTTATTTCTTCAGGTGTACACCCATAAATATCAACCACCTTAGTTGTTGCAAAAGGAAATGATGCATGGCCTTGCTCATCAATTACAAATTGATAAACAAACCCGGGAAGATTGTCAGTAAAGGTTTGTAGCTTAGCGTGCAAAAACTCTATTTCACGTTCTTTGAGCCATTGTTCTGTAATATCAATGTGAACCCCTAGCATCCATTCAGGATTACCTGCTTCATCCCAGCTTTGCACCTTACCTTTATCAAGCACCTTTACCCAGTGCCCTTTTTTATGCTTCATACGAACATCACAAATATAACGCTCAGACTCACCACGAAAGTGAGCATTAAGAAGCTTTTCTGAATTTTCTAAATCATCTGGGTGGGCTAAATTCATCCATGTTTCTATCGATACAGGCTTTAATTCGTCTAAGGTGAAGCCAACGATTTTAGCCCACTTATCATTAAAAATTGTTTCGCCGGTTTGTATATTCCAAAGCCAAATGCCTGCATCACTGCCATCAAGAATTAATTGAGCCACATCTAAACCTAGCTTAGATTTGACCGTCTCATAGCCTTCACTAAATATCATAGTTTTCCTTGCTCGCTAACCCAATGGCACCAATCAAGCCTCTATATTTATATTAGTTAACAAACAATAAAACCTCTAACAGAGTAGGCAAGTATATTGATCTACAACAGCTAAGTGGCTATTGGCCAATCAGCTGCATCGACAACATCAATAAGCTCAGAGACTGTAACATCACCTTGCCATTTGCGAATGAAACGAGCCAAAGGATCATACAGCGCTGTTTGCTTATTAATATGAAAGTGCCGCCCTCCTCTGGGGTCAACACCGACACCCGCAATGTATTGCCAATTCCCCCAATTAGCTGCTACATCATAATCAATGAGCTGTTGCTCGAAATAAGCCGCACCATAGCGCCAATCAAGCTCAAGTTCGTTGACCAAACAACTTGCCGCAATTTGGCGCGAGCGATTAGAAATATAGCCTGTCGCATTAAGCTCATGCATTATTGCATTCACCAAAGCAAACGGCGTGCGGCCTTGGCACCACGCCTCAAAACGCTGACTATTAAAGGTAGTCAAAGGCGCGCTTTGCTTTTGCCCTTTAAAATGGAAAAGTTTTGCACCAGCCTGTACCGCATGCCACTTAAAATATTCGCGCCACAGTAATTCAAACTTTATCCAATAGCTCGACTCATTCGCACCGTTTTGTAGCTCATACACTTCAACTTCTCGGTATAGCTGTTTTGCGCTAATTGTGCCACCAGCGAGCCATACACTAAACTTGGTACTGTTACTAAAACCATCTAACTCGTTACGCGTTTCTTTATAACTGCTTGGCGCTTTAGACGAAAAGTAAGCATTGCAATGCTGCTGAGCTGCAATTAAACCACCTTTAAAACTGCCTGAGTGAGCAGGAACATCATCAATAGGGTTGTCAGGGCATAGTTGTACAGGATGAGGTAAGTGGCTTACCGCTGGCAAAGGCGCTGCTATAAAGGTTGGCTCAGCTTCTACCTTGTTACGAAAAGCAGTAAAGTTTTTTGGTAGGTTATCAAGTTGAAAAGGTAAGTCACTTGCCTTGAACAAGGTATCTTGCTGATAGGTTTTCACCGTCACATGTAGGCATAATGCTTTGATTTTATTGAGCTGCTTTTGCTCATAAACACCAACCTGCTCAGTACAAACCAATGTTTCAATTTCATATTTTTGCAATCGCTGACTGATTACTTGATCAGGCTCACCAGTGATCACATGCAGTGTTTGCCCAAGCTTCTCAACTGTTTGTGCAAATGCCGCGAGACTCTCACGTAAAAAGTTGAATTTATGCGTACCAAACGATTTCGACTGATAGTTAGTTTGCCTAAACCAGCGTGGCTCAATCACAAACACTAAATCAAGCTCACCATCAAAATCAGCTAACTCAGATAGAATTTCATTGTCGACTAGGCGTAAATCATTTTGCAGCCAATATAAAACACGCTTTTTCATTACTTACTCTATTAGAAACCTTAAGAAATCATACGTAAGCCAGCTATTTCACGATTAATTTCGCCTTAGTTGATTATCATATCCCTTATTAATCATAACCTTACAATCTTCAATCAAGTTTAAGTTTTAGTTAAGTTTTTCTTAAGTTAGCGATTTTATGCTGAGAACTGTAAAGAATTTAAAGGTTGATAAAGCAAATCGCCGCGTCTCCTTGGTATTTAGTAGGCATAACAAAGATGAATAAAATAACCTCCGTTTTATTATTTTCATGCACTGCTACAGGGACAGTTTATGCAAAAGAACCTTTAAGCTTAGATGTTGTTTGTGAAGTAAAAAGCAAACCTACAACTGAGTTGAGTGAAGATAAAGACATCTTCGTTGATAAACTCAACATTGATACACACACGATTTTTGACCCCAATGATCCTGAAACGACTGCACTGCATCGCTTTATCAATTGGCTACATATTGATACCAAGAAAAACGTAATCAGCGAACAGATAACTTTTAAAGAAGGCGACCAAGTTAGCGAACGTCAGCTTCAAGAAGCAGAGCGCATCCTACGCGGCAAAAAATACTTAAGAGATGCCAAAATTAGCTATACAAACGACTGCCTTGAAGATGAGCCACGCGTGGTGCAAATCGATACGTGGGATACCTGGAGTTTATTACCAACCATTAATTTTGGCCGTAGTAGCGGCAATAATAAGTACAGCTTAGGCTTTAAAGAAGAAAACTTTTTAGGCTACGGTATTCGCGCATCATTAAAGTATAAATCAGATCATGAACGCTCTGGCTACCACTCTGTACTGCAGATGCCAGTGCCTTGGCAACCTCATGCAACTCTCACTTTACAAGCTGATGATTACGATGACGGGCAAGTCTTTTTAGTGGATTATCATCAGCCTTTTTATCAACGCAGCAGTGACGCACTAATGCGCTACTTTGCACAATCTCAAAAGCAAAAAAGTTATATCTATCAAAATGGCATGACTCGTTCAGAGTTTTTTACTGATGAATTAATCGCCCAGTTTGCTTACGGCGGAATTTTATCGCAAGACAGCCAGCAAACCTTCCACTGGCTTGCTGGGATTGACTACCAAGATGTCAGTTACCGACCTTTTGAAACAGAGCCTTTGCTTGCAGGCCTTAACGATTACACCATTGCAGCGCCTTGGGTAGGATTACATTGGATAGAGGACAATTACGCCGTATTGCACGATATTGACCTAATAAACCACAACGAAGACGTTAACCTCGGTTGGGAGCTAAATTCAAAGTTTGCCATCGATACCGTAAATTTTGGCCAAGGCTTTTTATTTGATACAAATCTTACCAAAGCGTGGTTTAACAATAACGCCTTGTATCGATTTGCCGCTGGAATAAAAGGCAATGTCGGAACTGAGCTTGATGACCGTTTAGCGCTTTATTCAAAAGCACAAATGAACTATCGCTGGTCAGACTCATTTGCTTTTTATGCGCATGTAAATGGTCATTGGCAAAACCATGAATTTGCTGACAAACCACTGGCTGTTGGCGGTGAAGAAGGTATGCGTGGCTTCCCAGAAAGTTACCAACATGGTACTTCAAGCGTACAAGCAACGGCTGAGCTAAGAATGTACCCTAATATTAATTTGTATCAGTTCGTAGATGTAGGCTTTGTTGGCTTTGTTGATGTTGGGCAGGCATTTGGCAGCACTGAAACTGCGAATATTTCAGATTCAATGCTAACCAGTGCGGGTGTGGGTATTCGCCTCTACTCATCGCGCTCAAGTAACGATAATGTTATCCATATCGACTTTAGTACGCCTCTGGGCAGTTACCAAGACGTTGATTCATGGCAAATAGGAATGTCGGTTGAAACAACTTTTTAAGCATCCTGCTCTTTACTCATAAGCTCGCCCATGCGCTGCATAAGTTCTTGTTCGGTTAGGTCTTCTTTGTGTGTGCCTATAGTCCAAATATGGCCAAAAGGGTCTTCTAGAGTCCCTGATCTGTCACCATAAAATTGGTCATGCACAGGGCGTAGCTCTTTCGCGCCAAGCGACAAGGCTTTAGCAAAAACAGCATCGACATCTTCAACATACAGCATAATGGTCACAGGTGTGCCACCAAGTTGTTGCGGCGATTTAAACTGCACATCTTGGCAATTATCAGAAAGCATAATATGAGAATCGGCAATTTTTATTTCAGCATGCGCCACCCCACCATCAGGCAGAGGCATTTGCATTACAAGTTCAGCAGCAAAAGCTTGTTTGTAGAACTCTATCGCCTTAGTGGCACCTTCAATAACCAAATACGGGGTTACCGCATGGAAACCTTTTGGGATTGCAGAAACAGCCATGTTACACCTCAACGTTAAATGTGTGAGTTATAAAGGTAGCAGCTGTTGTGCAATTTCACGTTATAAATTTACTTTGATAATGAGTTTGCAAAATCTGGTCTGGGTAGCTTTTCAAGTATGGCGTATAAGTAAATCACTACAAGGCAAAGCCCTCCCGCGACAAAAAACAAGGTTGGGCCATCGTAATAATCTAAAATTAAACCGCCACCGAGCGGCGCTAAAGCAAACCCTAAATCGTAAAACGAAGCCGCGCCAAAGTAAGCTCCACGTAAATGAGATGGCGCGAGCCTATCGAGGTGCACGTTCATCGTCGGAAATAAAATGGTTTCGGCCAAACTCATCACCACTATTGCACCAATCCAGCCCCAAAATAAATCGATTGGATTAAGTGCTAGCCAAAACTGCGACACCATTAATAGCACTAAACCAATTTGAATTCGCACCGTTAGGTTAAATCGTGCCATCATTTTTAACAGCAGAAATTGACTCGAAATGATCACTAACGCATTGGTAAATATCAGCGCTGAAATAAGTGCAAGTAGATCGGGTGCCTCTGCACGAGTGAGGTATTGTATGAGTGAACTATCCATTTGCGCATAAATAAACATGCACAAAATATTGGCTAAAATTAAACATTGCAGCAGTTTATCGGCAAATAAAATACGTAAGATTTGCTTGCCCTGTACAGCTGGTTTTTTCTCTTCGGGCTCGTCAATTACGGCAGTATTTTTTGCGGCTTTATCACTAAAATTGAAGCCCCAAACAAGTAGCACCAATAAAATAGCAAATGCTGCTGCGGTAATATAAAAGCTCGACTGCTCACCTGTTAAACCTAGCCATACCCCAGCTAATGGCCCCACCGCACAGCCCACATTTACAATAAAGTACAGCGACTGCATGGCCAGCTCGCGAGTTTGTGCATCATCAATAATATCGCCAATCGCCGCGCTGGTTAATGGTCGCCAAAGTGCGGTTGCTATCGAGCATAAGGTCATTACAATCACATAACCGGCCACCGTTTCTACCTCAGCCAACAGCGAGAAAGAAATGATATACAGCACGCCGGTAATGTACATCAGCGTATGCCGGCCCACTTTATCGGATAGGCTGCTGCCAATAAAACTGGTGAACACCGAAATCACGGCAGCACTGGTAAGTACCAAACCGACTTCAGTCGCCGATAACGCAAACTTTTCGTACAAGATCACCGCAAGAAATGGCCACACCATGTAATAACTGCCACGGGTAATAAACGAGCCAAATAAGAAGATCCACATAAGCACAGGAAACTGCTTAAAGCGCGCTAAAGAGATATCTGAATTCATTACTAAAATTTTAATTGTGATGGTTAAAACAATATACCTCAATAACCTCTGCTAAGAGTATTTAATCTACAGCTCATTTGTAACACCGCATTAATTAGCTAAGAACCAAAACAACTCAACTAAAAAATATTATTTAATGAGTTAAGATCCAAAAATCTAAATACGAATAATTATTGATTGTATTTTTAATTTCTGTACTATACGCACCGTTCCTCAAAGGGAAAATCAACATAAAGAACTGGAAACCTACAATGAAATCAATAAAACCAAGCTTACTGGCATTTGCCATAGCAACACATTTTTCAGCCTTTGCTGATGACGCTAAGCCTAAACAAGATATGGAACGTTTAGTGATTACTGCAACAGGCTTTGAGCAAAAAGTTACCGAAGCACCTGCAAGTATTTCAATTATCACCAATGAAGATATTAAGTCTCATTCCTTCACCTCAGTGCTTGATGCTGTTCAGTATTTAGAAGGTATCGACATTGGCACAACTCGTGATAAAACCGGCCAAGGCAGTGTGAGTATGCGTGGTTTAACAGGTGAATACACCCTGTTACTCATTGATGGTAAACGCCAAAATAACCATGGCGATATTTATCCAAACAATTTTGGTGGCAACGCGTTTAACCACGTACCACCGGTTGATGCCATTGAGCGTGTTGAAGTTATTCGCGGCCCTGCATCAACGCTTTATGGTGCAGATGCACTGGGTGGTGTAATCAATATCATCACTAAAAAGCACACTGATAGCTGGAGCGGTGCTGTTTCATTTAGTCGTTCATTACAACAAAACGATGATTTTGGTGATGACATCACCACTGACTTTAGTGTGATGGGCCCGCTTATCAAAGACGTTTTAAGTTTAGGTGTACGCGGCAGTGTTTACGAGCAACAAGCATCATCGCCAACATTTGAACCAGCAACCGATCCTAATGGTGTTGTACATATTCGTTCATTAGGCTTTGGGAGTGGTGGCCGTACCGTTGATAACACCAACGAGCAGTATGGCTTTACGTTAACTTATACTCCGTTTGAGTCTCATCATTTACGTTTTGATTATGATAACTCAAGCCAAGTTTACGACAACACGCCAAGCTACGACATTGAATCAGGCACCATTACTTACCCACTTGGCACTAAAGATAATATTGAATCAATTTGGCAAGACCGCCGCGGCAAAGTAAACCCGCGTGCAGGTTATGCAGCAGACCAAGAGTTTGATCGTGAATGGTGGTCATTCAGCTACGATGGCGAGCTTGATTGGGCAACGGTGAAGGCCTCGGTTTCTTATGTTGATACACAAAATAATGGCCGTACTTTACCGCTAAGTGTAAGCGAGCGATTGAAGCTGCAAGCGATGTACGATGGTACGGGCGAATACGAAGAAATGGACGAGCAAGCACGTAAAGACTTAGCTGAAGAAACATTCTTACCGCGCCCTGCTCGCCCACTAGAAAGCAGCCAGTATACCTATGACTTACGCTTTGATATTCCTATCACAGGCAGCTTTGGTAGCCATAATCTAGCAATTGGTGGTCAATTAATTGATGGCGAGTTAAAAGACGGTGTATTTGGTCTTGAAAGTGACCAAGCAGGTAAAGTACAAGAGCAAAACATGTACTCAATCTTTGCCGAAGATAACTGGATGGCAACTGACAACTTTACCTTCACATTAGGCGCTCGTTACGATGATCATGATGTATTTGGTAGCCAAGTATCACCGCGCGTTTACGGTGTCTATAACCTCTCCGACACTTGGACGCTAAAAGGGGGTGTAAGTACGGGTTATAAAACACCACAAACCACTGATCTTTATGACGGTATTACCGGATTTGGCGGTCAAGGCACAAGCCCGTTTGCGGGTAACCCAGACTTACAACCAGAAACCAGTGTGAACTCTGAAATCGCCCTTTACTGGACTTCGCTTGATGGCGATCACAACATCAATGTGACTTACTACAACACCAAGTTTGAAGACAAAATTGCCAGCGGCGACACTATTTTAAGCTGTGAGCAAACTAACGATGTACGCCCTTGTGTGAACTTAGGTCAGTACGATCAACTTGGCTACGATAGCTATAGCCAAAAAATCAATATCGACGAAGTAGACCTACAAGGTGTTGAAATTGCAGGCCAATATACTATCACCAAAACAGTGTCTGTTAACGGTAACTACTCCTGGACTGATAGCGAACAAAAGAGCGGCCCAGAGCAAGGTCAGCCACTAACGAACTCCGCTGAGCACATGGCAAACCTTACTCTAAACTGGGAAGCGACTGACTTTATGAACCTATACCTACAAGGTGTATATCGTTCAGACCGTTACCGCGGCTGGGATAACGTGCACGACAAAGCGCTGTACTACAAAAATTACAACCTACTTAATTTAGGTGCGCAGTTTTATGTAAATGAGTACGTGCAAATCAATGCCCGCGTAAACAACCTATTAGACGAAGATTTCACCTCGTATAGCACAAGCTATACCGACCTAAATGGCGATGGTGAGTATGAATACCTAACAGGCCGCGGTGTAGTTAGCGAAGTCACATTCACAGACGACTACAACGTTAAAGATAAAGGCCGTAACTTCTGGATTGGCGTTACCGCTTACTTCTAAGAAAACTCCCTGAAAATAGACAGCATGCAGTCATGTGCTGTCTATTTTTCTTGCTGTCACTAAACTGCCAACTTCACACACTAAGCTGATGATACCTGCGTAAGCTTATTTGTCGGTCTATGGAACATGTCCTTACAGCCAGCGGTATCAGTATTAGTTATCAAGATGAAGGCGATGAAAACGCGCCTGTGATCATCTTGATTATTGGCTTAGGTGCTCAATTTACCGTTTGGCCAGAGTCGCTTTATTTTGGCTTAGTCGAAAAAGGTTTTCGGGTTATTCGTTTTGATAATCGTGATGCAGGGCTATCTTCATCGTTAGATGAGTTAGGCAAGCCGAGTCTTGTAAAACATTGGCTTAGCCGCCGATTACCCATTCGTGCAAAACTGCCCTATTCGCTCGATGACATGGCTCGCGATGTAAAAGAATTAATGGATGCACTGGCTATCAAAAAAGCGCACTTAGTGGGGGCTTCGATGGGAGGCATGATTGCGCAAATTGCCGCGGCAAAGTATAAAAAACGTGTACTGAGCTTAACTTCAATTATGTCGAGCAGCTCGCCGTTATCGTTTTCGGGTTCAAACATTAACCTGTTGGTAAAGCTCGCTAAAATACGCCCCCGTAGCAGTAATAAAGAAGCTGCGATTGATTACAATGTTCGGCTGAACCAACTCATTGGCAGCCCGGCCTACCCACAAGATGAACACGCTTTATATGCCAATGCTGAGCGCTATATTGAGCGTGCCAACACGAATCAAACTGGCTTTAAACGTCAGCTTGCAGCCATTGCCGCAACGCCCTATCGCGAGCAACTTTTAAAGAAGATTAAAGCCCCAACGTTAGTGATTCACGGCAGTGCTGATCCTGTTATGCCACTGTCTGCGGGCATCAACACCGCTCTGTTAATAAAGCGCAGTAAGTTAAAAGTTGTGCCCGGAATGGGCCATGATTTTCCACCCGCTTTAATGAAAAAAATGACTAAATGGATTGCCAAGCATGCTAATAAAGTGAACTGTAAGAATAATTAGAATTCATGGCTATGCGGACCAACTATATTAACAGCTTCCAGTAAATTGAGGCACTCATAAAAGAGTGCCTACAGAATTAAACACTAAACTGGTGCCATGGGCCTGTTATAGCTAGCGTTTTAGAAGGTGAGTAAACATTAACAAACAAGGTACTTCCATCCGGTGAAAAACAGGCACCTGCCAGCTCAGTTTGCGCAACCAAACGGGCAAAATTATAAACTTGGCCTTGAGGTGTAACACCACGAAGATGGTTATCAACCACATCGGTGTATTGGTCTTCACAGACAATTAAATGCCCATTAGGTGACACGGTTAGGTTATCGCCAAAGTTGTAAAAGGTTTTGCTGGTACTTTCTACAAACAACGAGATTTTACCGGGTTGCTGTGCTTCTTTATCGGTGCCTTCAAATTCTGATGGTTGATATTTCATAACCTGACCAAGTTGTTTTTTACCACCATTGGTACAGCAAAAATAAAGCTCTTTATCACCCCAATGAATACCTTCACCGCGAGCAAACAGTGCCGCGCCTTGCTTGTATCCACGTAGCCGTAAGTCGTCTTTCGGGCTTTCTGGGTTATCTAGATTTACCCACTCAACCTCAAGCTCTTGATGTAGCCTCATGGCTTTATTGTTCCAGTTACGGCTATCGAATTGTGGCTTACCTTTTACCACCATAGCCTGTAGTTGCCCGCCTTTATGCAGCTTGCCATACTCTTTTGGAATAAAGCGATAAAAGACGCTATCACCCTTGTCTTCAGTTAAATAAACAATGCCTGTGCGCGGATCAACGGCAGCCGCTTCGTGGTTAAATCGACCCATGGCTTTTAACGGCTCAGGTTTAATTAAGCCTTTGCTACTTGCGGGTACTTCAAAAATATAACCATGGTCTTGGTTAAATCCATCGGCTTTAGTATCGGTGGTTTCTTCGCACGTAAGCCAGGTGCCCCATGGCGTGATACCGCCAGAACAGTTACGAATAGTGCCAACTAATGACAAGTACTCTTGCTCTTTTTGATGGGTTTTTAAGTTATAAACGATATGACTTGTGCCACCGGGTAACGCCACACCGTCACTGTTAGTATCAAAAGCCAGGGGCGTTTTATGGTTAGCAATACTTGCTTCAGCTTTCTTTAAATCTTTTGGTTTTAGCTCATGGTTTCGCACTAATGCAACACGGTCATTACCAAGTGCAAGGCAGCCCATGCCATCGGCTTTATCGGGTACCGTAAAACCATCAGACATTTTCTCACCTAGGCTTGAAACTACTTGATAACTAAAGCCCTCAGGTAAATCGAGCAACTTATCTGGATCGGGAATTAACGGGCCAAAGCCGACAGCCGTTGTTTTTAAATCACCTAATGACACCTTTCCTATGGCACTTTTTGATAATCCTAAAAAAGCTAACGTGCCCGCCCCTACTAAAAAATCTCGACGTGAAACCATACTAACTCCAAGCTAAACCCAAGTTTATCATACAAATAAAATGGCATTATAAAGCAAAGAAACGATAAAAAGTTACATTATCACAATCTTCACGAAATTGTCATAAAGCTTGATTTTAGTGATTGAACCCGTGCAGCATTAAAAAATATTGATTTAGAGTTTGCGTAAAACGTGCTTTCTAGACGGCGCTTGCATTTAACACACGTTTTGAAAACTTACGTATAAAAGTTGAAGATGGCAACATGGTATTCCCAATGACGGCTAACGTTTTGATGCAAATTCAGTAACTGAGGCATGGCTATGTATCAGCTTACTGCTGCCTATGTGTTTTTATAAATCAGTAATAACAACTAAAAAGCTTAAACTTTGTCGTTATGCACGTTCATCTTTGGGTGATTCCATTACTACATGCGTTGTAATGGTGCGTACTTGTGGGATAGAGCCGAGCACATCAGCATGAAACGCTTTATAAGACTTAAGATCTGCCGTCTCGACTCTCAGCAAATATTCAAACGAGCCAGTTACATTGTGGCACTCTTTTACTTCATCAATAAACTCAAGGGCTTGCTCGAATGCTCGCTGAGATACTGTTGAGTGCTCATT
The DNA here is from genome assembly GCF_004792295.1 of Pseudoalteromonas sp. MEBiC 03607. Lineage (NCBI taxonomy): Bacteria > Pseudomonadati > Pseudomonadota > Gammaproteobacteria > Alteromonadales > Pseudoalteromonadaceae > Pseudoalteromonas > Pseudoalteromonas sp. MEBiC 03607. The sequence continues at coordinate 3,137,858 of NZ_SRRY01000001.1, forward strand.
TAAGCCAACCCCAACATAAGCGATAAATCCTAGGCCCACAGCTTGGTTGTTAATCACTGCTCGATACCCCGCAATAACCCCAAGTTTTTCTAATTCTTGCACTCTACGAAGGCATGCCGATGGCGATAAACCCACTTTATCTGCCAGCTCCGCATTGGCAATTCGACCATTGCATTTAAGCTCATGCAATATTCTGTCGTTAATTTTATCTTTTTTCATTTTACATTGTGAAATTTGAATACATATAGCAACATTAAGCGCAAAAATTGCGCTTATTTCAACTTATAATTGCATAAAATTAAAGTGGAGAGATAGCAATGAGTTTTGAAATTTTAACAGCCCTGGCGTTATTTGCCTTGGTGTCATCAATTACTCCTGGACCGAATAACTTAATGTTGATGAGCTCAGGTGCCAACTTTGGCTTTAAAAGAACCACACCACACTTACTTGGCGTGACGCTTGGCTTTATGTTGATGCTGGTTTTAGTGGGCCTTGGCATCATGCAACTATTTGATTTATTTCCACCAAGCTACTTGATATTAAAAGTGTTTTGTATTGCTTACTTACTCTATCTGGCGTTTAAAATTGCCACAAGTAGCGCTCAACAAAAAGCCAATAGTGAAAGTAAGCCGTTTACCTTTATTCAGGCTGCACTTTTCCAATGGGTGAACCCAAAAGCATGGGCAATGGCATTAAGCGCAGTAAGCTTGTATGCCCCAGACAAAAACCTCACCTCTGTGTTAATAGTAAGCCACATATTTGGTTTAATTAATCTGCCATGCGTCAGCTCGTGGACTCTACTTGGCGAAAAGCTTCAACACTGGCTTGCCAGCCCAAAGCGCTTAAAAGCATTTAACTACTTAATGGCAATACTATTAATCGCTTCAGTGATGTTTAGTTTGTTTTAAATGAGCAAGATTTGCTAGGCAGTATTACGTCATTACGTACATAGCTTTTGGCAGTCGCACTTTAAGATTTTAAGATGAGAAATTTACCCTGTGCTAAGATTTATTTATCTAGATCTTTTCAGTGCGATTCATGGCTAGTAACGTAGAGAATTACTTTTACCACGGCTTTTTCGTCTTCTTACTTATTACGGTAGTAACCTGCTCCATTATAGCTACGCGCCTGATGCGCAGTAGTTTTAATAACCGCTCAATTTACCTATTTAATCTATTCTTTTACCTCGGTGTAATTGGCTTTGCATGGCTTTGGATCCAAGATCTATTCAACCTTGCGCCGAGCTTTCGCTCTGGTGTGGTGATTTATATGATCTCCATGACATTGCTGCAATTATCTATTTATAACCACGACGAACTCTGTCGATTTAATAAGATAATTATTGCTCATGGGGCTATTTTTTCTGTATTTGCCATCCTTACTCAAAATATTAACCAACTGGCCTTAGTCGAAGCTTGTTATACATTAAGCGTGCTACCTGCACTGATTTACTACACAACAAAGCGTGCTGTATGTGAGAAAAATATAGGCAATACTGTGTTGTCGATGGCGCAATGTATCTTACTGTTAGTGCCCATTTCACAACTGAGTATCATTACCCATGAGCACAACTTAGCAACCCTTTATTCACTTACTGTAATTGCCCATGCAACTGTATTTGTTATGACAGGTCTTGGACTCATCACGACACTATTAGTTGACGAAAAGAAACGTTATTTGGAGCTGTCTTTAAAAGATCCACTTACCGGACTTTATAACCGCCGCGGACTGCAATTTATTATCGAACAACAGCAATTATTCAGCCCGAACCAAACTTCTAGCCTTTATGCCTGCGTTGTTGATATTGATTACTTCAAGCAAATTAATGATAGATACGGTCACGATGGCGGTGATCTAGTACTCGAAGTGTTCTCTGATTTAATGAAACACCATTTAAAAAAAGAAGACTTATGTTGTCGCCTTGGTGGTGAAGAATTCTTACTGCTATTCTTTGCAGCCGACATCAGCTCAGCGAGACAATTTTTAGACAGTCTTCGTAAAACCATTGAAGCCAGTCAAATAGCTTTTCAAGAGCATCGTATATCGGTTACCGCTAGTTTTGGATTAACTAACTGGCAAGTAAATGACAGCTTTGAAAGCTTAGTGAATCGCGCAGACAAAGCGGTTTATGAAGCGAAAAATAATGGCCGTAATCGAGTCGAAATCAACACCCAAAACCAGAATAAAGAACCAAATAGACCAAATTGGTAAATGCTTTTGTATTAATCTTGTAAATTCAAACTCTACCACTATAATTAGTCCGTGCTTATACTTAATTTGCAATATGTAGTGCTATGTCTTTAAAAGTATTATTAAATTTTAAATTAAACTGGTTGTTTATTTGTGCCAGCTTATGGCTTTTTGCCCTGCCTATTCAGGCTAAATATGTTGTTGCTGTTGTGGGTAAAACCAAAAACGATAGCTTCTATCAGCAAGCCTTTAAAGGGTGTGAGCAATTTGCAAAACAGCATCTCGATTTTGAATGTATTTACGATGGCCCTAAAGACTTTCAAGATATTCGCACGCAAGTATTAGTGATCACCGACCTCGTTCGCAGAAACAACATTAGTGGTTTATTAATCGCTACAACAGACTCTAATTACCTCGTTGAACGCGCTTTAAAAAAGCTTAAAGACAATAATATTCCTGTAATTACCTTTGACTCTGATTTGCTCGAAGATGATCAGCAGTATCGTTTAGCCTATGTGGGTACTAATAATTTTGATTATGGTGTGGCTTTAGGGAACGAACTAAAAAAATTCACTGACAAAGAAGTTAACCAAGTCTGTATTCAATCTGGACATTCTACAACACCTAATTTAAACAAACGCATTGAAGGTGTTCGTTATGCGTTATCAGGGCAAAAAGATAAACGCTTAACTGGTGAAAATGGCTGGAGCGAGTTTGACCGCTGCCCTTTATATAGTTTAGGAAAACGTGAAGTATCACTGGGTCAGCTCGACAAACTACTTAATATTGAAAACCCACCACTATTTTTAGCTGTAGCAGGTTTTGCCCAATTTAATCCTAACTACGCAAAAGTGATTGCTAAACAGAAACAACGTATTGCCAGTAAAGAGGTGGTCATTGTTTCTGCCGATACAGAACAAATGCAATTAGAAGTATTAAAACAAGGATTATCATCGGCTAATATTGGTCAAAATCCATTTGAAATGGGACGCCTGTCTGCCGAATTGATGTATCAATACCTAACAAAAGGTGAGCGACCAGCCAAGTCTCACTATTACCTAGACTTTCATTATTGTCAGCAAAGTAATGCAGGTACATGCACAGTTAATCACTAAAACTTTGATCTCACTAAAGTGCAATTAAGTCGATAAGCGCTAGACTTACCACAGCTTGATTAATTGTAAGGATTTAGCCATGACACACCTAGTTAGTGATTTGATGACGCCAGACCCATTCGCCATTAGCGCGCAAAATACCCTGCATGACGCGCATAATCTAATGAAAGAGAAAAATGTCCGCCATATTCCAGTGATCAATGAGCACGGTGGTTTAGTTGGCATGTTAACGCAAAAAATCATGATTGCTCATGTAATGAATATCATGGCGAATTACAGCGCCAGCGCCCTTGAACGCAAAGAAAAGCAAACTAAAGTGGTTGATATTATGGCCACTGATTTTACCAGTATCTCACCAGAGCAGCCGCTACACGAAGTTGCTAAGTTTTTTGTTGAAAATCGTCATGGCTGCATGCCGGTGGTTGATAAAGATAACAACTTAGTGGGAATTCTAACCTCATCTGACTTTGTTCGTTTAGCGGCGGCATTACTTTCTTAAGTCGTAACTTTGTATCTGCACACTGAATTTTTTACAGAAGGTGTGCAGAGTTTTCATACTCATACCTCATCACAACCACTCCACCTCAAAACAAAATAAAATTAACCCTATAAATTCAACCAGTTAACAAAATTCCATTTTAGGCACAACGTTTGCTTCTACCTAATCAAGCGCGCTTTTAAACTAAAAGCGAAAGGAAATTTATAGATAATCTCGGAGGAGTAATGAGTAATTCATCATCAAAAATCGCAGAATTTACAGCACCCGGTGTTAAAGACCAAGCTGCAGCTGACACGATTGCAATTTTAGACCAGCGTATGGTCGCTTTAATCGATTTACACCTCACTTTAAAACACATTCACTGGAATGTTGTTGGTCCTAACTTCATTGGTGTACACGAAATGCTAGACCCACAAGTAAGCGCAGTGCAAGAGATGACTGATACGATTGCAGAGCGAATTGCAACCATGGGCGGCGTACCTGTTGGCACACCGCAATCAATTGTTGATCGTCGCACTTGGCAAGACTACTCAATTGGCAAAGGCTTAGTCACTGACCATCTAACAGCGCTTGATAAAGTGTATAACGGCGTTAATAAAGATCACCGTGCAGCTATCGAAAAGCTTGCTGAGTTAGACCCAGTTTCTGAAGATATGATCACCGGCCAACTGGCTGATCTAGAACAATTCCAATGGTTTGTTCGTGCGCATATCGAATCGTCTACTGGCGAATTGAAAGGCTAAAACCCCCTAGGTCTATCCGAAGACCCCTTGCCCAGCATTTGCTGGGCTTTTTTATGCTTTGCTACAGCCAACCTTTATGTTTAAAGAACAAATAAGGTGCAAAGCCAGACAGCAACATGATGCCAATCGCAAACGGGTAACCCCATGCCCATTGCAGCTCAGGCATGCTATTAAAATTCATCCCATAAATACTGGCAACGACGGTCGGAGGTAAAAACACCACAGAGGCAATTGAGAAGGTTTTAATAATTTGGTTTTGTTCGATATTAATAAAACCCTGAGTCGAGTCCATTAAGAAATTCACCTTATCAAACAAAAATGTACAGTGAGACATAAGGGTATCAATATCGAGTACAATTTCACGTAGTGACTCGCGGTCTTCAGTTGGTGCACCTAAATGACGCAGTAAAAACGAAATATTTCGGCGCGTATCCATCAAACATAAACGCACCTTACCGTTGTTATCTTCAAGGCGCGAGATCCGGCTGACGGCTTCTTCTAAATCTGAGTCGTCCTCTTCAAGTACATAGGCACTGAGTTTTTCTAACTGGTGATGCATATCTTCAAGCATATCAGCGTGGTTTTCGACTTTTTGGTCAAACAGAGTCACTAAAAGTTGCTTGGGATTATCACACGCCACTTGCCCTTTACGAGCGCGAAGTCGTAATAAACGAAAATCGGCTAATTCATCATCGCGGATTGTCAGCAAACAGTTGTCTTTTAACAAACAAGCCACTGTCACCGTATTAAAGCGCCCTTCATTTGGTGACATAAAAAGCGCATGCACATGTAGGCCTTCGTGGTCGATAAAACAACGGGAAGATGCCTCGATTTCTTCAACATCATCAGCACCGGGTAAGGTGATATTAAGGGTGCTTGCCAGCGCTTGTCGCTCTTCTTCAGTCGGATTTATGGTGTCAATCCAGTGGGCATTTTTAATAGAAGTAACAAGAGGCGTATCTGCAGCTGGCTCAGTTTCTGTGATCACACCTTGGTCTATAGAAAAAAAACGTAACATTTGCCCTACCCTGATAAATCAATTTAAAACAAATACTATAGCTGTTCACGTTAATGAACAATGACAATGCAACGAATTAAAAGGTAAAGTAGAAAATAATTAAGACCTTACATCATTTACTTATTTCGTTTTTTGAAACGCACAATAATCATACCTATGAAGATGACGCCAAGGCCTATTAAGCAAGGTACAAAAGCGCTTTGCAGGGCAATATCAAACGCTAAAAAGTCAGGGTATCCGGTTTGCCAAAGCGTCCATTCATAACCGAGTTTTGATGCAATATGTTCACCGCCGCTGCTAAGTACGATGATTGCATCATTGTTATCGGGGTTAATGCGAAGCGTGCTATTTATTGCCGGCTCATTTGCGCCATCATGACCAAAGACAAAATCTCCCGATGCTGTTGGTGCATAAAGCATGGTACCAAGCCCCCAAATTGGTGCGCCTAAGCTAATTGCCAAAGGCGCTCGCATAGTGCTAATCATTTGTGAGCTTAACTGTCCTTTTTGAGGTGATGTTAATGCGTTAACTAAAGCGATTAAATCATGGCTACTTGCTAATAAACCTGTTGCCGCTGCCGATGCGTATTGAAAATGCCCAGCAGCTTGCCCGCTTTTATCATATGCAGGTGCGATGTTGTCTAACTCAGTTAGTACATTGTAACTGGCATCAGTCATATTAACTGGCTTAAAGACGTTATCAGCCATCCAAGTTGCAAAGCGTTGATTGGTTTTCTCTTCTACCAGCAGCTCCAGCATCAAATAGCCGCCCCCAGAATACTGAAAATCGCCCACAGGCTTGGTGACTTTAATTTCACGCACACCCGTTGATGATAGCGGCTTGTTTAGCGACGCAAGCAAGCTTGGTACGGCTTCATTTAGCTCAATATCAGCAAAGCCTAAACCATCACCAAGCCCCGCAGTATGAGATAACAGATGAGCAAGGCTAACTGTTTGATTATCAAACTCTGATTCAGGTAACTGCCAACCCGTCAGTTGCTCATTAATCGCGTGATCTAAACGAATTTGTTGTTGCTCAGCCAAACTCATCACACCATAGGCGGTAATAAATTTACTCAGTGATGCCACTGGGAACAGAGTATTGGCGGTTATTTCATCTTTGCTTTTTGAGTAATCTTGAAAAACCACTTGGCCATTTTCAATCAAAACATGAGCTATGTTTGCGTGTTTGTTGGCAATCAGCGCCTGACTGTTGGCAATAAATTGCTCAGTGTTGCCCGTTTCGGCGATGGGTTTTAAAAACCAACCACTAACACCACCATACACACAGATTGCAGCCCAAACAGATGACAAAAATAGTGTTAACAAAATTGTTTTAAACCAGCCCATACTCTATCCCTTGTATCTCAAAGCGACCTTAAACTACTTCGATTTGTTCAGGTTTTTTGATAAAGAACACCATTAAAATTAATAATGCTGCTGGGAATAAAAACACATTCAAATAAGCAAAAATAACCGTTAGCTGTAAGATGCACATCAGTAACAGTAGAATAGAAAACACCGTTAGCAACGACGACATTCCATGGCGTTTTGTCAGTAATAACGCGGCGGTGATCAAACCCACTAGCGCATACAAGCCTAAACTCCCAGCCGAGACCACCATGGCAATAATTGAAATACTTTCAACCACATCGCTCGATACTTTATCGCCAGCAACGGCAAGATAAACATCGCATAACACAGTGGCATGAAAAGCCAATACCAGCACGGCTAACACGCATAACAAGATGCGAACGCCTTCAACATCAAACATATCTTTTAGTGCCTTGCGTAAACTCAGGTACACATAGATTTCAAGTGCACCAATGAGTACAAACACAAGGTCTGAAAAGTTTAAGCTTTGCAAATCGAGCTTAAGCGCTTCGCCTAAGCCATCAAGTGTTTCGCCAAATACTGAAATCCAGTACATGGGAAAAATGACAGCGAGTAATCCTGCTGCTATGCCGGGTAGTAAATAGTCACGGTTGAGCATATGCCCTCCAAAATCCTGTTGCGTTGTAAAGTTATTCGCTATCGCGTTCGTACACCAAAATATCGCCGGGTTGGCAATTAAGCTCTTCACAAATAGCTTCAAGGGTACTAAAGCGGATCGCTTTCACTTTTCCGTTTTTTAGTAATGATAAATTGGTCATAGAAATACCAATGCGCTGAGATAGCTCCTTCAGCTGCATTTTGTTCTTTGCCAATTCTATATCTAGGTTGATTCGTATTTTCATAGCCTAAAAAGTACGCAATGGATTTATGATTGTCAAACTTTATTTTACGATTATCATAAAATAAAGAATGAAAAGCATAATTAACACGCTTGTATTTAACTCCGTTTTAAGACTAAAAACCCAGTTAAATCAGCAGTAGGTTCATTCATTGTTGTTTTTTGTAACACTTCTCACATTTTCTTTTCGGCGCGAATTACCTAACCTGAGAAAACACATGCAAGGAGAGAACAATGAAAGACTTACAAAAATTAGTGGGTAATTTAAATAAATCAGGTGCGCTGAGTGGTTTTTTAGGAGGTGTTGCTGGCGGCGGACTAACGAGCTTAATGGGCGGAAAAACTAAAAAGAGCAGTAAAAAAGCCGTAAAATATGGTGCGCTTGCTGCTGTTGGTGGCCTTGCTTGGAAAGCCTATAAACAATACTCAGAACAAAAAGCGGCTCCAGTTCAGCAAACGAGTTCACGTGGTTTTGATTTTACCCCCGCCACGCTGCCTGAGCAGTCATTTACTGATGCAATCGACGATAATCACAGTGATGGGCAATTATTACTCATGCGCGCTATGATTGCAGCCGCCTATGCTGATGGCCACATTGATGAAACGGAAAGACAAAAAATTTTCGCACAAGTAGAAACAATGCAATTGTCTGTACAAGAAAAGGCCATGCTGTTCGATGAGCTAAGAAAACCAATGCAACTATCAGAATTAGTTGCCGCTGTGCCAAACGCACAAATGGGTATTGAAGTCTATGCAGCTAGTGCCAGCGCAATTGATTTAAGCCAAGCAATCTCTAAACACTACTTAGAAACGCTGGCTAATCAATTATGTATTCCTAGAGAATTGGTAATGAGCATTCATAGAGAACTTGTCGAGTACCAATAAAAATGGGGCCTACTAGCCCCGTTTTTAGTATTAAGCCTTTGCTAATTAGTGCGGTTTTTTAGTACCGTAACGTACCATATCTTTACCGTTTTCATACACATCATTGCTTACGTAACGGCCTAGTAAAAGTTGATGTTTATCATCAAGTACCGCGATAAATGGGCGGCCATCACTATTGTTGGTTGCAAGGGCTACACCGGTTACATTCTCAAGCCCTAAACCGCCATTTTCAACTAGGCGTAAAAACGTTTCTAATTCGTCTAATGTTTCAATTACATCGTTATCGTTAATCATCTCAAATACTCAGTGATTGCTAATGGGCGTAGCATAGCAGGATTAAGAATAAGGTGCGAACCAGTGCGTAAATTTGCCACCATAAATGTCGTTTTTTTGCAATATTTCGCCTATTGCCATCGTTACACTTATTGCTCTTCAAACAGCTTAGGAATCACCATGAACCGAGCCAATTATTTTGCTTTACAACCTCAATTAACAAAACATCTAATTGATCAAGAACAGTTAATTAAACAAGCAGCCGAGGCAACTTTCGGCTTAACGACTTGGGAACTAGTGAAATTAAGAGTATCCCAGCTAAATCAATGCGCGTATTGCATTGCTATGCATACCAAACAAGCCAGAGAGTACGGTGTAACTAACAACCGTATTATTGCTTTAAGTGCTTGGCAAGACATGCCAATTTACTCACAGCACGAGCGACTAGCCTTAGAATTGTGTGAAAAATTGACACAAGCACAAACGATTGATGATACTTTCTACCAGACCCTAGAAAATCAATTTACAGAGCCAGGCTTGGTTGCACTCACCATCGCTATTAACGCGATTAATAGTTGGAATCGTGTAGTGAAGATATTTAAGCCTACTGTGGAGTTTAATGAATAACCATTTAACGCTAGAACTAAAAACCCCAGAGGGCAATCTTGGCGAGAGTATACAGGCTATATGGTATGCCAAAGCACACTTAGCAGGTGAACAATGGCTGGCTTGTGATGGTGCAACTGGGGTTATTTTTCCCGTTACAGGTGAAGTTTTATTGGATGATGAATCTCTTGCGCATCCCTATGCATTTCAACAAACCTCAACTCATGCTTCTAAGCTCAGCTTTTCTAAAGGTGCTCAATTTTGTGGTATTCGCTTTAACCCAACCGTATTGCCAGAGCTAAAAAGAAACGACCATCCGCTGATTGCTACGCCTTCACTGTGCGCCATAGCTGAAGGACTGCAAGATAACGCCAGCTTAGCAGCGTTTGTTGCGCTTATTAGTCGCCACTTTACTAATAATAAAAACATAAACCAAAGTAACAAACACTCAAAACACTTAATTCGTAACCTTATTGAGTTAACACCACTTGAAACCGCTTATCAACTTGCCCCTCTCAGTCAACGCCAGCTTGAAAGGCAAGTAAAGGAGCAATGCGGTGTCACCCCTAAGTATTTTGAGCGAATATACCGGGTAAAACTTGCTAAACAAGCGATTAAAGATAACCCCGAAATGAGCTTTGCAGCTATCGCACTAGAATGTGGCTTTGCCGATCAGCCTCATTTAATTAAAGAATTCAAAGCCATAATGCACATTACCCCGGCAAAATACCGCAGATTACTGAAAGACTCTCAAACTAAACAAACAAAGCTCATTTTGCGTTAATTCCTATATAACGAAGACAGCTAGAAAAGTGCCACTCAACTATTTCACTTTCTGTGCTAGACAGACTTGATACTGAGCGATTTTATTTGCGCTCGGCTTTTATCCATAGGATAGTTAACGCAAGCCTACTAAACGTGCTGTAACTAAATAGGATAATCATGAAAAAAGTTTTACTTGCCACCGGTTTAATCGCCTCGTCATTTACTGCATTTGCAGCCAATTTAACCGTTGAAGAACTGCGTATTGAAAAAGCCAGCAAAGCCATGCCAAAGGTGTTGAGTGCTTTTTCTGATCAAGTAAATCAATTTGAAAAACAGTGGCAAGCTGCCGCTAGTTATCAGCAAGCAAGTGACCTTATTGATGATTACGCTAAACAATTATGGCGCGATGCCAAAGCGCGTATCATTAAAACCAACAGCTTCGACGACCGAGAGCTGTATTGGGCGCGTTTACTTTCAAGCAAAATTATTCGTACCAGCAAACCCCAGTTTGCAATGACCGATAGTGAACAAACCGCGTTATTAACAATGCTTGAAAATGGCAGTCGTGGCCGCACCGACCTTGATTACAGTAAAAAAACCGACAAACGCATTTTAATTACAGGTTTTGATCCGTTCCTTTTAGATAGAAATATTAATCAAAGTAACCCATCCGGTGTTGCGGCATTATTACTTGATGGCCAAGTGATTAATTACAATGGCATTAGCGCTGAGATCAATACGGTGATGGTGCCAGTACGCTACGAAGACTTTGACCAAGGTATTATCGAATCATTACTTGCGCCATATTACGCGCTTAACAATGTCGATATGATTGCCACTATTAGTATGGGCGGTAAAGACTTTGACCTTGAACGCTTTCCGGGTAAACGCCGCAGTGTAACGGCGCCCGATAACGCCAACATTGTGTATGGCGGCACAGCAACTGCACCGAAAATTTCGAGCCTTAACGACCGCCCTCTTCCGGGCAATGAATTTGTAACTTTCAGCTTACCAGTTAAGCAAATGCAACAAGCCAAAGGGCCATTCCCAATCAACGACAATCATAAAGTCGTCACGCTTGAAAAAGCATTTGAGCCAAAATCACTTAAAGAGTTAGAAGGTGCGATTGCAGTAAAAGGCGGTGGCGGCGGCTACTTATCAAATGAAATCTCGTATCGTAGTATTCGCCTACGTGATGAGCTTAATTCAGACATCCCTACAGGGCATATTCACACCCCACGTATTCAACAATTTGAACCAGAAACAGAAGCTAAAATTGTTAAGCAAATTAAAGCCATGCTTGAGCAAAGCTTAGTTGCAATTTAAAGCGTGAAGCTCAGCTATAAAGCAATAGCTGAGCTTCACCCTGCAACACAGCAGTTGCGGCTTTGCTTTTTCGCTTTATAAAGCGCGTCATCCGCTATTTTAAACAAGCTATCTGAATCAAACGCCTCATTAGCAGCCTTACTGGCAACACCTATCGATAAAGTAACAAACTTAACGTCACTTCGTCCTTCATGCACAATAGCTGCTGACTCTACCGCTTTACGAAGTGTCTCTGCAACACCAAGCGCTCTCTTTGCATCGGTGTTACTAAGCACCATTACAAATTCTTCGCCGCCATATCGAGCTACAAAATAATCCTCGGGCGCTGCTATAGTCATTAAAACTTTGGCCACTTTACACAACGCTCTATCACCCTGTTCATGGCCATAATAGTCGTTATAGAGTTTGAAGTGATCAACATCAGCTACGATAAATGATACTGCGGTCTCTTCACATTGCGGATCATTAGCAAGATCTTCTAAATGCTTATCCAATGCTCGACGATTTGCCAGTAAAGTCATTGCATCTGTATTACTGATTTGCTCAAGTTTTGCATGGCGTGCAAACAGTTCAGCGCGCTGTGTTTCAATTAATGAGAACAGTTCATTAATACCTTGTCCTAACTGGTGTAATTCATTGTCACCATGGTAATTAGCACGGATACTAAAATCGTTGTTACTGATTGCCGAATATACCGACACTTTCACTTTACTAAGGGGGCGTAAAACTTGCTGATTAATGTAAAGATAAAACAATATAAACACAGAACCAGATATCATTAACCCGGTTAGCAAAGAACTATCAAATAAATTTTTATCATAGGTATGTTCTCTGGTAGGAATTGATAATACAAACAGAAGGTTAGAATATTTATCTTCAACACCAATATAGAGTTGATCATTGTAAGTGATCGGCTGAAAATCTGTATTTTTTTTGCCAAAAACTGTGGTTAAGTAATCAGAGTAACGTTGTGCTTCCTCACCTTCGTAATAGCCAATATCCTCGGCAAGCCCGGGCGTTAAAGTCTCAATAAATGCTTCATCAATAAAACTCCACAACATTAAAGAGCCGGTCGGTTCGCCCAATCCATCTGACTTAGTAACATTATAAGACACTGTTAATGCTGGCTTGTTATCAATTTGTATAAAGTGAACTTTAGAAATTAAAGGCTCTGATTGACTATTCAAATCACTCGGTAAAACAATCAAATCATTATCTATGAGTAGTTTTGGTGTCTCAAGAATGACTGGAGAATAGGCTTGGTACTCATTGTCAAAGCTTCCTCCTGCAATAATTACAGCTTCAGTATCGTACAAATACCAACCATTAACGTCTAATCGTTGAAGCGCATCTGCAATAATATAATCATTGTTGAACCAGTCTGCATTGCGCTCTTTGGCTGCATTATACATGACGTCCCAAGCCGAGCTGTCGAACACCATTTTCGATAAAGCATCTATTTCTTGTTGTAGTTGTGATTGAACTCGTTGAATATCAATTTTGTCGTTTTGCTTAGCCATTGCCTCGAAAGAGGGCAAAATCCAAAAATGCCTAATAATGGTCTGCGCACCTAAAATAGCAAAGCAAGCAAAGGTAAAAGCAAGAAGTAAACGTTTTTTCAGTCTCGTTCCTATAACCATAAAGCAGTACACCAACCACAAAAGAACAACTTAAGTACTACCAGTATAATCCCCTTTTGCCTGTTTGCTTGTTAGTCAGCTAATAATCTGTCAATAAAGGATAGAGCACGATGCCCCTTACTCGTGTGAAATTGTAAATCTAATTTTTACATCTAAACTCTTATTATGAGGAATCGTTAGATTTACGCATGAAAGGTATTATTTTTACTGAATTTATAGATATGGTTGAACATGAGTTCTCATATGAACTAGTGGATAAAATAATCACAGAAAACTCACTGTTCACTGATGGTGCTTATACGAGTGTGGGCAACTATGATAATAAAGAATTGATCATGCTAGTCACTTCACTAAGTAAACATATTGATAAGCCTGTTGATGAGCTTGTACATGCCTGTGGTAAGTACCTGTTAGGTCGCTTCTTTGTATTATTCCCACATTTTTTCAAAAACGTCAGTAACACCTTTGACTTCCTTGATACTATTGACCGTCACGTTCATATCGAAGTCAAGAAGCTATACAGTGATGCAGAGCTGCCAAGCTTTTGGACACAACGTATTAGTGATACACAAATGCAAATGTTCTATCGCTCATATAACCCTTTTGCTTATTTAGCTGAGGGGTTAATCGAAGGAGCATGCGAACATTTTAATGAAACATTGACCGTTAAAAGTGAGATTGAACCTGATTATCAATCGGCCATTTTTACCCTAACAAAAGTAATCTAGCGTGGATGAGAACCTTTTTAAACGTCGATTAGAGCGAGAGCGCCGAGCTAGAATAGAGGCTGAAGCGCTTCTTGAGCAGAAGTCAATGGAGTTATATGAAGCGAATATGACTCTAAAAAAAGCAGCCGAAACACTAGAGCAAGAGGTTGCCCAGCGCACTGATGACTTAAACAAAGCCAAAATAGCTGCTGATACTGCAAATAATGCAAAATCAATGTTTCTAGCTAATATGAGCCACGAAATTCGCACTCCGATGAATGCTATATTAGGCATGGCTTACCTTGCCTTAGATACTGAGTTAACTGACAAACAATATGATTACATTGAGAAAATTCAATTATCAGCTAAGTCTTTACTAGGGATCATTAACGATATTTTAGACTTTTCAAAAGTCGAAGCGAATAAATTAGAATTAGAAAGTAATGATTTCAATATTAATGACCTTTTATCCACTTTGGCTAACTTAGCCAGTAGCTTGATTGAAAAACATAACATTGAGGTCATATTTGATATTGATGATAATATTCCCGAATACCTCATTGGCGATACGTTAAGGTTAAATCAGGTACTGTTAAACCTACTTAGTAATGCAATTAAATTTTCAAATAATAAAAATGTTAAGTTAACACTCTTATGTGTATCGCAAACTGATGAGAATATTCAAATTGAATTTAAAGTCACTGATCAAGGGATTGGTATGACTGAGGAGCAGGTCAAGACGATATTTAAGCCATTTTCTCAAGCTGATATTTCAACAACAAGAAAATTTGGAGGTACAGGCCTTGGCTTAGTGATCAGTAAAAAAATAGTTGAATTAATGGGTGGCAATATTCACGTTGATAGCCAGCTAAATGCTGGCAGCTGCTTTAGCTTCACCGCATCTTTTGGTAAGTCGGCTGTAAAAAGTAACTATAATACAAACGATTACAAAAACAAAAGTGCGCTAATAATTGAACAAGACCATGTAAAAGAAAGGCACCTTTTTAAATTACTCGAAAAGTTGGGCATAAAAGTTGATAGTATTTCTTATCATGATGACAAACTATTAAACATAGATCCCTGCCAAGACTATGACTTTATTTTCCTTGATTGGCATATTTTTAATGATGAACACAGCTCCCTTCTCAATAACCTAAAAAAACAACTTACTATCAATATTAAGAAAATAATTATTCTTGCCTCATTTGAAAATCAAAAAGTAAAAAGTAGCTTAACTAAGCTTGATAAAAATATTGATGAAATTTTATTAAAACCAATTATCAAAGCTAACTTATGTAAATCACTGGATCACGTCTTAGGTATCGAGAAAAAGAAAACAAACAAAATTGATACCAGCTGTTTTAAAAAACTCGCTGGTTCAAGAATTTTATTAGTTGAAGACAATCCGCTTAACCAACAAATTGCATCACAAATACTGCGCTCAAATGGCTTTATTGTTGATATTGCCGAAGATGGTATTGCGGCCATTGAAGCTGTCGAAAAAGACACATTCGATTGTATTTTGATGGACTGCCAAATGCCAAGAATGGATGGTTATACCGCAGCGAATAAAATTAAAGAGCAGCCAAAGTTTGCCCATATCCCTATTATTGCCATGACCGCCAACACCATGGAAGCCGACCTCACCAAAGCCAAAGAGTCAGGGATGCAAGGTTATATAGCCAAGCCTATAGAAGTACAAACTATGTTTGAGGTCATTGCAGAGCATTTAACTCAAAAACCACTGTGAACGCTAATCAGTAAGCTCCACGATTTGTTGTTCAACTAATGAGTTGTTCTGCTTACGAAACTCATTAGGGTTTACCCCAACAATGCTTTTAAAAACACGGTTAAAGGTAGCAAGCGAAGAAAAACCACTTTCCAATGCAATACTAAGAATACTCCAATGACTTGCTTCATCTTTTAGTAATAGCGTTTGTGCGTATTGAACTCGGTACTGATTTATAAATAAATTAAAATTAGTGGCTTTAAAATGATGGCGAATAGCGCGGCTAATCTTGTACTCAGGTACTGCTAATACTTGTGCAAAATCAGAGATTTTTAAATTACTTTGTAAGTAAAGCTGCTTGTTGATCAGTGCTTCTATACCCGTGATAATCTCAGGCTCTACCTCTTTATTTTCAGACAACTCAGTTTGTTTGTGAGCTGTGCTTACATCTTCAGAGTTCACTACTTCAGTATCAACTGATTCAGGCACGCTACTATGAGCACGTTTTTGCAAAAACATCACTAACTGCATAGCAAGTACAATCAATAACGCAGATGAGGTAATTATAAGCGGCTCAAAGCGTTGAAATTCGCTTTCACTAAATAAAAACTTAGGCAAAATGCTGGCATTAAATACCGCTAAAAAGTAGCAACTAGCAAAAATTTTTGCCTGCAACTTTTGTGTGTCGGTTTTACCTTTGTAACCTCGTAATGCTTCCCAAAAAGACAGCACCAGAATACTGGAAGATAGCAGCACTGTTATTTCGGCCATACCTTGCTTTAACCGCCACATAAATTGGCTATCAGGGAAAACCTGCACATCAATACTTACTAAATAATGCCAAGTTTGGTTGAACATAATTAACCCCGCAATCGCGCCTGCCACTACAATATGTACGGTAGAAATAGGTTTGTGCTCACGAAATAAAGTACGTGAAATCAGCCAAGACATATTACAGGTGGCACAGGTAAATAAGCCAATTAAATAGCTGTAAACACCTATACTTGGTGCACTGATTTTTTGCACACCAACCATGCAAAGCGAGCCACAAAATACAGCAAACAGATAATGAATGAGCTGCTTATCCTTTTTCATGCCATTTAGCAGCATTAGCCCCATACAGACAAAAACGAGCACGTAATAAGGGGAAGTATTTTGCATAACTCGGCATACCTTAAATTGGGTGTTTGATGAATTATTTACCAATCAGACAAGTTTACTGTCTCAAAATCAACATAGCAAAAAGAGTTTGTTAGTGAATGTGTCAATCCCTGTTTTAGTAGTCATAAATAAATACAGTTTTTCATTGCTCAAATTTCGAATTTGAGAAGAAATCTTGCTCTAGCCCTTTATATTTGCGGTATTAGAAAAATGTAATGGAATTGGTTATGTCTAACAGAAATAGCAAAGTCACGCCTTTGAAGGCGCTCGAATACAGTAAAAAACTTTGGTTTATTAGCCTGCTAATGGCACAAATTTGCTTTGTGGTTTACCTCATTCTTGGTTATGGAATGACAGGATTAACAACAGGCCTATCAGGTTGGAACCGACTAAATAACACCGCCTATGTTGCCAATGATGCTACCGGGAATTTTATGTATGCAGTACATGTATTATTTGCAGTCGTGATGATCCTTGGTGGAAGCTTACAGCTCATTGAAAAATTGCGAGCAAAATACAGAACATTTCATCGTTATAATGGCCGTGTCTTTGTTGTTTTAGCTTGCTGTATTTCATTTGCGGGCATGTACTTAATGATAGTAAGGGGCACCGTTGGTAATACCTTGATGCATGCACTGACGATGTTTGGCGGCTTTGTGGTTATTGTATCAAGTATATTCGCGGTTAAAACTGCGCGGGCTCGTGACTTCAACGCGCATAAAACTTGGGCGATACGCTTATACCTTGCAGCTAATGGTGTGTTGTTTTTTAGATTAATGATATTTGCATGGTTTTTAGTATTTGGCACCTTAGGCGTTGATACCGCGACCTTCACAGGGCCAGCAGTGATTGCCGTAAGCCTTTGCTCTTATTTAGTTCCTCTTTTAATCGCTGAGCTTGTCCGCTATGCAGAGCAAACTCCCCATAAATCTATCACTCTCGCTACTGCATCTTTGATGGCGTTAATATCTGTTGTATTTTTAATCGGCTTATTTGGGGTGACGCTGGCAAACTGGTACCCTGCCATCACCGCTTAACCAAGCTTTAAAGCTAAAAAGCCACCTATATAGGTGGCTTAATACTTTTAATCTGCATTACAGTAAATTAATACAATTCAAATAACGGGCGGCCGTTTTCGTCGAACTTAACTTCCATAACACGAGCGTGGCGGTTTGGATCGTAAAGCGGATCTTTTACAATCTCTTCAAGTGGACGCGTATCTGTTTTTGGCACCACACTTGGCTCACCTACTGCGTGCTCATAGTCACGTGCATGGTAAACACACAGTGGTGTTTGTCCATCTTCAGCAACAGTAAAACAGTTATGACCAGGGCCGAAAATTTTCTTTTCAACGTTGGTCTCCAGCACTGGCATACGTGTTTTAGTCCAAGAATTACGATCAAGCAAGTCACTGTTTTCGTCAGCTTCCATATAGCCCATGCAGTAACATGCACCAGTTGCGCTTGCAGAAAAAGCAATGAAGATTTTCCCGTTATTTTTAAGCACTGCTGGGCCTTCGTTTACCCAAAAGTCGACACGTTCCCAATCATAATCAGGGGTTGTTAGCATAAACTGTGCGGTTTTTAGCTTAATTGGCGATTCCATTTCAGCTAAATAAAGATTTGATGCCGCAAATTGGCCTCCGGTTTTCTCTGCCCAGCAAAAGTAACGCTTACCGTTATTTTCAAAAATGGTGGCATCTAAAGAAAAATCAGTGAACGACTTTTCATCGCCGTCAGCTGCTTGCATCATGCCAAGCTCAACCCATTCGTCATTTAATGGGTCTTGACCCTTACACTCAAGTACATACGGGCGTAGTGCCCAGATATCTTGTTCTTCGCTGGCTGCAAAATAGATATACCACTTACCATCGAGGTAATGAATTTCAGGTGCCCAAATATGTCGGCTCATTGGGCCGCTGTCGTGTTTAAACCAAATATCAAAGGTCTCAGCGTCTTTTAAGCCCTCTAAAGTCGCAGACTTACGAAGTTCAATGCGATCATAGGTGGGTACAGAACCGGTAAAATAATAAAAGCCGTCGCTGTGCTTATGCACAAACGGGTCGGCACGTTGCTCTACTAGCGGGCTATTAGTGTGTAATGTCATATTGAAACCTGATCATTGATTTTTATTTGTATTATTTTATTACTTTTTGTAAGAACCACAAATATAGCATTATTTTTAGCAAACGGTAAAAGGAAATGTAAGGTGCAGCAGATTTTTAGAGGTAAACTCAATATAGACAAGAAAAAGCAAGCTTAAAAACGCACAATTTGGACGACTCTAAGCTTGCTCTAGAATAAAAAGGGGGACATCACTCCACCCTTGATTTAGGTATCGCTATTGCGATTTGGCTTTATATTCTTCAGGTTTTTTCGATAACACAACATCAACGGGCATAACATCACCCGAAACTTTCTTAACGGTTAAAGTATGTGGCCCCGCTGCCAAGTCATGCTTTTCAAAAACAATGCTTTGTACTTGTCGATAATTGTTACCGTCAAAAATTGAATACGTCCCTTGTGATTGACCATCCAAGATCACTTCTACGTCACCCTGGTTTGCTGCTTTTGAAGTAGCAAAGACAATACTCGAGCCAGTAAACTGGTAACTAAAATAAGCTCCATTTACTTCGGTTATGTGCATATCTTGCTTATACTCTCCAGTATTCGTTTGGCTTACAGATTGCCATCTCCCATTATCACTGTATTGGATACGTGGATCATCATCGTTGACTAATTCAAGGCCTGAGTAAGTTGTATCTTGCGTTGTACCCACTGTATTACCGACTGTTTGGATCTGCACCAAGCGGTCGACTAACCAAGTGCCATTTGGATTAATCGCAACATCTAAAGTAGTAACCCCCCCGACTTGCGAAATAGCTTTCACCCGCTCGGCGACTTCTTCATTGCTGTATTTTAGGCTTCGTTTTACTTGACCCCAACCACCAAAAAGTGGGTCTTCCAGTGATGTATATGTAAAGCCGTGCCACTGCACTTTGGTGCCAAGTGCTGTTGTCACTTCGCCTGATTCAGGAATGGGCGGAAGCTCATTATGCTCACCTTGGGTGTAGTTACTTTGTGGGTCATTTGGAATGAAGCTATAGTCAAATCCATCACTAATAGTGATAACTGCATTAGGATTACCACTTCGCACTGACTCAGCTAACTTATCAGCAACTGGGTAAGCATTGTTTGCAGCTAATTCTTGCTCTGACTCATCAGCTTGGTACCAACCATCAAACCACCAACCAGCAATATTATCGCCCCATTTTTTTGCTCGCTCACTAATAAACCCTTTTAAAAACCAATCTGGATAAGGCGCTTTCACTTTTGTGCCCGTCCATCTATCTCCTAAATGAGAAGGTAGATATGCAATTAGCTTGATGCCTTTTGCTTTAAGTGCAAGCGCCAAATCCAAAACAAGGTCGCGTGATGGGGTGTAATCAGCTTGATTCGAGTTAAGTTGAGTTTTACAACCTGGAGCAACCTCAACCTTTGGACAAGCAGGTGAATGTAAATCGTATATCTCACTGGTTGTAGACAAATAACCGCGATTCTGGGTCAAGGTAAAAATCACATACCTGTAACCTAATTTTTCTGCCTTTTGTGCATAAGCGTCAACATCAAATCCATTTACATAGTTATTCCATTCATCATAATCGGTAATTTGATACCAAGCGTTATCTAACGTCCCACCTGCCAGATAATGATGGCTAATGCCCCACTTGGCATCTTGCATCCACCTTACCTCTTTAGGTAACTCTGATGAGCAAGCGCTCAATGAAGCAAAAGCTAGAGCAATGCTTGGAACGATTTTGAGGAGTTTATTATTCATTATTTCTAAACCACTGATGATTAAAGGCTATAATATGAGTCTACACAACCGCTTTTAATTAACAAATAAATTACAAAGTTACACCTCACTATTCTCTCTATGTTTTATCTGTAAGACATTAAAAATAATTACGTTTCAGATATAAAATGGCTATAAATAAACAGTATGCTGAAGTGTTTAAAATCTATTTTTTAAACAAAAAAAAGCCATGCAAATGCTCTTTACAAGAGCACTGCATGGCTTGCGACACAACTAAAAAACTCTTTTGTTATACTTCTTGCCTTAATGAGGCTATTACTTGAGGCATCTTAATTTTTACCACCCAACCAGATGCAATTATGAATATTAAGTAATAACCAAAGGTAGACCAATCTTCAAACAGGGCGTTACCTATGCCAAGCAGTAGGGAATAAATAAAGATAATACTCGCGACACAGGCAATAGCATTATCTTTAATTCCAGCTGCTATTGGCTCTATACCTGTGATGTCTCTAACTTTTTTCCATCCTCTACCGTGAATCTTAAGGCGGCTATAAAATTCAATTGTTTTCGGGCTGGGTGTTTTGCTCGTTGTAAGCAATGTCACAATTAAGCTAATAACCAAAGTTGCGCATGTGGTTATCAGCATACGAACAGCAAACCATTTAGCATCGCCTTCATCTGGTAAAATATACATCATTGCATTACCTACAATTACTGCAGATAAAAGTGCACTTATTTCTGACCAAACGTTAATGCGCCACCAATACCAACGAGCTATTAATACAACTGAAATCGGAATAATGATAACGGTAATATACTCATAGGCTCCCAAAATACTCTCCAGCTGAGTCGTGACTATTAGAGCAAACAGAGTGAGTGCTAGCATGCTGATGCGTGCAACTTTTATATAATGCGCTTTTTCACGTCCTTTCACTAAATAAGGCTCGTAAACATCGTTGACCAAGTATGACGACCCCCAGTTTAGCTGCGTATCTAAAGTACTCATGAAGGCAGCAAGTAACGACGCCACCATAATGCCTTTTAAACCTACAGGTAAAAACTCATCAATCATCATAGGATAAGATTGTTCGGCATCGGCGATCGCTGGGAAATACACTAATGACGCCACACCTACAATGATCCACGGCCAACTTCTCAATACTAAGTGACAAAACGCAAACCAGTACAAGCTCAGCATGGCATCTTTTTCGCTTCGCGCAGCTAATGTTCGCTGAAGGAAAAAGCCAAACCCTGGGGCATAGTTTAACCAGCCTATGCAAACCAAAATTAAGAAAGTGGCTGTTTTTAGATCCCACTCAAAATCAGGGATCATTTTTAACGTATCACTATTAAAGCCAGGTGACGCTTCAACTGCAGCTACGATACCTCCATGATCTTGCAAATCAACATAAACGATAACAGCTAAAACCATCGAACCAATGATAGCGAGCGCAAATTGAATTAGGTCGGTGTACACAACACCATATAAACCCGACATAGCGGTATAAACAACAGCAGCAACCGCTAATACAATAAGAATTAATGTCGTCGCAGTAATGTCGCCAAATAAAGGAATTGCAAATAAGGGCTCTGGTGAGAGCCCTAAAATTACCACTATAATTTTTGACATTGCTAACGTAACCGAAGCAATAATGATGCAGTTTACAAATACACCATCAAATATCGCTTTGAATATACGCAAAAAATCTGTGGCTAAGCTCTTATCATAACGCTGTGAGATTAATTCAATCTCTGTCAGTGCTTTAGAGCGACGCCACAAATTAGCAAAGAAAAATACAGAGATAATTACCCCGATTACGCTAACCCACCAGATCCAGTTTGCGTAGATGCCCTGCTCACGCACGGCCCCTGCCACAAACAAGGGGGTGTCTGAGGAAAACGTCGTTGCCACCATGGATGTGCCAGCTATGTACCAAGGTAATGATCGACCTGCAACAAAAAAATCAGCCGTACTTTCACTGGCCTTTTTTGTAAAGAGCATCCCTATAACAACGGCTGCTACTACATAAAACGCAACTATTAACCAATCAATTAAGACCATGTGAATCTCCCAATGCTTTTAATTTTTATTTAGGTAGCTATCAAATTTTTTCCATGTTTCAGTCATGTCTATAATTGTGCCGGTTTGGCGAGCTTCATCTAGCTTGATAGCCGTTAAGCCAGCCTGTAAAGCATCAACAATTGAAACTGGTAACGGTGTTCCATTTTCAAAGTAAGCAATCCAATCGGCAGCCATTTCCTCTTCAGCACCGTAGTGCATAGAAACTGAATCATCATGTATGTATGACTTATCGATAAGAGCGCCTGAGGTAATACAGTCATGTACTTTAAAGTAATTTCGTACAAAATCCCCTTCAGCCATACCAATCGTGCCAAACACACTGAAGTGACGATAATCATTCGGTACGTTCAAATTTGTATGAAAACTTAAATTTATGCCGTTTTCATACTCAATAAGCGCTGTTTGGTGATCCACCAACTCCGAGTCGTTATCAAACACTTCATCAATACCATTCCAACGTGACTTACGTTGATGATAAACAGGGTGTTTACCAAGGTGTTTGTTTTCTGGCGTAAATGTTTTACGACCACCAAAACTAACAAGTTTTTTTGGACGGCTCTTCACAAGACCTTGGTAAAGATCAAGATCATGACAACATTTCTCAAGTAAGAAGCCCCCAGACAAACCATGGTGTCTACGCCAATCACGCATAAAAAATGCACCGTGTTCTGGTGGAATATGCTCAGAAGCTTCAATACTTGTAATGTCACCCAATAGCTTTGAAGAAACAGCTGCAATTAAATCTTTGTATAAAGGAGCATAGCGTAAAACCATGCCTACCAGAATTTTATCGAACGCATTATGCTTAGCGATAAGTTCAAGTACGTCATAGGTTTGCTGCTCTGACATGACAATTGGCTTTTCTGCAAAAATCAGTAAACCTGCTTCAATTCCTAATCTAAGGTGCTCTAAATGCATATGATTGGGTGATCCAATCATCAACATATCTAGCTGCTCATTAGCTAACATATCCGCAAGATCATCATAAGATCGCATTGAAATACCATGGGACTCCATGTACTCAACTTTTACAGATTCCGGATCAGCAAAAGCGACCAAATTAAAGTTTGGGATTAGCTCATGCATAACTTTGGCGACATAACTCAAACGATCACCTAAACCACAAATACCTACTTTCACAATTTTATTCCTAGCAACTGATGCACTGTTACTTACGTTAGTAACGGACGACTTACTAGGTCAATCACTTGTGACTTTGACATGAATGAGATTTTTTTAATGAAACTAAACGCAAGCAGGGTTTCAAATACAAAACATTCACATTTAAAACATGAAATTTACAAAGCAGACTGTTAACTATTGCCTAGCTATGTTTTGGTTCAATGGAGACTAAACGTTGTTTAAAAAACGTTTGATGAATAATTTATAGGCAGCTTAACGCTATAATTTTTATATAAAAATAAGAATTGGTTTATTGACCAAAACGAAATAGATGAGATATACACATACTTTTACCGCTTTTTTCAGCGATATAAAAGTGCATAAGTTAACAAAAAGTCTACACTTATGTATGACCACCAACCTCTTTTTATAAGTGATTAGACGTACCCAATGACTGAGAAAGATACCAAGTATAAAGCACCTGCTCTTGAGAAAGGCATGGCCATTATAGAATTACTGGCAAAAACTCCTGAAGGCCTTAACCTTACGCAAATTTCTGATTCATTAGGGAAATCTAAAGCTGAAATATTTCGTATGGTCGCAGTACTAAATGATTTACATTATCTTGAGTTTTTTCAGCAAGAACGTGTTTACAGACTGTCCCTAAAACTATATCGACTAACCCACCGGTACGCCCCAGTCCACCATTTAAACAACGTTGCATTTCCGATCATTCAAACGCTTTGTAGCGAAATTCAACAATCTTGTCATTTAGTCGTGTACTCCGATGGCGGCGGTTTAATACTTTCGCACCAAGATTATGACACCAACAGTAACTGCTTAACCTTACCAGTCGGAGGGCGAGGCCCGCTCACTGATAATTGTGCTGGTCATGTGTTACTTGCTTTTGCATCTTATGATAATCGCGAGCGCATGCTTAAAGCATATCAAGAGAATCACCCCGAGGTTTCACTTGATTTGATGGCACTGCGAAATATTTGGTTAAGGGTAAAAGAGCAAGGCCACGAAGCTATGCCGAGCCCTGTTTTGACAGGCGTATACGATATCGGTGTGCCTATATTTGATTACTACCATAATGCAGTGGCCGTATTATTAACATCGATACTTATGTATCGTGATGAATCTCGTAATGCTAATTTTGATGAGGTAATTAGAAAACTTAAAGACACGTCATTGTTAATCTCAAAGAAAATGGGCTTTAACGACGAGAATTGACGGATGCACAACTAATTATGCACTTACCTCACCTCCCCACTTTTAAATACTTATTTGTCTTTTGGTACGTGCTGTTTTTCTGGTGAAAAAGCGTTTTTCAGGAATATTCAGAAAACGTCTTGTTAACAGGTTTGCAACCAACTTGTTTCATTTATAAAACATTAATCTTGGCAAAATTTTAACTAAGAAATCTAAACAACGTAATCACTAAAGCGCGTTGACGGAATTTTAGTCTTTATATATCACTGAATGGACATTTGAACATTCACGATAACAATACGCTTAGAGCGATGGGGGTCAATATGATGAAATTCACCAGAAGCCAAATAGCCTTATCTGTAGCGCTCTCTCTAATGGGAAGCACAGTAGCGGCGGAGGAGAATACACAAGCACAGGATGCTAAAAATGATGATATCGAAGTAATTGCAGTCAGCGGCGTAAGATTGAGCTTGAAAGAAGCCATCGCGACAAAACGCGGTTCGGACAAAATTCTTGATTCAATTGCTGCTGAGGATATGGGTAAATTTCCCGATGAAAACGTCGCGCAGTCGCTGCAACGTGTTCCGGGTATTTCGATAGACCGTCCTCGTGGTAGCCCAAATGGTGGCACGAATGGTAGTACAGATGGTCGCCTTGGTGGTCAATATGTACAAATCCGTGGCTTACCAGTTGACTTTACACAGGTAACACTAAACGGTCGTTCGTTATCGTCTGGCCGTAGTATTGGCCGTCAATTCTCTCTTGATGTACTTCCTTCTGAGTTAATTGGACAACTGGACGTGTATAAAACCGTTTCAGCAGACCAACTTGAAGGCGGTATTGGTGGTAACGCAGATATTAAAACGCGTAAACCGCTTGATGCTGATGAAGTAGGCTTTTCGGGTGCTTGGTCAGCCGAAGGTGTTTACAGTGAACTTGCAGATTCAACAGATCCTCGCTTGTCAGGTATCGTGAACTGGAAATCTGACGATGAAAAGTTTGGTGTACTTGTAGGTGTTACCTATTCAGAACGTCAAACGCGTGAAGATGAATACTTCTCTTGGGGTAATGTAAACTTTGGCCCAGGTACAGGAGACGGTGTTGAAATTCGTCCTGATCTTGCCACAGTTCCAGGTGGTACTAACGATGGTAGTATCGATTACCCTAACTCTCTATACCCAATTGAGCCACTAACTCAATACTATGGTGATGAGAGAACTCGTACAGGTTTAAATGCAGTTATTGAATTTCAGCCAAGCGATGAGTTGAACATCACATTCGATGGTTTATATGCAACATTCGATGTTGATGAGACAGCACTGCAACTGCCTGCTCGTTTCCAATTCCGTGGCCCACAAGATCCAAGTCAATGGGTAGCTGCCGATATTAATGATCCAAACGGTCGTGGTGTAGGTGGTATTTTCCCATTCTTAGTTACTGAAGCAGTTGTTGAAAACGATAATCTTGTTTATGCCGTTGCACCACAAACACAATTCCGAAGTGTATCAGAATTAACTAAACTTGAATCAGATACTCTAGCACTTGGTACACACGTGAACTGGGCACCAAATGAAGATTGGGTACTTGATTTTGATATCGGCTATTCAAAAGGCGAGCAAACACGTGATCTGAAGAGCGTACTACTACAAGCCTTTGCAGACGTAGTATATGACGCACGTAATCCAGATAATGGTATTCCTGATCTATATGTTACAGGCACTGATCTGAATGATCCTGATAACTACCGTGTTGCATTTGGTAATTCAAATGCCCGTGATGTAAAAGATACGTCTTTATCATTCGCTTTTGATGCCAAATACTTCTTAGACAATGACTACTTCACAAGTCTTGAAGCTGGTGTACGTTACACACAACGTGCAAAAGAGATCAAAGCATATGTAGGTAATAGCTTTACAGGTGCAAATGGTGTTCCTGCGGTACTACCAACATCTGCAATCAACTTACTTGACTTCCCTGTTGACGATTTCTTAGGTGAAGCGCCAGATGCAAATGTAATACGTAGCTTTGTTATTGGTGACCCAACTGATTTCCACAACAAGTATGGTGTTGAAAGACAGTTTGATAGCATCAGCTCATTCAAAGTTGAAGAAGACATTGCCGCGGCTTACATCAAAGCAAACATGGCCTTTGACGTTGCAGACATTCCAGTAAAAGGTAATGTTGGTGTACGTGCAGTCAAAACTGATGTAGAAGCAACGGGTGCACTACCTGTAGAAATCATCATCCGCAGTGCCGGTGACTACGATGTTGTTGGTGAAACAAGCTCAACGAGCAGTAATTACACAAATGTCTTACCTAGTTTAAGCTTAAATGCTGAATTAACTGACGAAGTGTACTTACGCTTTGGTGCAAGTAAAACTGTAACACGCCCAACGCTTTCACAGCTTTCACCGCGTTTTACATTTAGTACTACAACTCTAACAGGTTCTGCGGGTAACCCGGCCCTTGAACCGTTTGAATCTGATTCATTCGATTTATCACTTGAGTGGTACTTCAACGACACAGGTCTTCTAAGTGGTGCATTATTCCAAAAAGAGATCGATGGTTTCGTATTTAATTCAAGTGCGCCAGAAACAATCGCTGGAATTGATTGGGCATCTGTAGACCGTCCACGAAATGCGGCTTCTGCAACTATCTCTGGTGCTGAGTTAAGTTTCCAAACAACGTTTGATTTCTTACCTGCTCCATTTGATGGTCTAGGCATGTTAGCAAACTACACTTATACAGACAGTGACACTAACTTTGGTGATGGCTTTGAAGGTCAAACATTCAGCTACACAGGTCTATCTAAGAATGTATATAACTTAGTTGGTTACTATGAAAAAGGTCCAGCATCAGTTCGTTTATCTTACAACTATCGTGAGAAATACTTACTTGAGCCATCATTTGGTTTCTTCGCAGGCCCTCGTCATGTAAACGACTACCAACAGCTTGATTTAAGCTCGTCATATAAAATCAATGACAATTACTCATTGACATTCAATGTGACAAACTTAACCAATGAGCGCTTCGATCGTTACTTTAATAACGATGAGTCAATCATTGCGACAACCAACTTTACAGGTCGCCAATACTACGTAGGTATTCGCGGTACCTTCTAACTCATTATGTTGTTGTAGGTGATATACCTAAGCCAAAGCCTCCTAACGGAGGCTTTTTTTGTGAACTATTTATCTTTCGTGATGCCGATATTTAACAGCAGACATAAAAATGCTGCACCAAGTAAATTGATACAGCATAAATAAACTACTTTTACTTATAGCTTAAGTTTACGTCTAAACGCGACCATGGCTAACAGCAAAGATATTAAGTAGTACACGCTACCACCAGAACCTGAATCAGAACTTGAGTTGTCAGCTTTGCCAACTACGTTAATCACGACAGTTTTAGCCTCTGAAGAAGCAAATCTGTCTTTTGCTCGGTAACTAAAGTTAACAGCATAAGTCGACTCACCCGCAGGCTCGTAGACAAACAAGCCAGTGTCCTTATCAAAACTAAGCTCGCCAGAACTTGGGCTTGTTACTAGCTCAAATTCTAACTCATCACTATCTTCATCATTGCCAATAAAACGACCATTAACTACCGTTGAGTAATAAGTTTCATAACTTAAATCTGTAGCTGTTGGTGTGGTATTTGTTAATTCAACAACAACATTGGCAAGTGCCGTCTCTTCAAGGGAATCTTGCGCGGTAAAAGTAATTGAAACAGGCTGTAAAGATTCACCACTCGGCGTGTATTTAATTTCACCCATGTTTTGATCAAGTAACTCAATATGACCATGTTGAGGCTCATTTTTTACAGTGAAAATAAGTTGCTCATCATCTGCATCAGAGGCTGGCAAATTAAGTATCAAGGGTGTATTCCAGTGTGTTTTAATCGTAGAGTTTTCAACGACCGGCGCCTGATTTGTTAAAGTAGCTGTGAACTTTGCGAGCTCAGAACGTGAACGACCTTTTACTGTATAAAACGCTAATTCATCAACACCTACAGTGCCGTTAGGCGTATATGTGAACTGCCCTGTTTTGCGGTCAATAAACGTTAATTGGCCAAGGCTAGGGCTATTTTCAAACACTACAAAATCAATATCACTCAAATTAAGATTAACGTCGATTGCTGCAAGCACATGAGATGTTACCTCGCTATCTTGCGGTGTAGCTAAAGGTGCTGCGGCTTCATTCGAGAACACCTCTATAGATTTTCCTGAAAGCAGTGAATAGTCCACACCTTTGTATGTTGCACTCACAATAGAACTGCGTTGATTTGCACGCGCTACTTCATAAAGTAGTTCATCATTAATTAAGTCGTACTCTCCAAACTTATCTTCACAACTAAATAAGATGAAGCCTGCGCGTGTAGATACTATATTGTTTAATGAATTGTCACATAGTTGCGCAACTTCTGACATTTCTCCTGATTCTTTGAACGAGAATAAAAGGCCATACTGGTTGGCAACATAAAGCGCTTTTTTACCATCAACAACAACACCCTCTAGCGACTTAAAACTGTCGTTTAAAGAGTAATTAGTGACACTATTATCAGTGTAATTATATTTAACTAATTGGTTACCTGTTAAAGCAAATAATTCTTTACTGCTTTGCTGTGTATCTATGCCTGCGACTATGCCAGAAACCCCACCCCAAAAGTTCTGTAAGCGAGGTGATTGCTTAAGTAGCTCACCCGTTTGCCCATTAAAAACTCGTATATAAGAGCCTTCACTGCCGGTGTGTGATGCGCCGTTACCTACAATCAGCTCTAACAGACCATCGTTATTGATGTCATGGGCTTCAATCGTTGAAATTTGGTCGCCACTTTGAAAAGGTACTGTATACAGTAAGTTTCCATTTTCTGGTGAAAATACTTGTATATTTCCAGTGTAAGTTTCTGAGCCAGCAACAATTAAATAGTTTTTGCCATCATTGAATAAATCAGCAGTAATCACATACTGGTAGTCATTCCAACCATCGGTCAAAGCAATGCTAGGTAACACCTGCTCTTTTGTTTCTATATCAATAACTTGAAGCTTATTTGTGCCATTCTCAGAAAAAATAACATCAATTCCACCTTTACCGTCAATATCAGCAAGTCCTAGCAAAAATTGTGAATAGACAGTGATCGTTTGCGACCATTGCATAGACTTATCTTCAACGGTATGAATATAAAACCCGTCATCACCTGAAGATGTGTAACCCGCTCCCCATGCAATATCTGTTTTGCCGTCAAGATTAAAATCATCCACCAAAATACTAGAAACACTGTGTTCAGGGTTATTGATTTGCCAAAACTCCTCGCCAGAACTTAAAGACAAAGCATGAATTTGCCCCCACTGACCATCGCCATATACTAGCTCTTGGGCACCGTCATTATTGATATCTGCAACTATAATTTTTGAAATATCTAAATCACTATTGGCTGTCCACACAATACTGTCTGTATTTGGACTGATTAACTCAATTGAATACCAGCCTTGGCCATTAATGACTTCATCTAAGCCATCTTGGTTTGTATCAACACTTTGTAAATGGATACCTGTTAGTTGGCTGTTCAGTGTTTTTATATAATCTATTGTATTTTCAGAGATACGATACAACTTGCCATCTTCAAGCATTAATTCGTGAACATTTTGCTCGGTAAACGAACCAACAACAAATTTGTTACCGTAATACTCAAGCTCTGAAATAACAGAAAGGTCTGACTGGTCTAGTATTAAAATCTGGCTATTGGCAATAGCAATAAGCTCGTCCTGACCATCGTTATTAATATCTCTTGCCGTAACTGATTGGCTAGAAACTACATTCTTAGTACTTTCGACTTTCATTGTTAGTAAGTTAATTTTTACTATCTGACTGCTCGTCATAAGTATTAAATAATATGTATCATCTGCAATGCTTTTTACCAATGTACTATCAGTGATGTAATCCTGAGAATCGAAACCTTCAACGACTGAATATTGATTATCTTTATACTCAATAATATTAAAATCGTTTTGTTGCACCGAAATAATTTGCTTATTACCGTTACCGAACAAGTCAACAGCATAAAGACCATTGAGACCTGTTGAATTACTTAATGAAAAACGGCGAAACACCGAGGTAAGCTCTATGTTTTCTAATTCTGATGTAGTTGATGTCGCTAAGGTTTTACTCAACGAAGTAGTCGGCGCTATATTTTGTTGTGCGCGACTTGTAAAATAAGATTCGTCATAATTAATTGGTTGCGAATTTGAATAAGTCGCATCGCCAAATTGATTATATTCAGGTGTGCTTTTAGTCGCACTGATAGCTTGCGTGCTAAGTAAAAGCATCGCTAGACATGTTAGTTTGGTCATTTCCCTATCCTTAAGGTAGTGCTTTAGCTCTCGATTAAACAATAGCTGGAGGTGAGTTCACTTTAGATGTTGGTATTAAGTTATATTTTTAATTTAAAAACCGTGCATTTTCCCTTATCAGAAACACATGGTCAAGGTAATTGTATCCTTCATGTTAAAATTGCTAAAAAATACAACACAATTCTTGCTTCACTTAGCGAACGTATTCCCTCATCAACCAATACAAAACCCCGTTATTTTCGCTCCTCGCCTCGTACTTTTACATTGAAATTAATTGCTTTGAAATTAATAACCTCACGGTCAACCCTTTGTTATGTTCCCCGCATCATCAAACACATAAATAGCATTATTAAAAACTGCCACAGCAAGCTGCTTTAGGTAGTACTGAAGTTAAAGGCACTGCTTCTGTGAATATGCAGTTTTTAGGAGCAAAGACTCAATGCGCTCTGGCATCTAGACTATTTTGCCATTGCCCACTTTGCTTATTGCTTGGGCTTTAGACATTAAAAAAGGCGTAACAGTTAATCACTATTACGCCCTTTCATATTAAGTTTTAACTAACTCAAAGTGCTAATGCTAAGATTGATTTCACCTTTTCTAAATCAATATCACCATGCTCACCTAATTTCGTTAGCTCGTTTTTCTCTAAATTAGCAACAACGGCCTCAATAGCTTGCTCGTCAAGGTCATAATCAGCTAGACGTGTTTTCACCGTCATGGCCTCAAAGAAGTCCTGTACAGCTTTAATCGTTTTATCGATTTGCTCAGCTTCGTCGCTATAATTTAGTCCGAACACTCTTTCACCAAGCTGCTGAATTTTAATTGATTTCTGTTCTTTTTGAACATGCATTAAGGCAGGCAGAACTATCGCCAAGGTTTGTGCATGATCAAGGTTATAAAGTGCCGTTAATTCATGGCCAATCATATGTGTAGACCAATCTTGCGGTACACCTTGACCAATTAAACCATTCAGTGCCATCGTAGCCGACCACATCACATTAGCTCTAACATCATAATTTTGTGGCTCGCTCAGCGCCTTTGGCCCTTCGCTAATCAAGGTTTGCAAAATACCTTCTGCAAAACGGTCTTGTAATGGTGCATTAACAGGGTACGTTAAGTATTGCTCAATAACGTGAACAAACGCATCCACCACACCATTACTTACCTGACGTGCAGGCAACGAAAACGTGTATTCAGGATCAAGTACAGCAAAAACAGGTTGTACTGTTGGTGACGAAAAAGCGCGCTTTTGTGACGTCTCTTTTTTAGTTACCACTGAGTTACCATTACTCTCAGAGCCTGTTGCTGGTAAGGTTAATACCGCACCGATTGGTAAAGGATTGCTAAACTCTGCCCCTTTAACAAGGATATCCCACGGCTCCCCAGCATAGTTATAGGCTGCAGCAACAAACTTAGCGCCATCAATAACACTGCCACCACCAACAGCTAAAATAAAGTTAACATGGTGCTCTTTTGCCGTTGTAACCGCTTGCATCAGTGTTTCGTAAGTTGGGTTTGGCTCAACGCCACCAAACTCTATAACGTCAACATCGGCTAGTGCACTCATAGCTTGGTCGTATACGCCGTTTTTCTTTATTGAGCCACCACCGTAGAGTAACAACACCTTTGCATCGGTTGGTAAGCGTGATGAAATTTCGCTAATTTGACCTTTACCAAATAAAATTTCTGTTTGATTTTTATAAATAAAGTTTAGCATCGATTTGCCTCCTAAATTTTTGATAGGTAATACTTTTACAAATTTACTTTGCTAACATTTTTAATAGTTTTTCAGCTAACAACGTATCTGAAAATGGGTTTTGCCCCGTAATGAGTTCGCGGTCAACAACCACGTTAGGCTGCCACTCGCTGGCAAATGCCATATTTCCACCAGCGTTTTCCATTGCCATAGCCGGATAGAACTTAAGCTTTTTACCTTCTAAACTGCTTTCAAACACTCGCTCTTCTGGATCAGAAAATATTGTCATTTTATAGCCATCATAAATCCAATTGCTTGCTGACGCCGTCTGCCCAGTTTGGATTGCACTGTAATACGCCTTCGGCTCAGTTTGTGCCGATAATAAGGTAATTGGGCCGTGGCAAATTGCCGCCGTAGGTTTACCGTGTTGATTAAAGTGGCGCAAAATTTCACCGACTTCAGGATTATTTGCTAAATCAATCAACGGAGCATGACCACCAGGGATAAACACTGCATCATATTGGCTCAAACCGCCTGCCAAAATCTCACTCAAACTAGCGGTATCATTAATATTGGGTAACGATGCAATAAATTTTTGGATCTCTCTCATTTTTTGCTCATCACCAGCAAAGTAATCTACGCTGATTGATTTTTTATCAACCTGCGGAGCATTCCCCTTTGGCGTTGCTAACACAAGCTCATAGCCCGCATCTGCGAGAGCTTTTGCAGGTACACCAAACTCGTTAAGGTAATAACCTGTCTCAATGCTGTGCCCACCAGCAAGTTCCATGGTTGTCTCGCTTGATAAAATGACTAATACCTCGCCTTCACTTGCCACAGCAAATAATGACATAGTCGAAGCTGCTACGAATGTTAAACACTGCAAAACCTTGTTCATGATTTATCCTCTTATTTGAATGCATCTAGAATAGGCTGTTTGCGCGCTTGTGTGAATTCGGATAAATTAAGAGAAGCAATCAGAAAATTTATGGCTCGCCTATTTTATGTCTTACCTCACACAGCTAAAAACCTTTGTGGAAGTTTATCGCTGCAAAAATATAACAAAAGCAGCAGCTAACCTCGGTTTGTCGCAACCTTCGGTTTCGGCCCATATTCAAGCCATGGAGTCAGTCGTTGGTAAAGCGTTGTTTGAACGCAAAGCTCGCGGAGTTACTCCGACCGCTGCTGCGCACGATTTAGCACTGCAAGTGTCTGGTCACATTGATATTTTAGAGCAAAAAATTATGTCAATCCGCGCCCGCTCAAGTGCCGTATATGGCACTGTAAATATCGCAGGGCCTGCCGAATATATTAGTAGTGTGTCAGGGCCACAAATCGCCAACTTATTGCAATCTGGCAATGTAAACCTTGTTCTGCATATTGGTAATAAGGTGAGTATTTTTGATGCCTTGCAATCTGGTGCAGCAGATATCGCTATTGCCGCCTCCGAACCCGACCCTTCACTTTTTGATAGCTTAGTGCTTGATAGAGAAAAGCTTATTTTAGTAATGAACCGCCTTCACGGACGAGAAATTAAAGATAGCACTATCACCGCAGACCTTCTCTCAAGCTACAATGTTGTCGCTTATGATGAAGAGCTGCCTCTAATTAGGCAATACTTTGAGTCTGTGTTCAACGCAAAATGCCATTCAAATGTGATAGCTATTTGCCCTGACATTCGTGCAATTAGCAATATTATTCGCTCAGGTATTGGCTACTCTGTGTTGCCTGATTACCTATGCCGCGATCAGATAAAAGCTGGAGAGCTTGTACAGCTGGGCCCTGTAGGCCCAGAAAACATAATTTACTTAGTATGGAACAAAGGCGCCTTAAAGCATCCTCGCATTGCATTTGCCAAAGATGTTATTTCAGCCTTTGCGAATATTAATTACTTTGCAAACTAAGCAAAGCTTGATTTGACTCTAATAGCTTTACTCGTGGGGCAAGGGCATTTAAAGCGATTAAGTGAAGCATTTCAGTAACGGTTGTACACGCATCCGTTAAGACTTCCACGTCGTATTCTTTTGCTTGCTCAGATATCGCCGTATGAGTCACACAATTTTGAGTCATCATACCTGCGATCAAAAGTTTTTTAATACCGTGCTGCTTTAAAATATCATCGAGATTTGTTTGATAAAAACTATCTGCATAGTGTTTTACAACCACAGGGGCTTCTGGTGCTGCTTTTAAAATATCAGGATGAATATTGACCCCTATCGTATCTTGGTTAAAAAAAGGAGCCAAGCCTTGTCGTGATTCAGCAATATGTTGAATATGGATAGGTAAAATGCCACATTCTGTTGCTTGTTTTATTACCTCAACAAGCTGATCTTTTACTTGTTTAGCCTGCCATAGAGGAAATGCGCCACCTGCAAAATAATCATTCTGTAAATCGATAATCAATAAAGCTGTATTTGTCATTGTGAGAACCTTTTGGAGTTGTGTTGTGGCACAGTTTGCTTAATTTTTAACGCAGCAAACAGTGACCCAAACACCATTTATCGATAATATTGGGCCAAAGTATCTGATAAGGCTTTACCTTGAACGTTGCTGTATTAGCATTTCCAAATATCAGCCCATTTCATCTTGCAGTACCATGCATGGTGTTTGGTGAGGGTGCTCGCTCGGCAGGCATCAAAGAATTTAACTTAGCAGTGTGCAGCGAAAGTAAAGCTGTAATGCCTTCAAGCTCGGGGTTTGATATTCAAGCGCGTCATTCAATTTCAAAGTTTGATCAGGCAGATATTATAATTATTCCGTCTTGGCCATTCCCTGAAACAATTCCCTCTAAAGAATTAACAACCAGCTTGCTAACCGCGCATCAGCGTGGCGCTATTATTGTAGGACTTTGCTTAGGAGCTTATGCGTTAGCGCACACTGGGCTTTTAGATAATATTGAAGCAACCACTCATTGGGCCTATAGCAATGACTTCAAAGCACGTTTTCCTAAAGTGAAGCTTAACAATCAAGTGCTTTACCTTGAACATAACCAGCTTTATACATCGGCAGGAACCGCAGCAGCCATTGATTGCTGTTTACACTTAGTACGTCAGTACTTAGGTAGTAAGCACAGCAATGCCATAGCAAGGATAATGGTAACAGCTCCCTATCGAACAGGCGGACAATCACAGTTCGTCGCTTTACCAGTACCAAACAATGTTACAGACGAGCGCTTAGCGTCATTACTTGAACAAATACAAAAAAATCTGTGTGCCACACACACAATAGATGAACTTGCAAAACAAATGCATATGAGCCGACGAACCTTCACCCGCCATTTTCAGTCTCTTACAGGGCAAAGCCTAGGACAATGGCTTTTGAATCAGCGTTTAAACTATGCACAGCAATTACTAGAAGCAACCGATTTATCATTAGAGCACTTGTCAGAAAAATGTGGTTTTGGCTCTGCTGTTACTTTAAGGCATCACTTTCGCAAGCAATTTGGCTTATCACCTAGAGATTGGCGTAATGCATTTCGCCAAGCTTGATAGAAGATAACTTATTTAATTATTAATGATTTTGACTACACTAAAAGGGGATTTAAAAGCGCTCAAATGTATTCAAACGATTACCTACATATGGTAAATAAACTTAGCTCTATAAACATATAAAACCGCGCAAAAATGCGCGGTTTTATACTTATGTGCACCAACACAACCGCTAACAGACACTAATCAAATGTAACAGTTACTTCATTTGAGCATACATCTGCTGATTGACAAACCTGATAAGAGTACGAGCTTTCTGTTGCTCTACGTTCAAAATCTAGGTATTTGCCGGTATTTTCTGTAGTACTGATCAGCTCGCCATTACGATAAATGTTAACGCTATCGGCACTACTTCCTTCCCAACCAAGCTGCACACGCATGTAGCCAAGGCGTGTTTTATTAGCGCGCACTAATTCAAGTTCAATTACATCAGAGCTCACTGACAGTTGTTGGGTTACAGTATCGGTATATCCTTCACTATCGGTCACTGTTAAGGCTACAGAGTAAGTTCCTGATTCTGCATAAGTATAAGTTGGGCTAGCATCAGAGCTTGTTGCGCCATCACCAAAGTCCCACATCCAACTGACAATATCACCATTTACATCAGTACTCGCATCTGAAAACTGAACATTTAAGCCATCTGCAGTAAATGTAAATCCAGCTTGTGGCGGTTGAGGAGAGACTTCTCCAATCCCAGTTAAGTTTAATGACCAAGCATTGAGAGTACCTGTATCAGAGCTGGCATTATCAGACACAAAGAGAGTCCAGTCACCTGTGGCAACTTCACCATTGAAAGCCGCCGAATTATAAGTTTCATTGATGTCATCAGCACTACCACCCGACCTATTATGTAAGGTTACCATCGTACCTGATGGAGATGTTAAGGTAACAATTAAATCGCCAATCCAAGTATGTGTTATATCTACAAAGGTATTTGTATCAAAAACGGTGATGTCATCATTAATGGTAATAGTAGATGTAATACCCTGTGAGTTAGTATCAGGAATAGCCATCGGGGTGTCATTTTGATAGCTAAACTCGGTTAAACCTTGCGGCAATACATATAATCCGACAACTTCTTGTTGCTCCAAGTCACCCGATACAGCGTTTATAGCTACACTGTAATCTCCCCATGTGGTTTGTTCAGTTGTAGGAACGGTTAAAGTAACAGACTCGCCGGGCTGAGCTGTATTTGATGATAACACAGCACCGCTAATAGGGCTGTCTACCGATAATTCAACCACACCTTGCCATTGTGCAATGGAGCCAATACTCAACTCGTAGCTTGCATTCTCACCTGCTACAATTTCTTGATTCCGTGGTGCAACAGACAATCTAAAACTAGGCTCAGGATCTGCATCGAGTAGTGCCTGATGAACATTTAAACGGGTGCCAGCAACTGTCAACCCAGCTAAATTTGCATTAGCATCACCGCTACTCATTAGTAACTGTTTTAATTCTAGCGCAGTTAAATTAGGATTAATTGATAGCACGAGTGCTGCAGCCCCAGCAACATGTGGTGTAGCCATTGAAGTACCAGAATAAGAAGCATAACCGCCCCCAGGTACTGTTGATAAAATTGCACTACCTGGCGCTCCCATATCAACGCTTGTTAAGCCCCACTGCGAGTCCCAGGCCATTTCATCTGTATGCGTTGTATTTGCCACTGCCAAAATTGAATCATGTTCATAACTAGATGGGTAATGAGGGTTTACATCATTGTCGACGCCATCGTTACCTGCCGCTGCGACAAATAAAATATCTGCATTTTCACTGGCTGTAATAGAATCAGCTAAGGCTTGGCTATAGCCACCTCCTCCCCAACTATTATTCGTTACCCTAATATTATGACCGGCATTTTTAAGGGCTACAAAATAGTCAACACACTCAATTGCATCTGACGTAGAACCCGTTCCCGCTGAGCTCAAAAACTTACAACCTGCGATAGATACTTCATGATTTACACCCACAACTCCTTGCGTATTATTACCAGAAGCACCTAACGTACCTGATACATGCGATCCGTGCCCCTGATCATCCATAGGATCACCATTTCCTGTAATCGCATTTATGCCATAAACATCATCAATGTAGCCATTACCATCATTATCGATACCATCCCCAGCTATCTCGCCAGGGTTTACCCACATATTTGCTTGTAAGTCAGGATGATTATAATCTACACCAGTATCAATAACCCCAACGATTATCTCACTTGAACCTGTGGTTATGTCCCATGCTTCAACTGCATCGATATCAGCATCAGCAACTCCCCCTGTTTGCCCAGTGTTATTCATCCCCCAAAGTTCAGCAAAACGAGTATCATCAGGAATACCTAATACCCGTAACTGATAATCAGGCTCTGCATATTCTACTGCTGGATGCTTAGATAAGGCTTCTAATGCAACTTTTTGGTTTACTTCTGAAAGCTTAAAGTTTGCTAACCGACCACCTAAAATGTGTTTGTAACGGTCATCGATACCATCTGAATTTAAGTCTCTTATTTTTGCTTTAACTAAAGAACGTGCTTGTGCTCGAACTGCTGCAGGCGTTCCTTTTTTAAATACTACCAATATGCTATTTTCATCCACACTTTTTGTCGATTTATTAGGCTGAGTGCTTGCATGTGCACCAACCGTAAGGAGTGGAATAATAGCCAGTGTTAAAGCTGATAATTTTGTTTTCATAGTGCTATTCCATAAACAGACGCTGTGAAAACACAGCGTAGAGTATTTCTTCTCTGAAACACCGATACACAATCTTGTGGCAACAAAACCTTTTTAGTAACTGTTTAAAAAATACGCAAACCAAAACGAAGAGAACTTAAAATTTTCATTCTTTTTTGTGATCTAAAATGAAATTAAATCTAGAGTTTCAAGCTTTTTTGTTAGCTTTAACCTGCCGAAACTCATGTCATCTTTCTCATTCTTTTTTTGTACTAGATCCTATTTTCATAAAGGCCCCCAAGCAAAAGTAAGCCTAAGCAATTGACTTAAATAGATTAAAAAAATCACAAAAACATTCCATTTATCACTTTGTAAAGTAAACATAAAGTTAATACTCACGGTTGCGAAATTATCTTCTTTCATTCGCTACAAGCGAAACGACGTTTTGAAGTAGCCATTTTCACAGCCGTTTTTGGGCTTCTCTGTATTCGATATACAAACAAAGGTTCTTTTTTCTATACGAATGATGCCATACGCAATCACGGAAGTTTTGGTGTTTCACCACCAAGTAAATAGCACAAACATTTTGGATTCGCGCACACCTGTTAAGTAGCAAAATTACAAGCCGGCAACCTTGTAAAAACGCTTTGTGTATCGCGGCTAAAAATATTTTATTGATTAAGGAGATTAGCGTGAAACTATCTAAATCGATTTTAACCTGCGCAATAGCAATGGCTTTATCTTCTGCTGCGTATGCTCAAAATACAGATAAACCAAGTTCAACATCTGCGTTGACAAATGTAGAGCGTGTTACTGCACAAGGTAACCTGCTCGTCATTTCTCAAACGTCTATCCAAGGCTTAGGAAATGCAGCAAGTACATTACAACAAGGTAATTCAAATCAAGTTGAGATAATTACCACAGGTGATGGCAATGAGACCGATGCCGTTCAAATGGGCAATGGGAATCTTATTCTTGTAACAACTTACGGTGATAACAACCAACAGTCTTATACGCAAGATGGTGAGCAAAATGGAGCTCTAACTGAAGTAACAGGTGATAGCAACCAGCTTTCAGTAGTTCAAAATGGTGCAAGTTTTTTTGGTATTACAAATGAAGTAATCAATATCATAAATGGCGATGAAAATGACATTACTGTAACACAAGATGGCGATGGAAATTGGTTTTATAACTACAACATGCAAGGCAGTGCTAATGAAGTAACTGCTGAGCAGTATGGTATTTGGCATGAAGCAAAACTATATGCCATCTATGGTGATGAAAATACCATAGAAATAGAACAAGACGGTTTTTGGAACCAGCTCACTGTTAACGACATCTCTGGCAACATGAATGAACTTACCAGTGAGCAAATTGGCTCTTACAATGAAATTAGTATCACTGAACTCTATGGCGATGAAAATGAAATCAGTATTGAACAAAATGGTGATGAAAACCAAGTAAGCATTGATTCAATCAACGGCAATGAAAACAATATTGAAGTTGAGCAAAGAGGAAATAACAACGAATTCAATTCAGGTGTGTTCACAGGTAATGATAACGAAGTTGATAGTATTCAATATGGTGATGACAACATAGCAACCGCAGAGTTAATTGGTGACGAAAATGACATGTTGTCTGTTCAAAATGGCAATAACAATACCACTTACTTTGGAGTTATCGGCAATAATAACGAATTTATATCACTTCAAGTAGGAAGCGATAATATTGCTCATGCCGTTAACTTTAATGGTTCAAATAATGACATTGAAATGGTGCAAACAGGGGATCTAAATACCGCAA
Organism: Pseudoalteromonas sp. MEBiC 03607; assembly: GCF_004792295.1. Lineage (NCBI taxonomy): Bacteria > Pseudomonadati > Pseudomonadota > Gammaproteobacteria > Alteromonadales > Pseudoalteromonadaceae > Pseudoalteromonas > Pseudoalteromonas sp. MEBiC 03607. The sequence goes on from NZ_SRRY01000001.1 coordinate 3,178,985, forward strand.
TAATTGAGTCATCTTATCCAAATACCAGCATTGCTAGTAATGCGAATGAAATTGTTATATCACAAAATGGCTATGCTAACGAAGCTACCCTTAGCTTGAGCTCTGTTATGGAAAGCTCGAATAACCAAGTTGATTTAGCTCAAAATGGAGAGCTTAACGCAATTGATCTTATGATTGAGGGTCTTGGTAATAGTATTGATATTGCGCAAGAAGGTAACTTTAACTTAGTTGCAGGTATTAGTGAGGGTGCTTTTATTGTTTCAGGAGACGAAAACTCTGTTTCAATCAGCCAAGTAGGTGAAGGTAACCTAGTTGAAGGGTCTATCATGGGAAGTGGTAACGTTATATCAGTTACTCAGATTGGTGACTTCAATTCAGCAACTGTCATTCAACAGTAATAGAGTGTAAGGAGGGGCCCTCCCCTCCTTAGATGCGATTATGAAAAATATCAACTACTTAACTTTAACCATTATTTTGCTTTTTTCAGTATTCCAACGCTGTGATGCTAATGAAGTAGAAATTGACGGTTTAGTGCTTGATCGTAGCATCAGTCGCTTTGGTCATCAGTTTTACTATGGCTTTTCGCAATTGTGGCTAGACCTACCTAACAGCTCTGATACTCATGTTGTAATCAAAGAAACGGTACTACCTCGCGCCGGAACTCGACTTGAAGTTTTACTTAATAACGAACTAATTTATGTCACTTTTATGGGACGTAGAGGCGGCCCTCTAAAAGAGAGAGTAGAAAGCGCAATGTTTGCGGCAATGGATGCAATTGCGCGTGCACGCTTTAAACAAACATCTCCAGATTTAGCACCCAGTGGATGGTAATAACAATGAAAAAAATAATTTTCGCGACCTTATTTTTAACCTCCCCATTAATGCTCGCTACTGAGCTAGTTTACAAGCCCATTAATCCATCGTTTGGCGGTAATCCATTAAACGCAAACATGCTTTTATCTAAGGCTCAGGCTCAAAATAAACACAAAGCACCTATTGATGAGAAAAGCTACGCAGAAAATTTTCAGGATTCTTTAGAGCGAACTTATCTAAACAGAATGGTCCGTGAAATCACTGATATCGCTTTTGGTGATGATGTTGAAGAGAGTATCTTTAACCAAGACTCTACCTTTGTTAGTGGTGACTATGAGATTCAAATAATCACCAGTTCATCTGATGCTATCACGGTGCAAATCACCAACTTAATTGATGGCACTATCACAATTATTGAAGTGCCGAGGTTCGGATAATGATACGCATACTAACATTACTACTCTCTTTAGTATTTTTGACTGCTTGCTCAACATTCAAAGCAACACTGCCTCCGGCACAACAAATTGCTACAGAAATAACACTAACAGACACCTTTGCTGAACTAAAAGCATTGCCAAAACCAAAAGGAGCCATTCCTGTTTCTGTTTATTCATTTCGAGATCAAACAGGTCAGTATAAACCTCAAGAAAATGTAAGCTCCTTCTCAACGGCTGTCACTCAAGGCGCTAACTCTATTCTTATGCAAGCGTTACATGAAACTGACTGGTTTATTCCTGTTGAACGTGAAGGACTACAAAATCTACTCACCGAACGTAAAATTATTCGCGCAGCTATGACCGACAACGAAAATTTAACACCTGAATTACCACCACTAACAACTGCAAAAATAATTTTAGAGGGAGGTATTATCAGTTACGACACAAATATCAAAACAGGTGGCTTAGGTGCTGAGTATTTTGGAATTGGTGCATCAGAAATTTATCGTGAAGATATTATTTCTATTTACATGCGTGCAGTTGATGTGCGAACTGGTCAAGTGCTGCTGTCAGTGGCTACAAGCAAGAAAGTTCTCTCTAAAGAAATGCGAGCAGGTTTTTTCCGCTACATCAGTTACAAGCGCTTGCTTGAGGCTGAAGCAGGATACAGTGATAACGAACCTATGCATATTTGCGTCTCTCAAGCTATTGAAAAAGCATTAACTTTGCTCATAAATAAAGGAATAAACAAGGGTATTTGGTCACCTCAGATTATTTAGTAACAACTCTTGCTCACCTAGTTACAATGGATGCAGCGGGCATAAAGCGCTGCGCCCAATTTGCCAATTCGATACGATTACGTGACTTCGTTTTGCGAAATGCGCTGTAGATATGTGTTTTAACTGTGTGGCAACTAATATTCAAGGTGTTTGCAATATCCTCATTTTTTGCTCCCTTTGCCAGCAAAGAGATCACTGACTTTTCGCGAGCAGTTAACACATTTAAACTTACCAAATCGGTCTGCGGTGTTTTTACAAAATTGGGCACTTGCTGAACGAGTTCTGATAAAGTTTTAGACATTGTTTTTCGACAAAACCAAAGCTCACCAGACAAAATCCGTCTCACTCCTTTAAAGGTATTTTCAGGCTCATCATTTTTATAAATAATGCCTTTTATATTTGCCAATAATGCTGTTTGTTCGTGTACTTTAGTCGGCGTGGCATTGTATAAAGCAACATGATTACTTTTCGCCAAATCGATAATTTCTTCGTTTAACAATTCTGAACAACTGCTATAAGCCGCATCAACTAAAAATAATGCAAAATTAGCACGACTGTCGATAGCAGGTAATCGGCTATCAACCTTAACCTTTGGGGTGACAGTCTCTAACACTTTAAGTAACAACAAAAAATCATCGTTGTATAAATCTGTGTGATATTTAGTAAGTACAAATAAAGATTTACTGATCATTACTTCATCCTTTGAAGTACCCAGAAGAGGGATAAAAATAGTGTACCTATTTTTCTTAATTGAGCAAGAATCTCTGAGAGAAAATAAGATTTTCAATAACATTACATTAACTTTAAAAAGTTTTAATAAGAAAAATAAACTAGTCGCAAATCAAAACTTTTAGCAATGAGTGAGCTTATGTATACTTCCAGCTTCTGAAAAATGACCTTACAAAGGGTTAATAATGAAAAAGCTTTCTAAAGTACAATTAAAACAACAAGCCCTTGTATTAAATGTTGCCGATGCTCTTGAAGAGCAAGGCCGCGCTGAGCTTGAAGGCATGTTGCAATGCTGGTTCGATGTGGAATACCACTTATTTCCAGGCTCATTGCTTTTATGTTTTCAATTTGAAAATCAACAAACTCTTGATGCTGCCACACCAGAATTATTAAAGTGGCAAAAGCGCCTGAGTGGCGCAATGCTGAAAAAGGGCGTGATTTTAAAAGATATGCGCAGGCATTTAGTATTTACCCTAAAAGGGCCAGACGATTAAGCAGCAACTGCTGCAATAATCGTAGGCCTAAGCTCTGGTGTAAATAACTGACGTTTAGTTAAAATTTATAATTTAAGCTCAACTTGTAATTTACCGGCTCCCCTGGCTGAGTCCAAATAGCAGAGTACGAATTAGAATAATATTTTTTATCCAGCAAATTATTTACATTAAATTGCAAGCTTAAGTCATTAGTCACATTGTATTTTGCAAACATATTTACCAAAGTGTAAGAAGGTAAGTAATAGGTAGGATCAATGGTTTCTCCAAGCCTCTCGCCAACATATTGTACAGCAAGCCCAACAGTTGCATCTAAATCTATTAGGTCGTTTAGCTCTCTCTTAATTTGAGCATTTGTACTGTGTTTAGGGATATTAAGTAACGGACTGCCTTTTGGCAGCTTTACCCACCAATCTGGGTTGACTGTATCGTTTGCTGTTTTAGCGTCTGTGTAAGTATAAGCAAAATCAAATAATACATTGCTTGTAATGTTGCCATGTAAATCTAGCTCAATGCCATCACTTGTTACTTCACCTAGCGCTGTAGATACACCAGCTTGTAGGTCTGTAGTTAGCATATTGCTCTTTTCGGCACTAAATACTGTAAAACTTCCACTTACACTATCGGTAGTAAACTTAATACCCGCTTCGAAAGATGTTGTTTCTTCAGGCTCAAATGCATCTCCTTTACTATCGTAACCGCTGTTAGGTCTGAAGCCTTCAGAGTAACTTGTGTAGTATTGGAGGCTGTCTGAGTAGACATAAACTAGACCGACACGCGGGCTAAATGTGCTTTGATCACTTTTAGACTGTTGCTGATTAATATGATTATCTATTTGTTGATCAAACCAATCAAAACGACCACCTACTTGCACTTTCCACTGCTCAGTTAGGTCTAGTTGATCTTGAATATACACTCCATAACTATGTTGTACTTCAGTACTGTTGAATAAAAGAGACCCTTCAGGCGCTGCTTTTCCATACACTGGATTATACATGTTAATTGCGTAACGAGTGTCTTCAAGTGTTGGACGATATCGATACCACAGTTTATCAAAATCGAACTTGCTGGCATCTGCTCCGATTAATAAGTGGTGTGTCAAACCTGCAAGCTCAACACTACCGCTAAGTTCTATTCGCGCTGAAAGGTACTCAGTTTGAAAGTCGCGCTGATTATGCTGCCTACTTAATGTTTCGCCATCTTTGAAATAAATTTGTCTACTTGGAGCAAGTTCGGCATCACTCGACTCACTTAAAAATTTTGAGTCACTGTAACTTAAACCATTCAAAAGAGACCACTGTCCAATTTGCTTCTCAAACGTAAGTTGATGAGAAATAGCGTCAACTTCTGTAGGTTTATCACTTGGTTCACCTAAAAAAGTGTCAATTGGTAACGCATCTATTTTTCCCTCAATGGCGACAATACCACGATCGAAGGTTGTACTTTGATCTACATACTCAAGCTCATAATTCAACTTTGATGTATCTGAAATTAACCATAGAATTGAAGGCGTAACGACCGTTTTGCTTGACTCATGATGATCTCGAAAACTTTCACCCTCTTCAACAGCACCATTAACTCTAAAAGCAACATTGTCTGAAACAGCATTGGTGTAGTCAGCCTCTGCTCGGTAATTCTGCCAACTCCCTGCTGTTACTTTTATATAACCCTGCTTTGCAAACTGTGGTTTTTTAGTGATTATATTAATTGTTCCCCCAGGCTCAGAACGACCATAAAGCGCAGAGCCAGGTCCTTTCATCACTTCTACGTATTCGATATTACTTGTATCACGTGTACCACTGAAGCTTCTGCCAGATGAATAGCCGTTAATTAAGAAACCTGATGGAATACTCTCATCGCCAACTAACCCGCGTATTGCAAAGCTTTCCCATAAACCACCAAAATCATTTTGCTCAGCAATACTTGGAGTTAGATCAAAAATATCGGTCAAAGTGTTCACTGCCGCATCATCGAGGTTTTCAGCAGAAATAAATTCAACACTCTGTGGTTGCTCACTCATAGGAACATCACCACGAAACGCTTGCCTAACACCTGAAACTGATATTTTTTCTATGTTCGGTGATGCTGTTTTGGCATAAACAGCTGGAGTCAAAATTGTGCTAATAGCAATTGAAAGTACAGAACAGTGGAATCGGTTAATTATAGTCATTTTATCTCTTGGGTATAAATACAGCCTAATCGGTTAAGTCTTTAAAGGTGGTAAGTAATGTTAACAATTATCATTTATATTATAATAACTAAATGTAACCCAAAGTGCTACCTTAATTAAAGCTGGAATGTCTTTGTACGATTAGTGAGAAAACCTACAGGTTAGAAGAGATACTCTAAGTCGATTAAACAGGTGTTTTAAGAAAAATTACTAACGCATTTTTCTATGCTTTGAATGTGTTAACTTTGATTGTTCAAAATTTGGAGGCAATACATTTTTCTTGTGAGATAAGTTATAGCCCATGGTGATAAACCTAACCAGAAACAAACTTTTATTAATAATCACTAAAAACCAAAGAATGCACCGAGGCACATAGCAACAGATTGTTTACCATAATTAATCTGTACGCTATATGTACTCGGTGATTGAAGAAATTAAAGTGAAATAACTTTTACGATTAAGCGTTACAGCTTACACACTGCCAACGCCCGCGTACTTAACGCCAGATAACAACGCCATATCTTTGTGCCATGTTGCTAGATCATTAGCATTAAACTTAGCTAAAGAGTCATGCCCACATGCCCTAGCCATTACCGACATTAACTCAGTTGAGGCTTCAAAAAAGTTCTTTAATTGATTTGCCGACTTTTCAATATTTAAGCGCTGACGTAAGTCTTGCTTTTGTGTGGCAATCCCTGCTGGGCAGTTATTGGTATTACACATACGCGCAGCAACACAGCCGATTGCTTGCATTGCACTATTCGAAATCGCCACCCCATCAGCACCAAGCGCAAGCGCTTTTACAAAATCAATGGGTAAACGTAAGCCGCCAGTGATGATCAAAGTAACATCACTTGCACCTTGTTCATCTAAGTACTTTCTTGCTCTGGCAAGTGCAGGAATAGTCGGTACGCTAATATGATCCCTAAAAATCTCAGGGGCTGCGCCTGTACCGCCTCCACGACCATCAAGAATGATGTAATCGGCACTCGCATCGAGCGCAAATTGAATATCTTCCTCAATATGATTAGCACTCAGTTTAAAACCGATTGGAATACCGCCAGTTACCTCGCGGACTCTATCAGCAAATTTTTTGAAATCAGCCGCACTGTGTAAGTCTTTAAATGTTGGGGGTGAAATCGCCGAAGTACCCGCTTCAATCCCTCTAACCTCAGAGATTTTGCCAACATTCTTATTGCCCGGTAAATGCCCCCCCGTGCCTGTTTTTGCGCCTTGTCCGCCCTTAAAATGAAAGGCCTGCACGTTTTTTAATTTATCTTCGCTATAACCAAAACCCGCGCTTGCTAACTCATAAAAATAGCGTGAATTGGCTTGCTGCTCTTCAGGAAGCATACCGCCTTCACCCGAGCAAATACCCGTTCCGGCAAGCTCTGCTCCTTTTGCTAACGATACTTTAGCTTCTTCTGATAAAGCACCAAAACTCATATCTGAAACAAACAGCGGAATAGCCAGCTTTAATGGCTTTTTCGCTCGCGGACCAATCACAAGTTCGGTATTAACGGCTACATCTTCCATTAACGGTTGCGTTGCCATTTGTGCCACCATTAGTTGTAAATCATCCCATTTAGGTAATTGATATCGCGGCACACCCATCGACACCATAGGGCCATGATGACCAAGCTTTGATAACCCTTCACGTGCCAGTTGATGAATAAGCTCAACGGTGGGCTCCTCTTTGGTTGCAGTAGCTACAGGCGAATCAGAGGCTTGAATTTGTACGCCTGGCCCTTCTTGACCAACTTGGCTTTGATCAAATTGCTTGTGACTACCATCACAAAATGGCGCATTAGCGGTGTGCTTACATTGGCATAAATAGGCATCGCCCGACTCTTCTGCTGTAAATGCTTTGGGTTTGAAATCTGTTCCGGCATGTGAGCCGTCACAAAATGGCTGGTTTTTAGAACGCCCACAGGCACAAAAGTAATACTCTTGCCCCTGCTCTAAGGTGACTTTTTTCGGCGAAACGGCTGCAATTATGGGTTTACTCATTATTATTCCCTCACGGTTGCTACATTACATTGCTATGTTCAAGTTACTGCGATTGAGGTAAGTATTAATTTAAGGCTTACTTGCTTTACAAAGGGTAGTTCAGCTCAGTTAAATAACGAGCTTTTAAGCGCCTTGGAGTTTACTTACCTATCGATAACCGACTATATAACCGCAACAAGCAGCCAAGATATCAGCCATTTCATATTTTAAGGTAAGAGGTAAATCGGTTTATGAACCGCAGTGTGGGTAATTTTCACATAGAGGATAAGAGGCGCTGCGCTTTAGAGGGATTATTAAAAACAAATTTAGTGGTTTTGTGGGTTACTCACTCTCTTCTCTTTGTGCAAAAAACAAATTGAACCACAGAGTTCACCGAGGCGCTTCGCGCTACACAGAGAAAAACAGCATTTTAAAAATAATAGTCACATAGAGGATAAGAGGTGCTGCGCTTTAGAGGAAAGAACTAAATACTCTTTTGGTTTATCTCATTCACTTCTCATTCTCTTCTCTTTGTTGTGCATCAAAAATAAATTGAACCATAGAGTTCACCGAGGCGCTTCGCGCTACACAGAGAAAAACAGCATTTAAAAATAATAGTCACAAAGTGGATAAGAGGCGCTGCGCTTTAGAGGAAGAACAAAATACTCTTTTGGTGTATCTCATTCACTTCTCATTCTCTTCTCTTTGTGCAAAACAACAAATTGAACCACGTAATGCACCGAGCCGATTCGCGCTACACGGAGATAAACCGTAAATTACGCGGGGTAAACCAGCTGCTACTAGTTAACTTGTTGGGTTTCACTCCGTTCTACCCGACCTACCAGCAAATAGCTCCTTTCCCGTTTACTCTAGAAACTCGCCAAATCATTCCATCCCCTTTAGCTTCACGTGCTCAACCAGATCGGGGAAAAACGCTAAAAACACCGCGTCTAATTGCTGATAATGACGGGCAATATCGTCTGCCGCTCCTGCAAAGTTGTTAGCAAAACGAATACGCTTGGCGATGTTATCAAGGGCTAGGCCGACCCCATCGAGTGTTTCATATTCTTTAAACCAATCATTATTAGTCATACTGGTCACAACTTGCTGCATGCGTGAAGGCATCATGGCTTGGCGCGCATTTAAAAGCCCATAGCTGTGCTGTTTGAATTCAGCTAATGGCTGATCATTAAAGCGATGCCAATGCTGAATAAGAAAGTGATCAAACGCCACATCAATCGCGACACTTGCAAAGCGTTTACGTGCTGGCGAAAAATACTGCTTAGCCTCTTTTACAAGGGGATGTGAGTCGGTAAACCTATCAACCAAATAATGATTTTCAAGGCCATTTTTAACCGCGTCAGGTAACTGCGCTGAATACCGACGCCCACCAAAATCCCCAAGCAGATTACCAAAGTGTGAATCAGCCGTCGGTTGTGCTAAGTAAAGGTGGGCCAAGTAGTTCAACGCATTCTCTAAATTAAGTCATTTTATGCATTGTAAAAGAATACACGTGAAAAGGTCTAGGGGCGCGAGTTAGCAAAATTTTAGCAGCGATTTTATATCGCGTAATTCACTGAATAATCACAAAGAGTGATAAGAGACGCTACGCTTTAGAGGAAAGTAACTAATAGTTTTATTGGGTTACTCATTTACTTCTCATTGTCTTCTCTTTGTGCAAAAGAATATTGAACCACAGAGTACACCGAGGCGCTTCGCGCTACACTGAGAAAAACAGCATTTAAAAATAATATTCACAAAGATGATAAGAGACGCTGCGCTTTAGAGGAAAAAACAAAATACTCTTTTGGTTTATCTCATTCACTTCTCATTCTCTTTTCTTTGTGCAAAAAAATAAATTGAATCACGGAGTGCACCGAGGCGCTTCGCGCTAAACAGAGAAAAACTGTAAATTACGCGGGGTAAACCCGCTGCTACCGGTTCGGCGTAAAAACGCCTACACTCTTATCTCGCATATCTCGCATATCTCGCAAACTTTACCCTGTAACTCGCTAACTTGTTGGGCTTCGCTTAGCTCCACCCAACATACAATAAGAGCTATCCTTTACTCCTCAGCAAACTTTAACATTCGCGTTTGGTCGGTAAGTTCAATATCCACCAGCTCATATGGGGCTTTGGCTGCTTTGGTGACCGCAAAAGGCATGGTGAAACTATCATAGCTATCAATCTGTTTTGCTACTTCAACCGTTGCTAGTTTGATGCGTTCACCTTTATCGCCTTTGCCAGTTAAGGTTGCACGAATGGCGTAGCGACCTGAGTCGGTCACTTGCACCGGTACCTTGGCTTGGTATTTATTATTGCCAAGCGCTGTTACTTTGGCTTTATCCATACTGATGGTTTGTGAGCTATGCACAAACGGCATTTTTATAGAGCGTTTTACCGTTTGACCATTCACTTTAGTGTCTACGCTGGCCTCAAGCTCATAGTAACCATTTATTGCACCTAAGGTTTCAAGCGGGTAATTAAATACGGCCTCACCATTTTCGTAACGTACATCTAGCTTTTCGCCATCAGGACTTGAAAGCGTTAACTTCACATCACTATCTTTAAAGTGCTTTTTACCCATACTTAGCTGCATAGCGACACGTTGTTGCTGATCTTTTACTTTAAACTGCGATTTAGCATGCAAAGCATTGCTCGAGCCTTTTTCGATCACATGCAGCAAGTAGGTGTCGTTGTCGTTAAGCGCTTGGCTTGTTCTTAACATTGCTTTGCCATTTACCTGACCAAGCTTTAATCCAACGCTGCCATCGCTAAACCCTGCATTTTCCATTTGTTCTTGTGCAACCATAGTTTGCATTGGCATTTGTCTAAAGTTGTCATCACGTACCGACAGCTTATCTAGCTGTAAGCCATGAGGCTTAAATACTTCGCCGTTATCAAAACGTGCTTTTGGCGCAATGCGAATAAAGTTATCAGCTTGGTTTACAAATACAGGCACGCCGCGCTTAAGCTCTTTACCCGAAACTTTCTGCCAATACTCAACGCTGTCTTTCTCTAGTGTTTCAAGTTGAGCGCTCAATGCTGGTTGAACTTGAGGAAACTGATAAACTGTTTGTTCATTAGCCTGTACTGCGTTGCTTACAAGCATAATTGCAGCAGCGAGTGTAGTTAACTTATTAATCATAGCGGGCTCCTAAATTCGATTTTTAAGCATGTCTGGCAAACCAAAGCAGTTGCGTCGGCTTTGCTGATGACTCAAAGGTTCACGGCCTTTAGTTCGTGATTTATCGGTAAACCACACCACCCCAGCTAACGACTGAGAACTGCAATTTAAAAAGCCATCTGAACAACTGTCCAACCAGTTTTGTGTTACTTCAAGGCCCACTTGATTTTGATAACCACCGCAATAGCTGTCGCTATCCCATACCGCTGATTCAACATCACTGCCCACCACGGTCTCGAATCGAGACGGTAAACTTGGGCGGTTCGGTGTGCCATACAACCACTGTGCGTTATACGACGCCATCCAAGATACCTGCTGTTGCTTTACTGCATCGCTGCCATAACCTAACAGCCAACCTAAACTTTGCTCGAACGAATTACCCGCAATAACTGCATCAGCCAACGGCGTACCACCACTTGAAGGAGCCAGAGCAATGGTACGCGTGACTTTGCTAATAATATTTGGATAACGGCTATCCCATGTTGGGTTAGATAAAATCCAACGCACCACATTACCGCCATTAGAATGGGTGATCAGAGTTAAATCAGTGATGTTTTTATTATTGATAAATGTAGTGAGCTGTCCTGCTAAACAGCCAGATGCCGCATCTGCCCACATGTACTGATCAAAATCACAATTAATGACCGTGTAATTACTACTGTTTGGTAAACCTTGGCGAACCGTGTCGACAAAACTGCCTGTCCAATAGTCATTATACGCATCGCTTTGCTGGCCTGTACCGTGCACAAATGCGACTCCTTGCGCAGCAAAAGCACTGTGGCTGATACCCGCTGCCAACATTAAAGCTGGCACTAGTGAGAATGTTTTTATTTTCATGTGTGTTCCTGTTGATTGTAATTATATCTATCAGGTTGGAGGAGTGACCTCCGACCAAAAACATAGACCAAACAGGTACGAAAGCAAGAATAAATTTACATTAATTTAACTTTTGGGTGTTTTTTAAGTACAAATTATTAGGTTTTAGGAGAAAAAGAGGGGGTGAGATGCTAGGTATATAAAAATTGCGTTGTTTACTAAAAGTTGATGTCTATGTTCGTTTATTTTCGCTTACATTCAGTTAAAAAAGCCCATTAAAAATGGGCTTTTTAGTGATGTCTAAGTATTAATATCGTAATTATTTTATAACTGTGAACTGGTTAGGATTGGCAATCACTGCAGTACCGTCACTGAAGGAAACTGTGACTGGGGTATCGTTGTAGTTATAAATAACATAAGTTATTACACCTGCATTATTAAACGCCATTGCACTAGGGAGGTCAGCAGTTAACGCACCGGTACCTGTAGCAATTTGGCCCAAACTATTTAAAGTGTGGATCCAGTGATAAGTATGAGCTTTAGTTTCTCCCACTTCTGGCTCGTAACTATCAACTGAGTTGTAGTCATCAATAGCGCTGCTTGCATCAATCATTGCCATCAAGTTCCACCAAATATCTCGCCATTGGCCAGGTATTAACCCTGACGGCAAATTATTTGCCGATTCAGACAAACCAAGATCAACATAGTTATTCATATAATCTTTGTATAAGCCTACATGCATAATAAGCGGATTGGTTGGCAATCCTTGTATTCCTAATATGTGCGCGTAAGCTGCGCTAAACCAAGTAGAGAATACGGCTCCATCACCCCAAATAATCGATGTTGTGATATATGGATAATCATTAGGAAAATTATTTGCTTCATCATTCATTTGAGCAAAGCCATCAATATTATTCCAATACTCCCAGTATGCTGCCGAGGTAGATGCATGCAAATACATTCCTCTTTCAACAAGCTCCTCGTTTTGAGTAATTAATCCATATAGAACAATAGATCCGTACGCATTAGCAGCCTCAGAGGTAGATTCATTGTTGTTACCTCGAACAAAGTTAACGCTACCTGACGCCCATGAAAAACCGTTAGCAGGATCAAAGTTTCTTACATACGGAAACATTTCATCGTTTTTGCCTGCGGCAAAATCTCTGATTAATAATTCGATAATAGGACCAAATTGATCTGCACTACACCATGCTTTATCTACGCGACAAATTTCGGCCGCAGCGCGAATAAAGTAGCCATAATGGAAATGATGATCATTCAATTGTTGATGCGATGAAAATGACTCTTCAAGCGCTAATAACGTATTCCAATCATTATCGTAAACAAAGTACTTCACTTCATCTAACGCATCATTAGTTTCTGCAGTAAACCAATCTTGTAACTCTGCTTTAAGCCAATTACGCATCTCGTTTGCTTGTAATTGCAAACCTGCTTGGTCAGCTAATGCAATTAACTCGGCAACTTTGCCGTAGTTTTTACCAGACCAATAAGCATCAGTTCTGGTATTCCACATTGCTTTTTCAATCGTAAAAAACTCATCAAGTAAGGTCACAAAGGTTTGTTCATCCAAACTGTCAGAAAGCGTTGGCAAACTAGGCAGTACCCCAACATAAGGTAACTTATATGAAAACTCGCTGACTTGAGCATACTTAGTAATACCACGAGCTGAGCGCACTGGGTATTGAGTTGCTAGGTTTGCATTTTTCCAATGCAGCGGCTGTAGTCCTACAAGCGTCGTAATAGGCTGGCTATTTGCATCAAAGTAACGGTGAGTAACAGTCACACTGTTATCCCTTCTATCTACCGCGTAATCTATTTCTACTTGGTTAACAACATTTCGGGCTAATGTAGCAAAGGCATTTATTTGCGCTTCAGTAGGTGTTGCATTCAGCACAGGTAACCAGCTTACAGTAATTTCTTTCGCTTCGTTGATTACGCCAATACTATTTGAGCTTATATTTTCAAATACCGTTGTACCTTCGCCGCTTATCAAGAAGTTATTGTGATTACCGGCGACATTAGTCCATATGCCCAAATGATTGTCTTTTTGAAAATAAACACCTTTTTCACCCCCATCGGCTCGCAAGCTTTTTATGACAAAGTCACCGTCAAATGCTTTAAGGTAAACATAAGATGATCCATGAACAAAAGTCGCTTGCATTACCACAAGTTCGTCACTATTTAGCCACTGAATAGTGACACTTGCATCGCTAGAATCACTAACATAAGCGTTTAAATCGCTGTGTATACTATTGGCAATTGCTAAACCGTCAAATACTTCACTGAATGGATCTGGGATTTGATAGCCAAAACTATTGCCCGAAGTACGCAGCCCAGCCGGAATACCCATCATCCTAAACCCGCGATCAGTAATTCTGGCAGTGATAGGATCTGGCGTAATATAGGCTCCATCATTTGGATCGCCTATTGTCATTTCCCCTAGGAATGAGACTGACCCCCACCACTTATGTGTTGGTGTCGGTTTGGTCGCTGCATCACCAATAACTTGAGGGTAGCGTTTTTTGGGAGTGCCAGTTGGAATACCCGTTAGAGCATCGCATGCATCAATCGCTGGCTCAACAACACCAGCGTTGTAAATCCAGTTACCGTAATCAACGACACAGCGATAACTGTTCGGGTTTATTGCATTTGAAATTGTTCCTAAGCCGTAATTTGATATTTGATATTCAAAATCAACTGGTGGCGGCGGAGGCGGTACATCACCGTTCCCTATAAAATGAATATTATCTAACTTAAATACGGTATTAGTGAACTGGCTTGCCCAAATAACAATTCCAGTGTTGACCTGTTGAAGGTTTAAGCCGCGGTTTTTTAAATCAGCTACGTCAATAGTAACCGTTTCCCAACCTTCTTTACCTTTCTCGCCAATTGGATAGTCACCAGACGTACATGGGTAAAAACAATCTAATTTGAAAGTAATATTGCTATCACCACTGACAACTTGCACATCAAATTTTAATTGCCCTGTTTCAAAAGCAGAAAGATCTACAGCATCTGACGAACCAATAAAGAAACCCGCTAGTTGATTATTATCAGCATGTGAAATCTGTAGTACGTTACCACGCTCGGTATCGTATACCCATTCCCAACTAATACTTGGACAACCCGCACCACCATCTTCATTGCATTCAGCGTAACCTATAGCTGCATCAAACGCATTTAACTTACGGTCCCACTCTTGGCCAACTTCACCACCTCTCAGCACGATTAATTCAAAGACTGGTGCTTCCAACACCGTCACTAATCGCGTTTCTGTCGCCGAATTACCAGCCAAGTCTGATGCAGTATAAGTAATCGTATACTCCCCCGGTTCTGCTAATACTTCACCGCTTATATCAACCGTGACATCACCATCAACTAAATCTGAGGCTGTAGCACCAAGTTCAACATAACTCTGTTCATAGGCTAAAGTAATTTCACGATCGCCTAATAATGTAATTACTGGTGATAAAGTATCTGCAACGGTGACTAATCTCGATACTGAAGCACTATTACCAGCTACATCCGAGGCTGAGTACACTAAGGTATAGCTACCGGCAACTTCTTCAACAGTACCATCAACAACAACATCGACGGAACCGTCTTTATCATCAATAGCTGTTGCACCAGGATCAACAAACAAAGTGCCTTGTTCATGGGCAAACTCTGCATCACCCACTAAAGTTATAACGGGTGGCGTAATATCTTCTGGCTCAGGGTCTTCAATATACTGCTCTAAGTAACCATCAAAAAATAGCTTCGATGGTGTGTAAGAAAACTCAAGAAATGTATGTAGTTTTTTTCTCGGTAAAATAACACCTTCTAGCAAAATATAAGGTAAACCACTTTCGGTAATCCCATCTTGGTTTATGACATTATGACTACTTTGAGAGATAACTAACCTTAAGGGTTCAATATATTGATTATTACTTTCATTTTTAATTTTAACGACAACACCTAATGTTTTCTCGCTCTTATTGTAGGTGCGCTTACCTTGGCCAATTTTAATATTGCCATTGATTGCCTCCCAAGCAGCATGTGATGCTGGCAAGTAGCCAACCAACAACATCCCTAACACGAAAGCTGTTTTTGAAAATAATTTCATAATTCAGTTCCTTGATATTCGCGAGCAGCATTTTGAATATGTATTAACTTCCCTACCCAATTGATTTTAATAAAAATTAATGTATGTAAACTCTGCTTCATTATTATTCCCCATAATTACTTATTCCTCTAAATCTCTCGCTTACATTTAATATAGCGTTGCCGGGTTGAGGCTTATCTAAATACAAAACAAAAATGAAAGCGCTTACATTTAAGCATTTTAATTTGTAGCTTAGTTTTTAACCTGTTGCAATGACTACATCAATTAAATGCTTATTTAAATTATGAAAAAACAAAAAATTTACATATTAAACTTTTAAAACAGTACCTTATAAAATTAAAATGAAAAGCAAAAAACATAGCATCAAAAAAACAAAACCAATTACATTTTCTGTATCAAAATAATAAAACCAGTAAAAAGGTTTACAAAGAACAAAGCTATCGAATTCACTAAAAGGATTTATAATGATTAAATAAAAATTAATTTATATGAAAACTAAGAGAGTGAAGACTAAAAATACCCCTTGATTGAAATCGAGCAAAATTTTAAATACATTCTAACTTGCGCTTTATCTATCGTTGCTAGTATTTTTAGCTACTCATCAGCTGCATTCTTAGTATTAATGGTTCTTTGGTCTCATGAATCATTTAAAGATCTGACACCTAGAGTAATTGTTTTCTTTTCTGGAACATGTGCATGTATAACACTTGGTGTACTTTTATCTATTGGTAAAACCTGGGTCATAAAAATTTTTAAAGGGCTGGTTATTATAGCGATTTCAATATCACTTTTTACTTTTTTTATAATTTTATCCACTGAACTTTATTCCCAATCTGTTAATGCTTTAAAGTTATCTAGCTTTTTTATTTTGTTTAACTTATTACTAGCGGTGTTATTCTTTAGTAAGCAACTTAAAACTAGCTCCCTCGTTATTAAAAGGTATAAGAGACGTCACAAAAAGAAATTACAGTATATTAAAGAGCAATTGTAAGAATAACTGTAACGAAAAACGTTTTTCCATTCATAGGCTCTTGAATCTTAGGAGGGGCTTCTCTTTCACATCCGTTACGCTTTATGCAAAAAAGATTGAACCACAGAGCACACCGAGGCGCTTCGCGCTACACCGAGATTGCAATAATCACAAAGAGGACAAAAGATGCTCTGCTTTAGAGGGAAACATAATTCAATACGACGCACGAAATAAATTTCACGTCATTGGTATCGGGGTTGACCTTGGCGATGTTCAGGCAAAATCTAGCATAGAACTTATGACTTAAACCTACAAGCTCCTTTACCCTTTCCCCTTGTAACTTGCTAACTTGTTGGGTTTCAGCATTAAAAATGCCTCCTACAACTCAGCATTTTTGCGTGAATACATTTTATGTAAGTTCAGCAGTTTATCTTTGAGTCGCTGTGAATAGGTGACGAAATTTGTCAGTGTACCGGCATCTTTTCTGTTGGTATCAGCAAGTAGCATTAATAACTTACGCTGCGCCTGATTCAGATGCAGTTGCAATAACCTAGCTGCCTTATCTATTTCGTCATTTTTAGGTTGTTCTAAATTCTCGCTGGTATGGGTGAACAAGGTCAGCGTATCACTCGAAAGTTCGCGGATCATAATCAAAATATCGCTTTCTAATTCAATAAATTGTTCATTCATAATCCGCTTGCTTTCAAACAGATCAATGATGGAATCATGAATTTGGAACAAATAATCAAAACGGTTAATTTGCAGCATTAACTCTCGCGACTGCTCTTCGTCATTGATTTTACTAACAATAGTAGTGAAATAAGTGATGTATTCCTTCTCAACAAAACTGACATATTCCAAGCGTTTTTGTGCAGTATCTTGAATACCCTTGTAGTTGGTCTCTAAGCTCAGCGTGACCTGATTGTAGTTTTCTTTTAAGAAGTTAAGTAGCTGTTGGTTACCTGATTCTAACTTATCGACGACATGCTGAAACTCTTCATCTTCTTGGTAGGTGGGCAATTCAAGGCGTTCAAAGTCCATTTTTCCTTCACCAAGCAGAAAATCAACAAAGCGCGTAAAAGGGTTAACAAAAACAATAAAAACTAAACTAGCAACCACATTAAAAATAAAGTGGATGTTTGCCAGTGCGATAGCGGGATCAAGCGTAATTTCACTTAACTTATCACCAAACAATAAAATGAAAGGCAGAAACAAAAGCACCCCACCCACATTAAACAACAGGTGGCTCAACGCTGCTTTCTTTGCTGCGATATCCATACCAAACACCGAGATCATTGCAGTTGCTGTGGTACCAATATTCGCCCCCATAATAATGGGTACCGCGTTCTCAAGCCCCAAAATACCTTGCTGAGTAAAAACAATGGCAAGCCCAGTAGTCACCGAACTCGACTGCACCATAGCAGTAAATACACAGCCTACTAAAATCGCCAAAAGCGGGTTTTGCGGCTGCGTTAAAATCTCAATTAATGCTGGGTTGTTTTGTAATGGCGCAAGTGATGAAGAAATCAGGTTAAGGCTAAAAAAGACAAAACCGAAATAGAAAATCGCCTTACCAAAAATAGAAAAGCGGTTGCGAGTCAGCGACAGAAAAAAGCCAATTATAATGATCACTGGAGCAAATACCGTCAGCTTAAAAGCCACCAGCTGAGCCGTTATAGTAGTGCCCACATTTGACCCAAAAATAATACCGACACTATTTTTAAACGTTAACACCCCCGCATTTACCAAGCTTATGGTGATCACCGACGTCGCAGAACTCGATTGAATAAAGGCCGTCACCACAGCACCAATTAACACCCCAAAAATAGGAATGTTAGTCGCGCGACTCAACGATTTACGAAAGCGCTCCCCCGATATACTTTCAATTTCCCGAGAAAAGTTCTCAAGCCCAAAAATAAAAAGGATAATGGCGGTTAGCCCAGCCATGGCTATGTTCAGATTTTCCATTCGCTTATAAAGTGCTGATATTGTTAATCAAGATCGATACAAAAAGTATAGATTTGAGCACCTTATAGCGCAATGATCGAGAACAAAGTAACTGGTTTTAGGGCGAGTTAGCAAGTTAGCAAGTTAGCAAGTTAGCAAGTTAGCAAGTTAGCAAGTTAGCAAAATTGTAGCTGCGATTTTATATCGCGTAATTAAATGTTTGAAGGTGCTAGGTGCTAGGTGCTAGGTGCTAGGTGCTAGGTGCTAACAGCATAGTGTTGGTTGTGGGTTGGTAAAGGGATCAGAGAAAAAGGCCCTGACCCCGTTGATTCTGAAAATTTAAACATTCCGCAAAATAGAGTAATGACTCCAAGGCATTAAATTCATTATGAAGAATCATAGTTTCGTGCCTGCATATAAATTAGTACGAACTACAATCCTCCAATTAACTGTTTGTTATTCAATCCAGCTAAGTGGAATCAAGGCCTCATCACCTCTCCATTTTTTATCCCGAATACAATCTTGGAACCATGGTTCATCGATATCTGCATGGTCAGTGACAATTATTTGAAAATCACTGTCAAACTCTTCTTCTATCAAGTCATGAAGCCACTTAAACATTTTCTTAACCGCTAATCTGTCTTCATCGACTGCTATTTCGTCAATGTTTCCCGTTACATCAATATCGGTCGGAAAGTAGACTTGAGTGGGCTGATCAAACAGTACAAAACGAGGAACCGGTCTGTTTCTATTGGTAAACCACTTTGCCAATGCCATGTATGTCACCAAGTGATAACCGACCCAGTTTTCACCGCTTCCCATTTGGTATAATGGAACTTTTCCATCAGGTGTTTCAGCGACGACAGTAAGACGTTTTAAATCAAGCTTTATAGGACAATCACTATGTTCTAATTCAAGCTCTTTGGCCCAACGACTCATGTCCCTTCCAATTAGATTAAGCTGAGAATCTAACTTCTCTATCAACAACTCGGGATCAAGCGCCTCCTCTAATTCTTCTATTCGTTGATTCAGTTCTCTTATTTGTTTCTCCAATAAAGTGGTATCTTTATTCCAATCAATTCCGTCTAAGTAAAGTGAAATCCGTCCTATAACTTTAGCTTTACGCAAGTTCAAATTTTGAAGTTTACCTAGCTCTTCATCCTTTTTCTGATACTCAGATAACATGCTCTGAGTTTTCTTGATAGACTTTGCAAGTTCACTTCGCCTTCCCCTAAGCTCCGCGATTCTTGAATTCAAGTGAGGTTTAGCTCTAGTTGTTTTAGATAAACTTTCATTGAGCTTAGACAATGACATCAAAAGTGCGTCTTTTACCGGCGACTCAGACACTTCAAGCTTTTGATAAATACCTATAGTTTCTAACCGTAATCCTTGCTCATGCTCTTGATTCTCGAAACCATTAATCGCCTTTTCGTAATCCTCAGCCTCTTTAAGCATATTATTAACTATACTTTTCTGCTCTTTTAACACTCTATATTCAGATTCAAGTTGGTTGATTGCTGGGCCACTTTCAGTCTGCTCAGAGATATCTTCAGGCTTCCATGTACTCAATTTTTTAAATTGAGTTATTAATTGTTCATCAGACAGATTAAATGTGGAACCGTTATAAAGCCCAATTTGGGCGGCTTCAGCTAATAAGGCAAACCCTTTGCTTAAACCATTACCTTTTAATGACTCAATTTCCTTAAGTTCTTTTACTTTAACGGTTCGTTCTCTCTTTAATCCCCTTAACTTCTCCATTTCAGAAAAGCGATTATCATCTGCGGCACCAAGAAAAAATGGAAGTACATCTTTAATTGTTTGTGGGATGAATTGTTCAGATTGACGGTGAAATAATACTTTTTTATTCGCTATTTCATCTTGGCTTTGAAACAAAAAGAATTTTGAATGCTTAAATGATAGTGAAATTGAGCTTCTTGATTGACCTTCTGGAACTTCAGTATTGTACTCAGGCATACCTAGCTTTGAAGAAAGAAGCTTGATTGCTGAGTCTATTGTAGTATCACTTCTAATTTCATCTGGCTCTGGGATTTTTACGTTCTCTCCAACTAACAACATGCATTCTACACTTGATTTTGCTCCCAACCCTGGCGCTTTTCTCGCAATGAAGACTTGAGAACTACCTAATTGGAATAAAGTAGAAAACCAACTTACTGTGTTACGAATGTAACCTGCGGCAACATCACACTCTTTAGAACCCAAACAGTAATCAATGATATCTAAAAGTGAAGTTTTACCTTTCTTTGAAGCCCCTGTGATAATATTTAATTTGGAAGTTTCAAATTCAACATCACGCCTTTTTTTATTTTTTCCATATAGTGATATTTGCTTGATTTGCATTATGGTCTTATCCCTAAAACTGAATAAATTGTTGCTACGTTAGGGCTAACGGCTAACCATCTTCCCATTAATTTTGAAGCGTTTAGCTGTAACTTCATCGTTTCACTTTTATTAAAAATAGCTGGAGATTGAGCTAGGCCACTATCAACGGCAATCACATCGTGGTTTTCGGTGAGCTCTAAGAGGTTATTTTGATATAGAAAATCAAATGCATTCTGAGTTATTTCAAAAAAACTCGTAACTTTATTAGCAAAATTAAAGAATTGCCCTTCGTTTTCAACAAGCCATGCAATAAGTGATGTCTTAGAAGATCTCGGTAATTGTGATGATATCGATTTAGTCAAAACTATAGGCAAGCATAAATAAAGAAGAGCTGGATTCATACCATTTTTATCTATTGTTCCGTACTCTCGAACGATACTGTATATCAGAAATCCACAATAAGAAGGATTATGAAGATTAAATTCCTCTCTAGTTAACTTAGAAAAATCCATCTAAGCCACCTCTGATTTCGTTTTTTTATTTAACAATTGTTCAAAATCTGGGTGCCAACCTATTATTAATTCATCAGCCAAGTGGTGATAACTTCCACGAGCCACATAACTTTCTGAGAAGTGGGTACGTATAGGGATTGCACCTTCATTTTGACACTTCTTAAAGACTTCTAATGCTAGCTTTTTCTTTGATATTTCATCTTCTATAGCAATTTCTGTCTCGGCTAAACCTATGTTGAATTCCCATTCCTCTTCCAGCTTCCTAAAATAGTTCACTAGCTCCCCTGGATTTAAAAGTCCATCACCAGCCCACCTAGATCTTTGTTCAGAGGCTCTAAAGAAATCTAAGACAGCTTTTCTTATTAATCTTTCCCCAGCACCAAATATCTTCATTTGATTAATAAAGTTATGATCTTGTTCAAGAAGGAGCGACACATCAACTTCCGCTGAAGAATAATCATCAGGTAAATTAATTGGTAAAAATTGCTCTCTTAGATCATCAATTATATTTACAATTTCTCCGAGGTTAACTCTCCCATCTCCAGTTTCCAAAGCTGATATTGCCATTGAAAACCATTTGCCTTCCAATCTGTTTAAAAATGGTTTTAATTGAGCTGAATGAGCATACCCTCTTAGGTTATTTTCTAGGTGCTTTTCTATTTCAACCAGCGTCTCCGATCTATCAATAATAAAAATGGCATCGCAAAGTTTTTTTTGCTCTGTCTCAGACATAGAATTGAATAGCATGAAAGCCTGCTTGTTTTTCTCACTGGGATTATCACTAGTAATAGAGCACATTAATTCATGAGCTTTTTCAGTGTTCCTATTTCTGGAAGTTGAAAGCAATTCTGCAAGCGTATCTGACAGAATATTTTCTGTTGTAATCAAATAAAGGTTTGCTTTATTTAAATCGAGTTGATTATTTTTGTATGTTTCTACCCAGACTCTAATTGTTTTCCAAATATCAGGACTTTTATCATTTAGATTACCTGGCTTAGAGTGGTATTTGGTTTGTAGTAATTCTTCTGGAGTTCCGCCTTTTTCAAAAGCAATATCATCAATCGTTTCTATTGATACATGATAATCATCGGGATCATCGACTTCCCTCATTTTTTTCAAAGAAAGAAGTAAACTGTACCTAACCTGATAAATATAGCCAAGAAGAGAACTTGTAGCATCGAATTGATTTATGGTCATCATTTACTGTCCATGTATTTTTATACATAGAAAATGCCATATAATTCATTTCTTTTCAAATTGTTATAGTTTAACTGACCATATTTGATTTTATTAAAACAACACACTATCACTTCAGCAGAAGGGTAAGTTGCTTCAAAACACATGGGAACACATAGGGTCAGGTCTTGCTTTTTGACTTTTCTCTAACTTCTTCGCGCGAAATAAATTTCACGCCTACGGCATCGGGTTTAGCCTTGGTTGTGTGCAAGCACAATCTAACTTAAACCTTTTAGCTTAAAGCTGATCAAGCTCCTTTACCCTTTTCCTCTTGCTAACTCGCTAGCTTGGGTATTTTTAATCTAACTTCTAACCACTGATATCTAATAACTCTTTTTTCGGCGTTAAAACGCCTCCTATAACTCGCATCTCGTCTCTCGAAACTTTCCTCTTACCCCCTGTAACTCGCTAACTTGTTGGGTTTCGCTCCGCTCTACCCAACCTACAAGCTGATAGCTCCCTTCCCCTTTACTCTCGCTAACTTTCCCCTTGCTAACTTTCTCCAAAACACAAAAAAGCCGTTACATTGCTGCAACGGCTTTTTGGCATTTGAATTTAATCAAACCTTAGTCACGGTATGTCTCTACCGCTGGGCATGAACAAACTAGGTTACGGTCGCCGTATACGTCATCGATACGCGTTACTGTAGGCCAGAATTTGTCTTTTGCTACGCTTGGTACTGGGAATGCTGCGTAGAAACGGTCGTATGCACGATCCCACTCATTGCCTAGTACGTCTGCTTGTGTGTGCGGTGCAAACACTAGTGGGTTGTTTTCAATTGACCATTCGCCAGATGCGATACGGTCGATTTCTGACTTGATTGACACCATTGCTTCGATGAAACGATCAATCTCAACTTTAGACTCAGACTCAGTTGGCTCAATCATTAGTGTGCCAGCTACTGGGAATGACATAGTTGGTGAATGGAAGCCGTAGTCTTGTAGACGTTTAGCTACGTCCATTTCAGAGATGCCTGTTTGTTCTTTAAGTGGGCGTAGGTCAACAATACACTCGTGCGCAACGCGGTTGTTACGGCCACGGTATAAAATTGGGTAATGCTCGCTTAGCTTCTCAGATAAGTAGTTAGCGTTCACGATAGCCATTTCTGTTGCTTGTTTTAAGCCTTCAGAGCCCATCATGGCAATGTATGCCCACGAGATTGGTAAAATAGCCGCTGAGCCGTAAGGGGCAGCAGAAACCGCACCGTTACCGATATTTGTGCCAGCAACATTAATTACGCTGTGGTTAGGCATAAATGGCGCTAGGTGAGATTTAACACCGATTGGGCCAACACCTGGACCACCACCACCGTGTGGAATACAGAATGTTTTGTGTAGGTTAAGGTGCGATACGTCAGAACCGATTGAACCTGGGCTTGTAACACCTACTTGCGCGTTCATGTTTGCGCCGTCCATGTACACTTGACCGCCGTGCTCATGCACGATGTCACAGATTTCACGAATTGTTTCTTCGTAAACACCGTGTGTAGATGGGTAAGTGATCATGATACAAGATAGGTTTTCAGATACCTCTTCGGCTTTCGCTTTAAGGTCTGCCATATCAACGTTACCGTTTTTATCACAGTCAACAACCACGATTTTCATGCTTGCCATTTGTGCAGACGCTGGGTTTGTACCGTGCGCTGAACTTGGGATCAAACATACGTTACGGTGACCTTCGCCGCGTGACTCGTGGTATTTACGAATCGCGATTAAGCCTGCGTATTCACCTTGTGCACCTGAGTTAGGTTGTAGTGAAACTGCATCGTAACCTGTGATGTTTACTAACCAATCATGTAACTCAGTCATCATGATTTGGTAACCCGCAGCCTGATCAAGTGGGCAGAATGGGTGTAAGTTTGCAAACTCAGGCCAAGTGATTGGGATCATCTCAGCTGTCGCATTAAGTTTCATTGTACATGAACCTAATGAGATCATTGAGTGGTTAAGCGCTAAGTCTTTGTTCTCTAGGCGCTTGATGTAACGCAACATTTCAGTCTCGCTGTGGTACGAGTTGAAGTTAGGGTGCGTTAAAATTTCGTCATCGCGTACTAGGCTTGCAGGAATTGAGTTGCTGCCGTTTACTTCGATTTCGTTTGCTAGTGCGTCAACGCTTAGGCCGTGATCTTCACCTAAGATGATGTCGAATAACTCAGCTACGTCTGCACGAGTTGTTGTTTCTGATACAGAAATTGAGTATTCACCTGCGCGGTTAGACGCAAAGTTAACGCCGTGTGCTACTGCACGTGCAACGATTTCGTCTTTGTTATCTGCAACAACAGTTAGCGTATCGAACCATGTATCGTGCTTAAGGTTTAAGCCTTTTGATTTTAAGCCTGCCGCTAAGATGTCTGCAAAACGGTGGATACGCTCAGCGATAGTTTTAAGGCCTTGTGGACCGTGGTAAACCGCGTAGAACGCTGCCATGTTCGCTAGTAGAACTTGCGCTGTACAGATGTTTGAGTTGGCTTTTTCACGACGAATGTGTTGTTCACGTGTTTGCATTGCCATACGTAGTGCGTCGTTACCTAAACGGTCTTTAGAAACACCGATAATACGACCTGGTAGAGAACGCTTGTACTTGTCGCGTGTTGCGAAGAATGCAGCGTGTGGACCACCGTAACCCATAGGTACACCAAAACGCTGTGCTGAACCAAGCACTACGTCTGCACCTAGCTTACCTGGTGCTTTAAGCAGTAATAAGCTCATGATGTCTGCAGCAACACAGGCAATCGCTTTTTTGCTTTGTACGCCAGCGATTAAATCGGTTACGTCAGTGATTTCACCGGTTGTTGATGGGTATTGGAATAACGCACCAAAAATGTCGTGGTCTAGTGCTTCAGCTGCTTTACCAACGATAACGTCAAAACCGAACTGCTCTGCACGTGTTGCAACAACGTCGATTGTTTGTGTGTGCACGTCATCAGCGATGAAGAATGCATTTGCTTTAGACTTAGCAACACGCTTTGCAAGGCCCATTGCTTCTGCCGCAGCCGTTGACTCGTCAAGTAATGACGCGCTTGCTAAATCAAGACCAGTTAGGTCTAGGGTCATAGTCTGGAAGTTTAATAATGATT
Source organism: Pseudoalteromonas sp. MEBiC 03607 (assembly GCF_004792295.1). Taxonomy (NCBI): domain Bacteria; kingdom Pseudomonadati; phylum Pseudomonadota; class Gammaproteobacteria; order Alteromonadales; family Pseudoalteromonadaceae; genus Pseudoalteromonas; species Pseudoalteromonas sp. MEBiC 03607. Next base: position 3,204,603 of record NZ_SRRY01000001.1, read on the forward strand.
CTAAACGACCTTGTGCAATCTCTGGTTGGTATGGTGTATACGCAGTGTACCAGCCTGGGTTCTCAAGTACGTTACGTAAAATTACGTGTGGTACGTGAGTTGGGTGGTAGCCTTGACCGATGTATGATTTGAACACTTTATTTTTGCTTGCTACTGATTTTAAGTAGCTTAGTGTTTCAACTTCAGTGCGGCTTTCGCCAATTGATAAACCTTGCTCTAAGCGAATGCTTGCAGGTACCGTTTGACCGATCAGCTCTTCAACACTCGATACTCCAAGAGCGCTCAGCATGTCGCTTACTTGCGCTGGGCTTGGCCCAATGTGACGGCGAATAAAATCTTGCTTTTGCTCTAATTGTTCAAGAGATTTGGCGTTTGACATTTGTCCAGATTCCTATGATCCAAAAAAAAGTGGTTACTGCCAATGGGTAACTGGCAATAACTTAAAAACGTGTTGATTTAGTAACTTACAGCGTATGGAAAGGTAAGCTATAAAATCATAAAAGCCCCTGTGAAACCCAAGCTACGTATTTTATTAGCTGGGGATCTAGACGGGGCTTTTAGTCGGCGTGACTAATTAATTAGTCTTCGTCGATTGTGTTAGCGTAGCCTTCAGCGTCTAACAGGTTATCAAGCTCTGATGTGTCAGATGCTTTGATACGGAATAACCAACCGTCAGTGTACGGGTCGTTATTTACTGTTTCAGGCGAATCTTCAAGATCTTCGTTGATTGCAACGATTTCACCACCGATTGGTGCGTAGATGTCTGATGCTGCTTTTACAGACTCAGCTACTGCACAGTCTTCACCCGCGTCAACTTCGTCACCAACTTCTGGTAATTCAACGAATACCATGTCGCCAAGAAGTTCTTGTGCGTGCTCAGTGATACCTACAGTAAACGTACCGTCACCTTCGTCGCGAACCCACTCGTGTGAAGTAGCATATTTTAATTCGCTTGGGATATTGCTCATCTTTTTGTTCCTTTGGTTCTGTTACCAATCATGCTAACAACTCAACATGATTGGCATTATTAGGTGATAACACCAAATTTTTTATAGTTTAGATAACTGATTTGCCGTTACGTACAAAGCAAGGTTTAACAACCTTAACGTTAACCAGTTTTTTACGCATCTCTACTTGGGCTGTTTCGCCAGTTGAACGCGGAACGCGTGCTAGCGCAACACTGTGACCAAGAGTTGGTGAGAATGTACCAGAGGTAATCACCCCTTCACCACCTTCAACGATGACTTTTAAACCGCTACGCAATACGCCTTTTTCTTCAAGCACTAAACCAACTAGTTTGTCTGTGCTCTTGTCAGCGCGTTGCTGTTCTAATACTTCACGACCGATAAACTTACGATCTTCTGGCTCCCATGCGATTGTCCACGCCATGTTTGCAGCAAGTGGAGAAACACTTTCGTCCATATCTAGGCCGTAAAGGTTCATACCCGCTTCAAGACGTAACGTATCACGTGCACCTAGACCCGCTGGCGCTACGCCTGCGTCTAGAAGTTGTTGCCATAAATCAGCAGCTTGATCGTTAGGTACTACGATTTCATAACCATCTTCGCCAGTATAGCCTGTTGTCGCAATAAATAAATCACCTGCTTGCACACCAAAGAAAGGCTTCATACCTTCAACAGCAGCTTGTTGCTCTGCGTTAAGTACTGTTGCTGTTTTAGCACGTGCGTTAGGGCCTTGAACGGCAATCATTGCAAACTCAGGACGCTCAGTAACTGTTACGGCGAAATCAGCCGAAACGTTAGCTAAATGCGCTAAATCTTTTTCGCGTGTTGCTGAGTTAACAACTAAACGATAGTTTGTTTCTGAGAAGAAGTAGATGATAAGGTCGTCGATTACGCCGCCTTCTTCGTTAAGCATACCTGTGTAAAGTGCTTTACCCGGTACAGTTAACTTAGCAACGTCGTTTGCAACTAGTTTACGTAAGAACGCTTGTGCTTGCTCGCCTTGAACATCAACAATTGTCATGTGAGATACGTCAAACATACCTGCATCTGTGCGAACCGCATTATGCTCTTCGATTTGTGAGCCGTAGTTGATTGGCATTTCCCAGCCGTGGAAATCAACCATTTTTGCGCCAGCTTCAAGGTGCTTAGCATGTAAAACTGTTTTAGAAGTCATAATATTCCTTCACTTTTAAATTAACCCACAAGTTGTGGGGCGTGGCCTCAATTTAATGAGGGGGAATAACATGGGCGGCGATTATACATTAGTTGCACAGTTGTCACACCCAAATTGCGATTTTGTAACTAAAAAACAGCTAAACACTCAAGTGCGTAGCTGTTTTAAAAATTTTATGTTTTAAGCAACGTTGGCTAAGGCTAAATCAAAGCCGAGCTGCTGTAAGTGCGTTTGCCATTTATCAAGCTCTGCTTGGCGCGCCACCAGCTGAAATTGCTGTGTTGCTTGGTTATCTATGGCGGTAATAAATACCTCACCACTTTGTGCACCATAGCAGCTGCGCATGTCTGATAAACGCAGTCCCGGCGTTAGCTTAAAGCTGTCGACCAAGGCATCAAACGCTTGCTCACCACTAAGGGTTAGCGCGCTTAAGTCGTCACGCATTACATAATCAATGTCGTAACGTAGTTGTTGCTCATTAATAAGCGACTGTAATTGCACGCTGGCATCTTTACCTAATACAAAACGAAATGCAGTTTCGTTAAAGTAATACAGGGCATAAGCGTAGCTGCTTGTTAGGTCATCGTCTAATGAACTACGTAAGCCTAAACCACTGGCGGTTAGCTTATTAATATCAAGACCTAAAATAGCCGTTAAAAATGGGATTGCTTCAGTGCCACTAAAATCCATAATGGCAGTATCGTTATTAGCTTGTAGCACGTTGTCTGCTGGGGTCTCAGCTTGGCTGTGGCGAGCAAACATTATTGGCGTAAAAGTCATATGTGACACCTATCAATCGTTAATGCTTGAAGTATATTGCGCCGTGCTGGCAACAACAAATTGTAATTATTTATCAATTGATAAATAATGCTTATATATACAGCCCTATAAATAGAATTTTTTAATGAAAAACATTTCTACCGATAGTTTACGTACTTTAGTCACCGTTGTTGAAGTTGGCGGATTTGCCAAAGCAGGTGAATTATTGGGGCTATCGCAACCGGCTGTGAGCTTACAAATAAAGCGCCTTGAAGACATGCTGGGCCATAAGCTGTTTAAAAAGCAAGGCCAGCGCCAAGTGCTTAATCAGTATGGCGAATTACTTATGCCATTAGCAAAGCAAATGCTGCAACAAAACGATGCCATTTTGCAGCAGTTCACCAGCGAAAACGTGACCGGTAAAGTGCGCTTGGGGATACCCAGTGAATTTGCCGCACGTATTCTACCTTCAATTATTGGTGACTTCGTGGCCCTCTACCCTGATGTATCGCTCGAAGTGCGTTCTCGTTTGAGTAAACATTTATTGTCGGTCTCGCGCCAAGATCAATTCGATTTAGTGTTGGCATTAAACGAAGAGCTAGAATCAGCTAAGTTCCCTATTTTTATGCAAGACCAACTAGTATGGGTAGGTGATTTAAACCTTGCACAGAACGATGTGGTCACGCTTGTAACCGCCCCTGAGGGATGTATATATCGTCGCCGCGCAATCGAAGCACTACAAAGTGCGGGTATTAAATACCGCATTGCCTACAGTAATGCCGACTTAACCGGCCTGACTGCGGCATTAAAAGAAGGCTTAGGCATTACAGTGCTGGCAAAAAGCACCGTGCCAAATGAGCTTAACTACCAACTGCAAACCAAAGACCTCCCCGAGCTTGGTCAAATAGGTATTAGTTTAATTAAACGCACCGACGATCCCGGCACCGCCGTAGATAAACTCGCCGAATTCATTGCCCTACGTTTAACGTAGGTGTGAGTTTTCAAAATTGTAAAAACGATTTTATATCTCGTAATTCAATGAATACTCACAAAGAGTGATAAGAGACGCTACGCTTTAGAGGAAAGTAACTAATAGTTTTATTGGGTTACTCATTCACTTCTCATTGTTTTCTCTTTGTGCAAAAGTATATTGAACCACAGAGTACACCGAGGCGCTTCGCGCTACATAAAAAAAGTAATACTCACAAAGAGGAAAAGAGACGCTACGCTTTAGAGTTAAAACTACATAGCTTTATGGTCTTTCTCATTCTTTTCTCATTGTCCTCTCTTTGTGCAAAAAATAATGAAACGTTGGGTTTCGCTCCGCTCTTCCCAACCTACGAGCTAATAAATCAAGCAATGTAAGTCGTCATTTATGGCGACACATAATAGTTAAAATTGACGGGCTAAAGCCCGACCTACATCTTGTTTCTGTGGTTTAGATAAGCATCGCGCGAAATAAATTTCACGCCTACAGGTGAGCATTTCACTGAGACTGCATGCAGGCTGATCTGACTTATAGCTTAAAGCTTCTTTCCCCTTTACTCTTTCTAACTTGCTAACTTTTAGGATTCGTTAAGTTTTACTTAACACCACCCCAAACCTAATATCGTAATACAATACTACTGTATTTCTTATAAGTGATTTAATTCATAAACTTACAGTTCATACCTGTTTTATTACAAATAGGATTGATTCGCATTATTTTACATGTTTTAATTGCGCCGGTTAAAAAAATCTAAACATACACAGGACACACAATGACACCTAAGTTTATTGTTTCTACGCTTTCGACTGCGGTCGCTTTATCTTTAAGCGCTAATGCTTTTGCAAAAGATGTAACTAAAGAAGAGAAAAACTTCGAGCAAATCACTGTAATTGGCTCTGCATCTGCAATTAACGATATTCCTGGCTCTGCTACTTTTATTGATGAGCAAGAACTAGAAAAGTTTGAATATACTGATATCTCTCGTGTTTTAAGTGCTGTACCAGGTGTATATGTACAAGAAGAAGACGGCTATGGCCTTCGTCCTAACATCGGTATGCGTGGTACGGGTACGGGTCGTAACGACAAAATCTCTGTAATGGAAGATGGTGTACTTGTAGCACCAGCACCTTACTCAGCGCCTTCTGCTTACTACTTCCCTACTATGGGTCGTATGGAGTCTATCGAAGTACTTAAAGGTGCGGCATCTGTTAAGTATGGCCCGCGTACAACAGGCGGTGTTTTAAACTTAGTTTCTCGTAGCTTACCAACTGAAGGTTCAAAAGGTTTACTTAACGCTGAACTTGGTAGCGACGGTTTCTACAAAGGTCATGCTTACTTCGGTAAAAAGAAAAACAATGCTGCCGGCCTTGTAGAAGTATTCACTTACGGTACAGATGGCTTTAAGGATTTACCAGTTGGTAGCGACAACACAGGCTTCGAAAAGAACGATTTCTTATTAAAGTTTGGCTTTGACTTTGGTGAAAACGAAGCACACAGCCTAGAAATGAAGTTAAAGTACTCAGACGAGCGCTCTGACGAAACGTACATGGGTTTAACTGACGCTGATTACCAAGCAAACCCTTACCGTCGTTATGCTGCATCGCAAAACGATGAGATGAACACACAACACAATGCATACCAAATCAACTATGCATACCGCTTTGGTAAAGGTTACGAGCTACTTGCTACAGCTTACCTAAACGACTTCCACCGTAACTGGTATAAAGCAAGTAAAGTAAGCAGCAGCTACCTTGAGCAATACAGCGAGTTTGAAGCGAACCCAACAAGCGAAGGTATTGAAGGTGTTGGCGTAAAAGCAAACAACCGTGATTACCAAGCGAAAGGCTTACAAACTGAATTCCATATCCCAGCGGGCAACCACTACATCACTGTTGGTGCACGTTACCACGAAGATGAAATGGATCGTTTCCAATGGGAAGACAAGTACACGCTTAACCAAGACCTATCAATGACGCTTACAGAAAAAGGCGTTCCAGGTTCAAACAGCAACCGTTTAGATAGCGCAGAAGCGACTACCCTTTTCATTCAAGATGAGTGGTCACTTGATGCATTAGTTATTAGCGCAGGTCTTCGCTACGAAGACATCACAATCAAACGTGTTGAATGGGCTAAGTCTGATCCAAACCGTGAAAATGGCCTAACAAAAGACATCAGCAACGACACTGAGATCTTAGTACCATCACTAGGTGCTACTTACACTGTAAGCGATAACCTAACGCTTCTTGCTGGTATTCAAAAAGGTTACGCTCCAGCAGCCCCTGGTAATGCGGATCAAGAAGAAGAAGAGAGTGTTAACATTGAGCTAGGTGGTCGTTACGATTACGCGGGTATTCAAGGTGAAGTAATTTACTTTAACTCTGACTACACAAACATGCACGGTAACTGTACTGCGGCTGTAGGTTGTAGCGATGACAACATTGGCGATCAATACAACTACGGTGAAGTATCTGTGTCTGGCTTTGAGCTAAGTGCAGGTAAAGTATTTGCTACTAATGCAGCTTCGTTCCCTGTTCGCTTAACTTACACTTACACGGATTCTGAGTTCGACAACGCGTTTGAATCAGATCTTTGGGGTAGCGTAGAAAAAGGCGATGCAATGCCATACGTGCCAGAAAACCAATTAGCGCTTTCAGTGGGTGCTGAGTTCTCAAGCTTTGTATTCGATACGCAAATGCGTTATGTGTCTGATGCACACGCAGACTTAACTAGCTCAGGTCGCAATGCAATCGACAGCCGCGTGGTATGGGATTTAGCTGCTAAATACCTAATCGACGACAAACAAAAAGTATACTTAACAGTAGACAACCTGTTTGACAAAACCTACGTTGCAAACCGTGCAAACGGCGGTATTCAACCGGGTAAACCACGTACCCTACAACTAGGTTACAGCTACTCGTTCTAATAAAACGACTTAGCGAAATATCAAAAGCCGTGTGATGAAAATCCCACGGCTTTTTGACTGGTTAAACGTATTGCAAAAACAAGTTATCATCGTGTGATTAGAGTTGCTTGCCCTTGGATTATTTCAGCATTTTGCAAGGCTATGCATAGTTTTAAATCCTCATTCTCACTATTCATATCTTAACCATTCAAACCTTAATACTTCTAGTTTACTACTCGAACACCACATAATATTTTAAACCCTTGATTTTAAATAAATAATGTAATGAGTTAATTTTTAAAAAAGAGACCTCAATAGTGATAGAGCTGAAGTTTCATGATTCAATTGAACTGACAATCACTGTATCTAGAGAATCACATATGAGAATTTTGACCACCTCTAACGCCAAGTTTAGTTAGTAAAATGATTGAGAATTATTGTAAATTGATATCATTGATATTTATCACTTTTGTAACTAGATCCAAGCCTAGCTTCAGCTCGGTCGATTGCTTCTCTAAATGACACTCTAGGCATCAGAGTAGGCTCACGATTTTGGGTACCAAAGGTATAGTCATACGGAAAGTGCTTGCGCTCTGTATGTGGCCCAAATTTACCCGTTGCAAATATTCCTTGGTGACAACTAATACAATTACTAGTCGAGTCAGGTCCTTCGATAAAAGGGTTTGAATTCCAAGTAATAGTTTCTCCTCTGTTCTTGTAACTTAAAAACAAGTTTTTACTTCCTGAAAAAAGTGGCAGATTATTCATACCTAAGCCTGGAGAAGGATCTAATTCCCGTTCGTTCACAGACACAGTCAATATGTAATTAGCATAGATGTCGCTGATAGTATCGGGCCTGTCACCACCAAAGCCCAAATCCGGATTAGGCTGCCAAATAAGCGAAATCCATATCCAGTCTTTAAGTTCTTTAGTGACTATATGTAGTCCTTTTAAGGCAAAGGTTCTATCTTTATCCCGCATCATAAAAGCGTTGGTTTTATCTAGGCAATGGTTCCCGCTTACCTGCCATGCACCGCTGTTGGATATCACCTGAGTGATGCCATAAGGACTGAGATCTTTTACGTTGACTTTATAGCAAAGGCCATTGGTATTTTGAGAGTTGACTTCCCCCCAAGCGACTTTCATCATAATGGCGGTTGCGGGAAATTCAGCCATACAATTGGAATGAGATACTTTGTTCATTAGCGGTGCATTCATTAACTTTATACTCACTGGTGAGCATTTAGCAATATTTCGAAAGTTCTGCAATATGTGAAGCACATAGTCTGAGTTGTAAACTGCAGGAGAAAACGGTTGAAACCCCCCGGTTAATGGCGCCGGATCAAAGTTGGGCGATTTAGGCCGTTGAATACCGGATAACAATTTTTGAGCTGCTGTTTCAGTCAGTCCCGACTCCGTGACTTCATAATTCAAATCTATCGCATTTAAAAGCTGCGTAATGTCATCACGGGAAAACCAGGTTTGCCACAATGATGCAGGGCTATTTTCCGTTACGAAACCATAACCCGTTTGTTGTTTGGCTGGCGCTAAAACCTCAGCTGAAATTTGCCAAGCAATCTTTCTACGCAGCGCAAAATCTGCTGCAAGCTGAATGGAGTCAAGTTCACCTACGCCAATGTAGGGTTCGGGTGTAACGGTAGACCAATTCTCTAAGGGCTTGGCTATCATAGCGTCATGGGTGTGAAGACTGATCCCGATAAACAAGGGAGTTAATAGGTGAATTGAGTTTGACTTAAACATAGTTCTGTCTCCAATCTCAACTGGCACTTTTCAGTTCAATTTTTTGCTTCAGCGATAAGCCCCAGTTGAAGCTGGTATCTATTTGCAAAGCTTGGTCTATGTATTGGCCCGCCTCTTTGAAGTGATTGAAGTACAGGTGGCAATGAGAAAGCCAATAAAGGGCATCGAGATGTCCCCATGATGGCACTTTCTCTGTTGCTGAGGGAGCCGATTGGAATAATTCCACAGACTTTGTGAGTAGCATCAGCGCTTTTTTCTTACTGCCCCCCACTAGTCTGGGTTTATTCATAAATGACAAACCTTGCAGCAAATAAGTGCGGGGGTTGTCGGGATTTATTTCCAGGGAAATCTTGAAAGACTTATCCGATGTCATCCCGGCTCTAGCCTTGGCTAACGGCTCAGATGTGGCAGCCGCCAAGTGACCGCTGCAACAGGCAACCAGGGTATAAAATTCATCGCTTTTGTCTTCAATACCATGAGCATCTTTTAGCAAAGCGGTAGCCTGTTGTGAATGTGTTTTGCTGTCCGCACCCAACTGGCTTAATGTCAGCAATATAAAAGCGCGGTAATAGATTTGCCAGTGCTGCAACTGCTCAGGGATTTGTTCTTCAGAAAAGGCACTAAACAGCTGCTTTAATCCACCGGTATCATGAGCCATTTTTAGCTGCGAGATTTGCGCTTCAATATCTAAAAAGCGATGCATTTGTTGATTCATCATTAGCTCCACACTTGAATTAGCCTTTTCTAATGGCGTTGACGATTGAGCGTTTCAGCGAAATAAATGTTGGGGGTAATCCGCCAGCCAGGGCAATAGCAACAGATGCCAACACGGCAACTAACGCGCTTTGCCAAGTGATGCTGAATGGAAAAACCACTTCGCTTAGGCTCAGGTGGTTTAAGATCACGGCTTTGGCTTGGGAAAATATTCCCAATGTCACCAATATTCCTACTATTGCGCCAGCTATACTGATAAGTATGGTGACACTGAACATACTGGATGCCAGATTGGCGGCGGGAAAGCCGATTGCTCTGAGCACTGCGGTTTCTCTCTGGCGCGCTTCGATCATGGTATGCATGCTCTGCAATGTCGAAAACCCCGTGGCTAGCATTAAAATGATAATGCTGGGAATAGCAATAATGTCGACAAACTGGGTCATCTCATCAATTTGGCCTGCATAATACTGCCGCTGTGTTTTGGCAACCAAGCTGATCCTGTTGTTTTCCTGGTTGAGCATCTTAACAATGGCTTGAGCATTTATTGCATCTTCAAGCCCAATTCTAATGGATTGAAAAATAGGTCCCCGGTTGTAAGCATCCTGCAATAAGCTGACGTCACCCCAGATCTCCGACTCTGCAACTGTTTCAGTTGTTGAGAAAACCCCCACTATTGTCCACTCCAATGAACCCAAAGTGATTGTTTGATTGAGCCCCAACCAAGGAAATCTTGAAACCAGCTTATCGCCAACGATTAGTTCACGTCTGCCTGACGAAAACATTCTACCACTTTGAATACTGAAGTGACTTCTCAGTTTCAGTGAATCATCACCTACACCTCTGACGGCAACCACCTGAACTTCGTGTTTGGCTGCATCAGCAACCCGAATATTGGTAAATAGCTCAGGCGCAATAACCGGATTACTGGAATTGGCGTTGACCAGGGTTTTGAGCTGTTCGACTTGTTGAAAGTTAAAAGAGCTGATGACTTCGCTTTCGGAGCCATTGCCCAACAAGATCAATTGTTTACTCGACCCGGCTGATTGAATCATTTCCGACAATCCCACGCGAAGCGATAAAAATACTAGGATGATCAATGTCAAACTGGCGGAGCAAATCAGAATAGAAGCCACTTCGTAACGCCTTTTGGCGGAGCTTTTGATATCCAATCGCAAACAATTTAAAAACAGATTCATATCAAATGGCCGATTTTAAGTTAGCTGCCAAGTCTTCCTGGAGCAGTTTGAGCAAAGGTAAGGTAGCGCCAGTAGCGCCAAGGGAAATAGCGATGACTGAAATTTTAACTATGTCCCAGAATCTGAGCTCAATATCGGAGAAGGGACCATCCACCAGGATTTGTCCCAGTAGCCAAGAACTGGCAAAGGTAATGCAAGTGGCAATCAACATTGCCAGCACTACGACTAATATGTTTTCGATCACGAACAGTGAACTAATTTTCCTTTTGGAATAACCCACGGCACTAAAAAGTGCCAACTCCCTTTTGCGTTCCACCAGTGATTGGGCCATTGAGCTAGATGTCAGTAAAAAAACCACCAACACAGCAATGGCCAACACGAGTTTGGTCATTAATGCCAAATCCCCCAGTTGCCGGCGAAAGGATTCGGCAAAAGCACTTTCTTTAGAGGTAAAGGTAGAGTTTTTGCTATTCTCAAACAGGTTGTCTAACTGATAAATAGTGCTATTAACTTCAAAGTCAGGTTTCACCCGGGATACAAAAAAGCTGGTCATGCCTCTGCCAAATAAGCGATTGCGCTCCAAATAGGTGTGCTTGATTAACATGGATTCCTCTTCAGTGCCGTCCTCGGGATAAAAAACCCCCGCTATAGTGAAAGGCCAATCATTACTAAAATTCTTCTGGGTCCAAATGCTGGTTGTGAGCACAATTTTGTCACCTGCTTGCCAATTAAAGCGTTCAGCAAGAGCCGGAGTAACTAAAACTGAAGTGGGGTCTTCCTGCCACAAAGGCAGGCTGCTATCGGGAACGCGAATGCCATCAAACACCGCAAAGTAGTTGTCTTGTTCGATAGCGTATTGCGAAAACGCTTGATCGGGTTTGAGAAAGTAACCGCCAAACCAGGTGACAAAGGTGGCATTGTCCACCTGTTGCATTTGCCTCACTCGCTCTATAGCAGGTTGCATCAGTGGCTGCGTGATGGACTGTCGGTTGATGGTGACTATGCGGCGTTTATCGTCCAGTTCGAACTCAACGTCGTAGGCATTGTCGATGCCAATAATCAGACTGAAAACAAAAAATGCCAAACACATAGGTATTACAGTCAATACAAGTCGTACCGGCTTTCGCAGCATATTTTTCACTATTATCTGCAACAAGCTCACACTAATGCTCCTTACCTGAAGATAGGAATATCTCTGAACAAACACTAGCTTGAGTCAGTTTGCCTTTGTAAAGCTCTATACGTCTGTCGGTAGCTCCTGCCGCTGTCATATCGTGAGTGACCATAATGATGGTTTTCTTGAATTCTGTTTTTAGCGTATTGAGTAAGTTCAGAATGGATTTGGCGGATTCTCTGTCCAGATCACCGGTAGGCTCATCGCATAACATTAATTTTGGCGAACTGACAAAAGCTCTAGCAATCGCGACTCTTTGTTCCTGTCCACCAGATAATTCGTTAGGATAGTGTGACGCTCTGTCTGCTAGTCCCACCAGTTCAAGTGCTGCACCCACTCGTTCTCGTCTCTTTTTTGATGACATACTGGTAAGGAGTAGTGGCAATTCCACATTTTGTGCGGCGCTTAAATAGGGCAGCAAGTTGCTAAACTGAAAAACAAAACCGATATTTCTCGCTCTCCAAAACGCAGATTCTGCATCGCTGCCTTTGATTTGTGCCTGACCTTCAATGAGTATTTGACCCTCATCCTGACTATCCAACCCACCGATAATATTCAGCAGTGTGGTTTTTCCTGAGCCCGAAGGGCCAGTTAAAGCAATAAACTCTCCCTGTTCGACATTCAGGTTGATTTGATCCAAGGCGATAATCCGAGTGTCACCTTTTCGGTATTCTTTTGATAATTTTTTTATTTGTAAAAACATAATATTATCGCTTAATAGTAATAGTCTGGCCATCTGTTAAAGGGGAAGTTGACGATGCGATAACTGTTAATCTTTGTGGTACATCAGTTAGCAGATAATCGTCATTTGCGTTTTGTCTTGCATCTACTAGTCGCAATCTTGCAACGCCGTTTTCCTCGACAAATACATAGGTTTTTCCATCTATAAAATGCACCGCTGAATTGGGAATCACAATAGCTCTGGGGGCGTCTTTTAGATGGTCTGGCTTTTTAGTAAAAACCCCTGTTACCGTCGCGCCAGGGTTGATTGTATTCACTTGCTCTACAGGTTCTGTTATAACTATAATTGTGCCAGTTTGACTGTCAGTAATTGGCGCGATTTGTTTAATTTTTGCTTCAACTAGCAAATCGGGCTGAGAGGTAAAACTGACACGTATGCTGTCGCTGCTTAACACTTGTGAAAGAAAGCGTTCATTGACGTCAAAGTGAAACTCCAAAGAAGACAAGTCTGTGATGGTGCATATGCCGCTTCGGGTAAAAGTACCTCCGGCAGATGCAGGGGAAATAATTTCGCCGACGTTAGCACTCATAGCGGTCACTATACCACTGAACGGCGAGCGTATAACTAGGTCATCGAGATACAGCTGAGTTTGCAGAATGGCATTTTTTAATTCATCAATGGATTGCTCTAACTGGATGATCGCTATTTTCTTGCTAATGACCTGACTGAGTACTTGTTCGTAGGCTTCGTTACTAATAAGCTGATTTTCAAACAGTCGTTTCGCCCTTTCACCGGAAGCTTGTGTTAAAGCCAAATCTTCTAATCTAACCTCCCTGAGAGATAACTGAGATTTCAACTTGGTTTCAAAGGTATTGAGCTCTATCTTTGCTTGCCTGTCATCCAAAGTGGCAACAGCTTGACCTGCTTGTACCAAATCCCCTAGCTCTACAGAAATACCGGTCACTCTACCCGTTACATTGGCTGATACAGTGGTGCTCTCAGGCGCAACAACAAAGCCAGATACCTCTAACAAAGGAGCTAAAGCGATTCCTGAAGAACTAGTATCCTGTGGGATAACAATTACGCCGACTTCGGTTGGTTTATCTGTTGATAGGTTTTGAACTGCAATATAGCTGACTCCCAGTAGTAATAACACAAAAATTGGATAGTAGATCAATTTGAGATTACTTGGTTTGTGCAACTGTGCAGTTTCACCAAATTCAAGTTTGTGCAAGGTGGACAATATATCTTCATTGGTGTCTTTGCTTAGGTTACTTTGAATTCGGCTCATATGAATTTTTCTCGATTGAGGTTTCTAACGCCGGCGACACAACCCAACCCGCCCAAACCTATTAAAATAGCTGCCGGAAATAGTGCTTCTACGATTGAATAATTACGCCAAATTGCGCCTTCCATAAGCAAAATAGACCATTTACCGGGACTGATACTGCTAAGGGCAGACAGCCATTCAGGCATTAAAAACTGCGGCATCATGCCACCGCCTAACATGGCGAATATCACCATAATTGACCAGGCAGCACCTGCCACCGAACCCGGGTTAGAGCCAAGGCTGCCAATAGCTAGCATCAGTCCGGCAAAACAAAACGCCGAACACAGAATGGCGAAACTCAGCATAGCGAAAGATTGAATATTCAGTTGAAACGCAATCTTTCCGTACACAATTAAAATGGCGCAGGAAATAAAAATAGTGAACATACATGACAGGATCTTGGAGGATAAAATCACCCACATAGGAGTGGGGGAGACTTTTAATCGCAATATGGTTTGTTGCAGTCTTTCGGTGGCCAGGCTAGTACTCATAATGGCCACGCAGGCTAATATAGACCAGAGTGCAGCTTGCGGTACGGTAATACTAAAAGCACTCACGGGCAGCTCGCTTTCAACAACATAATCTTCATGGGTGATCTTTAACGGCTGCAGACTTGGGCTGGCCATACCCGATGTGCCACTGTCTTGTCTTTCCTGCACTAACTCCATCGCTGTGGGGATAGTGATGCCGGTGATCATCCCGGAAATTACTTTGCGCTTAGGATCGGACACTATGCGAATTTCAGGAGGAGAGCTGATAAAAGGAAACTGCTGTAATCTGGCACCAAAATCCGGCTCTAAAATCATATAGGCAATAACGTCCCCCAAACGCGTGGCGTTTTGGGCCTCTTCTAATGTGCTCTGAATAATTTCCAGATCATCCCGTTGTGACAATCGTTCTATATAGGCAGCACTGATTGGTGTCTTGTCATTGTCAACCAGGGCTACGGCCAATTTGTTGGTTTCCTCACTGGCACTGTTAATGGCCCCGAAGATAGTGGCGATCAAAAGTGGCAACAACAAAATCATAACCAAGTTGGATGCATCACGCACAATTAACATGCAATCTTTTTTAATTAAATGGATGATTTCACGCACTGAGTTTTTCTCCGTTCAACAAATTTGTCAGCACGTCTTGCAGGCTGGGCGGAATGACCCTGAGATTAAAAATACTGGAGTGAGAATCAAACAATTGATGTACCGCTTTGGCTGGCTCCCTGCTGGACAGAACAAAAGGTTGCCCCTGCTCAGTCTCCTGATACGAAATTTGACTATCACCGCCGTATTGAGCAATAAGATCCTGTGTGGAGGCGCAAGCCAGAGCCCGGCCTTCGTGTAGTATCAGCACCTCGTCACAGACCTGATCCGCTTCCTCGATATAATGAGTGGTATACAACACAGTTTTACCTGAGTTTTTTAGATCTAACACCACGTCTAAAATGTGTTGCCGGCTTTGAATATCCACTCCAGCGGTAGGTTCATCCAACAACAACAGTTCGGCGTTACTCAGCAGTGCCACCGCCATATTGGCTCTGCGTTTCATTCCTTCTGAACAAGCCTTTACCTTGCGATGGATAAAGGTCTCCAGACCCATCTTTTCCGAGGCGTAATTAACTTTTTTTTCAAGTTCACTTCCCTTTAAGCCTTGCAGAGTAGCGAAGAAAGTCAGATTCTCCATTATGGACAAACTGCTGTACAAGGCGATTCTCTGGGGGGCCAAACCTATTTTTGAGCGCGTTGTTTGGTCATATGGAGGCATTGAATTGAACAACTCTACCTGCCCTTCGTCCGATGAAAGAAGCCCAACCAACAAATTGACTATGGTCGTTTTTCCAGCTCCATTTCTGCCTAAAATTCCCAGTACCTTGCCAGCATCTACAGAGAAACTGACACCTTTGACAGCTGGATTGGCGTCATAGGACTTATGAATATTTTTGAAATTGAGTATTGTTGACATATCAGCCTTGTTGCTCCTTGTACCCCTTGATTGAAGTGTTAGTTTGATTTGCACTGTGCCAATAGACTGCGAAATTAAAGGCGCAATGAGCGATAATGGCGGGTATTAATGATTCAGTACTCAAAGTCATTAACAGCCATATAAAGCCGTATACTGATTTGAAAACCACGTGTATCCAGCCAAAGAAAACGTGGTGCAATCCAAATGCCAGTGAGCTAATGACAGCTGCCCATGTTAAAGAGAGTGACCACTCCTGAAATATGGCTAATGGCAAATAGGCTCGCCAAATAATCTCTTCCATCAACACAATGGACACCACGACAGGAACAAACCATTTCTTTTGCCAATAGGGCACTACAGATGCGTGAGCATGTGCTTGTTGTTTGATTTTTAGCGATATTAACCAAGCTTCGAGTTTGAAGAGTAATAGCCCTGAAATAGCGGACAGCAGGATAATTGCTGTCGATACCAGCCTGTGCTCAGAACTCAATGGCAGTTTGAACTGTTGATTAACTTCAGAGTGGGAAGAGGCCCAATATACAGCAACAAACAGAAGGGCCAGGGTACCAGCGTACATTAGCAAGCTGTTTCGGCCGAAAAAGTCATAACTATCAATGCGCAACTTAGTAAGTAGCTGTGCTGAAAGAGCGAATACCACTGCCAAAATCAGAACAAAACCAAGTATCCAATAAAGCACCATATCCATCACCTATTAGAGGGAGCTGTAGTCCGGTATCGGTTTACCAATTGGCATAATCAGAGAGACAAATTGGCGGTCTCCATCAATACTCATGAGCTGATTCATCTCGTCATCTAGAAAGCCAAATACCATGCAGGATCCCAAATCAATTGAGGTTGCGGCAAGGTGTAAGCTTTGTCCCAATACACCTGCATCCATATGGGTGAGGCGATAGGCCCTGTCCTCATATTTCCATTGCACTCTGTCTAAGTCACTGACCAATACAAAGATGCCTGCGCAGCGTGCAATCCAGTCCTGAAATGAAGTGATTTCAAATATGCGCCCTCTTACTTCGCCTTCACTGACCAACTCCAATGCGTGTTTGTCGGCTCTGTACTTATATATTCCACGGGACAGTGATTCCGTATTCAGCGAAATATAGTAAAGCTGGATAGAGAGCAAACCTCCCCCGGTAGGAGCTAGAGGTGCATGGGGAATAACCTGAGATGAAGTAGTTTTAAATCTATCTCTTGCACTCACTGTGGATGCACATAAACTCGATATTTCAGCAAGAGAAACGGCTTCATCAGTGTAATCTCTCACTGATGTTCTTCTGCGCATCAGTTGTTCAAACTTTTCCGTGGGTTGCTCGCTTGGCTCAGGGAGCGTGATCAAAGTATTGTTATCATCACCTTGGTTAATCGCGGGCCGGTCAGAGAACAAAATGTTGTTCATTACCTGCTTACCCACATCAACATCCAGCTTTAATCCATCGTGAGCCAAGGCCAGAGGGCTAATAGGTAAACCTTCTTCCTGACGAGCCAAAGCACGCTTAATATACACTTCAATAGCCGCCTTATTTGCCGCATCCAGTTGCTCCAACAGAGGAGTAACCGTATCTCCATTCGGAAAAGGACAACTTTGATTAGATTGTTCAGCCGCAGGTGCGGAAGCAGGCATTTCCTGATCTATGGTTTGTTCGCTATTATTCATGACTGTTTGCTCCATTCTTATCGTTTGCGACACCGAGAACGCATTGAATAGACTGTTCGATTCCGTCGAGATCTAAGAAACGATCCACTTCGTTATCGTAGAAGTAATCTAGTTGAGTCATTTTCCCACTTTGCATTTCTTCCTCGTAGTATCCGAGGATATAGCCCAGGTCTAATAGCATTTTGCGGTAACCTTTTGTCCCGAACATCATCATGTATCTCCAAGGACAGCCGACTAGAAAGACCAGTGAATCTTGAGTAGATACTGAACCTGCACTGGGTCCATAAAATGATTGATTTAGCTTTTCCAGCTTTGCGGCGTCGTAATTTCTGTCTTTAACTAGAATTTGTTTGTTGGGCAGGATCTTGCGCAGCTTGTCGCCAGTGAGTACATAAGCGTCTATGGCGTAAAATCTTCTGGGAGCAAATTGTCCCAGTGAATGCAAGCACTGAGGTACTTCTTTATGCCACTCAAACGCCGGCAGTATTGGACTGACATTCATATCACTGACAGTGTCTGGGCTGTAGTTGTATGCAGTGTCCATATAATGCTGAATAATCTGATCTATGCTCTCTTGATTTTCAGCGATTCGCCTAGTGGTGTGGCGAGATACTTTCGAATTTTCGTGAAAGAATTCCGCCGGGTTAATGGAAAGCTCACCGAAGCGGCATTGAAATTCCCTGTATACCTCCGGTAGTAAGTCGATACTGTTAATCGGCGGCATAAAGGTGCCTTCGGCTGTAGTTTTCTGATCTAGAAAATAATCAGCAGGATCGATAAATGGCATAACCGGACTCCTACAAGAACACGTTTCTAAATGGACGGAATGGAGCACAAGCCGGGCAGCGTGGAATGCGTTTAATATCTTCGTAATCGACCGACATGCGCTCGAAGTCAGTCCGTATGGCGCGACTCACCAAATAACTTCTGCCAGTTGTAAGGTAGGTCAGCAGCCCTGCGGTAAACTGTCCTGATACCACATCAACATAGGGAGGGGGGGCTATTCCTAAATCTGGCTGCCCCATTGCACTCACTGCATCATAATAGGTGATTACATCGCGCTTTAAGGTACCGGCGGCGGCAATGCCCTGAACGTCGAACTCGTTAAAACAACCGGTTTCCCCAGGAATAAAAATAGGTCCTGCAACGCCTTCAGAACCATCAAATATACTAATAGCCCAAGGCTTTTCCGCTTCAAGAGCTTGTTCATTGATAGTGTGCAATATGGATTGCATATATTCATCCAGTGCAGCTACTACAAAGTCACACTCTTCAAATACTCTGGCGATATTTTCTTTAGAAAAACTGTCCTCGGTAAAGGTGGAAATACGCTTTAAGTCGTACTGCTGTAAAGATTCAGCTAAACAGTCAGCGATAGGAGCCTGCTCTTGCATATATCTGGGCTCAATACCGAGGAAGCGATGAACGGTATTGGTATTGTTGATTTTGGCGTCATCTGCCAAGATCAAGTGCTGAATGCCGCTTTGCACCAATTGTTTGGCTATGCGACTTCCCGCTTGACCACAGCCTATTACCCCTATGCGTTTATTCGTCAATGGCGTTTTGGCGTCTTGAATAACCCGGTAGTAAACGTCCACTAAATCGTGGTCAGCCTCAACCAGAATTTTTTCTTCAATTAATTGCTCAATGAGTTGGCGGGCATCTTCTTGTTCTTCGTGTTTAACGATTCCCTTTTCTCTGAGTTCCTGAAGATTAGTTTGACTGTTCATATGGTTAATAACACGACCTAATAAACCAGTACGCCCTTTATCCGTCCAATTTTTGGAAAAGAAAGAGCGAGCACTGTGTTTAACCAATATTTCATTTTCGGTGACTTTTATCACTCGAAGATGTGGATTAACCTGATATTTTTCGTTTCCAAGTTCCATTTATAATTACCTTATATTTTTGGGCAACATAGATTCTTTTAAAATGCCAACCCTAGTTAAAGGGCCGGCATTAATTTACTTAGCTTTGGTTTGATCACCGCCATTACAGCAACAACAGCAACAGCACCAGCAGTTACAACCGCCAGGAGCAAACGCTAATCCTGACTCGTATCTGTGATCAAAAACTGAAGATTTTGAGAGTTTCATTTGTCTTCCTTATATTTAAATTTAAAAACCAACCCCACGGTTATTCCGTGTGTTTTCCTACTAACGCTGCAAGTTGCAATGCAACAAGCACCCATTACCGCTAACCCGGTTTTAAATTACATGTAACCCAGTTTCTATGGATATGGTTGTGGTGATTTAGTCAAGTCTTCAAAAGTTAATTTTCTGTCTTTCCAATTTAATTCTTGTGGTAATTCGAAATAACGATCAACTCCATATGAAGGCATTGAATGTAAGTATGGAGGTGTAAGTTTGGTACAGAAAACTTTCGTCAAATGGACTGTTTTTAAATTAGGTAGCGTAAAATTAAAAAATATTGGGTTTAAACCATTTTTTCTGGAAATTTCCAACATTTGCTCGTATTTACTTTCATTACTCTTAGGCTTTTTTATAAGCTCTGATAATTTTATTTTTCCAGAACCTTCTAAATACCATTGGAGCTTTTTGGCGTGGGATGGGTAACCATAGTGACCAATTACTTTGTAGAAAATATCGAACTTTTCTACAGGTACATCCTCTTCAACAAAAAACAGTTCTTTCACTCTTTCTGAGTATGCCCATTGAGGACAATTTAGAATGATTCGGCTACTTCCCTCTGCCTGTGCAAATTCACCTAAGGCTGAGAGGATGGCATCTTCAATTGTTAGACCACCGCCGCCTCCGGAAATATAGTTGTATTTGTTAAAACCTTTAACGAAACCAACAGCAGTGACAGTATAAAAATCCTCTACATCTGTCATATGTAAGTAAAGAGTAATATCGTCAACTAGGGTTTTGGCGTGTTCTAAAATGCGTTGCACTTTAAAATCGTCAGGCAAGCAGTCCAACTCAATGATCTTCGGTGCATGTCCTGTATTCCAGTGTACATTCACAGCATCGCGCTCTAACACTTCAGAAATACCATGATAAACGGCGAGTTCTTTTGTAATGTGAGTCGCTAATCCACCACTTGTGGCATAGCAAAACATATTTTCTTTTGGATGCAGTAAGCTAAATGGCATAACAATTTGAGCAGGCACCCAAATTTTCTCAGAACTATCCAATAATCGTTCACCTTGAATCCATCCCACAAAGGTATCTTCAGTAAATCTCTCGTATTCAAATCCTTCTCTTTCGTATTGTTCATCTGCAAACAAGGGTAA
Organism: Pseudoalteromonas sp. MEBiC 03607; assembly: GCF_004792295.1. NCBI lineage: Bacteria > Pseudomonadati > Pseudomonadota > Gammaproteobacteria > Alteromonadales > Pseudoalteromonadaceae > Pseudoalteromonas > Pseudoalteromonas sp. MEBiC 03607. Next base: position 3,225,132 of record NZ_SRRY01000001.1, read on the forward strand.
TTCACTGGGATGCAAGCAGTTGAATCCTTTTTCCTGCATAGTTCTGTAGGTACCATGTATCAGCCGGTCATCGTATGCAAATGAGATGAAGCTTCCCATTGCCCTCTCGATAACTTCGCCCAAGGAAGAGGCCATCATGGCAGGTAAGTCAAAGCCTTTACCGCCACCAAAAATGGTCCGTTGTATACTACTTTCGAAAGAATTCTTGCCAAGAATATCTCGAGCAATATGATCAAACTCATAGAATTCACAGTTCCCAGTGTACATAGTAAGCCCCCCCGAACCTCTAAAATAACTAAGTATCCTTTTGATTGGTCCCCTTGGGTAATAATAAGAGTTTATTTCTTCATACCCTTTACTTTCCTTGATTCCTGTAATGTAAGGCAAAGACAGGTACTGTTGATTAATTGCAGTCGATTCAATGTTAGCTGACATAGTAATAGCCCCAAGCGAATTTACTTTTTGTTGTTTGTTATTTAGTATTTATTCAAGCCAAAGTACTGCCCGATTGACTCCCCCTTCTCTAGAGTTGGTATCAATGTGTTCCTAATCCAAACATTGTCAGAAATCTCTAACGATTGAGTAAGTGCAGATATTGCCTCTTCTTGCTCGCCAGATACGGATTTGAGCATACCTAACCAAAGATAAGCTTCGTCAAGACCCCATTTAGGTAAGGGGTTACCTCCATTTGAGTTTTGAGTTTTAAAATGCGCTATAGCACTGCTAAACAATTGACTTGCTCTCTCTACGCCTCCACCAAATTGTGGGGGGGTATACACAGCACTCGTCCCTTTGATGAATAACAAGCGAGGATTTTGACTGTCTATTTTCGTCGCAGCTTCAAGGGCATCACGACTTTTAAGTGACAATGCCATAGTTTGTTCTGGTTGGTAACGAATCATGGCATTAGAACATGCTGCAATGAGAATATATGCTTCAGTATACTCTACTGACCTGGCGAGTATATTAGCGTTAATGTCAAGACAGTTTTGAAAATAGGCTTCGCCATTTTCGTAGTCGAGTAACCCAAGCCTATAGTTGATGAGAGCGATATAATACTGAATAAAAAGTAATTCTCCTTCTGAATTAGTCTTTTTATTATGAAGTAATTTCCGATACTCCTTTAAACTTAAAACGTCATTTAAAGAGTATAGTTTTTGTATTCCATCTGAAAAATAATTTAAATCAGATACTTCTTCCACCTCCCCAGCCCTTATAGACAAACTCAAAATACACTGAAATAAAAACAGAAATAAAAACAAAAAAAGCCTCATGATAAACTCCATTTTAAAAAATTATAACAATATAATTTCACTCCTACTTCAACTATTATATCAACATTCAAGAATGTCAAACATTTTCACCACAAAAAAAACACAGGTAAAAAAGATAGAAAAAACAAAAAACCCAAAGCAACACAATGAAAAAAAAAGAATTAATATCAACCTCGAGCAGATACTCAATTCAACATCAAGACCCACAAGTAACTGAATCAAAATAACTATTTATTTTCAATAAATTATAAAAATAAAACACAGAAATAAAACACAGAAATAAAAAACATAGAAAAAAAGCTGAATAAAAACAAAAAAACAATGAAAAATAACCACTTAAAAAGCAACTTCAAAACCCACATTCATATTTGGTGAATTTAAAAAATAATAAACTCATAATCCAGATTAAAAATTCAGCCCTACAAAAAAAACAAAATTAAAATCTAAAAAACAAAAAATTAGCATATAACTTATTAAGTCTATAAAATCATTTTTCGGATCATGAAAAGGAATTATTTCAATACTCTCACGAAATATATTCAAACGAAGAAGATAAATTCTATTTTTAGAAAATTATTGATTGAAGAGTATTTGGCAGAGCACATAACTAATAATATGAAGGAACGTAAAAACACAGAGCAAGATCACGAACTTTACCTTGACTTAAAAATATGATCTTATACTTCTTTTTTAAGTTAGCGCTCTTATGTCTGATCCCTTATTTCTAAAATACTTCTAATAAATTGATGACCCTCGTCAACACACGGTGAGACCGCATTTTGTAAAAAGGCTTTAACACCCAGCTCTTTTCTGATCTAATAACGCCTACATAATCACTATCTACTTGTTAATTATATCGTTATTTAGCCACCTTGAACTTATTGAAGATATGAGTTCTTTTATCTATCAACATCATGATCTTACTGATGTTTTGTTTCTTATCATCTCGGCGGTTTTATCCGGTATGAAGGCTGGAAAAATATTGAAGAAAACTCCCCGATCTCAGGCATTCAGAGCATTTAAACACAGTATTCCAACGCGACATAGCATTGCACGTATTCTTAAAACAGTGGAGACTGATCCGTTGGTTTTGGCCTTGTTCAGTTAGGTCAACGAGCAGCGGTCTCAGTCTGGTAAGCCAATAATTGCGTTTAATGGCAAAACCCTACGCAGTGCCAGTAGAAAGCGTGAGGAAAACTTACATTTGATGTCAGCTTTTGATTGTGTGTATGGTTTAACTTTGTATCAGCGTACGGTAGAAAGTAGGTCCAACGAGATCCCAGCAGTTAGAGCCTTATTAGATGTGCTCGATATTTCAGATTCTATCGTCACATTAGATGCGCTACATTGTCAGAAAGCGACACTCTCAACACTGATTTTAAGAAAGGCTGATTTCACTGGTCGCAGTTGAAAGATACAACAAGTCCGGCTCGACAACAAAAATAGACACACACTGTTACTGTTATTACTTCTGTCGAACCATATGCAAATATGTTACAAAAGCGATCCGCCATCACTGGCACATAGAAAACCAGCAGCATTGGGCGCTAGATGTCGTGTTTAAGGAAGACACTTGCCAGATAGATGAGCCGATTTCGGCGGAAAATATCGCGCTATTCAAACAGGTTGTTCGCAATCTGGTAAAATAGCACACAGGCCGTAAAGATTCGATTCGTGGTAAGTGCTTTCGGGCCAGCTTTGACGATGAATTCAGGGCTGAGCTTATCTTTGGTTAATCGTCGTTAGCAAGCTCTTTGATATCATATTCTTAACTGTCAGTACTGTTATTTCAGGATGTCAAGGTTGGCAAGATATAAAAGATTTTGGACACGATAGACTTGATTGGCTTAGAAAGTTTGTCCCATTTAAAAATAACATTCCTCGCCACGATACTATTGCGCGAGTCATCAGTTGTATAGACATAACACAATTTCAAGATTCATTTTCATCTTGGATGAAGGCTTGTTGTAAGCTTACTTATGGCGAAGTAATCGCCTTAGATAGGAAACGATTAAAAGGCTCATTTACTCAAGCAGATTGAGAGTGAGCTATTACCAAAGCTAACCGAACAAGTAAGAGATCGTGTGCTGTTTAATGAAGCCGACTATCAAAGAAATAGAGAAGAATTCAGGAATTGTGCAATAACATGGTTTAGAAAAATTACTTGAAACGGTTCATTGGAGAGACGCAAAAACGATTGATGTAATAGTCTCTTACAGGAAAGAAAAAGATAAAATAAATAATGAGTTATGCTATCGCTATTACATAAGTTCAGCACATTTAACAGCAGAAAAACTAGTGGTGTCAGCTTGTCAACACAGGCAAATTGAAAATGGATTATGTTGGCGCTTAGATATGGGGTTTAGAGAAGATGATTGCCATTTTAGGCGTGAAGGAGCAGCATTGGTATTCACCGGGCTTAGGCATATCGACTTCAATCATTTAAAAGCAGAGACAAGTATTAAAAAGTATGCTTGAAAAGCAAAAGAAAGCGATGCGCAGTAGGGGTTTTCTTGGTAAAACTTTGACTTAAAAGTGTTTTTAATACTCTCACCCTGCGTAAAAACATAGAGATGTGTGTTATCAAAGAATCTCAAAAAAGCCGCGATGATGGGCGTACCGCGGCTTTGTCTAACTTGAAAAATTAGTTTGCTGGGTTACTTCCAGCTTCTCATCTTATGGCCTTTTAAGGCGTAGAATAAAATGAATACATAACTTGGGATCATAACGATGTAAGCGCCTTGTGCGCCTAGGCCTGCTACGTTTCCTAAACCGATTAATAATGGGCCTAGTGCACCACCTGCAATACCCATGATCAATAACCCTGATGCGGTGCCTGTTAAGCGACCTAAGCCAGCTAAAGCCAGTGGCCAAATTGCAGGCCAAACCATAGCATTAGCAAAGCCAAGTAACGCAATGCATAACAATGGGTCTGGTAATTGTGGGCCACCAAATGGCACTAATAATAGGTTTGAAATAATGAACGAGTCATTGCTGCCAAGTACCACTAACAACACGGTGATAATACCAGCAATACCCGACATTAATAACGCCGTTTGTTGGCTCATAAAGCGTGGAATAGTCAAAATACCAATCGCGTAACCAATCAACATACACGCCATGGTGTAAGAGGTCATAACTGAGTAGTCGGCAACGCCAATCTGTAAAGCGTACGAGCCAATGGTATCTGCTGCAATAACTTCAACAGCAACGTATAAAGCAATACCCACTACACCTAAAACTAAATGAGGGTGTGCTAGGGTTTCTTTAATTTCACCTTTACCGTTTGATGTTTCGTCTTCATCAAACACTAAATCAGGTAATGGTGCAAATTTCGCAAAGGCAGCAAATAACATGATTAACGCAGCAATCAATACATAAGGCATGATAAGGCTATTTGCCATAATGTCTTTTTGCTCTTGCGATAATTTACCTGCGCCATCAACAACACCGCTTACAACTACAGCTGCAAAAATCACCGGCACGATAACACCCGCAAATTTGTTTAATAAGCCCATGATACACACGCGCACAGCGGCTGATTTTTCAGAGCCCATTTTCACCACGTATGGGTTAACAGCGGTTTGTAGTACGGTTTGTCCAACACCTATCATTAACTGTGCGAACAAGAAAATTTCGATCATTTGCAGTTTCGCAGCCGGAATATACATCAGCGCAGATAAAGCCATAATCGCACAGCCAATCGCCATGCCATTCTTATAACCAACGCGTTTGATCAGCATCGCCGATGGGATGCCGGCAACTGTTACTGCAATATAAAAAGAAGAGATGATAAACGAAGCTTGTAACGGCGAAAGCTCAAGCATTTGCTGCAAAAATGGTGTAATTGCACCATTAAGCCACGTTATACACCCTAAGATAAAAAACATTGAGCCGGCCAATACCATTGGCAGCCAGATGCTTTGTTTTGTGTTGTTGTCACACTCAACCGTTGCTTCCATAATTGTTCTCTTAGTTTAATTATTTTTATTTGGTTGGAATCTAGTATACAACTCGATAAAGCTGTTTAATTTCCATACCAATCACAAAAATTTAATCATACACTAACAAAAATGACAGCGCTATCATTTTGCGTTCATATAAGTGCAAAAAAGCCGCAGCTAATTGCTTAGCTGCGGCTTAAACTAAATAGTAACAACTAGTTAGATGCTATTTACCAATCGCTTCTTTGGCGAACAAATGTTTAATTGGACCAAGGTTATCAACTAGGCTTAAACCAACACCACGTACGAGTTTTTTCAGTGGGTTAGCGCCTGCAAATAACTCTTTTAAGCCTTGCATCATGGCAATGTGTTTTTGTGCATCAAGCTTACGAGTTCGTTCATAATCACGCAGCGTGCGTGCACTTGCAAACTCGCCTTGCTCATTACTTAATAGCTCAATTAAATAAGCGGCGTCTTTTAGGCCAAGGTTCATACCTAAACCAGCTAATGGATGAATGGTATGCGCTGCATCGCCCATTAATACCACTTTGCCCGACACCCACTGCTGGGCATAACGCATCTTAAGTGGAAACGCCATGCGCTCACTTTGCACTTCACATAAACCACATTGGCCATCGAGAGCTGCCATGACCGCTTTATTAAAGTTGCTATCATCAAGCGCTAAAAGTGTGTCGCAATGCTCTGGGTTTGTTGACCAAACAATTGAGTGCGTATTTTTATCTGGCAAGGGTAAAAACGCCAGCGGCCCAGTGGGCAAAAACACTTGGCGTGCCGTGTTGTTATGCTCATCAGCGGTTTTAACTGTGGCAACAATGGCGTGATGGTCATAATCTTTAAAAGTAATTGGCATGTTGAACTGCTTGCGAATAGCTGAGTTAGCCCCATCAGCCGCCACTAATAACTTAGCAATTACAGGCTCGCCGCTTTCAAGAGTAATAAACACATCAGAATCAGTTTGATGAATTTGCTGGTAGCGGGTTTCGAACAATAAAGTGGCATTACTTTGCTTTTCAAGTTCGCTAATTAAAGCGTAGCGAATAATGTCGTTTTCAACGATATGACCTAACTGCGGCAAATCGAGATCGTTATGATCAAAATGAATCTTACCAAAGCTGTCTTGATCACGTACATCCATCGACGTATACGGTGTAGCACGTTGTTTAATGATCTCTGGCCATACATTTAATGACTCAAATAAGCCCTGACTAGCTAGGCTTAATGCGCTCACGCGAAGTGCGTAATCATCACCCGGTAAAGTTTGATTTTTACTCGCATCAATCACCACAACGCTGATATCTGCTTTTGCTAAACCGAGTGCTAGCGTAAGGCCAACACAGCCACCACCGACAATACAAACTTGTGCTTGTTTCATATCCGTTTACCTTGCTTAACCTGACCCATAAGCTGTTTTGCCAGTGGGGTTTTTAACGAGGAGAATAAATCCATTGAGAAAAGACCAATGCTGCGACCAAGCGCAAGCAATCGTGATGAGTTTGAGAACAAACGCACTAGGCTGTCTGTGAGTGTCATCACGGTAGTAATATCTTTACTGCGAGTTTGGCTGTAATAACGAGTAAAAGCGTAATCACCAAGGTCGCTTCTATTTGCCATATCACACAATAATTGCACATCACGTAGGCCTAAATTAAAGCCCTGTCCGGCAATTGGGTGGATTGCATGGCCAGCATTACCAATTAATACTGTACGGTGGTTGCTCAGTGATTCTGCTTTACCGTAAACAAGCGGATAACTTGCACGCATACCCACTTTACTAAATGAGCCACCGCAATAACCAAATGCTTTTTGCAGCGCAGCTAAAAAGGCATCGTCTTCAAGTGCCATATGGTGCTCAATTTGCTCAGGCTCCATACACCATACCAGTGAGTATCGGTTGTTACTCATTGGCAACAGTGCCATTGGGCCGTGCTCGGTAAAACGCTCAAAGGCATGATGATGATGACCACCAGCCACTTCGATGTTGGCAATAATTGCCGCTTGCTGATAAGCGCGAGTATTAAACTCAATATTAGCCAGTTTACGACTTTGCGAATGAGCGCCATCGGCAATCACCACAAGTTTTGCGCTTAACTGCTCGCCAGAGTTTAGCGTGATGATGGCACAGTTGCTTTGGTATTCAAGCTTGGCAACCGTATCAGGGCAAAACAAACTAACATCTGTACGAGTAAGTTGCTGGTGAAGACTACGCCCAAATGGATTCACTTCAACCACATAGCCAAGGGCATCATGACCATATTCTTGGCAATCAATATGCGTTTTACCAAAATGACCACGATCAGATACGGTTACTTTTTCAATCGCTGCTGCAAATGACGCTTGGCAATCAAACGCATTGATTGATTTTAAGTACTGAACAGACTGCTGAGCCAGCGCAATGCTTCTATCATCAAAGCTTGGGTGATAGTCTGCGCTTACTTCATTTGCTTCAATTACAGCGATTGATAACTGATTATTGCTCTGTTTTAGGCCCAGAGCACAACTTGCTCCCGCCATTCCACCGCCGATAATGACAACATCAAACTGCTTTGCCACGCTTGCTCCTAGCCTTTATTTGCTTGCATCACTGCTTCAATGTCACTAATGGTTTTAGGAACCGAAATGGTCAGGTTTTCATGGCCATCTTCAGTGACAAGTAAGTTATCTTCAATACGAATACCGATGCCTTTATATTGCTCTGGTGCTTTTGCATCTTCGCTAATATATAAACCCGGTTCGATAGTTAGCACCATGCCCGGCTCAAATACGCGCTCTTTTTCATCAAGCTTGTATTCGCCAACATCGTGTACGTCTAATCCTAACCAATGACCAAGACCATGCATGTAAAACGCTTTGCATGCTTGGTTTGCCATAAGCTCATCAAGCTCGCCGGTTAAAATGCCTAAATCAATAAGCCCTTGCGTTAATACTGTTGAGGCTAATTCATTGGCTTTAGATAAACTGCCGCCCGGCTTAACTTGGCTAAATGCTGCTTCTTGGGCTGCTAATACAATGTTGTAAAGCGCCGCTTGTGGTTCGCTAAATTTGCCATTAATTGGGAAGGTGCGTGTAATATCTGCCGCATAACCTTCAAGTTCACAGCCAGAATCAATTAATACTAAATCGCCATCTTTTAGCTCAGCATCATTTTGTGTGTAGTGCAAAATGTTGGCGTTGTCGCCACTGCCGACAATCGTGCCATAAGCAGGGTGACGAGCACCATTCATTGCATAATGATGATGAAGCTCTGCTTCTAATTGGTATTCAGTTGCGCCTGGTTTGGCAAACTGCATCGCGCGAATATGCCCTTGTGCACTAATTTCGCACGCTGTGCGCATAATGTTTAATTCTGCATCAGATTTAAACAAACGCATTTCATGCACTAAACCACGAATGTCTTTAATAGTGTGTGGGGCTTTATAGCCTTTTTTAGGTGCGCTGCGAAGTGTGCTTAATAAATCCCAAATTTTTGCATCGAAATTTGCGTAAGTACCTTGCGCATAAAATAAAATCTGCTGGCCGTTCACCAAATCTAATAATTGTTCATCTAGTTCACTAAGTGGGCACGTTGCGTCGAATAAGTACTCAGATTTAGCTTTTTCGAAGCCAATTCGACGGCCATGCCAAATTTCAGCTAGTTTGTCTTTGTTACGACAAATAAGCGTACTTGGTGTATCGCTCGACGGGCAAAGCACTAAAACTGCATCTGGTTCGTTAAACCCAGTAAGATAGAAAAAGTCACTGTCTTGGCGAAATGCATATTCAGTATCACGGCTGCGTGTTACTTCTCCAGCAGCTGGAATAATAGCCACGCTGTTTTTATCCATCATCGCAAGTAAACGCTCGCGACGGGCTTTAAATTCAGCTTTATCGATAGCAATAGACGACATGCTAAACCTCTGTAATTTGATTAGTGAAGGGTCTTTTTAGTACTTTTTCCTACTGGCTCTTTACCTAGCTCAGCAAAACATAGCAATGCAGAAACACGCACATACTCAATCACTTCGTGCAGTGCTTGGCTGTCTTCTTCGGTCTCTTCAAACATGGTGTCTAGGCGGGTAATTTCACTAAAGTCGCTGATCACTTCTTTCACATCAGCTGATAACTTGCCGTAATCTTTTTGTTTTAAACCAAAACCAAGCATAAAACCCGATACCCAAGATACTAAGCCATTGGCTAAATCGATCAGCGTTTCATCATCGCTTGGTAAAAATAGGTCAAACTGAAATTCTTCATCACTAAAACTGGCAACAACCTGAGAATATACATCAGCAAAAAATGCTTTTAAATCTTTACTAAAAGCTTGGCCATCGTTGAATACATCACTTAATAAACCTAAGTATTCATCGGCTTCAATATTGATGCCACAGGCTAATAAACCACTTATCACACCATGGGCTTCTGACGGTGCGACAAAAATTTCATTTTTTTCTAATAACAATTGGGCTTGTTGGTAATCAGGTAACGTGCTCATAACTTTTTCTTTGTTCGGCTAAGTAACGTCATGCTACCACTCGATAAATCGCAACTCCAATTAATTGTATGATTGAGGTCAAAAAGCAATCTGAAAAGTAAATAAGCAGTTAAAGGTGGGGAAAAACTACGCGAACGATCCGCTTTTTTTGCTTCTATGGTTTAAGGATTGAAACTTGTCTTATATACTGAAGGTGTTCCCTAGGGTGCAGGAGCTTGGTTAAGTCCCTGAGCCGATAAATTTTATGTTAGGGTTTCTGTTCGTTTACTATTGTGCAAGCTCGGCATGTACCGAGAAGCCTACGGTAGACCGCAGATCCCCGCCCTGAAACCTCAAGGTTTCAGGACTGACACCGGGCACCGCATACTTGGGGAACACCATCAAGCTATCAGCTATCAGCTATCTGATCTGACTCCGATAAAGTAGACACAAGGTTTAATTAACTTGTTCGTACTGCATGGGACTTTTATACCCTAGGGTGCCATGCCTTCTTACTGAGTTGTAGTATTTTTCAATATAAAAATACGTTTGTGTTGTCATTTCACTACGACTCAGTTCATTTAAATTCTTTATCCACTCCTTTTATACTGCGCAAAGAAGCTTTCTGAGCATGCGTTATCCCAGCAGTTGCCTTTTCTAGACATACTCACTGTGACACCTCTATTAGTTAACCACTTCACTGTTTCCTTTGCGACATACTGAGCTCCTTGGTCTGAATGAAAGAGCAAATTCGAACCATCAGGTTTACGTGCTGACCATGCTTTCCTCAGTGTTTTAATAACTAACTCGGCGTTGTTTATACGGCTTGTTACCCAGCCAACAACCTTACGAGAGTACAAGTCAAGGATGACGCATAAATACTGCCAACCATCTTTACAGCGTACTTGTGTGATATCTGATACCCACACGGTATTTACTGCATCAACATTAAACTGGCGCCGTAATAAATTACTCGCTTTGATTGTACCTTCTTTCTTCGAGCGGCTTGTATAGCGTCTTTTACCTGACTTTGAACGATAGCCAACGCTTTGTAATAGTCTCTGCACACGCCCTTTACTGCAATCAAAACCATGTGCTACCGCTGCCTCCCAGAGCTTCCTATAACCAGGAATACAGTGCTCTTGGTCGCTGACATACTTTAGAAATTTCAGTAACGAACTGTTTTCTTTCTGGCGTGTGCTAGGTAATTGCTTTAACCATTTATAGTATCCAGCCGGCGACACAGATAACCAGCTGCACAACTTCTTCACTGTGCGTTTGGCGTCTGTGACCTTGTGGATATATTCGAACCTTATTCTTTTAGGCTGTCGAAGTAGACCTTCGCCTTTTTTAAAACGTCATTCTCCAACTGAGCATCTTCGAGTTGCTTCTCAAGCTTGCGAATTTGGCGTTCTAAATCTGTGTATGATTTGTCAGGGCCTTGGTTCTTTAGTGGCTTTGCCGTTTTCTTTTTCGAGGTCATGTGACTTCTCCAACTTGATAGCATGTCAGGATGAATACCGTACTTATTAGCGACCATCTTAACTGTATCTGTGGTGTCTAACGACTCTTGAACGACTTTTATTTTAAATTCGAGGGAATATCTACGCTGTGACTTTACTTTCATGATTACTGACTCCAAAAAGGTGTCTACTTTTATGGAGTCAGATCAATCAGCTATCGAAAATCTTCGATGTAGTTTTTCTCTTATACAAAACTTATTATTCTTATTCGCGCGAAATAAATTTCACGCCTACGGTATTATTTAGTTTCAAGTTATCAATACTTTCCCTATATTTCCCTTTACAATAAATTTTAGTTTTCGGCGTTGAAACGCTTCCTACATCTCGAAACTCGTTAACTTAACTCTTTCCTCTTGCTAACTCGCTAACTTGTTTGTTTTTCTGATAGCTGACGGCTGAAAGCTGATAGCTCCTGTGTGTTGGGTTTCATTTCACTCTACCCAACACACATGTTTTCAACCTATCGCCCCTACTTAAACCATCCCTGAAAGCGCTCCATTAATAGGTAATTAACTGGCACTAATAACAAGGTGATAAGCGTTGCGAAGATAATCCCAAAGCCAAGGCTTACCGCCATAGGAATAAGGAATTGTGCTTGCGTTGCTTTTTCAAATAGCAATGGCATTAAACCAATAAAGGTGGTTAAACTGGTTAACATAACAGGACGGAAACGTGCCGCCCCAGCAATCTTAACGGTTTCAAGTAAGTCACCGCCTTCTTCACGCTTCTTATTGATAAAATCAACCAGTACGAGTGAGTCATTCACTACCACGCCTATCAAGGCTAACATGCCAAGTAAGCTCATAATGGTTAACTCCATACCCATTACCCAGTGCCCCATTACCGCACCTATCATGCCAAACGGAATAACACTCATCACGATCAATGGCTGGGTATACGACTTAAACGGTATCGCTAATAACGCATAAATAATAAAGAATACAAACACGAGGCCCCAAGCCAGTGAACCAAATGACTCACGCTGCTCTTTGGCCTCACCTTCGAGTGTGTAATCAACACCTGGGTATTGCACCATTAGCTCATCTAAGTAAGTTTTTAAGTCTGCTTGTAGTACCGTCATATTGGTATTTGATTTTTCAACATCAGCTGTGACATTCAATGTTCGATAGCGGTCAATACGGTAAATAGACGATGGGCTTTGCCCCGGCACTAAAGTAGCCACATGCGAAAGCGGCACAGTCCCACCAGCAGGTGTTTTAATAAGTATGTCTTTTAAGTCTGCAACCGAGCGACGCTCTTCAATCGGTAAGCGTACCATTACCCGCACATCGTCGCGCCCACGTTGAATGCGCTGTACCTGCGCTCCAAAAAACGAGTTACGCACTTGCTGCGATACATCAACACGGTTTAATCCAAGCGCTAAACCTTGCTCTGTCAGCTCAATTTGCAACTCTTCTTTACCATCTGACATGCTATCGGCTATTTCGTACACAGTTGGATACGTCGATAAACGCACTTTAACTTTTTCAGCAACTGCTTCGAGGGTGTCGATTGAGCTACCGCTTAACTGTACATCAATCGGGCTAGATGTTCGGCCAAACTCAGCACGGAAAGTGACACTCTCTGCTCCCGGTATAATACCGATAAGATCACGCCATTCGCTGGCAAGTTCTCGTGAGCCTATATCTGATTCACGCTTTTCTGCTGGCATGATCTCAAATCTAACACTACCGGTATTTGACGAACCACCACGGCCACCTGTGGTTGCCAAAATATTTAGAATTACACTTTGGCCGTCTTCATCGCGGTATTTGTCTTGTAATTCTTTTGCCTTGTCTGACATTTTAATGACGTATTTATTGGTCACTTCAAACGGTGTTCCGGCAGGGAAAGTTACGGATGCACGTACAGTTTCACTAGGAATACGCGGGAAAAAGGTAAATTTAGTCCAACCACTTGTGATCAAGGTAACAATTATTACAAAAATCCCCACAAATAAGCTAACCGTAGCCATTTTATTCTTTAAAGCTAGATTCAATAATGGTTGGTAATACTTCATTATTGCGTGTTCAAAACCATCAGCAAAACGCTGTTGAAGACGCTCTAGTCTCGATGGCTCGCCCTTTTCATGACGTAGCTTCAAGTATTTTAAGTGTGCTGGTAATACAAACTTAGACTCAATCAAAGAGAACAGTAAAACCGGAATAACCACGACAGGAATTTGTGCAAAAATGGCGCCTCGAGCACCTTCAATAAAAGCGAGAGGTAAAAATGCCGCAACGGTTGTAAGTACACCAAAGGTGACTGGAGTTGCCACCTCTTGCGTTCCACGAATAGCGGCTTGCTCACCACTTTCTGCAGTTTTTAAATGGGTATAGACGTTTTCACCGGTCACAATGGCATCGTCAACAACAATACCGAGTACCAAAATAAAACCAAATAAACTGATAACGTTAAGTGTAATACCAAATATCGGCATCATTAAAAACGCGCCCATGAACGACACTGGGATACCAATAAATACCCAAAATGCAATGGCTGGACGCAAGAATAAGGTGAGTAGTGCGAGGACTAAAATTCCGCCCTGAATAGCGTTACTGGTAAGCGTTGCTATTCGGCTTTTTACAACTTCTGAGTCATCATCCCAATAACTTAACTCAAACCCTTCTGGAAGCTGGCTCTGATGCTCAGTTATGTAATTTTTTACCGCATCAGCAACTTCAATCGCACTTTGCGGACCAATACGATACACATCAATAAATGCAGCTTGCTTACCATTAAAGCGAGTGCGAACTGGGGTTTCTTCAAAATCATCACTAATACGGGCTATATCACCTAAACGAATAATCGTGCCATCAGCTTGGTTTTTTACCACTATATTAGCAAATTCATCTTTGCGATAAGCTTGGCCTTTCGAGCGGATGAGTACATCACCCCCTTCTGTTTTTAAGTTACCGGCAGAAACATCAGTACTAGAATTGCGAATTGCTGATGATATGTCAGCTAAGCTTAAATCATACTGGCGTAAGGTATCTTGGCTCACCTCTATTGCTATTTCGTAATCACGAACCCCACTTAGCTCAACTTGAGTTACACTTGGTAAACGCAGTAGTTCATCACGCACGGTTTCTGCGTATTCAAGGGTTTCTTTTTCGCCATAAATACTTGAAACAGAAACGGCAATTACTTCTCGCTTCCATTCAGCAAGCGAAACTATTGGTTTTTCAGCATCGACGGGAAAGGTGTTAATTGCATCTACTCGGCTTTTAATGTCAGCCAAAAGCTCCCTAGGATCATACCCAGTCTCAACTTCAATACTTACCGAAGAAGAACCTTCAGAAGAGCGGCTAGTGATACGCTTAACTCCCTCAAGATCTTGCACCGCTTCTTCTATGCGAATTGATACCCCTTTTTCAACATCTTCAGGAGTTGATCCTCGAAGTGATACACTGACACTAATTCGGTCAGACTCAAACGATGGAAACACTTCAAGTGGTATTTGCGTCGAAACGCTAAATAAACCTGCTAATAAAATGCTGATCAGCAATAAGTTTGCTGCAACATGATTCTTTGTAAACCAAGCAATCATTATTGCGCTCCTTGCTCTTTAGGCGGCTGTTGATTGCTTGAACGCTTAGCTTTTCCTCTGGTTGCCTGATACTCTTCGCTACCCATAACGGTAACTTGCGTACCAGAGCTCACTTGACCAAGCGGTGTAATCACCAAGTTATCGCCTGCAGACAAACCATCAGCGACAACAGCTTGGTTAGCGTTTTGCCAAGCAAGTGCAATATTTTTACGACGCAGTACACCCTGCTCTTCTACGTAAACATAGGTGCCTTGGTAAATTGCGCTATTTGGGATCACAATGGCATTTTCAATAGCTTTACCAGTAATTTGTGCTTTGATGTACTGACCAATTTTAATTGGATACTGATTCACAGTCGTGGCTTTATAAGGGTCGTTAATTTGCGCAACCACATAAAGCTGCTGCGCATTTTCATCTATAGCACCTTCAGTACGAATAACTTGACCTTGCCAATGCTGTTTACCAACAAGGTCTGAGCTGAATTCAACTAATGAACCCGCGCTATTTTTAGCCCCATCACGAAATTGCTCTGGCAAATTAATAAACGGTAAGTCTTTATTTTTGATTGGTAAACGGATCTCAACTCTATCGATAGCATAAATACTGGCAAGCTCCATGTTATTACTCACCACTTGGCCTAAATCAACGCTACGACTTAAAACACGACCCGCATATGGTGCTGTGATCTTTGTACGCTCTAAATCAAGTTTCGCTTTTTCAAGTGTCGCTTGCGCAGACAACACACTGGCTTCGGCTGCTGCTAATTGTGGTTTACGAAGTACCAAGCTACTTGCTTGCTCGCCTTTACCTAAGCGCTTCCAGTCAGTTTCGGCCTGCCGACCACGAGCCTGTTCTTCAAGTAAACCTTGCTCGGCTGTTAATAAGGCCGCTTGCGCTGATTTTACTTCGGCACGGTGATCTCTATCATCTAATCGCAACAACACATCGCCTTTTTCAAAAAAGCCACCTTCGCGAAATTGCTCACTTATTTCAATAATTTGCCCTGATGCTTGCGCGACTAACATACTTTGCGTTCGCGGTTTTACGGTACCAAAACTATCAATCATCACTTGATAAGTTTCTGGCGTTAAGGTTTTAACAGCCACATTTACTTTCGCTTTCGGTGGTGAAGAAAAACGATTTGCTTGCGGCGGGTTACCTTTAATAAACATGACGAGTAATACCGTCACGACAATGACAATAACTGGAATTAATATTTTACGTGTCTTAGTATTCATGATTATTGCTCTGCTACTTCGCTATTTGCTTCACTAAAGTCGCCGCCAAGGGCAATGTGTAAGTTGATTCTATTTTTAATAAGTTGGTTTTTGAGTTCGATAACAGAGCTTTGCGCGTTAAAAGAGCGATCTTGCGCATCAAGCACTGTCGTGTATGTTACTAAACCACTTTGATATTGCTCAAAAGACAAACGCTCTGCGGCAATTGCATTTTCTTGTGCTTCTAAGGTTTTTTCATAACGCACTTTCAAGGCTTGCTCTTGGCTGATTGCAGTTTCAACTTCATTAAATGCATCATAGAGTGTGGCAAGGTAAGCTTGCTCCTGACGTTTAACGCTAAGCCTTGCCTGCTCTTCATTGGCTTTTAAGCGACCACCTTCAAAAAGCGGCATTGAAATACTACCAATCAGTGACCAAGCTAAGCTTGAAGGCGAAAATAAATCACTCACTCTATCTGTGCTATCACCGATAGATGCTGAAAGATTTAAGCTCGGAAAACGTTGTTTGTGCGCGTAAGCAAGTCCTGCATCAGTACTTAACAACTGATACCAGCTCGCCATTAACGCTGGTTTGCGGGTGATAAGCTCTGAAGGTAAACCCAAAGGAATTGTGTTCTCAAGTAGTGGCAAATCGGCACTAACCGATAATGCCCCAGCAGGATATTGGCCTGTTAAACGCTCTAAATCACGAATTGATTTAGTTAAGGTAGCTTGCTGTGCAGCAATATTCGAGCGCTCAGTATTTAGCTCATTACGGGCAAGGTAAACGTCAAGCGCTTCATTTAAACCTTGACGATAACCCGACTCAATAATATCTAAGTTTTTCTCGGCGTTTTGTTCGCGCTGCTTATATAGTTCAAGTAATTTGTGGTTAGTAATTACATCAAACCAACCCGAAACCACATCAGCTACTAATTGTTGTTTGCTTTGCGAAAATGTGGCTTTTTCAGCTAAATATTCAAGGTTTGCTTGCCGTTCAGAGGCCGATAATTTGCCCCATAAATCAACTTCGTAGCTTAATTCTAATGATGCAGAACTAGCGTTGTTATAACTAACAGGGCGATTATCTTTACTACGGCTCGCTCGTGTTGATAAATCAAGGCTTGGCCATAAATCGGCCCCAGCAGCAATAAGCTGTTGCTCTTTAATCGCCACATCATAACCTGCTTGTAAAATTGCTTGGTTATGGGCTAATGCTTGCTCAACTAAATTAAAAACTTGAGGGTCTTGTAACTGCTGCAACCAATTATCTTCAACAGCAAGAAATTTGTTGTCCGTAGGTAATTGCTGCCATGCACTTGGTAAGGTCTCAAGCTCAGCGACTCGTTCATTATGAGTCGTCTGGCTTGCACATGCACTTAGCAAAATTACACTTAAAGCCAATAAACTCGGCTTATATTGCCAATTCATTCTAAAAACCTGAAAAACATCTATTTATGATTGTAATTCAAGCACTACCTTAAGTTTTGCTCAACTGACTTTACATAACATTACACTGCCTGACATTTGGGGACGATGAATGGTAGATAAATGGAGATAAGTTACAAGTTGCGAGTTGCGAGTTGCGAGTTGCGAGTTGCGAGTTGCGAGTTGCGAGTTGCGAGTTGCGAGTTGCGAGTTTTCAAAATTGTAGCAGCGATTTTATATCGCGTAAGAAAGGTGCTAGGTGCTAGGTGCTAGGTGCTAGGTGCTAGGTGCTAGGTGCTAACAGCGTAGTGTCGGTTTTGGATTCTTAAAGGGGTCACCCTAGCAAATCGACTTTTTTCGACGTTAAAACGCCTCCTACAACTCGTATCTCGGGCCTCGAAACTAGTACCTTTACCCTTTACTCTTTCCCCTTTCTAACTCGCTAACTTATGTATTTAAAATCTGATAGCTGACGGCTGAAAGCTGATAGCTCTTATCTTCATCGCGCGAAATAAATTTCACGCCTACGGGATGTAAAGTAGTGATTTGGAGGGGACAGAAACAAAAAAGCCTCGCGATTGCGAGGCTTTGAATCAATGGTGCCCAGAGGCGGAATCGAACCACCGACACGAGGATTTTCAACCCTTAACGCTTGTGCATCTAACATACTGTTTTTACTACACAAACCCACAAAATATTTCCTATAACTTTCGTCTAGTTTAATATTTATGGTTAATTTAGCTAAAATTACTTTGTTTTTAATAGCTTAGAAATTTTAGCTAAACATACAATTCTTAATTTAAAAATAATGCCTTTTTTATCACTACTTTTCAATGCTTTGTTTTTTCTTATCATCTGGCGACTTTGGCGTGACTGGCGTTACTTGTGAGTAACCTCGCCGATAAACACGCTTTGTTGTTGCCACATTTGAGTGGCCCAATAACTCAAATGCCTGGGTAATTGTCTCGCACTCACTTGCTGTTTTAGCTCTTAAATCTCTATCCTGAAAACGCTGCTCAGGTTGTAAGTCACCACTTTCGATTGCTGCACGTATCGCTTTATTCCACGCAGTTCTAAAACCGTCGGGGGTCAATGCTTGTTCCTTTCGTGAATTAGCGCTTGATGCAAAGAAATACCAATGTAATAACGGCGTTCTGTGTTTTCTAGTGGTACGGTAACCATTAATTTGTTTAAGCTCGCTGATGATAAAGCTAAGGTGATCCACCGCTTCGAACTGCAATCGGCTACCTGTTTTTGATGCTTGAACTTTTAGTCCATTTTCGTCATCCCAGTCTTTGCTGCTAAGTTTAAGCATGTCGGTTTGCCTTAAGCCGGTTGCCAGCTTTAGCGCCACATATAATTGCAGCCATCGAGGGCAATACTTAACAAACACTGCCAATTCATCATCTGTGACTAGCCGATCTCTTGGCTGTTCTGGGTTACGTATAATTCCATGAAATGGTGTGTCGTCAATTACGCCCCAGCGCACAGCATGAGACATAATGGTGCTCAGTAACGCAAACTCACGATTGCCTCTTACCGGTGCCCCCTCTCGATTTCTAAGATCGAGATATTGATAGGCATGCCTGGCTCTAAGCACACTTGGGTTCATATGACCAAAACGCTTTATCAAATGCTTTGACGCACTAATATTACTCTTGTGTGTCGATTCTGCCTTAGTGGGTGAAATCTCTTTGAGATACCGGTCAATCAAGTCATGCATCGTTTGGCATTCAAAATTAATCGATGCGTAAGCGTAGTAATTGCGAAAAGCTTCACTCAGAGTTTTACCAAGGCGCATATCTTTCTGACCGCTTGCCCTTAAGTAATAGGTATTCCCTTTTTTATTAAAGATCATGCCCTTGGGCAGATTTGCATTTTCTGCAGAACGTTTTCTTCCCATGACTGCTATTGCCCCGTATACAGCTCGTCACCTCTAAGCGTAGTCCCGCCACGCTTAATTTGACAGCTATCGCTCGCGCCCAGCTCTGTTTCAATCGTTTTACGCAAAACTTTAGGCCAGCCAAAGGCATCAAGGGTGAAAGTAATATGCATTGAGATCAGTTGCTCAATTTGCTTCTGGCGCTGCTTACGGCCAGTTAACTCAGCAACTTCAGTTTTAGATAGGAATGTGCTCACAAAATCCTCCAACGAATAAGTAACCACGACTAACAACTAGCCGTGAATCAGCTTGGGACTAACCTTATTCGCGATAATCAGAATTTCGTTTTTGCTCATTTCTGCTGATTTCCCAATATTTCAGCGTTTTTTAATGTACTTTATAAGTTTTTAGATTACAACAGGTAAGTTTTAAATAGAGATAAATCACAAAAACTAGAAATGACTTGATTTTATTTTTAAATCAAATAAATATATTAAGGAAATTACTAACAAATAATAAAAATGTATATATGAAATTTATAATCCAAACTTTCAAAAAAGGTAGTATTTGCTTTTTTTTCACACCATTGTTGATGGGGATCTTAATTATTGCTATTAACTTTTTTGGTGTGACAGGTGAGACCGAGCTCCCTCAATTCCTTGTGGACTTCCTAACTCTTAGATATTCAGTGGAAAGTATGATAATACCATTTTTAGTTTTATCAGTACTCAGCATAACTGTATCTCTCATATATGATAACTTTAAGTTATCACACAGTGAAAAAATTAGACTATCTAAGTTTTATAATTTTTTGGGTTACTCTGTTAGAAACCTAATTATGTTTAGTGCGGGGTGGTTTTTCGCCTGGTCATTTGCATCACATGTAGTAGATTTTATTAAACCTATAGATGGGCAAGAAGTTACAGCATTTGCGACACTGCTCTTAGCTTTCATTATTAGTTATTTCATTACTAAATTAAAACATAATAAAGTTAAAGGAACTCCTATGCTATAATTGGTGTAGCTTAAAAGATAACATGACTGGTACTAGTTATATGTTCAACATCAAATCCGTTTCTAAAATACTTCTAGAATCAATCCTAGAAACAATAGAAGAGGGAGTTGAGGCGTCTAAATGTTCAGGGAACGTCTACGAGGATAGCGATGATTTTTCTAATTCATACCGCCTTAACGGTGACGGTGACATAGCAACTGACTTAGAAGGTAAGAACTCAGCCTGCAACGGCGGCCAGTGGATGCGTAAAGTGTAAAAGACCAGCTTACGCAGGTCTATTTACTCATTCCTTTTGTGGCCACCTTCTTACCAACTTTACCTCCAGCTTTATTTGCAGCCTCACCACCTTTCCTACCAGCACTTGCACCTTTACTCATGCCTTGAAAGCTTCCAATAGCGCCACCCAAGCCCAAACCAGCATAGGTTAATAACGAGGTAAGGATGAAAGGGAACGCAATAAACATCATATCTGTTATACGCTGGCTGTTCATCATAACGTTAGGTTGCGTTAACACATCAACGACGGGAACGCTTGAGCTATTAGCAACCGTCTGAATAAATGATTTTTGAAAAACAATTGTCAGCTCCCAAAAGAAGGGCCAGAGCTGTATAGAAACAAATAGCGCCCCAACGGTGGTAGCTATTTTGATACTGTACTGGCTTACCATGAGAACCAAAGGAAAGGCCGCTAATAGAATCAGTATCGCAGCACCTTTAATCATAGGCGCGGCTGATTGAACTAAACTGGCTTCGGCATAATCAGGAACAGTGGACATTACATTACCGACAGTACCCACTAGTCGGTTAAACCAACTACCAATTTTACCCATAACCCCTTCACCTTGAAGGCCATAATCCCTTGTTTCTGCGCCTTGAATACGGTTCATGGCCACCTTGCTGAAATAGGCCTTTTCCATTAGTTTATCTTCATACCAGCTATCAGAAACATCATGGTAAGATGCCTGTAAAAGCACCCATATACTGCTTTTATCATCTTCCGGCATACTATCCCATAGACGCTTACGGAGGCTCATATCGTTACTGCTAACGTTGATACCGCCATAACCAGCTCCGATACCTTGCCACCACTCACGACACGAAGGAAAACCGCCTACTTGGTGGATGCACTGGCCACCGCTGCAATCAATTTCCCCTCTACTTTCCGCTTGCTGGCTCTCAGACCACTTAGGGATATGCTTATTAGTTCTCGCTCCCTGCCAACCAGATAACAAGACTTGAGAATAGAAGCCCTTTCCTATGTTTCCGTAGTAAGCGTTATTCATAAATGAGTTATGTCCTGGCCACGGTTGAGCATCTGTACGAGGATCATCTATCCACGGCATGTTCTTATCGCCTTGGCGTAACGCTTTATTGAGTGCCGGTTGGTAACACTGTTTTATAAATTCCTTTGTCTCGATACGTAGCACTGTATCAACAATACGACTATTCATTAAGGTATTCGTTGCTCCCTGCAAGTTAAAACCGCAAGGTAAGCGGTCAACCGACTCAATAGAAAAGCCTGTTCCAAAGGCTCTAGCCAGCGCAACGATAACCGGAACTTTTAGTTTATTGTTCGACAGCATTACCCCTAAATCTTCTGCAGGGCCGCCCTTCTTAAAAAAGCCATTATTAATCTTTGGTTGCTTGTAGCCTTCGCACTGCTTGCTGTATAGCTGAAAACTATCCAACTTAAGCGGCACCATTGGATAAAAAGCTGTTATAAACACAAACATTTGCAGGTATGTGCCAATTTCCAGCTTGCCAAGCATGCCTACCTTAGCTTCTTCATCCCCTTCAGCCGCCTTTAATAATTGGGTCACAACAAACACAATCACAGGCGCAATTATCAGTTTAGTGCTGATAGCAATGTCAGTTATGGTGTTGAGGGCATATACTCCTGTAGCAAAAAAATACAGGTCACTTAGGCTCGTAAATGTCATGCGATCACCGTCAATATTGGAACGGCTAACAATGCAACCAGAACGCGCATCTTCTTAGTTTGTAGATAGTCTGCTTGTGCTTGTGATAAGCGCTTGGACTTTACTAACCAGGCTAAGCCTTTTTCAAAGCGAAATATCAACACCAAGGCGGCAACGATGACCAGAATATCAGTGATAAAACCAATGCTTACCGTGGATTTATTCATGGCCACTAAACCAGCAAGGAAACTATCAGCTCCGTTCACTATCGCGCTAGGATTACTGACAACAAGGCCTAACAACAAGGCTTGAACCGCCAGAACTGCAACTGAAATGATAAGGGTATTTTTAAGAAATGTTTTCATACAAAGCTCCGTATTTCGTAAATCAAAAACATCGAGCCGCAGCCAATCTACGCCTCAACTAAATTCTTCTTATTTGCTCTGATCTACGATGGCCGATGCCTCGTTATTACGTTTACTGGTTTACAGACTCAGTAGGTCTATTAATCATTGAGTAGTTTGCTCACCTCTAAATTTAACTGATAATCATCATGTTCGAACTCTGCAACCAATGTCTTTTGAATAAACTTGTATAAGGTTTCAATTCGATAACCAAATGTATGATGTAAGCCTAGGTATATCTTTACCACAGAAGCTCTTGATTGCACCATTGACTTGAATTGCTCATACACTGTTTCACAATCTTTTGCAGTGATGAACTCGGTTTGCCAATGGGCTCCATACAGCATTCGGCATTGAGTAAAGAGCTTGCTGCTAACATGCTTTACCCCTGTATATTTGCGAACAAAGCTTAAATCAGCTCCGGCTGCGATAAGTTCTTTAATTGGCCGAGTCTTTTGTAATTGAATCTTCATTAACGCAACCGCTCTATCGACCCTAGCACTATCCACTTCAAGTCCAATCACGCTTTTTTGAATTAACAATCGCATATACAAGTTGAGATGAACGGCTTGTAACCGTTGCATTACAACTATTAACTCGGACGGTACCGGAAACATAAAGTAATTGCTTGGAGCTTGCTCCGCATGTTCCATTGCACCACTCAACAAACCTAAAAACTTACTCGCTAAAAGTTGATCATGCTCGAATCTTGCGCCCAAACTCTTTACGTATAATTGAGTCGATACATTAAGCTTTTGTAATTGATATAAATTTAGTTCCGCAACTAACTCAGCCAACTTTGTAGCAGTATTAAAGTTAACTTTTACCTCAACTGCTTTTTGACTCGACAGCTTAAGGCAAAACTCATGCAGCTCACATACTGTCAATTCGGTAATAAACACACCAGCCTGCCTGCTAATTCCAAGTTCTTGCACTGCGGAGTCAATACCATCATAAGCGCTAAGCTCACATATTCCATGAACTAGCAACGGTGCAGCTTCATTTTTGAAATCAAGTGTCCCTTCAAACATGGCTTCCTCCATTATTGAACTTAGCCAGCTGTCTATCCTTACGTTGAATGATCCTTGCCAACTTTTTTAACTTGTACTGTTGCTCACCATTTACTTTTTCCAGTTCTGTAGAGCGCAGTTTAATAGTACTTACATCATCTAAAAATTGTGCCCATTCAGCGTCAGGAATAAATATACCGTACACATCGCGGTACTTTATTTTTTCTGCCATCTAATTGCTCCTATCATCGACCTAAATATATGACTGTGATCTGCTCTCGGCTGTGGCCAAGTTCATTAGAAACCTGTAATCGCGCTTGCCTATCAATTTGTTTTTGTTCTGGTGTGAGTTGTTTGCTTGTTGGCCCACCGGCGATTGGAGAGCGCCAACCGGTTAGTTCTAAGTAACGCTGTTGGGCATACATGTGCCTAAGCCCGTGGTTTTTATCTAGCCCTGCTTGGCTTGTTTGCCGTTCATATGCTTTGAGTTGTTGAATATAGTTTCGGTCGGGGCGGATCAGCGCGCCTCCACCGACTTGCTTTTGCACTTGTTGAAGTAGATGTCGCTGAGATTCTGTTCTAATAGGAATGACTCTGGGACGACCGCCCTTTGTCCAGCTGGGCTTTAGTACTAACTGTTCGCCTCGAATGGCATAATTAGGTCGAAATTTAATGGCTTCTTCTCTACGTAAGCCAAACTCTCGCTGCAGTCGAAGTGAGAGTTTAACAAGCGGGTCGCTGACTTTCTCAAGCTTATTTTGTTCTAGTTCTTTTGCTTTTGACTCGGTAGGTGTGTAGGTTCGCTTTTCCAAATCAAGTGTGATTGCTTGGTTTGCACCATTATTAGACTTCGGCAGCATCGAGGCTTTACCGATTTTTTCCGCCCACCATCTTACATGGCTAAGTCGATTTTTAATGGTGCCAGCAGATAGCCCTTCCCCCTGCCAGCGCTCAACAAGATAGTTTACGTGTTTGGGTTTGAGTGATTGCACCGATTGCAAGCGGTACCCGCCCTGTTTAAGCTGAGCAGAGATCTGGACCAGTACTTTTTTTCGCTCAGCCTTAACTCCAAAACTGCCGTCTTGGTTTCTGAGCATAAGCCCTTGAAGCTGATATTTTAAATTACTCAATATTTGTTCACTCACCGTGTTTATAAGTTCGATTACACGTTACCAACCCAACTAACTATTTGAACCAATATCCAAATGGTAAGTTTTAAATGCCAACTGCACGTTGGAGCGTACAATTTCCGTATAAATACGAATAAAGGCACAACAGTTCAAAATGGCCAAATTAGCCTCGCTTTAGATGCTTCCCGCAGTGGGCGTGCATGATAAAGCGCATATAAAAATGTGCTCAGCACAGGTCAGTTAGGTCATAACACTTCTCCTATTTGAGTTCGTTAGGGATCGCTTAATTCTCTGCAAAACGCAGGTACAAATAGCCAAACTCAAGGCATAAAAGTGCCTAAATCAGATGAACTAATTTGTTAGGTAAAAAGCCCGAAAGCTTGGTTTCTAGTTGTGAGTAGATCTCACTGATATGATAAAGCCACAGGCTTTATTTCTTGACGCGATGACATTCGTCTCGCTTTTGCTGGAATCATTTTTAGAGTGTCATAACGCGCACATAAGTTCAACAAATAATTTCCCCTCTTTGTTCTTCTTGGTTTAGCGCGGGGTTTGCCACCGCGTCATTCCTCTTTGCTTCGCGGAATGACGCGGTTTATCAGGTACTTTTTAAGCATATTTTTTTCTTTGTGCTGGATAAGAAATATGCAAAAATCAAATGCATAGAAATGTTCAAATCGCGATAGGGAAGATGACAAACTTAAACAAATGGGGTGAGTTATACGGCATTTATAAGAAAACACACCGTTCAAGAATTGTAAAATCTCTGTATAGACACAAACCGATAAGCAAGTCATGGCCATACTTTCTTGCATTTTTTATGTACCTTGCAGTCTCTGTGGGTGCTTTTTTCTTAGGGAGAGACTCTAATTTATCGCTATTTTTGGTCGCTTTAGCAGCTATTATTCTCTACGTTTGGTTAGAGCTTAGAATTCAGAATGAATACAAGAATCTTTATATTACCCATAATCTAAAGTCTCATCCTTTCTTCTTGAGGACGAGATATTTAAGATATATCCTTTTTGCTGAAGAACTTACTAAAAGAAAGACTTTTACTCCAACATCTGTAGAAAAGCTCATCGAGTGGGAGGGGGTACGTAAAGAAAAATTAGAAACTAACGGAATATTCAACGCCCCAATTTTATTAATATTGTTCACTAGCTTGGCAAGCTTAACAGTAGAGTACTTAAAGCAGGAAAAGCTTGTATCTTCTCAACTTATCTATTTAGTCATTTTTATTGTGGCCTTAATTGTTTGGTTTTTATGGACACTATCAGACTTATTACAAAGCCATAGGAAGAAATGCCTAGAAATTTGCCGATTTTTGAAGTGGTGGAAATTAGATTGTTGATTGATATTTGCTTATCAGCTCAGTGATGGTTGCCCTCTCACCAGTCATAAAAGAGTGACAATCCTAGGATACCCACAACAAAATAATCAAAAGGCACTAACCACTAAATTAACAATTACAACGTTTTATAATGATTCTGAACTAATACTATCCGTTCTAACAATTTATGAAAACCTGAAAAGTCTATAACATTTTTCTTGGCTTGCACAATATGTCTTGAAAAAGCATCTTTACTGAGGTCTACATTATCATTCCTGAGCTTTACAGTATTAAAGCACTTCCCATTGTAAGGCCTTTTTCGATCGAAATCTGTGAAAAAGTACTCAATATCTGTATTATCACCAGTGTTGGATTGAGGAGTTAGAATCAAGTACAGATTATTTGAAATATGAACAAAATCCGACTTCCTTATATCACCCTTATTCAAGCTTGTAGGGTAAATCCCTATCCCTTTCATTCCTTTTATTCTGCTTATTAGCTGATCAGGTCCTGTATCATTATCAACGAAAATAATAACCGGATTTGCAGGCTTTGGTGCTTTATATAATCGATAGCGCTCTTCGTATGAGCCAACAAAACTTTTAAAATAGTCCCCACCACCATGCAACTCTAACAAAAAACGTGTTCTTTCTGTATATTTAAAGAACTGGCAAAGTGGTTCATAAGGTTGAGACTTAGCTAACGATGGAAACGCCGTTGCTAAACGACTTAAAGCAGCTTTTAGATATATGTTATCTGTTTTCCCTTCCGTTAAAATCATTGTTAGAGGATTCGCATAGAAAAGCTTATAAAACAGAAAATTGCTAAAGGTTTTCTCCCGATTGTTATACAGGTACCTACGTTGTTTTTGATTTCCCCCTTTAGCAAGGGCGTCTTTTTGCCGGTGATACTGTGGGTTGAGCGCTGGCTTTTGACGAAGCCTGTTATAGTGGTCTAGTTGGTCTATAAAATTTAGCTTACCTTCCAACTCATAAATATTCCCCTCTACCTCCTTGTTATTTATAAGATCATAAAACTTTCCTGTCTTAAATAATAAATTGCATTGTGCTCTAACTGTTCTCCAATATTCAGCTTTAATATTGGGCTTTTTATTTACAATCAAGCCAGTAACATCTTGCCTTGAATCTTTATAAAGAACCCTTGTCTTTTTTGAGTTTATAGAAAAACCAGAGCGCCTAACCTCAGATTTAAGCTTCTTTCCGAGAGCACATATACCATTTTCCTCACTAACAATTTCAGATGGAAATTTTCTCTTTCCAGTTGAAAAAGTTATATCATCTGCATACCGACTGTATGTACATGAATTTTTCCTCGCCAAATCAGCAAGCCTAATATCTAATGAATGAGTGATGAGATTCGTGATTACTGGAGAACAAGGGCTTCCTTGAGGTAATTCATTATCATGGCAAGCTATCTGAGCTATTGTTGTGGCAACGTTATCATCTAATTCAAAGTTTTTGTTTTTTATAAAGAAGCCACGAACCCGCCCAAAATTGAAGCTTGAGAAAAAATCTTTTAAATCAATATTCAAAATTGCTTTTTTATTAACATGCATCATAGCATTAGTAATAATTGAGCGATGCCTTGTAAAACCGTGAGAAAGTGAAGGCTGCTTAGTTTTCGCACTGTTACATTTGACCTTCAATATATTCGAGTGACTAGCTTTCGGTGACGCTAACTCTGAATCAGGAAAATTGGCTAAATTGATTTCATCGATACAGTCTAAAAGCAAGTTGGATAATGCAGATTGAATTGACTTGAGGCCAGAATCAGGGGATTGTATAGTTCTTACACCGCCAGACTTTTTAGGTATATTAAAGGAAGTATAGAGCGAATTTGTTCCTCGCACATACAGAGTATATGTAAGAAAAGATGGATGCACTCCTAGCACATCGGCCAACTCAGGTTTTGTTTTTGCAGCTCTTAGCTTTGCAAGCTTACTCATATAAATCCTTTAAAAGTAATTAGCTTACGGGCACTCTTACGCGTGTCGAGAAGTACCTTAAAGTGATGATACATTTCCTCATAGGCGGTCCGTTCGAACATTTTTTTCACTGTTCGCGAAGCGCGAACAAAAATCTGCCCGTAAGCTAATTAACAACTTAGCGAACTATGTATGTATAGGCAAGAATTTTGAGTTTGGAACCCCAAACAACTTCACTACTTTGCTTTATGAAAAAGCCAATGGTACTCACAAATCGTTTTCACTTTCACGTCGATTATTAAAGATTAACTCTCTGTTTCTCATAGTAAAACAGCGGTTATCAATCTGGAGGTACTCCACGCAAGAAACTAGGGGGGGGAAATATCTAAAGCCTCAACCACGGCGAATCGTCCCACCTCCTAGACTTGTTAACCTTTTAGTGTGTACTACTGTTACTCAAGGGTTTTTCATCAGACATGCTCAAAATAACTTGCATCATATAGTCTTGAATCGCTTCACTTTCATCATCTGATACACCTTTCAACACAGCTCGTTTTGAAACGCACTCGACACCAAATCGCTCAAAGTCAGTTTGACCAACACAGAAAAATACATTTTCACCATTCAGATCATGCTGAAACGTTACTGGCTCAACTCCAAGCTCAATCTTTTCCATTACAACGGCTACCTTTAAAAAACTTAAAAATGATTTTGGCCAAACTACGTTTTGGTAAAAATCTATCTATTTATATTTAAACACTATATTTAAAGGCATCACCAGCTAAAAGTGATAGATCACTAAGTTTGTAGCTTTTAGCACTGATTTAAATTGAACGAAAAACACCTATCACTAATTTATATACACTGTACTCTCAAGGCGTGCAAAGAGCGCATTTAGGCCTTTAAGTTGCTTAAATTCGGAAAACTCTGACCTTCACTCATCTGAGGAAGCCAACGGAAGAGCTGTGTGCTTTATTTTTTGAATTTCAGGCACGACAAAGCCCAGCATCGAGGCAGTTCTGATTTATCTTGGCGAAAGCTGTAATTAAGCTATGGGAATATCGCGGTATCGCTCGATTGGAGCTGCTTCGCGCTCTTTTTTGGGAATTATCGTTCGGCGCACTTTGGCTTTACTTGCCTTCACTTCACCAAATATAAACTTTGCTACACGACTTACTTGCTCTTTTATCACAGACAACAAACCAAGTGGCCGCATCGTTTCAATTAAAGACTTTACTGTCATGTATGCCCATCCCAACTTTTTAGAAAGCTGGGAAATGCTTTGTTGGTAGGTATCTCGTTTATTGCGTGTAGATAGTTTGCTAGCTTTGATTTTACTGCTGATCAACGCATGTAGCATCAGCATTTTGTGCTGATGTCGTGAATCATACCGGCTTTTAGAGTCGAATAAATGCAACTGAAGACCATAGAGGGGAAGTGTATTAGCTGCTTGTTGGCCATGAATGATTTGCGTGTAGCTTTGAAGTAGTCGGTAGCCTAGCGGGTGTTTTAAATTAAGCCTCAATTTACGGCTATAGCCTTTTGTACACTCTTCGAACAATAATGGTTGTTTTTCATCACTTTTAGCACTGAGAAGCTGACTCAGCGCATT
The DNA here is from genome assembly GCF_004792295.1 of Pseudoalteromonas sp. MEBiC 03607. NCBI lineage: Bacteria > Pseudomonadati > Pseudomonadota > Gammaproteobacteria > Alteromonadales > Pseudoalteromonadaceae > Pseudoalteromonas > Pseudoalteromonas sp. MEBiC 03607. Next base: position 3,254,782 of record NZ_SRRY01000001.1, read on the forward strand.
TTTTACCGCGTTGATTGAATAGCAAAGGTGTTTTGCGATAGATGAAACGCTGGAGTTAAATTTTCCGTGTTTAGCATGGTGATACGCAATATGGCCTAAAACTAATGCCTGGGTATCAGATTTAGTTTCATGCAGCACTTCTAATGAGAAGAAGACTTGCTTCTTTCTACCTTGGTTGCCCAAGTTTTGCTTTGCATTTGGTGCAAATTTATTTTTTTGGTTGTAACTCAACTCATTTTCGACAGGAACGTCGTCAGCAAATTTTTAACTACCTACTAGACACAGGATTACCCTACAGCTAAGATAGCCATATAAACACTTTCGAATGTTTATGAAAGCCGCGTTGGAAACTTAAGTCGCCAAACTTAATCTGAGTTTCTTTATCGCGGTTTTTTGCTTTCTGGCGTTCGCAAAATCGCCTCCGTCAATTACGACGAATACAGATATTTTTGTAGGGAAAGTATGTTTTAGTAGGAAACGATATTTTAGATTTCAGCGGGACGCTAGTAAAAATGGTGCCCAGAGGCGGAATCGAACCACCGACACGAGGATTTTCAATCCTCTGCTCTACCGACTGAGCTATCTGGGCATTTTAAACTTTCGTTTAAAAATAAATGGTGCCGACTATCCGAGTTGAACGGATGACCTACTGATTACAAGTCAGTTGCTCTACCAACTGAGCTAAGTCGGCACACTAAACCTGTGTGCATTTAGCACTTAATCACATTGTGATTATAAATAATGGTGCCCAGAGGCGGAATCGAACCACCGACACGAGGATTTTCAATCCTCTGCTCTACCGACTGAGCTATCTGGGCATAACAAAAAGCTATAAGCTTGATGTTTAAATAAATGGTGCCGACTATCCGAGTTGAACGGATGACCTACTGATTACAAGTCAGTTGCTCTACCAACTGAGCTAAGTCGGCACACTAAAATCGTGTGCGCTGTGCACTATAATCACTTTAAAAGAGATTATCAAATAATGGTGCCCAGAGGCGGAATCGAACCACCGACACGAGGATTTTCAATCCTCTGCTCTACCGACTGAGCTATCTGGGCATTTTAAACTTTCGTTTAAAAATAAATGGTGCCGACTATCCGAGTTGAACGGATGACCTACTGATTACAAGTCAGTTGCTCTACCAACTGAGCTAAGTCGGCACACTAAATCTGTGTGCTATGCACGATACTGATGCTTAGTCTTAAGCACCAATATATTAAATAATGGTGCCCAGAGGCGGAATCGAACCACCGACACGAGGATTTTCAATCCTCTGCTCTACCGACTGAGCTATCTGGGCAATATTCAGTTTTATGCAGAATATCCACAAGGATTTTCAATGCATTCCCTAACAGCTCTACAACGGAGCTATCTGGGCAAACTTCGGTTTTAAGCTGAAAATCTTATAGGATTTTCAATACAACTTCCACAGTGCTCTACCGACTGAGCTATCTGGGCGTGCGGCGTATTAAACGGGTTTTGCCTTCTCAAGTCAACTATTTTTTGAGGATTCTATCTGTTTGCACAGTTTTCAATCAAGATTGCTGTTTTTAATGGTTTTTAGACTATTTATTCAACAAACTTATGCGCTTTTACAACGTCTTATGTTTTTAATCAATTTCCTAGTCTAAAAACGTGGTGAATTTTTCTTCATTGATGGTAGGATTATCTAATTATCAAGAATATACCTACTATTGCAGTATAAATTGTTGGATTAAAGCTATGCGAAGTAAATCAACTTCTCCTGTAAAAGGCCTGTTACCGCTTTTTATTATTACGAATCTTGTTATCACACTTTTAGCAGTTATTGCTTTAGCTTTTTACCCTTCCAACAATTCTGAAAAACAATCATCACAACCCAAACTCACCGCATCACAAGTTGCATCTCAGTTATCAGCTCCTTTGGTAAGCGCATTAACAATGCCAGGACAAGATAAAGTAAAAGAGGTATTAGATGTTAGTTTGTTGCTAAACAATAATTTTGATTACTACTTATACCGATATGAAGTAAATGGTGATGTCTCACTGGTGTTTGCAAGTAATCAAGAGCGAATTGATGCAAGTAAAGTTAATCAGCAACTCGAACAAAACATGCTTGTTCATACTGTACTTGAGTTTAACGACCAACCAGTCGGCGAGCTTATAGTTAAACAGCATCCAACTGAACAGCCTGTAGTTCAGTCAGCTGGGATTTCATATGCTTTAGCCGCTTTAGCTGTATTAGCGCTGATAATTTTGTCAATTGCGATGAGTATATTTATCAATAAGCGTTTTACTAAAAGTAGCGGCTCTTTAAGCCAAGAGTTAATTGCGATCACGAATAATGCAGACTACAACACGCATGTTACAGAGAATCTTGAGTTCGGATTAGATATTGTTGCTGAAAATATCAATCAATTGCTGAGAAAGGTTCAATCCGCAATTAAAGAAAACAAAGCAGCGCAAGCTGATCTGCAAAAACTACAAAGCAGCCTAGAAACAGAAGTACACAACAGAACTCTCGCGCTTGAACAAGCAACTTTAAAAGCAGAACAAGCGAATGAGACCAAAACAACCTTCTTAGCAACCATGAGTCACGAAATTCGCACACCGATGAATGGTGTGATTGGTACCATTGATTTACTTCGCCAAACTGAGCTTGATGGTGCCCAGCACAGGCTAAGTACTATTATCCGTGATTCTGCGTTTTCTTTATTAGGTATTTTAGACGATATTCTCGATTTCTCGAAAATTGAGGCAGGTAAACTTAATATTGATAATATTCCATTTTCTGTTTCGGATACTGTTGAAGAAGTAGCTCGCGTTCTGTCATCAGTTGCAAAAAAACGAAACCTTGAACTTGAACTTGCTATAGCACCCGATATTCCCACAAACTTAATCGGCGATACCGTTCGAGTTCGTCAGGTACTCTATAACCTATGTAGTAATGCTATTAAGTTCACAAGCACAGATGAAAACAAAAAAGGTCATGTAAAAATATCTGTTGAGGTTGCTCAGAACACAACCGATCATTACACATTGCGTTTTACTGTTTCTGATAATGGTAAAGGAATGACGCAAGCCCAGCTTCGTGAAATTTTTAACCCCTTTATTCAAGCCGAAGGCTCTATTACTCGAGAATATGGTGGTACCGGTTTAGGATTATCAATTTGTAAAAGCTTAACAGAACTTATGTTGGGCAGTATTTCTGTTAGTAGTGACTTAGGTATTGGTAGTGAATTTGTTGTCGATTTACCATTTAGCACCGAAGGTAAAGTAGATCTCGCCCACAGACATACAATGAAAGGCCATCGTGTTGTTGTGGTAACACAACATAGTGGCCGTAAAGCTTTGCTTGCCCGTTATTTATCTTTTATGGGAGCGACTCATGTTTTTGCCGATAGCAATGATTTAATAGAGGCGGAACAAGATAACGAAAACATTATCTGGATCCTCGATGGTATAGAGGGAATGGAGGATATTAACTATATCTTGCGCCGTTTACTCTACACACTAGAAGATAATAACCAGCAAGTTATCGTGTTGAGTAAATTAGATGAAGCGGCGGTAAATCATAAAAATATCTTCTACTTAAATGCGTCACCATTTTGTAAGTCAAACTTCATGATGTCGCTGTTAGTGGCTGCGGGTTTACACACACCAAAACAAGTTGTCTCAACCAAATCTTTCAATGATTACTTGAGCGTTGACCAAGCTCGTGACGAAAACAAACTCGTGCTTTTAGTAGAAGATAATGTGCTAAACCAGCAAGTGTTAACAGATCAACTTCACTTGTTAGGCTATGGTGTTGAGCTTGCTGAAAATGGCGAAAAAGGTCTTAATATATGGCGAGCAGGCCATCACTCAATTATTTTAACTGATTTGCACATGCCAAAAATGTCAGGGTATGACATGGTTGAAAAGATCCGCAATGAAGCTTCTCAACTCGAAGACATTAATGCTCAACCTTACATAATTGCTATCACAGCAAACGCTCTTAAAGGCGAAAAAGAGCGCTGTTTAAATGTAGGAATGAATGACTATATAACAAAGCCTGTTGAGTTAAACGTACTTGAAGCCGCACTTCATAAATGTGCTTATAAAGCTAACCCTGAAGAGGTGAAACTGGCCCCACCTAAACCTGCAATCCCTATTGATATGAGCGTATTATCTAAATACGTAAATAATGATGAAGCTAAAAAGCTACGCTTTTATAAAATGTATTTAGAGCAAAGTAATCAACTTAGCCGTGAAGTAAATGCAGGGGTTATCGAGCTTGATCTTGAGAAAATAATAAACTCATGCCACCAGTTAAAATCTATCTCAAAAACGATAGGTGCAATGAAAGTCGCTGAGTTAGCTGAACAATTTGAACATCGCTGTAAAAATGAAGACCCTACAAGTGATGAATTAATTGAGCTTAGAGATAATTATGAAATTGAATACTCTAAAGTCGCTCAATATATAAAAGAGCAAATACAAAAAGCCGAACAAGAAAACAAATAGTACTTATCAAAAAAGGGCCATAACGGCCCTTTTTACTTTATTTTCTTGGTTTATTTTTCTGGTGGACGGTAGCCTTCGATTTCTACGTCTTTACCTTCAAATAAGAAACCGACCATTTGCTCTTCTAAAAAAGCACGGTGCTCTGGGTCCATCATGTTTAAATGCTTTTCGTTAATCAACATCGTTTGCTTGTGTTGCCATTGGCCCCACGCTTCTTTACTGATGTTGTTGAAAATCTTTTCACCAAGCTCACCTGGGTATAGTTGGAAGCCTAAGCCTTCAGCTTCTTTTTGTAACTTTTGACAAAATACTGTACGTGCCATAATTGCTCTCTACTCTTATTGCGTGATGCTATTGTAATCTATTGTGCTTAATTGTTTAACCAGCTTTTTCGTTGGCGCTGCAAGGCCAACTTCAACTGACTCATCAAGCGGATACCAAACCAGTTGTCGCTCATTGATGAGATCTGGAATATTTGGCAATGTTAAAACATGCGGATTAATAGTCAGTTCAAAATGCGAAAACACATGGGTAAAGGCTTCAAGTGCCTGCGTATTTGCAGTTAAACCGTGCTGAGCTAAAAATGTTTCTAGTTCAGTTAGTTCGCTAAACTCAAAAAAGCCAAACAAGCCGCCCCATATTCCAGAGCTCGGGCGTTTTTCCATAAGTACTTTATTGTCACAGGCTAGGATAAGCTGATGACATGACTTTTTAGGCACTGCCTTTTTCGGTTTTGAATGTGGGAACTCTTTAACTTTGCCTTCATTAAAAGCAAGGCATTTACTATTTAAAGGGCACGGCTCACAATCAAATTTACTACGCGAACAAAGGCTTGCACCTAAATCCATCATTGCCTGATTAAACTCAGTGACCGACTCTTTAGGGGTTAATTGCGATGATAATGACCAAAGCTGGTTTTCGACCTTTTTCACCCCATACCAGCCTTCAATCATAAAAAAGCGCGCCAGTACTCGTTTAACATTACCGTCTAGAATTGGATGATGTTGTCCAAGCGATAAAGACAAGATAGCCCCTGCAGTAGAGCGACCAATGCCCGGCAAGTCCATCACCTCTTCAAGTGTGGTTGGAAATTGCCCTTGGTATTTATCACGAACTATTTTTGCTGTTTTATGTAAGTTGCGTGCACGAGCGTAATAGCCAAGGCCAGTCCAGTGGTGCAACACCTGATCTTCATCCGCATTTGCAAGCGCAATGATGTCAGGAAAGCTTTGCATAAACTTTTCAAAGTAAGGAATAACAGTTACGACTTGAGTCTGCTGTAGCATGACCTCAGAGATCCATACCTTATAAGGGGTTTTATTTAATTGCCATGGAAGAGTTTTACGGCCGTGAAGGTGATACCAGTCAACCACTTGGTTTGCAAACCAAGTTGACTCCTTATTGCTTAAATTCAAAATAACATCTTTACTTGCTGAAGCTCATTGCGGCCAAGTCTATTGCAGTTAGTTAGGCCAAGCAAGTCGAACCGACTCCGCCTTGCCAAATAGCCCACATATGGCTGCAAAATTAATCTCGAAAGATAAACAGGTTCTTACTATTGTACTCAAGGCGCAGGTCAGGGATAATACGCAACCTTTTTCTATAGTCAGTGTTTTTTATCAGGCCAAATTATATGAATGACTCAAGTAACCCAAACCTCGAGCAAGCAAAGCAAGAGGGTAAATATATCCGCACGATTCGTAGTTTCGTTAAGCGCGAAGGTCGCCTAACAAAGGGCCAAGCAGCCGCCATCGAAAAGTGTTGGCCAACAATGGGCCTTGAGCATAAAAATGGTATGCTCGATCTAAAAGAAGTATTCGGTAACGATAACGATGTCGTACTAGAAATCGGCTTTGGTATGGGTAAATCACTGGTTGAAATGGCTAAAAATGCACCTGAGCTTAACTTTATTGGTATTGAAGTTCATCGCCCTGGTGTTGGCGCTTGTTTAATGGACGCTGACGAAGCAGGGATCACCAACTTACGTGTATTCGAGCATGATGCAGTTGAAGTGCTTGCTGATTGTATTGCTGATGAGAGTTTATCTAAACTGCAATTATTTTTCCCTGATCCATGGCATAAAAAGCGTCACCACAAGCGTCGTATCGTGCAGCCTGAGTTTGCGCAAAAATTACGTAGCAAATTAAAAATTGGTGGTGTTTTTCACATGGCGACTGACTGGGAAAACTATGCCGAGCATATGCTTGAAGTAATGCAAGTTGCTGAAGGTTACAAAAACCAATCAGAAACCAATGATTACGTTCCTCGCCCAGATTCACGTCCTTTGACAAAATTTGAGCAACGCGGTCATCGCTTAGGTCACGGCGTATGGGACTTGATGTTTGAGCGTACTAAGTAATAAAAGGTAAAAGCAGCATGAGTAAGTTAACCAACCCAAGTTTATTATTGCTTCGAAATGAAGACGAACTTGTTGGCCAGTCGATTTTAGTGGTTAACTTTGAGCAAGATGGCTTTTTACGCGAACTTAAAACGCTAAACCCAGACGCAAAAATTACTGCGTTCAGTTATAACCACGCTAATGCCATGTATGCCAGCAAAATTGCAGGTGTACATGCTGTGGTTGATCACACTATTCCAAATGGTAACTACGATTTAGTTATCTATTACTACCCAAAAGCTAAGCCAGAGGCACTAATGTGCCTTGATAATATCCGTGCTGTTTGCCAGCAAGATGCTCAGCTTTTTGTGGTTGGTGAAAATAAAAGCGGCGTAAAATCAGCAGAGAAACAACTAAAGGACCACTGCGGCTTTAGTAACAAAATCGATAGTGCTAAGCATTGTATTTTGTATATGTTCTCTGAGCTTACGTTAAATGATAACTTCGATATCAGCCGCTATCACAAACAATTCCAAGTTAAAGCTGGTGATGCTGAATTCACTGCTATCAGTGTACCAGGGGTATTTAATCACGGTGCTCTTGATATTGGTACCGCGGTACTACTTAACCATGCCCCTTCTATTAACAAGGGTAAAGTGCTCGATTTTGCTTGTGGGGCAGGCATAATTGCCACCTACTTAGGTTTAAAGCAGCCTGAGCTAGAATTTGTTTGTAGCGATGTAAGTGCCCTTGCAACTTACGCCACAGAACAAACACTGGCACTAAATAATCTCAAAGGTGAAGCCATATTAAGTGACGGTTTAGCAAGCATTGAGGGGAAATTTGATTTAATTATCAGTAACCCGCCTTTCCACACGGGTATTGCCACAGACTACACCATTGCCGAGGCCTTTCTAAGCTCTGCAAAGCAGCACTTGAGTAAGCAAGGAAAATTGACCATTGTTGCTAACAGCTTCTTAAAATATCCACCCATTTTAGAAGCGCAATTTGGCCAGTACAGCACCGATTTTAAAAATACTAAATTTGCCGTTTACTCAGCTTCATAACAATTTGTAAAATAGCTTATTCATAACAAAAATATTTTATTAAATATTTAGTTACTTTTTCTGTTTTTGCTAGACTTAATTTTTAATAACAATATAAAAAGATTGGCCTTCTATCGCGCATGTCACTATTTTCGGCACAAACAAGTATTCGTAAAGCGTTGGCAAATGCGGTCATGCTCGTCACTGCGCTATGCCTATCTTTGTCGATTTCGATATCGACTTATCTTGACGTTAAAGAACAAAAAGCGTTAATCGTTGATAAAATCACCCTACTTGCAGAAATCATTGCCTACAATGCGCAAGTAACAGTGCTTTTTGATGATAATGAAACAGAAGCAGAGCGTTTAAAACTATTTGAATCTGTGCCTATGATCAAAAATGTGCATATTTATGCTATTGATGAGTTATCAAATAAGCCTAAATTCTTTAGTAGTTTTAACGCAATAAGAACCCCTCCAGTACCAATTAAAGTTAATAATATTGATGAGCTATTAGAACCTCAATTTAAAAACAAAGCGATAGAGCTAATAAAACCTATTGTTTATGAAGGTAATACGATTGGCTATGCCTATGTCCGTGGTGACTTAGAAAGACTAAACCAATATATTAACAAGAAGATTTTTATCGATATTTTGTTGACTCTTTTTGTCTTGGTTATTGTGTATTTTGTTTCTAGACGCATTCAAAAACGCATAGCAAACCCAATCGATAATTTGAGTAACCTGCTGCAAGACGTATCTAGAAACCACAACTACGAAACACGTGCGCAAAAAACCAATGTTGACGAGATCAATCAACTAGCTAATAGCTTAAATATCATGCTTGCCCGTACTCAAAAGCAGATTGAACGCCATGAAAATGACAAGCAAGAAATTAAGCAACTGAACCAAAGCCTTGAAGAAAAAGTAAATCAGCGCACAATCGCCCTACGAGAAGCGAATCAAGAGCTACTCAATACCCTTGAGCGAATGCATCAATATCAAAACCAAATTGTAGAAAATGAAAAAATGGCCTCTCTTGGCCAAATGGTCGCAGGCGTTGCCCATGAAGTTAACACGCCGATTGGTTTAGGTATCACAGGTTCAACATTACTTCGCGATAAACTTGCAGAAATAAACAGTTTATTTGAGCAAAAAACCTTAACCTCATCACACCTAAAGCGTTTCATAGATGATGGTATTGAAAACCTCGACTTAATTTATCGAAACCTTAACCGTGCAGCAGAATTGGTTTCTAGCTTTAAAAAAGTAGCTGTGAATCAAGATGTAGAAATGAGTACCAAAATAAATCTGCATGACTTATTAAGTGATGTAATTATGTCGATGCGCTCAGAAATACAATACCGCAACCCAAAAATCATTATCAATTGTAATAGTAACTTTAGTATCGAAACTAAATCTGGACCGTTACAACAAGTATTACAGCAACTTTTAAGCAATTCTGTTATTCACGGCTTTACTGATGATATTGGCAACGAAGTTAGATTTGACGTTGAACGTAATGAGAGCAGCCTTATTATCGATTACTATGACAATGGTATTGGTGTTGATAAATCAATTAAGAAGCGTATTTTTGATCCTTTTGTCACCACTAAGCGAGGTGAAGGCGGAAGCGGTTTAGGTATGCACCTAGTTTACAACCTTGTAACCCAAGCACTTGGAGGAACGATTGTATATGATGAGCTTAATCAAGAAGGCGTGCACTTTATAATCACACTACCTTTGCATGAAGGTGACATGTGATGCGTTGGGTGTGTTATTTAGTCGTTCTTTTGCTTAGTGTGAACTCTGCTTTCGCAAAGTCACCAGAGCAAGTTAAGTCTGCATTTTTATATCAGATTGCCAAGTTCACCAAGTTTGATGATCAAGTAGATCCTCCCCCTGTTACATTTTGTTTTTACGATTTAGAAAATGGTCCGGGCTCGTATCTTAAAGAGAAAAATGAACTGCAAATTAACAAAAAACCAATCAAAGTAATTTTAGTGAAAAAAACTCAGCAAATTTCTGAACTTTCTCAAGTTTGTGATATCACATACATTGATGAAACATTAGAAAATGATATACTTCCACTTTGGACCGATACAATTTCATTAAATACTTTAACAATAGGCGAAAGTATTAGTTTTTTAGAAAATGGCGGTATAGCCTCTCTGGTTCAAGAAGGAAATAAAATCCGACTGTATATCAATAAGCAGCACGTATTGCAGCATAACTTTAAAGTGCAATCTCGATTGTTAGCTATGGCTAAGTTTTATCCAAATTGATTTTACTTGTTAACAATTGGATCTAATCCTATAATCTCTAGTATTCGGTTTTGCTTGATAATACCGAATTTTTGTAAATAAAATTTCCGAAAAGGTTAATATACAATGCAAACGCCAGTCATTCTGATCGTAGAGGATGAAGACGTAACTCGACTAAACCTCGTTAGTTTATTTGAAGCTGAAGGTTACAAAGTTATTGAAGCCATTGATGGCGATGATATGCATGACAAGCTTACAAATAATGATGATGTGAACCTTGTAGTTATGGACATCAACCTACCAGGTAAAAACGGGCTAATCTTAGCACGTGAACTTCGTCAAAAACGAAACGTGGGTTTAATTTTCTTAACAGGTCGTGACAACGACGTTGATCGCATTTTAGGTCTAGAAATTGGTGCTGATGATTACATCACAAAACCATTTAACCCGCGCGAGCTAACTATCCGTGCTCGTAACCTAATTTCGCGCACAGCTTTAGGCGGCGAAGAAGCAAATATCGAAACAAATGGTGTTATTACATTTAACGGTTGGGAACTTGATGAAAACAGCCGTTGTTTAACATCTCCAAGTGGTGACGCTAAACGTTTACCTAAAGGTGAATATCGTGCGCTACGCTTAATGCTTGACTCACCGGGCCGTATTTTCAGCCGTGAGCAATTAATCAAGCACATGACTGGCCGTGAGCTTCGCGCTAACGACCGTACTGTAGACGTAACAATTCGTCGTATCAGAAAACACTTTGAAAGCGATAACAGCACATCTGAACTAATCAGCACCATCCATGGTGAAGGCTATCGTTTCATCGGTAAAATCGACAGCTAATTAGAATTAATTTTCTAGTTGTTGTAAAAATAATTGGAGGGCTTCGCGCCCTTCATTTATTTTAACTGCTAGTTCATCAAGCCACTTTTGTAACTCTTCACTACTTTCTTCAAGCGCTCCATGCTCCATCTTCTTAGCGTGTAACTGAACATCGTTTAAGCCTACAGAACCAGCTGCGCCTTTTAATTTATGCGCCACCGATTTGTACTCTTCTCTATCATCTGCTGCTAACGCATCTGCAAGCTCAGTTTGATACTGTGGGTTTAGCTTATTAAACAGCTCACAACTACGGTTGAAGATAGTTAACCCCATTGAACCAACAAAGTCTTCAATGGTTTCAATATCAAGTAACTCAACGCGGATACCTGACAAATCTTTGACTGACACTGGCTTGATTGTTTCTGACTGACAACTTTTTTGTTGTTTAATATCAAACAGCTCACCAAGCATTTTATCAAGCTTGGTTGTATTAATTGGCTTCGCAAGCGCGCCTTGAATGTTAATACCAGCAAGCTCTTCTTCAGCACTACGCACGTTAGCAGTTAAGGCAACGATTGGTAGGTTATCAAAGTGCTCATCGTCACGAATTTGGCGAGCAACTTCATCACCGTTGATATCTGGCAATTGCATATCAAGTAATACGAGGTCTAAGTCATCTTCTGTGTAGACAAACGACAGCGCATCTTCACCGGTTTCAGCCCAAATAACTTCGTGACCACGCTGCTCAAGTAAATTTGTGGCAATTTCAGCGTTAAGCGGAACATCTTCAACAAGTAGAATGTTTAAACTACGAACCGCATAATTTTGCTCTGTAGGCGCAATGCAGAGTTTAAGTGGGATCTCTACCACAAAAACACTGCCCTCACCTTCTGTGCTGCTTACATGTATTTCACCTTTCATCGCAGTAACCAGTGCTTTTGTTACTGCAAGCCCAATACCTGAGCCAATAGCATTGGTGCCATTGATGTCTGGTGCTTTGTAGTACATGTCAAAAATACGGTGTAGTTGTTCTTGCGGGATCCCCTGACCGGTATCACTAACACGCATCACTAACCAAGGACCATCTGGGCGATTTTCACGAATACATTCAAGCTCAACATGACCTTGCTGTGTAAACTTAACGGCATTATTTATTAAGTTCCATACAACTTGACGTAACCGAGTTGGGTCAAGCGATGCATACACATCCAACGTGCCTTTTCGTTTGATATTAAAATCAAGACTCTTTTGTTCAGCAATCAGGCCAGCAAAGTTAACAACATCATTGATAAAGTCAGCTACATTTACTGAGTCAGTAACGATATCTAGCTGCTCACGGTCAATTTTATCTAAATCAATAATATCGTTAAAAATATTACCAAGGGTTTCAGCACTCGAAAACACTGTGTTACACCAACTACGCTGCTGTTTATCAAGCTCGGTATCAAGCAACATGCGTGTTAAACCTACAATACCATTCAAAGGCGTTCTAAGTTCATGGCTCAATGTGGCAATAAACTTCCCTTTGTCTTTATAAGCTGCTTCAAGCGCCTGTGCGGCTTCTTTACGGCTGGTGATATCACGGCCGAAAGCGAGCAAACCAATATACTCCCCTTTTTCGTTAATAAACGGTAACTTACGCATCTCAAACCAGCGCTTTTCACCATTAACGGGATATTCAACATCAAGCGTTAGGGCTTGGTGCGTTTGCGATACTTTTTTGTCGGTGCGCAGTACTTCAGGTAAGTAATTACTTGGGTAGATTTCCTCTACACTTTTGCCAATTAACTCTTCGCCACTTTTTCCAATCACTTGCTCAAACATTTTATTACAGCCAGCAAAGACGCCGTTGTTATCACGGTAATAAAATAAATCAGGAGAGGAGTCGACAATTGAGCGCAATAACATACCTTGTTGGGCTAATTCTTGTTGAGTTTTCTTGCGCTCAGCTATTTCACGTCTGAGCTCTTCAATTGCTCTGTGCTTAGCGTGAAACGCCATTTTACGCTCATCAATCTCTTCATTTAAGCGACTGATATTGTCTTTTAACGTTTGGTTTAATAGTTTTTCTTGCTTAGTGGCGCTATCTAAATAGCTATATGATGCTTCGAGCTGGCGAATTGAATTTAGCAGTACCGAAATCAAAATTGGCGATACAACTGCGGTAAAAAACATCACCGCTAAAACATCTACCAAGGTGACAGTACCCACTGCAACATAATAAAACATGCAAGATAAAATCAGCGACATCACTAATAATAAGGCATAGCAAGCCGCAGCGGTCTTAAATTCACCGTATTTAGAAATAAAGCTTGAGAGTGTGCGAGCCCACGGACTCATAGAAGAATCAATCATATATTAAAGCTTAGGCACATAATCGAAAAAAACAGCATAGCTAATTTTATCACTAATCCTTTAGAAATATTCACATTGTGCGATAAACATATAATTTTTTCACGTATGGCACTTCTTTTTATATTTTTTCATGTAAAATATCGCGCTTTATTAATTGCAAAGAATGAGTATTACCATGCAAACCACAATGCCAGATATTGCTGATACGGCCCCAGCGTTAAAAACGGGTAAGTTAGACTGGGTTGGCATGGGTGAAATTGAACTACCTTTCATTTTTGAAACTCGTAACCAAGCCCCAGTAAATGTAATTGCTAAAGCACGCGCCTTTGTTAATTTACATAAAGAAGATGCCAAAGGCATTCATATGTCGCGTTTATTTTTGGCGCTTGATACCTTATCAACCGAGCAACAAGTTAATCCCCAAACCCTTGCTCAAGCACTTGATGCCTTTATCAGTAGTCATGATGACCTAAGTGACCAAGCACAGATCGAGTTTAAATTTGAGCTGCCTTTGCGCCGCAAATCACTATTAAGTGGTAAAGTGGGCTGGAAAAACTACCCTATCCACTTAATCGCTAAAATAAACCAAGGTGTATTAAGCTTTGAATTAATGGTTGATGTGACCTACTCGTCAACATGCCCATGCTCAGCGGCCCTTGCACGACAACTAATTCAAAATGCATTTAGCGAAAAGTTTGCAGAGCAAGATATTGATAAGCAGACTGTTTTAGAATGGCTGGGCACAACAGATGGCATTGTGGCTACACCACACTCACAGCGCTCAATTGCAAACGTCAAAGTAAAGCTCGACAGCGAAATTGATAGTTTTGATGTGGTTGGCTTGATTGATGCTTTAGAAGCAGAGCTTAAAACGCCTGTGCAAGCAGCCGTTAAACGTGAAGACGAGCAAGAGTTTGCCCGCTTAAATGGTCAAAACCTAATGTTCTGCGAAGACGCTGCACGTAAAATTAAAGGCTTACTCGAAGAGCAAAATTACGCAGATTACTGGCTACAAATAAACCACTACGAATCACTTCATGCCCACGATGCAGTGGCAATTGCTGTTAAAGGAATTGATGGCGGCTACACGGCTTAAAAAATTCAGGTGACTCCGCACACTTAGGCACACTAATTGCTAATTATTTTGAGTGTCAATTTGTTGTTGTGGAGTTACCATATGGAATTCGCTTTATTATCAATTTTAGTTTTAGTCGTAGTAGCCTCTGTTGTTGCGTCAAAGTTTACCGATGAAGGCGGAAACCCTTATCCTTTCACTCGTAAGCAAAGTGTTTTTACGCAAGTAGAGAGTGCATTTTTACATCTTCTTGAACGTGCCGTTGGCGATCAATACAAAATCGTGAGTCGCGTTAAACTCATTGATTTAATTGACTGCAAACAAGGCTTGTCTGTTAAAGCTAAACGCGCAGCTATTGCCAAAGCCAAAAATAAGCAACTAGATTATGTACTAATCGACAAAGACAAACTTACCATTGTTGCCGCTGTTGATTTAGTTAACAACACTAACCGCGATGGCCATAAAGCTCAGCGTGATTGGTTTGTAAGTGGCGCATTAGAAGCTGCGGGTATTCCTCATATTCGTATGAAAGTAAAATCAGGATATCAACCAAGAGAAGTACGTGATGCAATCATGTTTAAGCTTGGTAAGCCTGCGGCAGCACCAATTAGACCAACGCGAAATCGCGTAACTAAGCCAGCTGTATTATCACCATCACAAGCAAAAGCACATTCAACAGCTACAGCACTTGCTGAAATATAAGCTGTCATAAATTTGGCGAAAGCAGACTTTAGGTCTGCTTTTTTGTTTTTCCGCTAGCTGATTCTCGTAACCATACCTGGTTGCGTATATAATCTCGGTATTCAATCTAAGGAATCAAATATTATGCACGTTGGTATTATTGGCGCGATGGAGCCAGAAGTAAAAATTTTACGCGAAGCAATGGCAAACCCAAGCACTATGACTAAGGCTGGCTTTACATTTTACACTGGTGAATTAGCGGGTAATAAAGTTACTTTAGTACAGTCAGGTATTGGTAAAGTTGCATCTGCTGTTGCAACAACACTGCTTATCGATAATTTTAGCCCTGATTGTGTGATCAACACAGGCTCTGCAGGTGGTTTTGAGCCATCATTAAACGTTGGCGATGTAGTTATCTCATCAGAAGTACGTCATCATGACGTAGACGTTACTGCATTTGGCTACGAAATCGGTCAGGTGCCACAAATGCCAGCAGGCTTTGCTGCACACCCTAAACTGATTGAAGCGGCAGAGCAAAGCGTAAGTCAAATTAGTGATGTTAAGACCATGATTGGTCTAATCTGTACAGGTGACTCATTCATGTGTGACCCAGTACGAATTGAAAAAACTCGCGCTGAATTCCCAACTATGCTTGCAGTAGAAATGGAAGGCGCAGCAATTGCACAGGCTTGCCACGTATTAGAAACACCATTTGTTGTTATTCGTTCAATGTCTGACATTGCAGGCAAAGAATCACCGCAATCATTTGAAGAGTATATCGAAACTGCATCTATCAACTCATCAAAAATGGTTGTTGCTCTTTTAGAGAAGCTGACGTCGGTGAGTTTATAAGGTGATTACAAATATTGTTCAAAACCATTTGGACATTATTGTATTTTTTGTAGCGCTCATTGCTGAGCGCTTTTTTCCTTTGGTTAGTTGGTATCATCCTAGTACCTTTTTAAGCGTTATTTTTTCTGCTCTTGGTGAGCGTTTATACAGCCCTTCTAACCCCAAAAGTTATCAGTATTTAGCATCAACCTTGGCATTCACCTTCACTGTGTTAGTTATAGTGACACTGGTTGTACTTTTTTTAGAATTTGCTTTTTATCCTGAGCTATTAAACGGCTTAATTTTGTATTTATTACTAAGTAGTCGTGCCCAAGAGAAAAAATCACTGCGGATAGCAAGATTAGTTAAGCTAAATCAAAAAGCGACAGCAAGAGAGCTACTTACAAGCCTTGTTGCTCGTGATGTTTCACGTTTATCGGCTCCTGGAATTTGTAAAGCCACCATGGAGTCACTGGTGCTGCAAAGTGCGCGGCATTATTTTGCCGTTATTTTCTTTTATATAATTGGCGGCGCTATCTTTGCTTTGGTTTATCGCTTACTCACTTTAATACATCAAGCATGGCGTAAGAATCGTAAGCCAAATAACCCGTTTTTAACTACCATAGCTAAACTACTGTTTGTATTAGAGTGGTTACCCATTCGATTATTGGCTTTAACGATTGCTGCAAGCAATGCCAGCAAGCAGAGTATTCATTATATTAAGCACTATGGAAGACACTTTTATCAAACTAATACAGGCTGGCTATTAAGTGTGACCTCTGCGGCATTACAAGTGCAATTAGGCGGTCCGGCGCTATACCAAGAAGAGCGATTTAATAAGATGCGTGTAGGTACCGACCGTTTACCAAATTCTGATGATATTGCCGCTTTAGTGAATCGTTTAAACCAAGCGAAAGCATTTTGGTTACTACTGATAGTCGGGATTGAAGTAATTAGCCTATTCACAAACTAATCAAAATATAAGCACAAAAAAACCAGCCGTAGCTGGTTTTTTTATTTCTATTAGCTTGATTAAGCTAAGGTGATTTTAGCAAACTTACGCTTACCTACTTGGTAAATCTGAGTTGTGCCTTTTGCAACTTCAAGCTTAGTATCCGTTACTTTTTCTTCACCATTTAATTTAACTGCACCTTGCTTGATCATACGCATCGCTTCTGAGGTACTTGCAACAAGATTAGCTTCTTTTAGTAAGTTAGTGATAAACACTGTGTCTTCAGCGATAGTAACTGTCACTTCAGGGATCTCATCTGGTAATGCATTCTTTTGGAAACGCTTGATGAAATCTTGATGAGCACCTTCGGCTGCTTCTTCACTGTGGAAACGTGCAATCAGTTCTTTTGCTAATTCAATCTTGATGTCGCGCGGGTTTGCACCATCAGCAACACGCTGCTTAAGAGCTGCAATTTCTTCGATTGATAATGCACTTAATAAGTCATAGTAACGCCACATTAGCTCATCGCTAATAGACATCACTTTACCAAACATATCGTTCGGCTCATCAGTAATACCAATATAGTTACCTAATGACTTAGACATCTTTTGAACGCCATCGGTACCTTCAAGCAGTGGCATCATAAGCACTGTTTGTGGCTTTTGGCCTTCGTCTTTTTGTAGTTCACGACCCATTAGTAAGTTAAAGCGTTGGTCTGTACCGCCAAGCTCAACGTCAGCTTCTAATGCAACTGAGTCCCAACCTTGTACCAGTGGATATAAAAATTCGTGGATAGCAATTGATTGACCATTGGCATAACGCTTTTTAAAGTCATCACGTTCTAGCATACGTGCTACTGTTTGACGCGCAGCCAGTTTAATCATACCTGCCGCACCTAAGTTCTCCATCCAAGTAGAGTTAAATGCAACAGTTGTTTTAGCAGGATCGAGGATCTTAAATACTTGCTCTTTATATGTTTCAGCGTTGGCTAAAACATCTTCACGAGTTAACGGTTTACGTGTTACGTTTTTACCCGTTGGATCACCAATCATACCGGTGAAATCACCGATTAAGAAAATCACTTCGTGACCTAGGTCTTGGAAGGTTTTCATTTTGTTGATAAGAACTGTATGACCTAAATGCAGATCAGGCGCAGTTGGATCGAAACCCGCTTTGATCTTAAGTTTCTTACCTGACTTTAGTTTTTCAACTAATTCGTCTTCAATTAATATCTCTTCTGCACCGCGTTTTATCTCAGCTAGAGCGGTTTGTAAATCCACTGTGTATTACTCCAAAAATTCAGCTACCGGGGCGTGGTGGCCTGTCAGGGTTATAATTATAGAGCTAAAAACTTTAAAATTTAGCTAGTTAGCATCAAAAGAGTGACACTAAAAAAAGCCTAACTTAAATAGTTTAAGAAACAGCCCTGCAGGCAGCGCGCATGATTGTTCTTTATACCGCGTTATTGCATTTTATTGAAGGTACTTTAGTTAACTAACAGCAAATTAGTTTAACTGACGACACATGCTGCAAATTCAACCAAAAAAGTTTAACGCGCAGGCCAATTCTAGCGCAAATTAGCGCCAGTTTAAATCTACAAAACACTGGTATTTGCGCTATTTTAGGTATATCCTGCAATATTAGTAATTAATTTTCTTGACAGCAGAAAAGGCACGTTATGGTTCATGTAGTGCACAAACTCCCCAAAAAACACAAACTGCTCATTCTAGGTTTGGTTTCTGCTATTGCCGGCTTGGCACTTTTGCCTTCTGAAAAAGCCACCGCCTCAAAGGATAACAGTGCAAACGCACTTGAAATTGGTAAACGCTACGAATTACAAGTTAAAGTTGATGATAACGAAAAACTAACTGAACTAAATTCGGAGCAAGCAGCAGCAAAACTTCCAGAATATGAGCTTGTTGATCATGAAGTTCGCAATGGCGATAATTTAGCTCTTATTTTTAAGCGCGCGGGCTTCTCAGCGCAAACTCTGCACAAACTAGTTAACACAAACGCTGAAACGCGCAAGTTAACAAAAATTCATCCGGGTGAAATTTTAAGTTTTGCAACCGCCGAAGATGGCTCATTAGCGCAGCTTCGTTATGTAATTTCAAAAACAGATACCTTATACGTTACATTAAATGACGAAGGTAACTACGATACATCAATCGACAGCAAAGAAATTGAAACTCTCAGCAAGTCTGCCGGTGGTGAAATCAGCAACAGCTTCTGGACATCGGGTATTGCCGCTGGTTTAAGCGAGCGTCAAATAATGAACTTTGCCGATATTTTTGGTTGGGATGTCGACTTTGCAAATGATATTCGTAAGGGTGACCAATTCGGTCTAATCTACGAAACCCACTATGTTGATGGTGAATACATTGGTGATGGCAAAATCATTGCAGCAGAATTCATAAACCAAGGTGAACGTTATACAGCGATTCGCCATACTGATGGTAACTTCTATACGCCTGAAGGCCGTAGTATGAAAAAAGCTTTCTTACGCGCGCCTGTTAACTTTAAGTATATTAGCTCAAGCTTCAACCCTCGCCGTTTACACCCTGTAACTAAAACTGTTAAGCCGCATAATGGTATTGATTATGCTGCTCGCACAGGTACACCGGTAGTTTCATCGGGTAATGGTAAAGTGATTAAAGCGGGTTACAGCAAATACAATGGTAACTACGTATTTATTAGCCACGGTACTCAATATGTAACTAAATACCTTCACTTGAACAAACGTCTGGTAAAAACAGGTCAAAAAGTGAAGCAGGGTCAAAAAATTGGTACGGTTGGTGCGACTGGCCGTGTAACTGGCCCACACTTACACTATGAATTCTTAGTAAACGGTGTACACCGTAATCCGAAAACGGTCAAACTACCTAAATCAGAGCCTTTACCGCGTGATGAGCTAGCTAAGTTTAAACCGATTGCTGATAACTTCTTAGCGCAATTACAACGTAACCGTGAGTTACAATTAGCGTTAAATAAGTAATTGAGTAAACATTAAAAAAGCCGCTTCAATGATGAAGCGGCTTTTTAGTGCCTGCCACAAAATCAGCCTTAATGACCTTTATTCTCTTCAATAATTGAAAGCAAGTATGAGCTTGCGCAGGCGCGATTCATGCCTGAAATAAAACACAACACAGAAGCTATTATTACCTTAATAAAACATAAATAAGTTGAATAATTAGCGAAATCATCACCAGTGGCCAAATGTACTTTGCGTATTTTGTAGCGCCATCAAGCCCCATTTTAGACTGATACTTTTCAAGTAGCGGTATTAGAATAACCAAGGCAACAAAAAGGCATAGTAAGATAATAAAGATATTCATGGTGGCTTCCTTACACAACTATCATTTAACTACAATTTCTTTAGGGTGACCCTAGTCTATAGGCAAAAAAAAGCGCAGTAAAATTACTGCGCCAGTCGGTTGGAAGTAAATCGACTTAGCCAACAATCGCTAACAAAATACCTGCTGCAACGGCACTTCCTAATACCCCTGCAACGTTTGGTCCCATAGCATGCATTAATAAGAAGTTATGCGGATTGCTTTCAAGACCTACTTTATTCACCACACGTGCTGCCATTGGTACCGCAGAAACACCTGCAGCGCCTACTAATGGGTTTATTGGCGATTTAGAGATCTTATTAAGACCTTTTGCCATAAACACCCCTGAAGCTGTGCCAATCGCAAACGCTAATGCACCTAACACCAAAATACCGATAGTTTCTACAGTTAAGAACTTATCAGCAGCAAGCTTTGAACCTACCGCTAAGCCTAAGAAAATCGTGGTAATGTTGATGATTTCATTTTGTGCACTGTTACTTAAACGATCGACCACACCCGATTCGCGCATCAAGTTACCTAAGCAGAACATACCTACAAGCGGTGTTGCAGCTGGTAAAAACAAGATAGTTAAACTAAGCACCATTAAAGGAAAAATAATCTTCTCTTTTTTCGATACAGTACGAAGTTGTGGCATTTGAATTTCGCGCTCTGCTTGCGTTGTTAGTGCACGCATAATTGGCGGCTGAATAATTGGCACTAGTGCCATATATGAATAAGCCGCTACTGCGATAGCCCCAAGTAAGTCTGGTGCCAATTTAGATGCTAAGAAAATAGCCGTTGGACCATCCGCACCACCAATAATGGCAATTGCCGATGCATCTTGTAGCGTAAATTCAAAGCCCGGAATAAAGTTAAGTAGAATTGCACCAAATAAAGTAGCGAAAATACCAAACTGCGCAGCCGCGCCTAGCAACAACATACGCGGATTTGCTATCAAGGCACTAAAGTCTGTCAGCGCGCCAACCCCCATGAAGATCAGAAGTGGAAACACCCCAGAATCAATCCCTATGTGATACACATAATAAAGCAGTCCACCCGGTTCAGATAAGCCTGCAGCAGGAATATTCGTTAAGATCGCCCCAAAGCCTATTGGTAACAATAGCAAGGGTTCAAAATTACGAGCAATTGCTAGATATAACAATAAGCAACCAACCGCAATCATGATCAAGGCAGGAAAGGTAAAGTTAGCGATACCTGTTGCATGCCAGAGATTTAAAAGACCATCCATTCTCTGTCTCCTACGCCAGCGCGATTAATGCATCGCCAGTGGCAACAGAATCACCTTCGGCAACTAAAACTTCAGCAACCGTGCCGGTATGTGCAGCGCGAATTTCAGTTTCCATTTTCATCGCTTCCATAATGATAACTACATCACCTTGGTTTACTGTTTGGCCTGGCTTTACTTTCACTTTGAAAATATTACCCGCCAATGGCGCGTTTAAAGTTTCGCCAGCAGACGCTGAAGCAGACTGAGGAATTAACTCACTGTCTTTTAAAGTCACCTCTTTAAGCTCACCACCTTGTGCTACAACGACATCGTAAACTTTGCCATCAACTTTAACGCTGTATTGCTCAGCTTTTACTGAGTTTGCAGCAGCTGGTTTGCTTTCTGGCTTAGCAACTTCACCTGTAGGAATAGCTTCAAATGCATCAGGATTATTTCGGTTTTTAATAAACTTAAGACCAATTTGTGGAAATAATGCATAGGTGAGCACATCATCAATCACATCATCAGCAAGCTCTAAACCTTGCTCTTTAGCTTCTTTTAATAATTCAGCTTCTAGCTTCTCAAGTTCAGGTTCAAGTTTATCAGCAGGACGACAAGTAATTGCTTCTGCGCCATCTAAAACACGTTCTTGTAGCTCTTTATTCATAGGAGCCGGCGTTGCACCGTACTCACCTTTAAGTACACCTGCGGTTTCTTTGGTAATCGTTTTATAGCGCTCACCAGTCAATACATTAAGTACCGCTTGCGTACCGACAATTTGAGAGGTTGGAGTAACCAGTGGAATATAGCCTAAGTCTTCACGAACACGTGGGATCTCAAGTAATACTTGATCAAGCTTATCGGCAGCACCTTGCTCTTTAAGCTGGTTTTCCATGTTAGTTAACATACCACCTGGCACTTGTGCTAATAAGATACGGCCATCAACACCTTTTAGGCTACCTTCAAAAGCAGCATATTTTTTACGAACATCACGGAAGTAAGCGGCAATTTCTTCTAGTTGGTTTAAATCTAGGCCGGTATCTCGCTCTGTGCCTTCAACAATCGACACGATTGTTTCTGTGGCGCTATGACCATAAGTCATACTCATAGACGAAATTGCGGTATCAAGCATATCGATACCTGCATCTATAGCTTTTTGGTAAGTTGCAGTACTTAATCCTGTCGTCGCGTGACATTGCATCGCGATAGGAATAGATACGGTTTCTTTTAAACCTTTGATTAACTGCTCACAATCATATGGCTTCAATAAACCAGCCATATCTTTAATACAAATAGAATGACAGCCTAGTTCTTCGAGCTGTTTCGCAAGTTTAAGCCACATATCAAGTGTGTGTACTGGGCTTACGGTGTAAGAAATAGTACCTTGAGCGTGTGCGCCTACTTTAACCGCTGCTTTAATTGCAGTTTCAAGATTACGTACATCGTTCATAGCATCGAAAATTCGGAACACATCTACACCATTTTTATGGGCTCGTTCTACAAACTTTTCGACAACATCGTCCGCATAATGGCGGTAGCCTAAAAGGTTTTGTCCGCGCAATAGCATTTGCTGTTTAGTATTTGGCATTGCCGCTTTTAATTCGCGAATACGTTGCCAAGGATCTTCACCTAAATAACGGATACATGAGTCAAAGGTTGCTCCACCCCATGATTCAATAGACCAATAACCTGCACTATCAAGTTTTTCAGCCATGGGTAGCATGTCGTCTAAGCGCATACGCGTGGCCAATAAAGACTGATGAGCGTCACGCAATACTAATTCTGTAAGTTTTAATTTAGCCATGTTTAAGCTGCCCCATTATTTTTGTTTATTTCGAAATTGTGCAATTGCAGCGCTGATCGCGGCAATATGTGCCTGAGGCACACCCTGTTGAGGTTGAATTTTTGCTGTTCGTGTTGGCTCTACACTTGTAGGATCATCGAATCGGCTTACAACTTTCGACATTAAAATAACCGCAGATATTAAAATGCTCAGAAAAACAAACACGCCAACCATGCCTGTTACCATTAAGCTGCCTGCAGTTGTGAGCAATTCACCAATATCCATACAACTCCCCTTCGATGATTAAAAATAAAAAATCATTTTTGTTAAATATTTATTCAGCAATAATAACAAACAAAAATAATTTGTATAGCCTATTGTAAATTGGTAAAACCAATTAAACTCAAAATAACATAGAGCACAACTAATTAACACCATACTATTTCAGCAATTAACCTTACGTTATAGATGATAAAAATAATGAATATAGCCATCAGTTATATTAAAACAAACCGACGAAAAGCAAGTTCTGTTCAAAAACCCTGCTTAACAAGGTGTTACAGTAACAACTCATGACAAAGCGTGAAATTGGTCTTACCAATAAAGACAAAACTAAATATAAAATGAATTTAATTAATATGAAAAAATATCACTATGAATAAGTTACACGCTTGATCGTAAAAGTTACCAAAAGAATAACCATGCCCCGCCCACAAAAACCGCTAAGTGACTGAAATATAATGATAATAATGTTTGGCATAAAACTCGCTTTATTCAACTCGACCATTTGAAAAATTAATTAGGCAAGGAGACCACTATGTTACGCTGGACCATTACTTTTTTAGTTATTGCATTAATCGCTGCAGTGTTAGGTTTTGGCGGTATTGCTGGAGCCGCAGCAGGCATTGCTAAGATTATCTTTTTCATTTTTTTAGTATTGCTTGTTATTTCGTTAGTGTCAGGTGCTCTTAGAGGCAACGTACCTAAGTAAAGCAAGTTAAAATTTAATTAACCCTAATATTTAATTTACAAGGAATTTAGTTATGAAAAATTCAACTTTAAAAGCCGCTACTATCGCCCTATTTTCAGGTTTATTCATTATGGGTTGTGAAGACAATTCAGCAGAGGAAGCCGGTGAGCGTATAGATGAAGCAATCACTGATACACAAAATGCAGTTGAAGATGCATGTGAAGAAGTTAAAGAAGGTGTTAAAGCAGAAGAAACTAACTGCTAATATCACCCCTTACGAAAAAAGCGGCCTAGTGCCGCTTTTTTGTGTTTGTAAGTTAGCAACTTTAGGTTGCCTACTGCTTGTGTCAAGAAGCTTACTAACTTGTTGGGTTTCACTCCGTTCTAACCTATGGCATATTGGTCGTCATTTATGGCGACACATGTTTTATCACTCATACATAACGGGCTAAAGCCCGACTTACAGCTGCATTAATTGAGAAAATCGCGCGAAATAAATTTCACGCCTACGCGAGCCTCAAGTTAGCAACTTTACTCTTTCCCATAGAAACTCGCTAACTTGTTGGGTTTCACTCCGCTCTAACCTACGTCACGTAGGTCGTCAATTATGGCGACACATGTTTTATCACTCATACATAACGGGCTAAAGCCCGACTTACAGCCGCATTAATTGAGAAAATCACGCGAAATAAATTTCACGCCTACGCGAGCCTCAAGTTAGCAACTTTACTCTTTCCCATAAAAACCCGCTAACTTGTTGGGTTTCACTCCGTTCTAACCTATGTCATATTGGTCGTCAATTATGGCGACACATGCTTAATCACTGATATAGTGACGGGCTGAAGCCCGACCTACGACTTACACGTAGATTTAAGAAACATCGCGCGAAATAAATTTCACGCCTACGTGAGCCTCAAACTCGCTAACTTATTGGGTTTTAATCTGATAGCTGACGGCTGAAAGCTGATGGCTCTGAGTGCGTCTCCGTTCTACCCAACGTTATCACTCACATTCCTTAGTGAGGAGCACGTTTGTCGTTACACTCGCTATGTGCCACTGACCGTCGATAAAACTCACTTTTGCGACATCACTTACGGCAAAATCACCGGGGACATTTAAGCGCGTTAAGTTACTCGCTAACTGTTGTGTACAGTATGGCCCTGTATCACCATGCATCACGAGCACTGGCTTATTGGTATGCTTTGCAAAATCGCTGATGGCATCTCGGTATACTTTAAAGGCATCACAATCGGCGCGCTGTGACTCACTGCAAGCGGATTTACTGGTTGGGTGGTAAATATCTGCCTGAAAGCCAAACACATAGGCCTTAGCATCCTGATGAACATGTGCTTGCTTTAGCCAAACGAGATTGTATTTATCACGCATATCGGCGGCATCCAGTGCTGCGTTTTTATCACTTTTTAAGATTTGCGAGCGACCATTAAAGGTGCCCGAGATATGCAAGGTACGAAACTCAATGCCATTAAATTGCCACCGGGCATTTTCTGGCAACTCAGCTTGTGTCGCATAACCCTGTAGCCGCTTTGCTTTTTGTGTATAGGCATCGTCGAACATTAAGCGTTTGATAAAACTTAGCCGCTCAAGCTCATCAAAACGCACAGATAGCTTTTCTCGGTCGCAATCGGTCCATTCATTATCACCTGGGGTATAAATAAAAGGTTTTTCGGTCAACGATGTTAGTAACGCCTTGTTAGTTTGCAAAAGCTTATTCGTGCATGCAAGTGAGCCCGATTTCAT
Source organism: Pseudoalteromonas sp. MEBiC 03607 (assembly GCF_004792295.1). Classification (NCBI taxonomy): domain Bacteria; kingdom Pseudomonadati; phylum Pseudomonadota; class Gammaproteobacteria; order Alteromonadales; family Pseudoalteromonadaceae; genus Pseudoalteromonas; species Pseudoalteromonas sp. MEBiC 03607. The sequence goes on from NZ_SRRY01000001.1 coordinate 3,280,705, forward strand.
ATCGCCCAAGTGCATCAAAAATTCATGAGGTGTCGCTGCGATTGCCTTGGCAATTTTTCCGCCTTCTGCGAGATTAATTTCATCTATCGGGGTGTATGGCATATCGCCCATAACCAAAAAAGTATTTGTAGTCATTGCAAGTGCTAACGACATTGAACTAACAAACATATAGCTTACACCTTTAAAATACACATACCTTAAGCTCTCACAATGACAACTAAATGAAAACCAACTGCGGCAGATTTTTTTTATCAATGTTAAACTGCTATCAGCAAATTAAGTGAGTCCACGAATGACATTAACTACAACTTACACATTAGATAAACCGTATTACTACGAGTGCTTTGATGAGTCTTTACCCTACTCATCTCAGGCTAAACCTAAATATCCTCTGTTAGCATTGCTCATAACATTAGGCCTACTTGCCTTTTACCAGTTAGAAAACCATTATTTAGGTAGTTTTATGATAATGCTTGCGGTAGTGGAGTGCTTATCGTTTTATTATAAACGTCCATGGTGGGTGGCCAGACAAATGATGAGTCGTGCTTCAGGTAGTGAAGTAACTATCGTGTTTGATGATGAAGGTGTTAAAGCCGAAAATCCCTATAAACACTATCAACTAACATGGCAACAAATCACAGACATAATTGAGACTGAGCGAGGCTATATTTTGAAAGCTAGTCGAGGTATGCAATACCTGTCTAAAAAAGCGCTAAATGAAGAGATTGTTGCAGAACTAAATAAAAGAGCCACTCAATGAGTGGCTCTTAAAATATCTTTCGCTGATTAAACGTTGCCCGGATTTGGGTTAGATTTCTCTGCTTGGATGCGCATGTAGATTTCTTCACGATGTACTGATACATCTTTAGGCGCATTAACACCAATGCGAACTTGATTTCCTTTAACACCAAGAACAGTAACTGTAACTTCGTCACCGATCATAAGGGTTTCACCTACTCTACGAGTTAGTATTAGCATTCTCTTGCTCCCATATTCCAAAAAATTAAAAGATTCCGCGTCAAAAACATTCTAATGAAATCTAGACTTAAAAGTAAGTAAAAACTCTAAATCTTATTCATTTTCAGTTAAAAAAACTTTGTGCAGCGCACGTACTGCCAGCTCTAAATATTTTTCGTCTATTAGAACTGAAATCTTAATTTCAGATGTCGACACCAAAATGACTTTGATGTTTTCTTCGGCAAGCGCATTAAAAAATAAACTTGCTACTCCAGAGTGTGACTTCATCCCCACTCCTACTGCTGACACCTTAGCAACATTGCTTATTCCTTTAATAGAATCTGCGCCAAGCGCAGCCTGATTTAAGGTTAAAACTTCCAATGCTTGTTCATAATCATTGGTGTGCACAGTAAAAGCATAGTCTATTTTTTCAAAGTTATGATTAACTTGATTAATCATATCAATTTCGATACCAAACTCTGCAAAAAGTTTCGTAATTTTAGCCAGGTTTTCAATCCCATATTGCATTTGATTGATATAAATCAAACTTTCATCACGATTGAAAGCAATACCTGACACAATATTTGCTTGCACTTCCGGTTCCTCAAAACTGATCAAGGTCCCTTGATCTGGGTTAAAACTCGATAGTACTCTGAGCGGTATATTGTATTTTCCTGCCGCTTCTACACTACGAATATGCAATACCTTAGCACCTAAACTCGCCATTTCGAGCATTTCTTCGAAAGTAACATGGCTCATTCGACGAGCATTTGGTTCAATACGCGGATCAGTTGTATATACGCCATCAACATCGGTATAGATCTGACATTCGTCAGCATTAATCGCCCCCGCAATCTCAACTGCTGAAGTATCAGTACCACCTCGGCCAAGTGTGGTGATATTACCTTCGATATCTCGGCCCTGAAAGCCTGCGATTATAGCAATACGGTTGTGCTCAAGCTCATGCTTTAAACGAGTCGCTGCAACCTCTTCAATACGCGCTTTACCAAACATATTGTCGGTGCGAATGTTGACCTGATCAGCCAGCAAACTTACCGCTGAGTGGCCACGTTTAATAATAGCCATTGCCAGTAAAGAAACAGACACTTGCTCACCTGTGGTAAGCAGTACATCAAGCTCACGGGCGCTTGGTCGAGAATCGATTTGTTTAGCGAGTTGAATAAGACGGTTAGTTTCTCCCGACATAGCCGAGAGCACCACCACAACTTGATGGCCTTGCTGCTTGGTTTTTACAACAAGGTCGGCGACGGCCTCAATTCGCTCGATTGAGCCAACTGAGGTGCCACCGAATTTTTGGACGATAAGTGCCACTAGTGGTTAAGAACGCTCAGATAACCAACCAGTTACACTTTCTAAGGCTGTAGCTAGGTTCTCTGGCTGAGTACCACCAGCTTGTGCCATATCAGGACGACCACCGCCCTTACCGCCTACTTGTGCAGCCATGTGATTTACAAGCTCACCGGCTTTCACTTTACCTGTTAGGTCTTTAGTTACACCTGCAATTAGGCTTACTTTATCGCCATTAGCTACGCCAAGGGCAATAACACCTGAGCCAATCTTCGTTTTCAGGTCATCAACCATGCCGCGTAGTGCTTTAGACTCAGTACCAGCAACATCAGCAACCAGCAGCTTAATACCGTTCACTTCAACAACAGAGTCAAGTAACGATGCACCCGCCGCGCTTGCTAGCTTGTCGTTAAGCTGTGCAATTTGCTTCTCAAGGCCTTTTGATTTCTCAAGTAATGCCGTTACTTTTTCAAGTACTGTGCTGCTATCACCTTTTACTAGCGCTGCAACATCGTTTAGTTGTTGCTCTTGCTCACTTACATAAGCAACTGCTTCAGCACCTGTTACTGCTTCAATACGGCGGATACCGGCAGCGATACCGCTTTCTGATACGATTTTAAATAAACCGATATCACCTGCACGCTTAACGTGAGTACCACCACATAACTCGATTGAGTAATCACCAATGGTTACTACGCGAACTTCGTCGTCGTATTTTTCACCGAATAATGCCATTGCACCTTTTGCTTTTGCATCTTCGATAGCCATTAGCTCAGTTTCAAGTGCAAAGTTACGACGGATTTCATCGTTTACTGCGCGCTCGATTTGACGTAATTCGTCTTTTGTAACTGCTTCAAAGTGTGAGAAGTCAAAACGTAAACGCTCTGGGTCAACAAGTGAACCTTTTTGATTTACGTGCTCACCTAAAATTTGACGTAACGTTTCATGTAAAATGTGTGTTGCAGTGTGATTTTTCTTGATGCTATCGCGACGTGCTGCATCAATGGTTGCCTCTGCTTTATCGTTTGTACCAATGCGGCCTTGTACACGACCATGGTGCGCAAATGCATTACCAAGCTTAGTGGTGTTAGTAACGACAAACTCACCGCCAGCAACTTTTAACACACCGGTATCACCAACCTGACCACCTGATTCAGCATAGAACGGTGTGCGGTCAAGGATTGCGATACCTTCTTGACCATCTTCAAGTACAGAAACAGATTGACCTTCATGGAACAGCTCAACCACAGTGCCTGTGTAATGCTCTGCATCGTAACCTTTAAAGTCTGTGTGTTTTTCAGACTTAAGTTGTTGGTTGTAATCAGCACCAAACTTACCAGCTTGCTGTGCTTGCTTACGTTGCACTGCCATGCACTCTTGGAAGCCGTGCTCATCAATGGTCATAAAACGCTCACGCGCCACGTCTGCCGTTAAATCAGCAGGGAAACCATAAGTGTCGTAAAGCTTGAATACTAAATCACCCGGGATCACATCACCTTTGATGTCTGCTAGGCTTTCTTCAAGAATTGCCAGACCACGTTCAAGTGTTTTACCAAACTGCTCTTCTTCAATACGTAGTACTTTTTCGATAATTTCTTGTTGCTTAGCAAGCTCTGGGTAAGCTTGACCCATTTGCTCAATTAACGCAGCAACAAGCTTATAGAAGAATGCGCCTTTCGCGCCTAACTTGTTACCGTGACGAACCGCACGACGAATAATACGACGTAGTACATAACCACGGCCTTCGTTAGATGGCATAACGCCGTCAGATACTAAGAATGCACATGAACGAATGTGGTCAGCCACAACGCGTAACGATTTATCATCTAAGTCTTGTGCGTTAGTCACTTTAGCCGCAGCTGCAATGAGTGCTTGGAATAAATCGATTTCGTAGTTTGAGTGCACGCCTTGTAAAATTGCAGAGATACGCTCAAGACCCATACCTGTATCAACAGACTGCTTAGGAAGCGGCTCCATTGTACCGTCGGCATGGCGGTTAAACTGCATGAATACTAGGTTCCAGATCTCAATGAAACGGTCACCGTCTTCTTCTGGTGAACCTGGAGGACCACCCCAAATGTGCTCACCGTGATCGTAAAATATTTCAGAACATGGACCACACGGACCCGTATCGCCCATTGACCAGAAGTTATCGCTAGTTGCAATGCGAATAATGCGGTCTTCACTCAGACCTACTTCTTTATGCCAAATGTTGAAAGCATCTTCGTCATCGTGATAAATGGTAACAAGTAGCTTTTCTTGCGGAAGTTTTACAACTTCAGTTAAAAATTCCCAAGCAAACTTAATTGCGTCTTGCTTGAAATAATCACCAAAGCTGAAGTTACCTAACATTTCAAAGAATGTATGGTGACGTGCTGTGTAACCTACGTTTTCAAGGTCGTTATGTTTACCACCGGCACGTACACAACGTTGTGAGCTGGTTGCACGTGAATAAGGGCGGCTTTCCGCACCTAAAAATACATCTTTAAATTGCACCATACCGGCATTATTGAATAATAACGTGGCATCGTTACCCGGGATCAGCGAGCTTGAAGGAACAATTTGGTGTTGTTTAGAGGCAAAAAAGTCTAAGAACTGTTGCCTGATCTGTGCGGTAGTCATATGCTGCATGTGAAAATCTCACCCGTTTATTGCTGTGCTTGCATTGCAAAATCAATTTGTTCGTAATTAAAGCCTCGATACATCAAGTAGCGAACACGTTTCGCTTTTTCTTTCTGGTCGAGTTCTTTACCTGAATTTGAAAACTTCTTTAAATATGCGTCCTGTGCGAGTTCAAACCAATCGATTTCGAACTCTTCGAGCGTCTTATCTAATAATGCTCGGTCTATCCCTTTTGCCATCGCTTCGCTCTGAATGCGTTTTGCACCATGATACTTTGCTAAATGGCGGCGTACAAACCCTTCACAATAGCGCTGCTCGTTAATAAAGTTGTGTGACTCACACCAATCTAACAAACGCTCTGTGAACTCTGGCGTCGCCTCTTTTTGCTGTAACTTTCGGGTTAGATCCCGACGCGAATAATCTTGTCGAGATAGTAACCAAAGTACGTAATTCTTTAACTTTTGTTCTTTATCATCCATTACGCGTCAAAACGTCCTGATTGCGACGGTGATTCAGGCGCATTAGCTTGGTCATCACTTTTTGGTACAACCGGCATAAAAATAGCCTGAAATGACACGAAGAAACTAATGTAACAAATTGGCATTAAAACCAATAGAGGAATAAACGATAAAGGAATACAGATCACCATTAACACGGCACAAATAAGGCCATACACACTCAGTGGTGCCATATTTTTATAAAATACCATAAAAGAGGTTTTTAACACCGCAAACATGTTGCTTTGCTTTTGAAAGTAGACCAAAGGTACTGCGTAGGCAAAAGCCGTTAAATACACACAGATAGCCAATAAAAATACCGCAACTTGCCCCATAGAAATGGTCGCTAATAAATCAGCCAAATGAGCTTGATTTTGAGGGTCAAAAGTCTGACTCGAGATAACCGCGTAAGCATCTGCAAAGATAAAATTAGACAGTAATGCCAATAAAATACCCGCCGCCATCTGATACACAGCGACTCGTACTAAACCAATACGGTTTCCTTTGTTGCTAAATGGCTTAAAAATATCAGCTTGGCTGATAGTCCCACCTTGTTGTTTTGTGAGCACAGCTTGATAAAACCCCGCCATTAAAAACGGCGTCACAAACGCACCAACAACTTGCAATAGAGGCAGTACTAGCGCCAAAAAGCTAATTACCACTATTAGCAGATGCATTAAGATAAAAGTAAGCGGTTGCAGCTTAAAGATTTCCCAGCCTGCTTTAAACCACTTTACGCCTGCACCAGCTTTAAAAACACGAACTTCGATTGACATAATTTCTCATTCAATAACGACAAAACGCACCGAGTATAACTGGGTGCGCTACTTGTTTATAGTCACCTGTTGTGAAATTTATTCAGGCTTTTTAATTTTTTTAATATCAAGCATGTGCGAACCATGTTTGATTTTCGTTTCGAGGTAAGCACGATTGCCTACTACACCTGCTTTAATATGAGCGTGCGTGCCCACAACAGAGTCAACCTCAATGCCTGCATCACGCAGTGCTTTAAGTTTATTTGGGTTATTGGTCATTAACTTAACGTGCTTTTGCCCAAGAGCCTCTAACATTAAAACCGCATCTGAAAAGTCACGTAAATCATCAGCAAAACCCAAGTGGTTATTCGCCTCGTAAGTATTCATGCCTTGTGACTGCAATACGTAAGCATCAATCTTATTGTATAAACCAATGCCACGGCCCTCTTGGCGTAAGTACAGTAAAATGCCGCCTTGCTGATGCATCATTTCGATACACTCATTTAATTGTTCACCACAATCGCAACGTGACGAGTGAAATACATCGCCAGTTAAACACTCTGAATGCATGCGAATTAATGGCACATCTTGCTCAGTGTCGGCTTGATTAAATACTAATGCCACATGCTCTTGACCATCTTTTAAACCACTAAAAGATACGATTTCTGCAGGAATATCACTGTTTTTGCCAACATTTAGCTGGACTCTTGCTCTTACTTGCGCCACGACAAATCCAAAATTAAAAAATAAATGCGATACTGCAAATGTGATTACAACAGCTTGAAGGTTGTAAGAATGCAACATACGACGAGTGATAACTAATATTGAGGCAGTTACCAGCAATTCAAGTATTATACACTCAAACCACTTGAAGATACGAGCTTTGCGCTATGAAAGCCGGGGTTTTTACTGCAACAAATAATCTAAAAACATAAACACAAAGCAAGCATTGATGCATCTAAAGCGATTTGATACCTTGTACCTAGTTATGATAACCATTATCATTAACTTGTATCAGTTATCATCCAAAAACTGGGCAGAGATAATAAGGATTATTATGAAAAAGAGCTCACTTGCCTTATGCATTGCACTACTATTTAGTCAGCAAGGCATTGCCAATCAAACGACCGCGCAAGAATTTAACGACACCTATCGCGCTTATGTCGCCGCTGTAGAAAACCAACAAGACAGCAGCGAACTTGCTAAAAAAGCATTTGAGTTAGGTAAAGAGATTTATGGCGAAAACGCCGACAACACCGCAAATCTTGCCATTAACTATGCAAACAGCCTCGCTAAAAGCGAACAAGATCAGCGCTTTGAGTTATATCGCACAGCCTACGAAATACTCGAAAAAAACCACGGCAAGCTAAGTGTGCAAGTGTATGACTCATTAATCGGCATGGCAGAATCCACCCCTTCAGCTAAGCGTGCTGATACGTATTTAGATGACGCTATTGCCATAGCTGAAAAGCAAAATTCAGCCAAACTTGTTGCTGACACAAAATTGACTGCGGCACGTATCCTTGCTTATAAAATTAATAGTGAACGCTATTACACAGCAAAGGAATATCTTGAAGAAGCCGATAAATACTACCAAGAAAACTTACCCGATAACGCTGTCGATCGTATTAGCGCTGACTTCTTAGTTGCCGCATTTGCAGAAAGCCAACGTAAATACAGCACAGCCATTGAACGTTTAAATCATGTAGTAAGCGTGTTTGATAAAGAGCTAGACTTTGATCACAAAACGGAACTCGATGCCCATTCTAAGCTGGTTCACTTATACGAAAAAACAGGTAAAAGTGACGAAGCAACCAAACATTGTATAGCGATTGCGAAAATGGTGCCTTGGAAAGAAAGCCAAGAACAAGAGCCGTTATACCGTGTGCCACCTAAATACCCAATGTCAAAAGCTCAACGTATGGAGGATGGCAGTGTCGTGATGGAATTTGAAGTAACCCCGTCAGGCTTTGTAGACAACATAACTGTGGTTGATTCTGAAGGTGGTACTGCGTTTGAAAGAGAAGCGGTTAAAGCAATGAAAAAATGGCGTTATGCGCCTAAGTTTGAAAATGGTCAAGCTATTGCTGCGACTTCTCGGGTGCAATTAGATTTTAAAATCAACTAATAAAATGAAGGGTCGCAATGCGACCCTTTTTATAACCTGCTTAACAAGTTATCTGCTGCATCCTCAATTAAATCGAGTACCTTTTCGAAACCTTGATCGCCACCATAATAGGGATCAGGGATTTCGCTCTGCCCTGCATCACCATGACTTAAAAACAGCGACAACTTATATTGTAAGTGCTCTGGACACTGGGCTTGTAAATCAGCAAGATTTTGCTTGTCTGCCGCAAGGATTAAATCAAACTCATAAAAATCAGCTTGAGTCACAGGTCGCGAATATATCCCTTTAAAACTATAACCACGCTTTTCGGCTGCTGCTTTTGAACGTGAATCAGGTGGATTGCCTTGGTGATAGCCAATAGTGCCAGCAGAATCAACTTTAACATTGACACCCAATGCCTTGGCACGGCTACGAAGTACCGCTTCAGCAGTAGGTGAGCGGCAAATATTGCCCAAGCAAACAATCAAAACCTTTTTCATTATTCGTCCTTAAAATTGCTTTAAGATTGACTCATCATAACGTTCTGCATCAAGTGACAGATTGTATTTTTCTGCCACACTATCAAGCTCTGCCTGCTTAATTGCCAACTCATCCATGGTAATGGTGTTGTCATCAAGCTGCCATAACAAACGCGAACCGGCATAGCTGTAATGAATTGCTAATAAAGCATCTGCATTGCCCTCGCGCCCTGCAGCTTTTAACTTTGGCATTTTTCGAGTAATTTTATTTAGCGCTTTTTTAAGCTCCCACACATAGACAATTTCAGTCATGTAATCATGGTTGCGGTATTTATTAAGCACAAAGCCCACCAGCAAACTACACACAACAACACCTAATAGGTTCCAATGAAAATGGCTACCGCTTGGGTCAGGAAATAACGCTATTAACGTTTGTGAAATGGCTAAACTGCCAACGGCTAAAGCAATTACACAAGCAATAATTACTTGGTTTAAATGTTTACGGTAACGGGCTTTATCTATTTGAATAAGTTTCATAACAACCTAAAAAACTTGTGAAAAATAAAAAGTGAAAAAAATTTCACCCCTTTTTTATTTGCCAGCCGTTTTAGCTATGAAAGCAATTATCCAAAGAGGAACGGCTATGCATACTTTACCACTAAACTCAGCAAGCTTGAATAACAGCAATACAGCTTTAAAGACAACCGCAGCAATTATTGGTGGCGGTGTAATGACCTTTGCAGCATTTGCATTTATGCAGTACTTAATTTCTGCTGAGCAAAGAGCCGATGTAAAAAAAGGCCCAGATATTACGGTTGAAATTTATGAAGTACCAGAAGATTCAAAAGTGCAAGTAAAGCAAACACTGCCGCCACCACCAGTTGCTAAAATGCCACCAAAAACGCCGCCACGCCCAACGAGTGATAATCCAGATACGGTTGTGGTAGCAGATTTAACACCAACGATGACATTCGATAACATTGGCGACACGCTTAGCAAAAGCATTAATCAACCAACGGGAGATGCGACACCTATTGTACGTATAAACCCTAAATACCCTCCTGTAGCAGCTCGCGATGGCATTGAAGGCTGGGTGCAAATTAGCTTTAGTATTTCACCGACAGGCGAAGTGATTGACCCTGTTATTATTGATGCTGAGCCTAAACGGGTATTTGACCGCGAAGCAATTCGCGCGATTAAACGTTGGAAATATCGCCCTAAAGTTGTTGAAGGTGTGGCACAATTACAAACAAACCAAAGCGTTCAACTTGATTTTAAAATAGATGGATAACGGCCTATGCTAATGAGCATCAAGACATGGTTATTTGACAAGCCAAACACTGATTGTTTGGCGCAGTATGCCAAAACAGGCGACAACCGTTATCTTAACCAACTTGTTGCTCAGTACGGGAACGATCTTTATCACTACCTAGTCACCCAAAGTGATAAAGATCTTGCTCTCGATATATGCCAGCAAACTTGGTTAAAAGTTATTGATAAACGCGACTTTTACAATGATCAGAACAATCCAAAAGCGTGGCTATTTCGTTTAGCACGTAATTTGTTGATTGATGAGTTTCGTAAGCAGCAAAAGTTCGTTGAATTAGAAGACAACCAAGTTTTTTCTGAACCAAAGGATGCAGAATATCACTACGACTATGAAGCCTTTGATAAAGCATTAATGACGCTTAGCTTTGTACAGCGAGAAGCACTGACCCTACAGCAAGAAGGCTTTAGTCTCGAAGATATTGTTGCTATTACACAAAGTAACCCAGAGACCATTAAAACTCGGCTGCGATATGCCCGTCAAAACCTGAAACAACAACTAGGAGGCCATCATGAAGCGTAACGACGAGCAACTCGATGCTGATTTAAAAGCACATTTTCAAAAGCGTAAAACACAGCATAGCTTAAGCACCGAACAACTTGCACAAATGCAAACGCCACAAGTAACACAGCCTAAAAAACAACGTTTTTTGAAAATACAAATGGCCAGTTTATTTGTTGCCCTAGCATTGTTTGGCTTTGTTATGCTTGAATATAATTATCGAGAACTAACAAACATTTATGCTGTTGATCTTTCTGATTATCAATGGGTAGAAGTTCACGAGCTCGACTCTAAAGGCAGTTATGTAAGCAATCTAAAGCAGCAAAAGCAAACGCTAGATACTAACTACCAACAAGCATTAGCCAATCACCAAGCCCGTACCAGCTTCACGGGGCGTCTAGTCAGTGTTGATAACGACTGGTATATCGCAGACTGCGAGCAAAATGTACTCGTACAAATTAAACAATCGCTACTTGAAGAATTACAAAAGCACGGCACCCTAGATACCCATATTCACCAAGGTGACCTACTGGCACTTGACCAAAACAAGCAAGGCCAAATTATCGCTCTCAAACAGCTAACCCACGAAGCGAAAAAGTGTGCATCTTAATAAAACGAGTTCGCCAGTTAGCAAAGGGAAAGAGTAAAGGAGTACCGTAGGCATGAAATTTATTTCGCGCGATGGCCTCAATCCATACTCTTGTAGGTCGGGCTTTAGCCCGTTAATGAAAAGATAATTTGTCGCCATAAATGACGACCTACGTGACGTTGGGTAGAACGGAGTGAAACCAACAATTTAGCGAGTTACAAGGATAAAGAGTAAAGGAGTACCGTAGGCGTGAAATTTATTTCGCGCGAAGGTTTCGACGAGCCATCAGCTTTCAGATTTAAAACAAGTTAGCGGGCTACAAGAGTAAAGTCGCAAGTTTTTAGGTAGCAGCGGGTTTACCCAGCGTAGGCATGAAATTTATTTCGCGCGATGGCCTCAATCCAACTCTTGTAGGTCGGGCTTTAGCCCGTTAATGAAAAGATAATTTGTCGCCATAAATGACGACCTACGTGACGTTGGGTAGAACGGAGTGAAACCCAAAACACTCGAAGCCGTCAGCTATCAGATTTAAAACAAGTTAGCGGGCTACAAGAGTAAAGTCGCAAGTTTTTAAGTAGCAGCGGGTTTACCCCGCGTAGTTAGATATCAGATCATTCTTCTGACATCTGATATCTAATATTAATTTCACTCCCCTACCTTCGGTAGCATGCTTTTACTAATCACTTCAAATGTATCTAGGTCTATCAGCATAGAGTAAACTTCATCGTTGTTGATAAATACAACGAATAAATTGCCTTCGGCGTTGAGATTAGACTCTACAATGCGGTTGTAACCTGAAATAACTTCGCCGTAGTTTGAACCATCAATCTTGCTTAGCGCGAAGGTGCGCTTATCTTTGCCATCTAGCAGTTTGTCGTTGTTGGTATCGTTTTTGATAACTTCATACGAAACTGCCTTAGGAGCATCGACTTTTTGCTCCTTGTAAGGACGAGTATCAAACTCTTTGTAACGGCTTAAAGCACCAAACTCTATGATCAACTGATCCGTTGTTTTAAATAGCCACTTGGCGTGATTGGTTTTGTCATTAAGAAACAAGATGTTCTTTGAGCGCGTAGGTCTGTATTTATAACCACCGCTAAAATTATTGTAAACTGTTACGTCAGCTTTCACCTCGATATCCAGTTTTTCTGATTCCAACGGGATAAAGTAAAAATCACTCCCCTCGACCTTACGGGGGTAACCCAGTTTCCACTTTTCTTGCTGCTTTTCATCTTCAGCTAAGTTTAGTGTTTGTTGCTGTACATGGTTATCGGACTTTAATAAGTAAGAAACAAAGTTATACCCTATTGCAGCTGTTCCAATGATTAAGCCCATAAGTAAAATTAGACCGTTAACATTCCACACCCATTTAAAAAACTTTTCTGACTTCATACGACTTGTTAAATCCTTTTAAGAATAAGAACTTGCTAAGCTAGCAGATTTAAAGCAAGTTAGCGAGTTACAAGGGGAAAGAGTAAAGGAGTACCGTAGGCATGAAATTTATTTCGCGCGATGGCCTCAATCCATACTCTTGTAGGTCGGGCTTTAGCCCGTTAATGAAAAGATAATTTGTCGCCATAAATGACGACCTACGTGACGTTGGGTAGAACGGAGTGAAAACAAACAAGTTAATTAAACCCCGAGTTTACTTTATCGGGGTCAAATCAGACGGCTGACGACTCCCCCGCTCCTTACCTCGATTTTCCTGCCAATAATCGCACATTACTCTAATGTTAATAACAATTTAATGCTGAACCAGCTAGGCTAATAAAATCGTGTTTAAATATTATGGAGTTACCATGAAAAGGTCTTTGTTTAACAATTTAATCATTGCCTCAATTAGCTTATGTAGCTTGCAAGGTTGTGCTCAGCCGGAGCAAAAGATTCCTCTGGATGCCAGCGCGAATAACTACAAACTAGAATTAGTAAGCGAAGGGATTCAAATTCCTTGGGGTATGGCTTGGCTTAACGAGCGTGACTTACTCGTTACCGACAGACGTGGTGAGCTTAGGTTAATTCGTGATGGCAAACTCGTTGAGCAAGCAATTAAAGGCACACCTAAAGTACATGATGAAGGTCAAGGGGGCTTATTAGATATAGAACTTGATCCGAACTTTGCCGACAATGGCTGGATTTACTTTTCGTACTCGGGCTATGAAGGTGATGGTGAGGGTTACAATACCTCAATTATGCGCGCTCGCTTTAAAGATATGACTCTTGTCGATCAGCAATTATTATTTGATGGCGAGCCAAATATTAAAACAACGAAACACTATGGTTCGCGTATTGAGTTCGACAAAGAAGGTTACTTGTATTTCTCTATTGGCGACCGTGGCAAAAGAGACGTTCACCCACAAAGTCTAGACTACGATGCAGGCAAAATTCACCGTATCAATAGCGATGGTTCTATCCCTAAATCAAACCCGTTTTATAACCATAAAACAACTCACAAAAGCATCTATTCGTATGGACACCGTAACCCACAAGGTATGGCGATGCATCCTGAAACGGGAGTTATATGGAGCCATGAACACGGCCCTCGTGGCGGTGATGAAATCAACATAGTTAAAGCAGGCGCGAATTATGGTTGGCCTGAGATCACCCATGGGATCAACTACATTGGTACAAAAATTACCGACGAAACCAGCCGCGAAGGAATGGAACAACCTGATTGGTATTGGGTGCCATCAATCGCCCCTTCTGGAATGGAGTTTATCACCAGCGATAAATACCCACAGTGGCAAGGTCAAATTGCCGTAGGCTCGATGAAGTTTGGCCACCTTGTGTTAGTGAAGCTAGATGGTGACAAAGTAACAGGCCACAGCAAAGTATTTGAAGGTGTAGGTCGTGTACGTAGCCTCGCCACCCACCCTAATGGTGATCTATACCTTGGTGTTGATGGTGTCGGTGTTTATAAAGTTGTACCTAAATCGTAGGTTGGGTAGAGCGAAACGAAACCCAACAACTTAGCGAGTTACAAGGAAAAAGAGTAAAGGAATACCGTAGGCGTGAAATTTATTTCGCGCGATGGTTTCTGTCCACACTCTTGTAGGTCGGACTTTGGTCCGTAACTGTTTAAGAATTAAATGTGTCGCCATAAATAACGACCTATGTTTCAAGCAATAAAAAACCACAGAATTCTCTGTGGTTTTTTGCTTATAACTTAAAGCTTACAGCTATTACTTATAAAACAATTATACTCGTTACAAGGTAAGCAATGAAGGTTAATGCGCCGCCGAATAAGGCGTATGGCATTTGAGTTTTTACGTGAGTTAATAAGTCACACCCTGATGCAATGGCCGATACCGCGCTGGTATCTGAGATTGGCGAGCAGTGATCGCCAAACACGCCACCGCCTAAAATAGCGGCAATGACCAATGAAGGTGGTAAACCTAAAGCTTGAATGAGCGGTACACCAATTGGAATAAGAATCGCGAATGTGCCCCATGAGGTACCAGTGGTAAATGAAATTACCGCACCGGTTAAGAATAGCACTGGCACAACCAAGTAAATAGGTAAGAAATCACCCACAAGACCAGCTACAAACACACCCGTACCTAGGTCTTTTAAGCTTGCCCCTAAGGTAAGTGACAACAATACAATTGCTACCAGTGGTAGCAACTCACCCATACCTTTAAAGCCAATATCAACAAGCTTATGATGAGTAAAGTCACGAGAGCTAATCATTAAAAAGTAAGCCACAACACAAGCTAAAATAGTTGCATACAGCACTGATTTAGAACCACTGCCACTGGCAATATCGCCATCGCCAGTCCAGAACATAAAGCCAACCATGCTAGCTATTAAGGTGATAAGTGGCACAAGCATATAACGCGCTTTAGAGCCTTTTACTTCTTCAGACAGCTCGGTTTCTTGTTGTTCAAAATTATCTTCAGCTTGCTTTAATGGCCCATGTACCTTATCAAAAGTAATGGTATAGAACACGATAAGTAAAGTGATAATGGCGTAAAAGTTATAACCTATACTGCCCCAAAGTACTGATACCGCAGACTCTTCCATTTCGTAGTTGCCAAGTAGACCAAGCACGTATGCGCCCCAGCCATTTAACAAGATTAAGATACACACAGGTGCGCTGGTACTATCGATAATGTAAGCAAGGCGTGCTCGGCTCATTTTAAATTTATCGAATAAACCACGCGATAAAATACCCGAGGTTAATACACTTAAGTTAGATTCAATAAATACTGCAATACCTGAGAACATGGTTAAATAACCAACTTGGCGCTTACTTTTGGCAACCCCTTTGTTCATTAGTAAATTAACGGTAGCAGCGACACCGCCAGATTCACGAATGTAGGCAAGTAATGCACCTATTAAGATACTAAAAATAAGGATACGGCTATTACCAGGGGAACTGGCGACTTCAACAACACGCTCAATGGTATTAATGAAGGTGTAAAATAAGCTATTACCTTCACCATTGATAGCAAGTAAAAACTCAGACGACGCAACCGCGACCAATAACGCCATGATCACTTCTTTGCGCCAAAACACAATTAAGATAGCAATCAAGGGTGGTAAAATTGAATACCAAGACATAAAAACCCTTTTAAATTAAGAACAGCATTTTATTTTTATTATGCGAAAACTCGCTAAGCTTAATGGCTTTACCATTAAACTCAACTTAATTCGACTAGTGATTTAATATACTCTCATAAATCAGTGAGATAATAGAGCCATACTTACCCGTTTCGAAACGTTTTCCGACAAACTCGTAATTTTCTTGCGAACCTTCAATAGGTGTATGACGCGCATTAGTTAATAGCACAATAGCAAGGTCGTACTCGGGGTCAATGACGGTCACAGTGCCAGTCCAACCAGTATGACCAAAAGCACGCGGGCTGGCGTAAGGGCCAAAATGCCAAGTTCGCGCTTGATGCCCCGCTCGTCGCCACCCTAACCCATAGGTTTCATCACTTGCTTGAGAGTTTGTGAATTGCTCAAGTACTTGTGGCGTAAAAATTTGCTTATTGTCATAACCACCGCCATTGAGTAATACCTGCATAAGCACTGACAAATCACCAGCAGTACTAAAAAGCCCTGCATGCCCCGCTACGCCACCTAAGGCATAAAAGGCTTTTTCATCATGTACTTCACCTTGCAGAACATCGGTTCGAACATTTTCAAATTCAATGCGTCCACCTCGGGTGTTACCATTAATCTCTGTGGCCGCAATTTGTGAGGTTAAAAAGCCTTTTTGCAATGGATTATAAACCGTATGTGTTAAACCAAGCGGTTGATAAATTTGGCTCTCAACATAAATATCAAGCGCCATACCACTGATGCGTTCAACCAGTACACCTAACAACATATAATCGATATCAGAATATAAGTGTTTTACGTTGCGCCCAGCCACGAAGGGAACGCCAGTTAATAACAGGTTCTTAGTACGCAGACTGTTTTGTGAAAAAAAGCGCTCACCAAATTTATTGTCTTTACGATGAAAATCAACCACAGCAGGATAACCAGCACTATGGGTAAGTAAGTCTTTTACTAAACGCTGCTCACGGCCGCTGCCTCTAAATTCTGGCAGGTAATAAAACAGCGGTTTTTCTACGTCGAGCTTTCCTTCGCTGGCAAGCTTCATCAGCGCAAAGTTAGTGGCAAACATTTTTGAGTTTGAGGCTATATCAAACAAGGTATCGTTTTGCATAGCTTGTGGGCTTTTGAGCTCACTGCCATCAGCGTGGTACTTTTTAGCTGCGCCGTAATGGCTTAATTTAATCAGTTTGCCATCTTTAACAACGGCAAGTACCGCGCCCGGAAAGCCCTCTTTAATTTCTTGAGTAATTAATTCATCAACGGCACTAAAGCGCTTTTGACTGCTGTTTTTATCAAGCGTTGGATAAGGAAAGCGTAAGGTTAAGCTTGCCCCTTCAGGCAATACATTCTCAACTTTATAGGTGTTGATGCCATTGTGAGTACGTTTAGCCAAACTGTATTGATATATTTTTTCGGCAGTTAAAGGCGAAGCTATATTGATTTTTTCACCATTAATATAAATGTCGGCGCTGGTTGCGTCTTGGTTTTCAATGATGATCTCACCGCGACCTTTATAGGCGACAAAGGTGCCTCTGTCGTTAACAAGCGCGCGACTGCTTGGTTCAAGAGCAGGAATACGCGCTATCACTTGTGCATTAGCCAGTGTTTTTGGCTCTGGCTCAACCGCTTGCTGTTGCTGCTGATATTCTTTAAATAACCGCTCAAGCTTTTTAGGGAAGTATTTATCTAGTAATGCAAATAGCACCGCGGCACTTCTTGCATCACTATTGCCACTGACATGCCAAGGCAAAAAGTGCATTTGAAAAGCACTTAAGGCATCTAAAGTTTGCGAATCAAGCTGACCCGTAGCAATCACCTCATAGCCGTAGCTACGCAGTGCTTTTTGCATTAACTCAACAGAGGGTTTTGATGCACTAAATAATTGCCAATATTTATCAACAGTGTCGCTGTCGTACCACGCACCGATACCCGCTTTATAAAGTTGGTACCAAGGAAAACGCGGGCCTGGGTCGTTCTTACGGCTTGGCGCAATATCTGAATGGCCGATAACTTGAGTTGGGCCAATATCTGGGTTTCGCGCCAAGATACCTTTGCTAAGCTCAATCAACAACTCAATTTGTTTAGCATCATAGTCTGGAAAAATACACAATTTGCTGGCATCGTTTTCCATCGCAAGGTTTGCTTGCTCAGGTATATGACAGGTTGGTACATTCACGATTTCAATACCAATTGAATGATCATTTAAATCTTCTCGGCCTTGCCAAAAGCTGCGTCCGGCATGCCATGCTCTGTCTTTTTCATCAACCAGCTGAATAATTTCTAAATCGTCTTTTGGATAACTTGGATCGCCTGATTCTGGTAATAAATAATGTGAACTTAAGCCCCCTTCATCCACTAACGCACGCATCGACTTTTCGTAATCAATGGCGGTGTAATGCATTACTAAAAACTTTACACGGTGACTGTAATTAGCTGATTGTGTGAAGGTATATTGATGACTGGCACAGCTTACTAAAAAAGCAGCACTACTGAGATAACACAGCTGTTTAAGAAATTTTTTTAAAGGGGTAAAACTCATAACAGATTCATACCTGATGATTTAAGCGTTGACGATTCTCAGCAATACAGTAGCAACACCCACTTAACATGTAAAATATTTTATTTGCTAAATGAAGAATAAACAGCATACATTATCGCTAAGTCTCTAAAAATGCAGCTATCTCAACAAATAATCTTGTATCTATTATGGAATAAAACTATATTATTCCATCTAATTAAAGAAAAATATTCCAAACTTAGGTCAAGTAAAACTAAAAATAAGTCGTGGTATCAAAGCAATTACGTATCGCAACTTAAGGTGTGTAGTACATTACTATGCAATGTGACTTAAGTTAATTAAACAAAGTGAGCCCTATGTCTACTTTTGTAAAAATTAAAGCTTTACGCCAGTCTTTATCGAGCAGCGAAGCAAAGCTTGCTGATTTCACACTAAATTCGGCGAATGCTATTCGTAACTTATCATCCGTTGAGCTTGCGAAAGTGGTTGGAGTGAGCCAGTCAAGTGTGGTGAAGTTTTCACAAAAATTAGGTTACAAAGGCTTTCCTGCTTTTAAACTTGCGGTGATTGATGCGCTCAATGACGAAACAAGTGAACCAAAACTACATGGTAAAATCACCCTTAATGACTCACTTGAACAAATCGCAGAAAAATTATTAAGTAGTAAACTGGCTGTACTCACTGAAACAAAGAACCTCAACGAGGCCGTGGCAGTCGAAAAAGCAGTAGAGCTTTTAAAATCAGCAAAGCGCATACTGATCTGTGGTTTAGGTGGCTCAGCATTAGTTGCAAAAGACTTCTCTTATAAATTACAAAAACTCGGCATGCCTGCAATAGCGGAGCCAGATGGCCACGCGCAGCTTGCATACGTTGCTACCTTTTCAAAAGGTGACTTGGTGATTGCGATAAGTGAGTCAGGTATGACCCGCGAAATTGCTGAAGTAGTTAAACAAGCGAAAAAGAATGACAGCTCAGTGATCTCAGTCACAAAGTTTGGCAGTAGCCCTGTTGCTGACTCTGCCGATGTAAAACTTTACTCAGTGGCTGAAGGTGAGTCTGTGCGTTTATCGTCAATTCTTGCACGAACGGCACAAGACTTTGTTATAGATATTCTGTTTATCGCTCTCACCCAGTCAAGTCGCCAAGGCCGTAAACTACTGGAACATTCTAATGAAGTTGTCGGTGAATTTAAGAATAACTAATTTCTTAATAAATAACATTTAAGAACAAAAAAGCAGCCTAGGCTGCTTTTTTTATGATTGAAGCAGACTTTTCCTCTTACCATAAATCACATCTTTTACTCTTTATCTTTGGGATTAACTCACTGATTATACAGTCATAATTTCTTACAAAAATAACTTTATGATAATTGAGCCACCGCTAAAGCGAGCGATTGCTGAACTTTACCTAAAACAGGTTATATATTTTATTCCTAAAAAAAGGTACGTTAATAAAAAAATATTCTTGACCATAGTAAATAACACCTGTTTAATATGTGGGCAACATAATATTAAAGTTCATAAGTCTCAACTGGGTAAGCAGTCCAACAAAGCATATAAATATAAGGACGGGAAACAATGAAACAACATGCATCCACACTCGCAATTAGCTATATAGCCAAAGCGACAAGCAATGCACTTCGTGCAAAGAAAACAGCCTTTACCGGCGTTGTTATGGCCGCGGCTCTAGCCAGCGCACCAGCCTTTGCAAATCTAACCGGTGGTATTAAAGGTAAAGTATCATCACCAGCGACACAGCAGTCACTGGCAGGGATCACAGTAACAGCAAAGAGTAACGTGATGCCAAAACCTCGTACCGTTGTTACGCGTGAAGATGGTAGTTATGACTTACCGCAGTTAAAGCCCGGTACTTATGAACTGACTTTCACCGATAAAAACGGTGTAACGCAAACCATGACTGTCGACGTTTTACTTGAGCAAACATCAAGCTTAAACGTCACTATGGGTGGTGCTAACGAAAACGTTGAGGTTATCACGGTTACCGGCAGTAAGTTATTCCGCGAAGGTAAATCTGCACTCACTAACTCATTAGGTGAAGAAGCAATCAATAGCGTGCCAGTTGGTCAAGATTACCGTGACCTATTAAAACTTGTTCCGGGTGTTGAGCTATCTGAAAACGCAACCCTTGGTCCATCAGCAGGTGGTTCGGGTGTTGATAACTCTTACGGCTTTGACGGTGTTGATGTTTCACTCCCTATGTTTGGTAACTTAGCATCAGAGCCATCAACCCATGACGTTGCCTACGTTACTATGGATCGCGGTGGTGCAAAAGCCGTTGGCTTTAACCGTTCAGGTGGCTTCTCAATCAATACCGTATCAAAATCAGGTACTGACGAATTCCACGGTAATGTTGAATACAAAGTTCAACCTAAGAGCTTAGTGGCGACTCCAACAGGTCAAGAAAGCTATGAGCTTGATAAAAGCTGGTTAACAGCAAGTTTAGGCGGCCCGCTTATTGAAGACACTTTATACTTCTACACTTCTTATTATCGCCCTGAAGAAACACGTACTAATAAAGATACAGCCTATGGTGAAGTAAAAGACTATAAAAATGTCCGAGATGAATACTTTGGTAAGTTAACTTGGGCACCTACTGACGATATTTTAATTAATATTTCACAGCGTACCTCAGAAAAAACCATCGAAGGTCGCTCTGTTGGCGCTTACGAAACTGACAGTGTTTCTGCAGGTGATAAAGCCGATCAAGATATCTTTACCTTAGATGGTTCGTGGCTTTTAGGTGATGCAACAACTCTTTCATTCCAATACAGTAAATTAGAGATAGAGTCTGGTACCACACCTGATACAAAACTATCTGTAGTACCATCGTTAACGGGTCAACTTGACTTAAGTAATCTAACTGAAATGGGTTACTTCAGTGTACCAAGCTTATTAGATGCTGATGATAACTACACAGCAGAGCAAATTGCTGCATACAATGCAGGCGCTGCACCACTCATTGCACAATACGGTTATACCGAAGATGGGCAAATGCGAGGTGGCGGCGGTGTTGGTGCGTATTACCAATACGATAATATCGACTTTTACCGTGATAGCTTTGAGTTAAATCTAGAACATGAATTTAGCTGGGGCGATAGTTACCATACATTACATTTAGGTGGTGAATGGAAAGAAAGTAAAGAAGTTCTGTCTCGCCTTTCAAATGGTTGGGGTAGAATTTCTTATGTTGGCGGCCTAGATGAAAGCTTAGAAGAAGGCAGCTCTGCGCCGGTTATTTACCGTGCTCGCGTGCAACAAATGAGCTTAGTAGCAGGTGGAGATGCGGTTTCTGCTATTAACTCAGAAATGGAAACGCTGAACTTCGAAATCAACGACACCATTGAAGTAGGTGATTGGACTTACAATGTGGGTGTGCTTGTGAGCCGCGATACTTGGTATGGTCAAGGTCTTAAATCAGCATCTGGTACTCTCTCTGGTTATGAGTTAGCACCAGGCGAAAAATACGAAATGTATCAAACAGATTGGACAGATATGATCCAGCCTCGTTTAGGTGTGAATTGGAATTATGCAGATCAAGACTCTGTATTTGCTAACTTCTCAATGTATAACCCTGAAGCAAGCTCATTAGCGCGTGCAGCCTCTTGGGACCGTAATACCCGTGCCGAAATCGAAGTTGAATTTGATGAAGCGGGTAAAGTAATTTACGCAGAGCCGCGTCAAGGTTCATCTGGTAAAGTATTTGCTGATGATTTAACGCCTCGTCAAATCAAAGAGTTTACTCTTGGTACCACTAAATATGTGGGTTCTGATTTAGTATTACGTGCTCATGTTCGTCACCGTAAAGCATCGCATTTCTGGGAAGATATGCCAAATAACGCGCGCTTAACTGACTACTCTGGCGTTGATGCTGAAGGTGTGCCACAACATATCGCTGATAAAGGCTTATACGTAGATAACCTTGACGCGATCCGTGATGAGATCGGCGGTTCATCATATGTTATTGCCGAAGTAGATGGTGGCGAAACGAAATATTGGGAAGCGAGCATCGAAGCTGAATACTTAGGTGAAAACAGCTATATCAATGCTTCTTATGTTTGGAGTCACTACTACGGTAACTTCGACCAAGATAACACCACAGCAACAACAGATGCGAATACCTTCATTGGTTCTTCGAACTATGGTGATGGCCGTGGCCGCTACCCTTGGGATTACAAATACGGCACATTATCAGGTGATAAACCGCATAAAGTAAAAGTTTATGGTTACTATACTGTGCCATGGGATGCGAACATCGGTGCATACTTTGTATTCCAGTCGGGTAAACCTTGGGAAGCATGGGATGGTTCAATCTATGGCTACTCAAGTGGTACAGCACGTTATGGAGAACCTGCAGGTAGCCGTCGTAGCCCTAGCCATTGGCAGCTTGATTTAAACTACACCCAAGACTTTAAGTTCTCAGGTGACATGGAACTACAATTCCGTGCTGATATCTTCAACGTATTTGACCGTCAAACAGGTTATAACAATAACCCATATGTATCGTCAGAAACCTTTGGTGAGTATCGTAATTACTACAGCCCACGTCGTGTGCAGCTGTCTTTTAACTTCAAGTTCTAAGTTAATCAATCCTGTTGGGGCCGCTATTGCGGCCCTTTTTTATGTCTCAAGAACAGACTTAAATTGTACAAAATGCTTTTGCTGCATCTATATTAACCGCTTCTTTCATAAAGTAGTCGAGCTGCACAGTGCGAATAATCGCTTGCGACTCGCTATTACTTGTACTTGCCTGCCACTGCCAACTTTTAAGCGACTCTCGCGATACATCGACAAACAGCCCTTCAGGGAAGCTCTCGACAAAACGGATATCAATCGTATTGCCCTGATTATCAATAGTTATAACAAAGCGCGCACAGCCCGTCTGTTTGGCAATTAAAGCAGCTTTAGGATAGATAGGCTTTGTTGCATGTTTTAGTGTCCACAGCTGCTCTGCTGCGTTTTTATTATCACGTAGATCAAGCGCATCGGTTGAGTTACTTGTTGAGGTGTTGGGGAGTTGTGAGCAGCCAGCTAGTAAAGCGAAAGCAGCAATGCTTAAACTGAAATAAGTCTTCATGGTATATCCTTATAAATCAAGCCCCTGAATATAACACAGCTTTTTATGGATATAAAAAAACGAGGCAAGCGCCTCGTTCTTATTTATCTAGTTACCTAGCTATTATTGATAAAGCAAATACGGAGCTCGCTTTCGTTTAAAAGTACTTAAGTCAGCTTGCCAGCTTTGCTTAATTTGCTGCTCAGTTTGACCTGCTTCAATGGCTAAACGCAATTTATCAGTACCCGCAAGCTTATCCATGAAGCCAGCACGTTCAAAAAACTCTTGATTATTCGCAGTTAGCTTTTGATAGGCTGAAATAAATAAACTTAAATCTAGACCATGAATATCAGCATCTCGTAAATCTTGACCAAACACTTCAATCTCTTTGAATTTAGGGTTCATTGATGCGCCTTCAATTGCACGAGGGGTAAAACTAAACTCCCCTAGTTTTATTGGCGAATAGCCCATAACTTGAAACGGAAAATCCGTACCACGGCCAATGGTAATAGGCGTTGCCTCAAAGAAACAAAGTGATGGGTACAACTGAATCGATTGAGCATTAGGTAAGTTAGGGCTTGGTTTTACCGGTAACTCATAGCTCATTGTGCGCTCATAATTAGCAACGGGAACCACTGTTAAATTAAGTTTATCTGCATTGTTTATCCATCCCTCACCTTTAATCATTTGAGCCAGTTCAGCCACTGTCATACCATGTAAAACAGGAATTTCATGCATGCCAACAAACGAACGAAATTGTGGATCAAGGATAGGCCCATCAACATAAGCAATATTCGGGTTAGGTCTGTCTAATACGATAAATGACTTATCATTCTCAGCTGCCGCTTCCATCATGTAGTGCATTGAGCTGATGTACGTGTAAAAGCGCACACCAACATCTTGAATATCAAATATAATGACATCGAGATCAGCAAGTACTTCAGGAGTTGGCTTTTTATTGCTGCCATAAATAGAAACAACATCAATACCTGTTTTTGCATCAACAGTACTTTTTACATGTGCGCCTGCATCATGATCGCCGCGAAAGCCATGCTCAGGTGCAAATATTTTACTTACCTTAACTCCTCTATCGAGCAATAAATCAACTAAATGCTGACCATTAATCTCTGAGGTTTGATTAACCACTAAACCAACGCGTTTACCTTTAAGGGCTGGTATATAAGCGTCGTAATTTGCAGCACCAACTTGCAATGGCAAGGTGTTTTCAGAGACTTGTTGTGGAGTCTCTTTACAGCCTAACAGTGATAAACAACTGATAATCATAACAACTAAAAAGCGCATTATTCCTCCACCGCTTTACGTAAAAAACCATCAGCTTTGGATAGAAGCTCTTTAGCATCAACTGCCGATTTTCCTGTTAGTACAATTAAAATAGCTAGTTTGGCACTTTGCTCTGCTTGCTTTAACGCATCAACTGCTTGCTGCTGCGTACAATCAGTCGCTTGCATCACGATACGTATAGCGCGGGCATGCAACTTTTCATTGCTGGCATTCACATCGACCATTAAATTTTTATACACTTTGCCTGTGCGTATCATGCTGGCGGTACTTAACATGTTTAATACAAGCTTTTGTGCTGTGCCCGATTTCATTCGGGTTGAGCCTGTTACAGCTTCAGCTCCGACCACCGGACAAATGCCAATTTGTGGTAAACACATGACCGCTGAATTAGGATTACAAGTCACACCTACAGTTACACAACCTATTGATTTTGCATATTCAATTGCAGAGCACACATAAGGTGTGCGCCCACTGGCAGCTATGCCGACAACAACGTCGCGGCTCGTTAAGTTGGCATTTTTTAAATCTTCAATAGCTAAGGTCGTGCTATCTTCAGCGCCTTCAACAGCCTTTTTAAAGGCCGTATCACCTCCTGCGATAATTCCTTGCACTTGCTGATCATTCACACTGTAAGTAGGAGCACATTCAACCGCATCCAAAATACCTAAGCGACCGCTGGTGCCAGCACCAATGTAAATCAACCTACCGCCTTGCTGAAACGCTTCTACAATGTGATCAACCGCAGCACTTATTTGCGGAATAACAAGTTTTACTGCCGCAGCCACTTTATGATCTTCATTATTGATTTTAGTGAGGATCTCAGTAGTGCTGAGCAAGTCAATATCCAAAGTGTCAGGGTTTTGTCCTTCTGAGACAATGCCATTTAACTCTTCGAGTAATTCACGTTGTTGCTTAAATACGTGCTCAGGGCTCATTGGGTTGTCCTTCTTCAATAATGTCATAATAATGCTTTGCCGCTAAAATTGAGGCGCCAGTTAAAGAATCTCCCTTACAAGGAGATAGTTCATTTTGTAAGGTTTGTGGTAATAATGGTTTGCTCACCTTCGCAAGACCACCTATTAAAATTACCGGTAAAGGTGAGTTGCCTCTGCTTTTGCTAATTAACTCAACCACTGACTGTGTATGTTCTGCCAAAACACTTTTTGCCACC
This sequence comes from Pseudoalteromonas sp. MEBiC 03607, assembly GCF_004792295.1. Taxonomy (NCBI): domain Bacteria; kingdom Pseudomonadati; phylum Pseudomonadota; class Gammaproteobacteria; order Alteromonadales; family Pseudoalteromonadaceae; genus Pseudoalteromonas; species Pseudoalteromonas sp. MEBiC 03607. The sequence continues at coordinate 3,306,474 of NZ_SRRY01000001.1, forward strand.
TTACATTCATCTTGTAAGCTAAACACCAACGGACTAAATGCTGCGTAATCTGCGGGTTTAGCAAGTTTAAGCCAATCACTAATTGCTTGACGAGTACATCCTAGCTGCTCACTCAAGCGAATTGTTAAAGGGCTTTTTGGTAAATCAAAACTATCTATATCGTTTAATAAATGCTGTACAGCCATAAGGCCAATGCGGGCACCACCACCAAAGTCATCAACAGTGAACCCCCAACCCCCAACCAATTTAATTTGATTTTGAGCCGTTAATCGTGCCCCGACAGCTCCCGTGCCAAGAGCTACGACAACGCAAGGAGCACCTAAATTTGCCCCATACAGTGAAGTAGTCGCATCACTTGTAATCTCTAAGTAAGCAAATTCGATTTCATAAATAAGCTTGAGCATTACTTTGACTTGCTCAGCAAGGCTTACTGACGAACCACCAGCAAGCCCCATAACGGTAACCATATCGCTAGGCTTAGCATTGCTTTGTTCGCACACCTCGCGCGTCACTTTAACAATGTTTTCAACTGCTAAATCAAGATCATTCGACAGTGATGCAGAGCCAGCCTGAGCACGAAATTGCTTACCCGTTGCCAGCTCTTTAAGCTCAGCTACCACCTTAGTGCCACCGCCATCGATGGCTAAAATATATGATGGCGCCATTTATGCCGTTGCCTCATTGCTTGCTTTTCCTATACAGCACACTAATGTGGCAAGCAAGGTGCCAATACATAATTGCCACGTAAACCCTAAGTAAAAGCGCATAGATTCAGGCAGTAACCAATCAATCATGTAAGGTTGCATGAATAGGGTCACCATAAATCCTGTAATTAAGGCAGCTAATACTGACCCTTCACTGCCACGCTTGGTAAATAAAGTTGTAAAGTACACCCCTAATAAACCACTGTAGGAAAAGACCATTACGCTTAGAGCAAATTTTAATAATGGCATATCGCTATACTGCTGCCAGAAATAACAAAGGATAGCCATTAGCGCTAAAGCAAGACTTACCAGCGCCATACCCACACGACCTGCTTTAACAAAGTGCTGATCGCTCACTTGCTTATTGGCTTTCTCTAAATATGGGCGATATAAATCTTGCACGATGACTGAAGACATCGAACTAAGCCCAGAGTTCAAAGTAGAAATAGCGGCAGCAATAATACCGACACTCACTAAGCCTTTCACTCCGGCTGGTACTTCGTTTAATACGTAGTACATAAAGATAGTGATTTTTTCACCGTTAAACTCTTGAACAACCGTTTGCCCAGCTTCGCTATTCATTAATGCTGGTTGCTGATAAACAATGTAAAGCAGTAAACCAATAAAGATAAAAATAGCCATAACCGGGATCACCATGACCACTGAAAGTAGTAAAGCTTTACTGCCCTCTTTCGGGCTTTTACAGGTTAACAAGCGTTGTGTCATATCTTGGTCAAGACCAAATGCGGCAATATTTAATAACACAAAACCAGTTAGAACAGAGGCCATGTTGAACACCCCTGACGGGCCAAAGTCTAAATCAAACTTAAACAGTGCCAACTTTGAGTCTGCCCCTGGGCTTGGTTCATTTAAGGTTGCAATAATGGTTGAAAAATCGGCTGGAATAACGTTCAGCAAGCTCCAAATAACCGCAATAGCCGCACTCACATAGACAATGCTTTGCAATACATCAGAATAAATAACGCTGCGGATCCCGCCCAAAAAGGTATACAACAAACCTGCTAGTGCCAGCACTAGAGTGGCTACAACCACACTGTCTGCATCGATATTTCCGTATAAAATCATCGCAACAGCAATCGCTGCCATATATAAACGAGCACCACTTGCAAACACTCGGCCAAATAAGTACATCAAGCCGCTGCGTCGCTTTGCTTTAGGACCAATGCGTTTTTCTAATAACTCATAGACCGTATAAACTTTTTGCTGATAAAACTTTGGAATTAAGAATGCAGAAACAATAAACGCCGCAATAAAGGCACCAATATTGGTAGCAATATAAGAAAAGTCACCTTGGTAGCCTTGATCTGGCCCACCAATAAAAGTGGCAGCTGACTGCGAAGTAGCCAGTACAGATATCGCAACCATCCACGTTGGCATGCTATTTCCGCCTAGAAAAAAATCTTGGCTTGAGTTAGCACGTTTGCGATTAAACCACCAACCACTTAACAACAAAATTGCCGCGTAGCCTGCGAATACTAGCCAATCGAGTAAAGCGTAATTTGCACTCATTTATTATCCTAACCCAAACCTTGATGGAATATATTATTCCATCATTATGACAAAATTAAAATACTTTTATTTTATTATTTTTAGTTACCTAGGCTAGGTAATTGCCACTGACTTTGTTTTTGCTGATATTGCGCTTTGGTCAGGCTTACCAGTAATGGCTTTTTACGCTCATCAAGCCAGGCTAGTAATGTGTCCATATCGCTTTCAGTCATCGCTGTACAACCCGCAGTTGGTTTACTAGGTGCTCGCCACAAATGCATAAAGATACAGCTGCCCGCGCCATTAATATTGCTTGGGTTATGCTTAACAACAATGCCTTTTTTATAGAGATTATCTTGGCTATAAATATCTCGGCGCATCCACTCCGAAGAGTCCTTAACCGCCTCTTCACCAACAACCGCCTTATCAACTAGTTGGTTATAAAAAGGTGAGCCTTTCACATCGATACAATAGTCGTTAGCGGTCATTGCTTGATAGTTAAGGTTTGTTTGCAGTGAATCTAAATAACCGAATGCTGTACCTAACTCAAAAATGCCCGCAGGCGCTTTACCATCACCCTCTTGTTTTTGCTGTCCAGGTTGTGGCGGATGTAGCCCTACCCCCCAAGCAAGACCAGTGCGGCCAAGCACCACAGCATGCTGCTGGCCTTGTTGTTGCCAGCTACCAGCATTTTTTTCAAAGCGATACAACGTGGCATCAATAGCATCACTGTCATTAGCGACCACCACCACGAGCTGCTGATGACTGTTATCAATGACTGGTTTAGGTGATTCTACGCTTGCACAAGCGGTTAAACTCATAGCTGCAATAAGACTGACTAGTTTTTTCATGCTGGCCATACTCCGTTTGTTATTAGTTCTAGACCGTTTATTGATTCAATACCAAGGCCGGGGGCATCCGATAAGTTAATTTGTGGACCGTTAAATACAACCCCACCTTGAACCGGGTCGTATTGACCAAGCGCTGGACCGTCGAGGTCTATTTTGCTTATTTGTTGCGCTTTGGCTGAAGCTAAATGCGCTGCACCTGCCACAGCAATACTGCCCTCTAACATACAGCCAATCATACACTCTGCTTGGTATTGGGCAGTGATATTAGCAATCTCAATTGCTCGACTTAAACCGCCCGTTTTCATTAATTTAATATTGATAATATCAACTGCGCCAAGCTCTAAAAGTTGTATTACTTGCTTAGGTGAAAAGGCGCTTTCATCGGCCATGATCGGAGTGTTCACTCGCTCAGTAATATATTTGAGCCCTTGAATATCACTGCTTTTTACTGGCTGCTCAACCAACTCTAACACCACACCTGCTTGCTCAAGTTGTTGCAGTGCAAACACTGTTTGTTTGGCATTCCACCCTTGGTTTACATCTAAACGTAACTGCGCCTTAGCGGCAAACCCTGCGTGAATTGCTTTTACACGTTCAATATCTTGATTAAGGTTATTGCCGATTTTTATTTTTAATACATCAAAACCTTGCTCAACCGCTCGCTGACAGTCACTAAGCATTTTATCTATGTTATCTACGCTGATGGTAATATCAGTCTTTAACTCTGACTTACCACCACCGAGCAATTTGTATAAAGGCGCTCTGTAGAGCTTGCCCCATAAGTCGTAAACCGCTAATTCTAAAGCCGCTTTTGCGCTGCTATTACCAATCACCGTTGATTGAATAATGTGAGTAAGCTGGTTGATGTTTTCGATTTCATGCCCTATCAGTTTAGGAGCAATAAACTGCTGAATCACCGCTATCATGCCTTGATGTGTATCACCTGTGATAACGGGAGTTGCAGCAGCCGAGCCATAACCGACTTGACCACATTCGGTGTCTATTAAAACCACTAGGTCTTCAATAAAACTCACTTCTCTAAGCGCTGTTTTAAATGGCGTGACCAAAGGCACTTTAAGTTTCGCAAAACGAACTGCTTTAATTTTCATACAGGCCTCTATCGAATACGCTTAATGTTATAAACACGGTCTAGGTAACTTGTTTCTTGAGATAATCGCAGGGGTAACAAGGGGGTAACCGATACGCCATTAAGCGCACTACTATAAAAGCTGCCATCGCCTTTGTTATAGCCTAAGCCTTTCACATCATGAATAACATACGGCTCGCCTTGGTGCTCTCCTAAATACATCATCACGTGACCTGGAATATAAATAAGATCGCCAATCGCCATATTTTTAACCACCGGTAATTTTGCGTCTGCGGTCGTATTTTTATCAAAGCGATTATTTTGTCCGTACTCACTACTGCCTTGCTGGCCTGAATTACGTGGCATTAATAAGCCAAAACTTTTATAAATTTCGCCTACAAAGCCTGTACAGTCACGGCCATTGTAATCATGTCCCCAGCCATAACGTTCACCTAAAAACTTAAAACCTTGTTTTATTAGGTTTTGCTCGTTGTATTCTAAGTAACCTAAATTTACGTCGGCGGTTTTACTGATCATCGCCGGTTTTATAACAAGCTGGCCTTGCTCATTGCGGGTGGGCAGCTGAACAACATGGCTTGCATACGTGTTTTGACCATTGAGCAAATTAGGTACTTGTTCGTTATCAAGCAAAGGTAAACGCACACCCATATCTAGTTGGACTTCTGAGCTTGCAGTGTCGTTAGGCACATAGGCGGTATTTACTTTTGCGCCGGTTACAACCAAAAAGTTATCTTGCTCTCGATAAGCTTTAATTTCATCAGCGTCAGCAAAAGCTATATCTTCACTAGGTGCCCATGCTAAATAGTTGTAAGCACGAACTAAGAGCCATTTTTTATCTGCACTTTGATGCAATACAGCAACCGCTTCACCCGGGAACATGCCGCTTTCTTGAAAGCGATCTAAGTCTTGATCAAGACCACTATTTAATACTCGGTCCCAGGTTGGAAAAGTGCGCAGAGCAGTTCGCTTAACAACCATACCAAAACGGACCTTGTTACTACTGGCCACTTTATTAAGGTTTAGGTTAGCTTGATATTTGGCGAAGTCTTTGGCGGTTAACTGTCTACCATCAGTAAAAAAACGCGGGCTTTTAGGGATAGAGCTTGCAGAGTGAATCGCGCTTGTTAATTCCTCTTTACTCAATGTTGTTTGAAATGACAGTGGATCAACAATATATTTATTTTCTTTAATCAGTTTTTCGTTAAAGGCTGTAATTTGCGCCTCTGTCATGATCATTTTTGCCGATGCACCTTTCGCTAACCAGTAATTGGGCGAAAGTTGCGTCTGAGTAACCGCAATAACATCTGATTGCCAGCCCTCAGCATGAATAGGTGCACAAAAGGCTACACCTAAGCTAATTGATAACGCGATAATTGAACGACGCATAGCTGTTCCTTAATTCTTATTGAATGCGTGAATCTAATAATTTTGTAAACGCATGCTGCAACTTTTGCTGCATTTGCTTACCGACTTTTGGCAAATTGGCTTCGTCAGCTCCGCCTATTGACTGCTGCACGCTGAAAGTAAATTCACGACCACCTTGATAATTTCCTAAACACACATGTGCAAGCATCACTGTTTCTGTGGTTGAGCGCGTTTCACTTGGACCCCAGCCTATTTTTTGCCAAACACGCCATTGTCCATTAGTTGCAGTGTCGAGCACCTCTTTTGCAGAGCGACTATCATTAGGGGCTATAACATTTGCCAATGCATTTGTAACAATGTGGCTTATACCCACCATCATACCGCCAACCTTAGCTTGTTGATCGGTATGTCCTGTGCCGTTAAGTAGCACATCTACATCACTACTTTGTAAATTAGGCATTTGCGTAATTGGCTCACGTTGATGACTTACTAGGCGCTTTAACCATTCAGCTTGAGCAAGTGTGGTCATTGCTTTATTACCCGTTAAACCACAACTATCACAACGATACCGTAAATAACCGGGATCATCACTGCTTGCAGTGTAACGGTCTATCTTTGCAGCAAACTCTTTATTTATCGGGTTATGCCAATAGTCGTCTGATGGGGCAAACTGCTCTGAGCCATATGCACCGTTAAACAACAAACGTTGATCCTGCAGTTTCAGCCAGCCCTCATTAAAAAGCCCACGTAAGTATTCTCGCCCTGCCACATTAACAAAATAACTGGCAATAGCATTTGAATTACCATCAGCTTTACCAAATGCTTCGTAGCTATTAATACTGCTGATCAAATCAGCCAGTGCTGTATCTCCTGCAAACGCAGTTGCACCTAGCTCAGGGTGAGCTTGCCTCACTCTTGATAACGCGCCAGTAAATGCTTGAATTTTTGATGAGCTCCAAGGTTCATATAGCTCATTGTGACTACCATCACTTAAATAACGGTAAGCAAGTTGCCCACCCTTAACCTGATAATCTATCAATAACAACTTGCCTGGTTGCAGAGGATCTGCAAAGTACAGCCAGTCAGCAGCCACGCGAGATTGCCAATTTGCTTGTTGATAATTCACCTGCGATGCTGTTTTATAGTCTTTTGCATCATCATCATTATTTAAACTTAAACAACCAGTATTTGTTAAATCAGCAGGAAGAATTGCAGGGGCTAGCATGACCCTATCAAAGTACTCTTCATCAGACAAAACAACCTTACTTGCACTCGTTTGGCAACCCGCTAGCAATAAAAAACCACATGATAAAGCTAGCCGCTTTTGAAATGCAGCTTTAGTATTCATAAACTAAAATTCCCATTAGTTATTATTTTTGGAATATTTTATTAAATCTAACACAATTTGACCGTGAAGCAAGTTAACTGGGATTTATTGCTAAATATCAAGAAAATATGAAAGTAAAAAGGTACAAAGTGAAACGAGCAAACTTACCATGCACTTTTTGCTAGTCATTTGAAGCTACTTATACCGATACGCTTAATTAACTGGTCTATTGTTGTGAATTGCTATTAAACGCGGGATATAAAAAATAATATGGCAGACGTGGGACGTATTTTGAAACAGTGAACCGTAGGCTGCGTGGTTCAAAGTTGCTCTAAGAGAAATGAACACGATATAAAATTATTGCATCAAGTTTATATTGAGCATTCAAACTTCTACGCGAATTTCAGGCACAAAAAAACCGACTTTCGTCGGTTTGATTCACTTAGCTCTACTTGAGAGAAAGTGGCGGACGCGGGACGTATTTTGAAACAGTGAACCTCCGGCTGCGTGGTTCAAAGTCGTTCTAAGAGAAATGAACGCAATAAAACGTTGTGTTTATTCGCAACTGAAGTCTCTCCTAAAACCAATCCTATGCGGATTGCAGGCACAAAAAAACCGACTTTCGTCGGTTTATGTCACTTTCAAGAAGAAAGTGGCGGACGCGGGAGGATTCGAACCTCCGACCGCCTGGTTCGTAGCCAGGTACTCTATCCAGCTGAGCTACGCGTCCGCATTATGTTTTTGCATGTTTAAGTCGTGCATTGACTGTGTCTTAAAGACAAAAAAACCGACAGCTTGTCGGCTTATGTCACTTCCTAGAAGGAAGTGGCGGACGCGGGAGGATTCGAACCTCCGACCGCCTGGTTCGTAGCCAGGTACTCTATCCAGCTGAGCTACGCGTCCGCAAAGTTGCATTTTATAATCTTGCAATGATTTTTCAAATATGGCGGTTGCGGTACGTCTCTTGAAAGAGAGAACCTCCGACCAAATTTGTATCTTTATACTCGATGTGAGTTTCAAATATGGCGGACGCGGGAGGATTCGAACCTCCGACCGCCTGGTTCGTAGCCAGGTACTCTATCCAGCTGAGCTACGCGTCCACACGCACATTTGAACATTGCTAATTTATTCTCTTAGCAAGAGACTCAAGTTTATACTCGATGCAGAGTTAAAGTAAAAAGTGGCGGACGCGGGAGGATTCGAACCTCCGACCGCCTGGTTCGTAGCCAGGTACTCTATCCAGCTGAGCTACGCGTCCACACATATTACTTTCAAGACATGCCATTTTAGGAAAAATGGTGGAGAAGGAGGGATTCGAACCCTCGATAGAGCTACAAACCCTATACTCCCTTAGCAGGGGAGCGCCTTCGGCCACTCGGCCACCTCTCCGTCTTGTGGGGCGTATAATAAAGATTTCAGAAAATAAGTCAAACACTTTTCAAGGAATTTCGAGTAGATGGTTAGAGATTGTGCACAACTGACTCAAACTCCCTAAAATCGCTTAAGCTTTAGGCGTTTTTTCTTTATCAGCCAATAAATCGAGACCAGTTAAAGGAATATGCTCATCAGTTAATTCTGCTAGGTATTGGTCTTGATATCCTAACTTTTGAAATTCAAAGATACATGCTCGGTAAAAGCTTTCACGTTGTTCATCACTTTTTGCTACATCTGTTGGTAACTGCGCTGGTTTTGTTGTCATTTTAATTAATTCCATTTAAGCAGTGAACGGATTTTATTTAGTACATTAACATTCTGACTAGAAAAATGACTTTATCAACCTTAGTTTGTATTAAAAACGAACAAAGCAATAATTACGTAGCAAACAAAAACAACAAATACACTATATATCAATAATTTAAATTAAAAATAAAAACACTAGCGAAGAAAAAATCAGAAATTTCCTATAACAAAAACGCCGCTAAAAAAGCGGCGTTTTCTAATCCTAAAAACTGATTAATCAGCTTGAGGACGCATATGCGGGAATAAAATCACGTCTTTAATTGTTGGTGAGTCAGTGAATAACATAACAAGACGGTCGATACCAATACCCTCACCTGCTGTTGGTGGTAAGCCGTACTCTAACGCGCGAATATAATCTTCATCGTAGTGCATTGCTTCATCATCACCTGCGTCTTTTTCTTCAACTTGACGAGAAAAACGCTCTGCTTGGTCTTGCGCATCATTAAGCTCAGAGAAACCATTTGCTAATTCACGGCCGCCTACGAAGAACTCGAAACGGTCAGTCACAAATGGGTTTTCGTCGTTACGACGTGCAAGTGGTGACACTTCCCATGGGTAAGCTGTGATGAAAGTAGGTTGAATTAACTTATGCTCTGCAGTCTCTTCGAAGATTTCACATAAGAACTTACCTGGGCCCCATACACAGTTTTCTGGGATCTTAACGTGTACTTGCTTAGCGTACGCTTTAAGCTCTTCAAAATGATTTTCAGGGTCATTAAATACCGCAGCATCAAAGTCTGGGTTGTACTTAAGGATAGCCTCGCTCATTGTTAAACGAGCAAAAGGTTGACCAAAATCGTACTCTACTGAATCTACCACTTCACCGTTTTCATTTTTAGTTGTGTTTACAACAATTGGTGAACCTAGTACATCTGTAGCAACAGTACGTAACATGTCTTCAGTGATGTTCATCAGGTCAATGTAATCAGCGTATGCTTGGTAGAATTCGATCATTGTGAATTCTGGGTTATGACGTGTTGATAAACCTTCGTTACGGAAGTTACGGTTGATTTCGAATACACGCTCAAAACCACCTACCACTAAACGTTTTAGGTAAAGCTCAGGTGCAATACGTAAGTACATATCGATATCAAGTGCATTGTGATGTGTTACGAATGGACGAGCAGACGCACCACCAGGGATCACTTGTAGCATCGGTGTTTCAACTTCCATGAAGTCACGATCAGCTAAGAAACGACGGATACCTTCAACAACTTTTGAGCGAATACGGAAGGTTTCACGCGTCGCTTCATTGGTAATTAAATCAACATAACGTTGACGGTATTTAGTTTCTTGGTCAGATAAACCGTGGAATTTTTCTGGTAGCGGACGTAATGACTTAGTTAGTAACTCGTACTCTGTCATTTCTACGTATAGGTCACCTTTACCTGATTTATTTAGTGCACCTTTAACACCGATGATGTCACCGATATCAAGTTGACCGTATTTTGCTTTTAATTCTTTTTGTACGTCTTTTGACGCGTACGCTTGAATTTGGCCTTTCATATCTTGTAACGCAAGGAAAGGACCACGTTTTGCAAGAATACGACCCGCTACTGATACAACGTGCTGCTCAGCAACTAATTCGTCTTTCGATTTATCACCAAACTCAGCTTGCAAATCAGCCGTGTAATGTTCACGACGGAATTGGTTTGGATGACCGTTGGCTGGGCAATTTTCGCGGATTGCGTCTAATTTGCCACGACGCTCAGCGATTAACTTATTTTCGTCTTGGATTTGATCAGTCATTTTTTAGCTCTTTTTTAGCTCGGTGGTTATAGGCCAGATTTAAGGCTGGCTTCAATAAATTTATCTAAGTCGCCGTCAAGAACCGCTTGAGTATTACGGTTTTCAACGCCAGTACGTAAATCTTTAATGCGCGAGTCATCAAGTACGTATGAACGAATTTGACTACCCCAGCCAATATCAGATTTAGCATCTTCTTGGCTTTGCTTCTCGGCATTTTGCTTTTGAATTTCAAGTTCAAACAACTTCGCTTTTAACTGCTTCATTGCTTGGTCTTTATTCTTATGCTGTGAACGCTCATTTTGGCACTGTACAACAGTGTTGGTTGGTATATGCGTAATACGAACCGCCGACTCTGTTGTATTTACGTGCTGACCACCCGCACCAGATGCGCGGTAAACGTCAATACGTAAGTCAGCCGGATTAATATCAATTTCGATATTATCGTCGATTTCTGGGTAAACGAATGCCGATGCAAACGAGGTATGACGACGACCACTTGAGTCGAACGGGCTCTTACGTACTAAACGGTGAACACCGGTTTCTGTACGTAACCAACCGTATGCATATTCGCCAACAAAACGCACTGTTGCGCCTTTGATACCAGCCACATCACCATCAGTTGCTTCAACAAGTTCAACTTTAAAGCCTTTCGCTTCACCCCAACGTAAGTACATGCGCAACAACATGTTACACCAGTCTTGCGCTTCAGTACCGCCAGAACCTGATTGTAAATCAAGGTACGCATCGTTTTGGTCATGGTCACCCGAGAACATACGACGGAATTCTAGCTTTTCAAGCTGTGCGTTTAAATCGGCTAATTCAGTTTCTGCTTCGGCAAAGGTTTCTTCGTCTTCTGCTTCAACAGCAAGCTCAACTAAGCCTTCAACATCTTCGGTACCGGCCACTAAATTATCAATGGTCTCAACGATAGCTTCGAGTGCCGACTTTTCACGGCCTAGGGCTTGAGCTCGCTCTGGCTCATTCCACACTGCTGAATCTTCAAGTTCTGCGTTAACTTCTTCTAACCGCTCTTTCTTAAGAGGGTAGTCAAAGATACCCCCGAAGCAGTTCAGTACGTTCGCGAATTTCCTTGATTTGATTAATCACAGGATTCACTTCAAACATGTACATTACTCCAAAATGGCTGATTTACCGCGCACCGCTTTCGACAATAATTACGGTAAATTATCTACAAATATTAAAAACGCCCGATTTTAACAAAAAACCGAGCGTTTTATTAGCCTTTTATGTCGATTATAACGATATTTTTATGTGGTTTTTTGTAGCTCTCGGATAATTAGTTGTAACGAGAATTTGCCACGAAATTCATTTATATCGAGTTGGTATGCCGCTTTTACATAGCGTACTTCGGTGTCGGGCCAGGTACGCACGTCAACAGCAAATGCTATTGCGTCAACTAACCTTCCAGATTGATGTTTTAAAACCAGTTTTAAGTGTTTTTCACCAACAATACGCTGCTGTACCACTTCGAACACATGTTCAAACACTGGCTCTGGAAATTGTTGTCCCCAAGGCCCTGCATTTTTTAACAGGTTGGCAAACTCCATCGAGAAGCAATCATTTGGCAGTTCACCATCGGTGAGTAAAATACTTTGCTTATGCTCTTCACTGAGTGTTTGTGCCACCATGTGTTCAAACACTGTTTTAAATTCATTAAAACATTGCTCGTTAATACTTAAACCTGCCGCCATAGCATGACCACCAAACTTGCTGATCAGATGAGGGTATAAGGTATTTATGCGCTCAAGTAAATCACGCATATGCAGCCCTTCAATGGAGCGGCAAGAGCCTTTAATTTCACCGTTATCGCCGGCTGCAAAAATAATCGTAGGACGGTGATACTTTTCTTTTAAGCGACCAGCCAAAATGCCAATAACACCTTGGTGCCAATCAGCTTGATACAAACAAATGGCATCAGGCACTGAATCTGTTTTAAAGGCTAAACGGTCAAGCACAGCTTGCGCTTCAGTTTGCATGCCCTGCTCTATTTCACGGCGCTCATGATTGAGGCTGTCGAGCTCGCTGGCAATGCGGCGGGCTTGATTAATATCGCTCGATAATAAACAGGCTATACCTAAACTCATATCATCTAAGCGCCCTGCTGCATTTAAGCGTGGTGCCAATGAAAAGCCAAAGTCACTGGCACTTAAGCGCGCTGCATTACGATTTGCCACTTCAATGAGAGCACTAATACCTGGACGTGTTTTACCGCTACGAATACGAGCTAAACCTTGATGTACTAAGGTACGGTTATTGGCATCAAGGGCGACCACATCGGCAACGGTACCAAGGGCAACAATATCAAGTAATTCGGCCAAATTCGGCATTGGCTGATGTTGAAAATACCCTTGATCACGTAAGTGACTACGTAAAGCGATAAGCAGATAAAAAGCCACCCCAACGCCTGCTATTGATTTCGATGGAAAATGGCAGTCATGACGATTCGGGTTCACAATGGCATCGGCATTAGGTAATGCCTCGCCCTGCAAGTGGTGATCAGTCACCAGCACCTTAATACCCGCATGCTTTACAATTGCAATGCCATCTATGCATGAAATACCGTTATCAACGGTAATCACAAGCTCAGGCTGCATAGCCACAATTTGCTCTGCAAGCGCAGGACTTAGGCCATACCCTAAACTGAATCTATCTGGCACTAAGTAATCAAGGTTTTTCAAACCAAACATGGCAAGACCTTGCATCAAGGTTGCTGTACTGGTTGCACCGTCAGCATCAAAATCTCCCACGATTAACACGCGGCTTTGTGCTTTTAATGCGTCTTGCAACAACAACACGGCTTTGTCTATGTCCTTAAACAACCGAAAGTCATGTAACGTAGCCGCACTGTTATCTAACTCTATTGCGTCTTGCACCTGTCTTGATGCGTAAATTTGTTTAATGACTGGATGTAAATGATTTGGCAGGTGTGAGTCATCAACGCGAGGACGAACTTGAATTATTTTTTCCATGTTGGAAAGTGTACTTCTTAACTTAAGGCGAATAAAAAAGGCCTACGACAAATAGGCCTTTTCGTTTAAAAATAGTTATGACGATGTTTTTGGTAAAGCATCAAGTGCTTGGCTGATTTGCGCAGCAGATTGATAACCTGGGATCATCGTTCCATCTTCTAAAATAATTGCCGGTGTACCTGACATACCAAAGCTTTGACCAAGTTGGTAATGCTCTGCAATCGGGGCGTTACAACCTGGGACTGTAGCTACTTCTGCGCCCGCTTTAGCTTCTGTTAACGCTTCTGCTGGGTCTTTAGCACACCACACATTCATTAAGTCTTGATAACCTTTGCCCGCTAAACCGCCTCTTGGAAAAGCTAAATACTTAACAGTAATACCCGCCTCTAAAAAGTCGTCTAATTCGCGGTGTAATTTACGACAATACCCGCAAGTGATATCTGTAAATACTGTGATTGAATGCTTTTCGTTTTTTGCTTTGTAAACAATCATCGAGTCTTCGTACTCTGCAACGCCTTGTTTACGCACATCACTTAACGCATGCTCGGTTAGATTTACACGGTTGTTTAGGTCAATCAACGTACCTTGCATTAAGAATTGGCCATCAGGGCTTGCGTATAACACGCCTTTATCGGTAATTAGCTCTTTAAGACCAGCCACAGGGCTTGGGTTAACTTGCTTAACCTTTACACCTAACTCGGCAAATTTTGAAACAATTGGTGCGTCAACGGCTTCTGTCGTCGATACGCCATTTGCAAAAACATTTAAGCTTGTGCCAAATAGTGCCGTGGCTAAAACTAACTTTTTCATAACTATCCTATATCCTGAACATTTTTTACATAGACCGGTACATCTTAAAAAAAGTTGCACTATGCACGAGGGTGATGCTGCTCGTGTACCGACTTTAATCTTTCATTCGCTACATGCGTATAAATTTGTGTTGTTGATAAGTCACTATGACCTAACATCATTTGCACAACACGAAGGTCTGCCCCATGATTCAAAAGGTGCGTCGCAAAAGCATGTCTGAGCGTATGCGGTGATAATGGTGACTCTATTGCTGCCAAAATAGCATAGTGTTTGATGCGATGCCAAAAAGTTTGTCGGGTCATGCCAATGCCCCGCTTAGACGGAAACACAAAGTCGGTAGCGTGTTTAATCATCTGCGAGCGCCCTACTTTTAAAAACTGTTCAAGCCAGTACATTGCTTCTTCACCCAAAGGGACTAATCGTTCTTTATTACCTTTACCTTTTACAAATACGACTGCTTGGCGCAGGTTTATTTGCTCCATTCTTAGCCCTACCAGCTCAGTAACACGCAGCCCGGTGGCATACAACAGTTCAAGCATGGCTTTATCGCGAAGCCCCATTGGATCTTCAATATTAGGAGCTGCAAGCAATGCTTCTACTTCGGCTTCAGAGAGAGTTTTTGGTAACGATTGCCCCGCCTTGGGTTGTGCAATATTAACCATTGGTGAGTCGGGGATTGCTTTTTCACGCACAAAATACTGATAAAAACGCTTGAGCGCACTGATACTTCGAGCCGTGCTGCGCGACTTTAGTCCTAAATCGACACGGTATGCTAAATAAGCTTCTATATCTTCTGCTGTTACTGCAAGTAAGTCTGTGTCTTTAATAAATTGGCAAAACTTATCGAGGTCACTTCGATAAGCGGCAAGAGTATTCTCACTGACTCCTTGTTCTAAATACAAGGTATCTAAAAAAACCTCTAAATGCTCTGCATTTTGTTCCGTCATGACACCTGCTTGTGCTTGTGAAGTATTATCCGCCACGGTTACTCTCATCCTTATCAAGGTATCAATTAAATAGGCCTTACGGTAAAATATTACCAAACTACATGAAGGTAGATACTTCAAGCGGCTTGAGTAGCTATCATATCAGGCAAACACACGGTGATAAATACGATGCAGATTGGTTTATTTTATGGTTCGACTACCTGCTATACAGAAATAGCGGCAGAGAAAATTCGCGATATTATTGGGCAAGACGTTGTGAGCTTGCATAACATCAAAGATGAACCATTAAAAAATGCAGAACAATTCGATTTCGTTATCTTCGGCATTTCTACATGGGATTTTGGTGAGCTTCAAGAAGACTGGGAGTCTATCTGGGATGATATCAAAGATGTTAATCTAAATGGTAAAACAGTGGCTCTGTTTGGCATGGGTGATCAACAAGGTTATGGTCAATGGTTCCAAGATGCTCTTGGCATGCTGCACGATGAAATTTGTGATCAAAGCATCACCTTATTAGGAAAGTGGCCAAACGATGAAAGTTACGAGTTTGAAGCATCAAAAGCGCTGACTGAAGATGGCAAACAATTTGTTGGCTTAGCCCTTGATGAAGACAGTCAATACGAACTCAGCGATGAGCGTATTGCCAACTGGGTTGAGCAAATAATGACTGAATACAGCGAAAGTTTGTAAAAGTCGCTTGTCAGGAAAAGCCAAGCAATGCTTGGCTTTTTTTATTCAACGCGTTGCCAATATTGATTACGATAGAAAAAAGCAATATAACCACGCACTTCAAGCACCTTACCTTGTTGTTGTGGTGTCAATTTTAAGGTGTAGGTTTTGCCATTATTAGGGTCAAGAATTTCACCATCTTGCCAACTTCCATCTCCGGCATCCTTTGCGCCTTCAATAATCTGCAACCCCAAAATAGGCTGATTTTTCTTATCACCTTTACATTTTTCACAACGTGCATCTTGCTTAGCTGGATTCAATATTTTTTCAACATTGCCAACCAGCACGCCGTTTTGTTCACTAATACGCACGAGTGATTTCGCTTCATTCGTTTCTTCATCAATTGTTTTCCAAAGCCCTACCGGGCTGATTGCTGCAGCGCATAGTTGAGAAAATAACATCGCAGCGAGTACAAACGCTAAACGGAACATAGATCACCTACTTTATTAAGAATTTATTACTACAATTAATTTTTTTAGACGCATCATTTTGTTATGCTTGAGGTGGATGGATAACCAATTGAAAGGATACACAATGAAACAATTCACTTTAGTGACTGGTGATGTTATTCAATATGACAATCATCAAATTAACCCACTTCACGCCAAAGGCGAAATTACAGTAAATAGCCTTAACGAACAAGTATTTATACCACAAAGCGTGAAAACAGCGAATGAACTAGGCAAACTTAAAGATAACCTATTTAACATCGAAAAATTATTACACTCTGGTTATGCCGATCCCTATCCCAGCATTCGTGTATTAATTGAAACCACGCAACCACTGCCTGACATAACGGGACTGAACATCAAACGACAATTTAATATCATCAACTTTTGTAGTGCTGATATTGATAAACAACATTGTAAAAGAGTACTAGATGCTTTACTTAAACTTGAATATGTTCAGCAAATTCAACTTGATGAGGTGATACAATTACGTCCACCTGCGATTCCCGAACAGTAATTAGAATCGCCAAAAATCTTATATTAGCGTTACATTTTCAAATAAAAGGCTTTGCAAAGCCTTTGATAATCGGCGCTGTAACTACCATCCTGAGCATGAATAACCAACTGCGATTTTTTGCACTCTATAGCCTGTTGGCTAAATAACATTAAGCAGCGGCTCGGCGCTTTTTTGGGCGTTGTTTGAATCAAACATTGTTGATTTAAATGCCAACCTAATTGCTTTGCAATAGCAATAAATTGCTCAGCTTCCGGACAAGGTAAAATAACATTCAACAACGTTTTGTCATGACTAAGCCTGCTACATGCAGCTATTAATTCGTTAAAACTAAGGCCATCAGAATGACGTGCAGCATTACGCGGCGCATTCTCTCCTTTGAGGCTGGCGTTAAAATATGGCGGGTTAGTGATGATAACATCAACGGGCTCTGGTGAATCAAATGACTGCACGGCACCTTGATAAAGACGGATATCTGACCACGGGCTATTGGTAAAATTAGCGCGGGCGTCGATACAGGCATCATGATCAATCTCGATCGCCATCACTGTTGCTTGTGGCGCTCGCTGTTTTGCCATTAAGGCCAGCAGCCCTGTTCCAGTCCCTATGTCTAATATACGTGTGGCGTTAGTAAGAGTGGCCCATGCGCCTAACAAAATGCCATCCGTTGACACCTTCATTGCAGCACGAGTTTGCTCCACCGAAAATTGTTTAAACACAAAGCCTGACATTTTTTCACCTTTTCATTCACCACAGCCGCGTTAACGCGTATAATTAGGCCTAATTGTCCTCTATTTACGTCACTCTATGCAATTTTCTGAATTTGATATCGATAACAAGCTGTTAAATGCCATTAATAAAATGGGTTTTGATACACCAACCAGTATTCAACAACAAGCGATCCCTGAAGCGCTAAGAGGCCGCGATATTTTAGCATCTGCGCCAACTGGTACTGGTAAAACAGCCGCTTTTTTGATCCCTGCAATTCAATACTTGCTTGATTTCCCTCGTCGCGATCCTGGCTTTGCTCGCGTGCTGATCATGACACCGACTCGTGAATTGGCTTATCAAATTCATGAACAATGTGAATTACTTGCTGCGCAAACACACCTCAAAATTGGTGTAGTAACCGGCGGTATTAACTACGGGACACATAAAGAAATTTTCGAGAGTAATAACGACATTTTAATTGCCACGCCAGGGCGCTTAATGGAATACCTCGAAACTGAGAATTTCCATGCTGAGAATGTTGAACTGCTTATTCTTGATGAAGCTGATCGCATGCTAGACATGGGTTTTCGTAAAGAAATGCTGCGAATTTGTGACGAAGCACGTAATCGTCGCCAATGTTTCTTATTCTCAGCAACACTTGAAGGCGACAGCGTTGAGTTATTTGCAGAACGAATTTTAAATGACCCTGCATTACTTGAAGCAGAGTCAACCCGAAAAGAGAAAGCTAAAATTCATCAGTGGGTTCATCTAGCTGATGACTATAACCATAAACTAAAAATGTTGGTTGAGATCCTAAACGGTGAAGACATACATAAAGCAATCGTGTTTGTTAAAACCCGTGAACGCTTAGAAACCTTGATTGGTGAGCTTAACAACGAAGGGTTACGCGTTGCATGGCTACGTGGTGAAATGCCACAAGACAAACGCATGAAAGCGATGGAGAACTTTCACTCTGGTCGCAATAATATCTTAGTGGCAACCGATGTTGCTGCACGTGGCATTGATGTCGCCGATATTAGTCATGTTATTAACTTTGATATGCCGCGTACTGCAGATATCTATGTACACCGCATTGGCCGTACTGGCCGCGCTGGCAAAAAAGGGATTGCGATTTCATTTATTGAAGCTCACGATGTGGCTATTCTGGGCAAGGTTGAACGCTACATTGAGCAAAAGCTTAAACGTCGCGTAATTAAAGGTATTGAGCCTCAACACAAAGAAGCAAAGATCCCATCTAAAAAGAAAAAAGATCCTGCAAAGATCAAGGCTAAGAAAAAAGCCAAAGCAAAAGTAAAAAAGAAAAAATAGCTTAATATCTTTACTTGAAAATGCCGAGCTCGTCTCGGCATTTTGCTCTCAGCTGCATGTACTTTTTTACTAATTACTGTGTAATTAGTTCATACCTTTTAACCTATCAAGCATAAAATCACTTTATAATCATAAACTTAAAATTGGAATGATAATTGTAACTGGTTCTGCAACAGAGTCTTCGCGAGGGAATCGTATGAACCGCTTTAAATTAACCGTAGTACTGATCTCATTAAGTTGTTTATTTTTACTAGCTTGTGCGACAAAGGTGAGTGCAAATACCAGTGTTTTAACATCAAGCACATCAGCACAACCTAGATTGCAACAATATGCTTTGCAGAAACTTACCAGCAACCCTAACTTTACTATTTCTAATCTACAGGTGATTGTAGAGGGTGATACGGTTGAGCTTATCGGCTCTACCAAGACAGGATTTCAACGTGCTTTAGCACAAAAGTTTTTGGAGCATAACCGAGGCATCCGAAAAGTTAAAAACAACCTTAAAGTAAGCTCACAAGACGGAACAACACTTTAAGGTTGTCTGCACCTTAGCCTTATTTACCGCTTGCTTGAAGGTTAATAAATTTGGCAAGTTCTTCAGGTTGTCCCATTAGCGCCATAATTTGCTGATTGATTTGCATCATAGACTGACCTTCTGGCAAGTTTGCCGAAACCGAGAATGATGATAAGCCTTGAGCAAAATTAGTAATAGCAGTCTCTAAGTCAGTGCTAACCGGCGCTTGTTGTAACTGCATAGCAACAACCTGCTGGAACTGTTCATGAGTCATACCTTGCGCTTGCAAGAAGCTCTCTACAACCGCTTTTAACTCACCTTCATCTGCAACTGACAGTGAAATACTTCGTGGCTCTAACTGGCTCATGGCCGCCATCATTTTTGATTGCTGCTGCAGTTGCTGCTCTAATGTGAGCTGGCCATTTTGTGTTGAGTTTTGCATCTTGCTGATAGCCAATGACGCTTCCATTAAAGGAGTTGATTTCGCCAACCCTAAATTAAAGTGAACATCGGCCACTTCATTTGCAGTCACGTTAACTGCAAACGCACTATCACCAGAGTCTTTATTGTAATCTAGCGAAGACTTAACGTTATAGCTTGTAGACGCTAATTTGTTGTTGGCGTTTTGCGGTAACTGAGCGAGGAAATCATCACTGAATCGAAAGTTTGTCATCACAAACCCAGTATGAGGTGGAATGCTGTCTTGCTCATAACCTGATACTTCAATCGTATCTATGGTTGCAATAGCTTCATTGCTATCAAGGCTTTGTACTTTGATACCCGAAAGCTCCATGCTGCTATCAAAAACACTCGCTGAAATATCGCTATAAGTAATATCTACACCACTTTGTGTTGATAAAGCACTCAGCTGCTGATCAACCACTGTTTTCACTTCCTGTGTCACAGCATAGTTTGCGTAAGCTACGCCACCGACTGCCGCAGCAACAACCGCCGCAATAATTAACTTCTTCATTTTATTTCCTTTAATTGGTGTAAATTTTTTATCAGTGTATCAAATTGTGTTTAGTTAATTAACGACAGTAATTCATGCACAGTTTTCACTGGGGTAATTTTTGCGCCTAAGCCTTCCATTGATTTATGGTAATTACGATAAGGAATAAAGATTTCAGTAAAGCCATGTTGCGCCGCTTCTTTAACTCGAGGTACGCCACTGTCTATTGGTCTTACATCACCATTTAAACTCAACTCGCCCATAATACAAGTAGTCCGTGGCACCACAAACTCATTCAAACTACTTAAAAGTGCTGTAACTAACGCTAAATCAATGCAGGTTTCTGACTCATCAATTTTTAAACCACCAACTATATTAAAAAACGTATCATGGAAGATTTTTGTTTTAGTGTGTTTTCGTAAAATCCCCGTGAGCATCTTGATACGATTCATGTTTAAACCAACACACACTCGTTGAGGGAATTCAGCTTCGGTTTCTGTGGTTAGACATTGAATTTCGAGTAGTAAGTTACGATTGCCTTTACGAATACAAGTAATCGCAGAGCCCGGCGACTCAGTCGTTGAGCCTGATAGGAAGATTTCGCTCGGATTATCAACGCTCAGCATACCTCGCTCACACATTCTAAAAATGCCCACAGTGTCGATATCGCCAAAACGGTTTTTATTGGCACGTAATGTCCTTACTTGCCCATCATTGGTGTCAATGTGTAATAACGCATCAACAATGTGTACTAAGGTTTGTGGCCCAGCAATTTCGTTATTTTTGTTTACGTGAGCGATAATAAACATGGTCACATCATTTTGCTTACAATATTGCGTGAGCGCCTGAGCCGCACTTTTCACTTGTGAAGGTGACCCTGGAGTACCATTTGCCGTTTCTGTTACAACAGCCTGAATTGAGTCGATAACAGCAAACTTTATTTTATTTTTATCAAGTTCTTCAATGATTGCTTCAACGCTGGTTTCAGATAGTAAGTACAGCTCATCTTCGTTGTAATCTAGGCGTAAGCGGTTAACCCGATTTTTAAACTGTGATAATGACTCTTCTGCTGTACAGTATAAAGACGGCATTACTTTTGACATACGTGCAACTAAATCTGACAACAAGGTGGTTTTACCTGCTCCTGGATCCCCAGAAATTATATTCACTGAGCCTGTGGTCACGCCGCCACTTAATACCCTGTCTAATTCACCAATTTCTGTGAGGCGCTTTTCAGCTTCAGTGGTTGCAACTTCATTTATTTTTTTTGAACCGCCGCCCACATTACCGGCATAGCCTGCAATTGCAGCTCGACTAGCAGCTTGCTTTGACTGCCCTGCTGACGGTTTAAACTCTGCAAGGGTATTCCATGCACCACATTTACACTGCCCTTGCCAGCGCTGATAATTCATGCCGCACTCAGTGCAGACAAATTCGATTTTTGCTGATTTTGCCATTCGGCCTTACCTGTTTGGATAGCTGGTATTTACTGAACCACTATTTTCAAGCATCTGGTAGACAAAGTAAAACTGACTACTAAGGTAATTGATGTATAGTAGATTTAAAAACATCGAAGATAATACATGGTAACTTGCTCCCTATCGAGCTTCTTATATGTTAACTGTTGACTAAAGAACAAGTTAAGGGCACAGTTTTTGCTTAATAATAAATACCAGAGAACTTGCCATTTTATTGGCTAGTACTTATAACAATAACTAATAAAACAACAAAGTAATTACTACTCGCGTAGTGAGCTGCAAAACACCGCCGAGTAATACTACGTTATTTGATAGACAGTGATGGTTTTATAAATGCCTGAAGATATCTTGCTTAAATACGAAAGTCTAGTTGAAGAACTAAAGGCGAATTTAGGCACACCTCAATTCGACAAGCTATTTAAAGCAAAAACAGCCAGCTTAACTAAGCCAGAGCAGTTTTTGATCAAAATGGAGATGTCGCGTTTATCTCAGCCTGTAGCACGCTTTATCGATTTGCGTGGTCAAGTCACTGGACAAGTAAAACCTTACGAGTATGAGGGCAAACAGCACTTTATGGATGACACCGCCATTGAAGTGTTTGAAGATGCGATTAAACGCCACGGTGGCTATACCCTTGCAGTCTATGAAGCGGTAATGAATACCGAAAACAATCACCGAGTGATGCAAAAAAAAGCCGCCGAGCAAGACCTCATTAGCGATGACAGTAGTAATCAGTTAACCGCAAAAGTTATCAAATTTGCTTCTTATGAAAGCCGCTCTGAAGAGCGCATGAATTACTCCATAAAGATCTCGGTTGAAATTGATAAAGAAACGAAAGTCTCAGCATCAACTTCTGATATCTCGTTAAGCGGTGCAAAAATCAAACTTGCCCCCCGATATAAATTAAAAAAAGGCCAATTAATTGGCTTACGCTTGGTTGGTCTCGAGCAAGACTTTGAGCTGGGTCTGAAAAATGGTATTCAATATGAAGTCATTGCCGTCGAAAAGGTATCGCGTGAATATAATCATGTGCGCTTAAAACGTACCTTTATAGAAAATAACAAGCAGTTTGACGACTTTTTAAATAGCTTTATCCACGGCAATAAACGACGCTATAAAGTTAATTTAGACAATACCTTAGATGCTGTTGTCTCTAAAGGATATGAGCAATACTATATTCCTCGAGTGACTTCGCTCTATACGTTTTTAAGTTTGCAGGGTGACAAGCTTTACCCAAGTCTCGCCTTAACAACAGAAAACAATATATTTATTCAGCGTTACTTTTGTGATGAGCGAAAAGTGTCATGTTTATACAGTATTGTTAATCAGCAGCGCATTGCTCACTTACTCAGTAGCCCTGATGCCGTAAAAGAAGACTATATTTACACTTTTACTCATACAGTATCTGGCAGAATATATTACTATTCAGCAACTCGCTCTGAGTTAAATAATCAGCCTCATTTAAAAGATTTGTTTTTAGGGTTTGGTAGTCAAAAAGATAGCTGGCAGTGTTTTAAACTTCAGCTAATGCCAAGCCATCCAGAAGATTCATACATTCCATTGACGTTACCAAGTAGCGCAGGTAAAAACATCGAAAAGCTCAATAAGCCACCGACCCCGCGTGTGCAAGGCATGCTAAAAGACGTTAAATACTTGTTGATTTTGACTTCAGTGGGTAGTGAGTATGAGCAGAAAAAATACCAACAACGTGTATTTGATAAAACTGCGGTTAATCAATTAAAACAATTTGGCCACAGTAAACACAAGTCACCGCCTCATCTAGAGCCTGTTGCCTTAGAGTATGTGAATTTAAGAGCGCATAAGCGATTCTTATATAAAACATCTGTCACGGTTAAGCATAAAGAGCAACTTGTGCAGGGCTACACACGTGATCTTTCAGTTATGGGGTTACAAATTGAATGTGAGAAACCTGTAGACTTTAAAAAGGGCGATATCATTAAGTTAAGCTTGCCTGAGCTACAGAAAATCACCAAAAAACACGACCTAAGTGATCTTAGCTATGAAGTTATGGCAATAAGTAAGTCGCTTACAACTGTGAATTTAAAAGTACATCGAGTAACCGATTTGCCTCATATGGCAATAACCTTTTTCACGGTGTTGATTGATAATAATAAAGATAAGCTAAAAGTGTGTGAAGAAACCCCTAAGATTCCTGGGCTCTCTACTGCACTTAGAAACATGGTAACAAAAAGTGTTTGCCAATTTCCGCTTTATCTCCATAAAGAATCAGCGCATTTTAAAATAGGTGCTATTGGGCAAGGCTTATACCCAAGTCCATTACATGTGCTTTTACAAAATTTTGCACTACTTAATGAAAACACCAGCATTGATGGCTTGTTGTCGACAGACCAAATAACCGAAGTGATCACCCCACTTATCAAAGATCGCAGTCGTCAAGATGCTCCTTTGCCATTTACACTTTTTGTTTGTTTTAACCCACGTTTAGGCACAATTGCTGACTCAATTACCAGCCGCTGCATTAGCGATGAGGATTACACATCACAAACACTATTTGTAAAAAAAGCACTGAAAAACGACTTAGTGTTTGTATTTCGTTTATATGTATCACGTACAGGCCGGCCTGATATTGATTACTTATCGAATGAGCTTAAGTACATCAGCCAATATGCTTTACACAAAGCAAAAGATTTAGAGGAAGCATTATGGGCTGTTGCTGGTGTGGGAGATTTAATTGATATAACCGAAGAAGCGCTTACCCATTTTGATATTGACCAAAGGCTGATCGACGAAATGAGTAAACGCAAAGCAATCTGGTTAAAGCGAGTAATCTAGCGGTAGGCCTAACAGGTAAGCAACTTGCAGCAACGAACCTTCGTTAATAGCCGTTTGTGCTTGCTCAACCACTTTAGGTTTACCGTGAACAGCCACACCAAGCCCTGCCGCAGCCATCATTTTTAAATCGTTAGCTCCATCACCCATGGCAACAGTTTGACGATTATTTAAGGCAAGCTTTGCTTCGATTCGTTTAAGTACACGGGCTTTTTCTTCAGCATCAACAATAGTGCCAATCACTTTACCTGTTAAACGATTATCTTTGAACTCAAGGGTATTAGCGTGCACTTCATCTAAACCTATTAGTGTTTGCACTTGCTCAGCAAATGGTACAAAACCACCTGATGCAATGGCTAAATGCCAATTATGTTGTTTTAAGTATTGGCATAATTCACTAACACCCGGCATAAGTGGTAAACGTGCTTTTAAGCCATCGATTAGATCAACATCAATACCTTCAAGCTTAGCAACACGCTGTTTTAAGCTTTGTGCAAAATCTAATTGCCCAGCCATTGCTTGGGCGGTCACAGCAGCCACTTCATCATATACATCAGCAAGTCGTGCTATTTCATCTATACACTCGATAGTAATCGCGGTAGAGTCCATGTCCATTAATAATAGACCAGGCTCATCAACCGTAGGTGGATTAGTCAACTGCACCAGTTGAATACCAATTTGCTTGGCAAACTCAACTAATACCAGTGGGCTGAGTGTTGTTGTTGCATCGCTATGAAAGCTCCATGCCACTGGCATGTCTGCAATTGGCTGATAACAACATAGCGATAAATTGCTAAACCCTTGTGCCGCTAAAAACTCACTAATAGCCAGTATTTGCTCAGCATCAAGTACTTTACCGAATGCTACGCTAAATACGCCCTGACTTGCTTTTGGCGTAAAGTCTGTTGTAATAAGGTGTTTGTTTTCAATTTTATACCAGCAATTTAGGCTGATTTGTTCAGCTAAATTTGCTGAAGGTGTAGCAGCTAGGCTAAGCTGTGACATAGTGGCTCCACATTAGACTTATGTCTGTCCTTGCGCGCGCATGAGCTACTCGCAATCAATGAACTAATAAGGTTATTATACTGGTTTAGTTGTACCATCAAATTGAAAAGCTGTCAGCAGCGTATACGGTGACTATGAAAAATAACCAACTAAAAACTCCATTTTCGGCTACATACCGCCAACGTTTGGTGCGTTTAAGTCTAGCTGCAGCCTGTTTTGTGCTGCTGAGCTGGGTTGCCGTTAATAGTAGTTTTCAAAGTCATCAGTTACTTTATGATAGTGCAGACAGCACAGCGATAAGCTTAACCAAGTTTATGGCCCTAAACGCTAAAACCCCACTACTAGAAAAAAACAAACCAGAATTAAAAGCGCTATGTAACCACATAGCTGCAGATGAGTATGTGTTAGCTGCAATAATTTACGACCAACAAGGTATTCAAGTAGCTGCCAGTGATAACTGGCAAAGTCACCATACCTTTGGTTTGTTACCGGATTCAACGCCGGGCATTAGTAAATTAAAAACACCATTTGTTGAGCCCGTTATAAGTGATAACGAGAGACCACTGGGGTTTGTGGCAATAACGTATCTTACGCAAGCATCGATAGCCACCAGCCACAGTAGCTTTCATGACTTAGGCAGACAAGTATTACTTATGCTCGTAATTACTTGTATTTTTACGTGGCAACTTGGCCGTGGCCTAAAACGCTGGCAATTTAATCGCTATATCAAAAAAAGCGCAGAGCAAGAATCGTAAAGTTCGGCAGCAAGTTGCTGCTTTGCATCACCTATCACGCCTTTAAGCTCACATAAATGTGCAAATACATCACGCACCTTAAGCGGCGTATTTACCTGCCCTTGAAAGCCAGCAAGTGGCATTGACGGCGAGTCGGTTTCAAGCACTAAATGCTGTGGCTCTATAGCGCTTAAGACTTTACGAGTTTTCGCCGCGCGTGGATAACTTATCACGCCACCAACTCCAAGCTTAAAACCTTGTTTTATATAACTTGAGGCTTGTTGTTCTGAGCCTGAAAAAGCATGAATAACCCCTCCATATTTGGGTTTGCAGCGCTTAAATGAGCGGGCAATTAAATCATGGCTTTGTCTGTGATGCACAATCAGTGGCAAAGCAAGTTGATTGGCAAGCTCTATCTGCCCTTCAAAAAGCAGCGTTTGTTTATCGAGGTTGTCGATACTGCGATCAAGACCGCACTCACCAATGGCAATAAACTGCCCTAAATTGGCTTTTGCTAACTGCTCTAATTCTGCGAGGTGATGAGCTTGGTGGTCAGATAAAAAATAAGGATGTAAGCCTAAAGCAACTGAAATACTTGGCTCTGATTTGGCAAAAGAAAGAAGTGCTGTAGATTGTGCCAAGCTCACACCTGGCACAATAAAATGCTCAATTCCTACTTGCTTGCATGCTTTGATGAGCTCTGTGCGAGTTTCATCAAATTCGCTAAAATCAAGATGGCAGTGGGAATCGATAAAACGCATTTACGGATTTAAACGACCAAACTGCCAACTACCGTCGGCTTGGCGTTGATACATAAAGCGGTCGTGCAGGCGGTGCGCACCACCTTGCCAAAACTCAATTTTAGTAGGCTCAACACAATAGCCACCCCAAAAATCAGGCAATGGGATTTCACCATCAGAAAACTTTTGCTTCATTTTCGCAAATGTTTCCATTAACACCTTACGTGATGACACAGGACGACTTTGTTGAGATGCCCATGCAGCTAATTGGCTTTCTTTAGGACGCGACAAAAAGTACTTAGCCACAGCAGTTGTTGGTAGAGGTTTAGCTTCTCCGTAAACAATGACTTGTCGCTCCATATGGTGCCATGGGAAATGCAGAGAGATTTTGTTATTACCTTTAAGCTCCTGCGCCTTGCGCGAGCCGGTATTGGTAAAAAACACAAAGCCATTTTCATCAAGATGCTTTAACAGCACGATACGTTGCGAAGGCTGGCCATGTTCATCAACCGTTGCGACTACCATCGCCGTAGGATCAGGCAAATTAGTGGCAACAGCTTGCTCAAGCCATTTTTCAAACTGCTTGATCGGAGACGCATCAAGCATGTCTTCAGATAAACCATCCTGTAAATATTCACGGCGAATATCTTCAAGTTTCATAAAATTCCCTCTATCGCTATCAGCTAAAGATTAATCAAGGTTGTTGAGCTGTCAATTTGTTGGGCTTCGCTTTGCTCTACCCAACCTACGAAGCGCATCATCTGCAAGTGTAAGAGTGCTTTCAAAGCGAACTACACGAAGCAGAATTCACCTAAGTAGTTTAGCCTAAGACAAGGCGGAAAACCGACTTATCCCTTTGAGTTCTTAAACTTTCTGCAAGTGTAGGAGTGCTAGCAAGGCAATGAGTTTATTTATGCCAAGGAGCATACGTGTTTTGTATGTGACTTAGGCTAAATAAACTCATTAACGCAGCTAAAGCGAACTACACGAAGCAGATTACATTTGCTCCATTACTTCGATACCTAAAAGATCCAATCCTGACTTCAGCGTCTTCGCTACCAAATTACACAGTACTAAACGGCTGTCACGAACACTTGGCTCTACGCCTTCTTTAAGAACTGGGCATGCTTCGTAGAACGTCATGTATAGGCTTGCTAGTTCGTATAGGTATCCACATAATACGTGCGGTGTCGCTTCGCTGATCATTAGATCAAGTACTTCTTCTAACTGTAGAAGTTTAAGTGCCAGTGCTTTTTCTTGTGGCTCGTTGATTGCAACGTCTGCTGTTAATGAGGCAGCATCGATACCTGATTTACGGAAAATACTGCGAACACGCGTGTATGCATATTGTAAATAAGGGGCTGTAGCACCTTCAAAACTCAGCATAGTGTCCCAGTTGAAGATATAGTCGCTAGTACGGTGCTTAGACAGATCCGCATATTTCACTGCACCAATACCCACTTTACGGGCAATTTCGCTACGCTCTTCGTCGCTTAAATCTGACTCACGCTCAGCAAGTTTAGCTGCTGCACGAGTGATTGACTCTTCCAGTAAGTCTGCAAGTTTAACTGTGCCGCCTGTACGTGTTTTGAATGGCTTGCCGTCTTCACCCATCATGGTGCCGAATGGGCAGAATTCATAACTTGTTTCATCACGTAATAAACCCGCTTTACGTGCTGTTAGCTCAACTTGATTGAAGTGTAAGCTTTGACGTGCATCTACAAAGATTAAGATACGATCAGCACCGAGTTTATTTGAGCGGTAATCACATGCAGCTAAGTCGGTTGTTGCATATAAGAAACCACCACCTGATTTCTGTACGATAAATACTGAAGGCTCACCGTCTTTGTTAGCAAGCTCATCTAAGAACACCACTTGTGCGCCATCAGATTCAACAGCAATGTTTTTGTCTTTTAATAGCGCGATGATGTTTGCAAGTTCGCTGTTGTAAGCACTTTCTGCCATGATGTCATCTTGCGTAAGCGTTACGTTTAGGCGTTTGTAAACTTCTTCAGAGTGCTTTACAGAAGTGGCAATGAATAGCTTCCAAAGTTTTTCACAGTGCGCGTCGCCGCTTTGCAATTTAACCACGTAGTTACGCGCTTTATCGGCAAAGCCTTCTTCATCATCAAAGCGTTTTTTCGCATCACGATAGAAGGTTTCTAAATCCGCAAGTGCAACAGATTCTAAATCAACACCTTGGTTGATTTGATCTTCTAAGTGCGCGATTAACATACCAAACTGAGTACCCCAGTCACCCATGTGGTTTTGACGAACAACTTCATCACCACGGAACTCAAGGGCACGAACAACCGCATCACCAATGATAGTTGAACGTAAGTGACCTACGTGCATTTCTTTGGCAAGGTTAGGTGATGAATAATCAACAACCACTTTCTGCGCTTTTGCATGTGGCGCAACAGCCAGCTTTTCGTCTTCGTTTGCTGCTTTTAAGCTAGCTGATAAAAATTCAGGCTTTAAGTGAATGTTGATAAAACCAGGGCCTGCAATTTCTGTTTTTTCTGCGATATCAGCAAGGTCTAGGTTATCGATAATTTTTTGTGCTAGTTCACGCGGGTTTGATTTTAATTTTTTAGCCGCGCCCATTGCGCCATTGATTTGGTAATCACCAAACTGCGGGCGTGTACTTTGTGTAACCGCTGGATTTGTGTCTTCTGGTAATCCAGCTGCAACCATAGCTGCAATTGCTTTTTCGATTAAAAGAGTACGAATATTCATTGTAATTTTTACCTTTATGGCCCGCAGTACGGGCACTTAAATTTGATGCAAGCTTAGTGTATTAGTTTTCGCGTGTATGATTAAACTTGATGTCTGGATAGCGTTCCATCGATAAGTTCAAGTTAACACGGCTTGGTGCGATATAAGTAAGATTATCGCCGCCATCTAATGCTAAGTTGCTCTCGCACTTACGCTTAAATTCTTCAAACTTTTTAACATCGTCAGAGCTTACCCAACGAGCAGTGTTTACGCTGACACCTTCGTAAATGGCGTCAACGTTGTACTCTGCTTTTAAGCGCGCAACAACCACATCAAACTGTAGTACACCGACCGCACCAACAATAAGGTCGTTGTTAATAAGTGGTCTAAATACTTGCACAGCACCTTCTTCAGATAGCTGAACTAAGCCTTTTAATAATTGCTTTTGCTTAAGTGGATCTTTTAAGCGAATACGACGGAATAATTCTGGTGCGAAGTTAGGGATACCACCAAACTTCATTTTTTCACCTTGTGTGAAAGTGTCACCAATTTGAATCGTGCCGTGGTTGTGTAAACCTATGATGTCACCCGCGTAAGCATCTTGCGCTCGCTCACGGTCACCGGCCATAAAGGTTACCGCATCAGAGATACTCACTTGTTTACCAATACGTACGTGGCTCATCTTCATACCTTGGCTATATTTGCCTGATACAATTCGCATAAAGGCAATACGGTCACGGTGTTTAGGATCCATGTTCGCTTGGATTTTAAATACGAAGCCAGAGAAGTTCTCTTCGGTTGCAACAACTTGGCGGTCTTCTGTTTCGCGTGGTAGTGGTGCAGGCGCCCACTCTGTTAAGCCATCAAGTACATGGTCAACACCAAAGTTACCTAATGCCGTACCAAAATACACAGGTGATAGCTCGCCCGCTAAAAACAGATCTAAGTCAAATTCGTGTGATGCACCGACAACTAGCTCAAGCTCTTCACGAAGCTGCTCTGCCAGTTCGCTACCAATAGCTTGATCAAGCTCTGGGTTATCGAGTCCTTTGATTGTTCGAACTTCTTGAATAGTGTGGCCTTGGCCTGTGCTATACAAAATCGTTTCTTCACGGTGAATGTGATACACACCTTTAAACTCTTTACCGCAACCAATCGGCCATGTGATAGGTGCACAGGCGATGTTAAGCTCGGTTTCAACTTCGTCTAATAACTCCATTGGGTCACGAATATCACGGTCACACTTATTCATAAAGGTGACGATAGGTGTAGTACGTAAGCGTGTTACTTCCATTAATTTACGAGTACGATCCTCAACACCTTTCGCAGCGTCGATCACCATTAGACAAGAGTCAACCGCTGTCAATGTACGGTAGGTATCTTCAGAGAAGTCTTCGTGTCCAGGAGTATCAAGTAAGTTAACCAGACGCTCATTGTAAGGAAATTGCATAACTGACGTAGTAACCGAGATACCACGTTCTTTTTCCATTTCCATCCAGTCTGATTTTGCGTGCTGGTTTGAGCCACGACCTTTTACGGTACCCGCTTTTTGAATCGCTTGTCCGAATAACAGAACTTTTTCTGTAATGGTGGTTTTACCCGCATCCGGGTGCGAGATGATAGCAAAGGTCCTTCGCTTATTGATTTCATTGAGAAAATCTTGGTTTGCCATGTATAAATTCTTTTAGTTTGTACACGGATTTGTACACACTTTTGGAAGTACTCTCTTTTCAGTTCTTCGCTTGTCAAATCCGTCGTGTTAATCGTAATTGGCTGCTATTTTCGCTGATCTTGACTTTATAAACAATCAATGGTTATCTAATCAGTTACCGTTTACTCTCAGCGTGCGCCAATGCTCTGTTGTAGCTGTTTGCAATCGTTGCTTCTTCAGCTCATGAACAACAGTGGTTAAACCACAAATTCCTTCGCTACCAAAAATCGATGATAGCTTGTTTAACAACGCCAATAATTGAGCAGTTGCCGTTGATCGGTATTGCTGGATATTGTGGATTGAGAGGCTTCAAATATTTTTGCTCACCATCCAAGACTAATTGTTTAAAGGTTGCTTCTCTTGAATCATCAAGCCGCGCTACAACCAATGAACCAGATGAGTAAGGAGCATCAGGATCTACAACTATAACTGCACCTTCTGGTATTGATTTTTTGCCGCTTGGATTTTCCATACTGTCGCCTTTTACGCGAAGCGCGAAACAACCTTCATGTGCTTTCCCTGTGACTTCACGCCACTCCTCTGCATCTTCAAAGGCAAATCCCTCCGCTATTTCAGTCCAATCCCCAGCCTGAACCCAATTAATAAGAGGAATACACCCTTTAATGTCAGGCCCTACTTCTACATTACCGACCCCCAAGCCAATCTCGCCATCACCTGTAGCGAGCCAATGAGCATTTACGCGAAGCGCCTCCGCGATCTGCATCGTGTAACGAGACCTAGCCGATTTACCAGAACAAATCTGGCTGATCGACTGCTGTTTGATACCAATGCGACGAGCTAACTCAGACTGAGTCACCCCAGTAAGCTGCAAGGCATGGTTTAATCGTTCGGATAAAGTTTTCATAAGCCTGTATTCTACAAATAAAACTGTAGCCTTTCAACAATTTTAACTGTTGACTTACCTACAGTTTAAACTGTAACATTCAATCTTGTAACAGTTATTATTGTAAGAGGAGACGGTATGGAAGTGTTCAACACGACACAAAAACATCTCCGCCGTGCCATTGACTTGGTCGGCGGGCAATCAGCATTAGCACGAGCCATCAACTCAAAACAGCAAAACGTCTGGTTTTGGTTGAATAAATCAGGGCGTGTTCCCGCTGAATTCGTTTTACCCATCGAACAAGCTACGCAAGGACAGGTAACCCGTTCCCAGTTAAGACCGGACATCTATCCCGAATACCCAAGCGAGCAAAAAGCCAGTAACCAGTAGGATTAAGGGCAAGTAATGGTCAGCATTTTACGTAAACACAAAAGCGAGTTCCTCCATGCGTGATTATGGCAAGGTCTATACCCGCTTTTGGCTAAAGCAAAACGTTTTGTCCTGGAGTGACTCAGCGAAGTTGCTAGGACTGTATTTGCTTACATGCCCACATTGTAATTTGCTTGGATGCTTTCGATTGCCGATTGGTTACGTTGCTTCTGACTTGAACTGGGATGAGCAACAGGTTGCCAAGACTCTAAATGAGTTAGAACAAGATCAGTTTCTCATTCGTTGCGAGGAATCCGGTTGGACTTTGATTCGGAGCTTTCTGAAGCACAACCCAATCGAAAACCCAAACCAAGGTAAAGCAGCCTTTCGGTTGCTTAAAGATGTACCTGCCGACTTCATTGGTATGGCATCGCTTTTGAAATCTCTTGCCGCTTTTCAAGCTCGGCTACCAGAAGAATTTTCATCATTGTTTATGCCTGATGGCAACCCGGTAAGGGACTCTCAACGGTCGGATGACTCTGAGAGAAGTAATAAATCAACAGTTAGAACTGTTGACCACATACAGTTTGAAGACTTCTGGGATGTACAAATACGCAAAGAAAAAAAAGCGAAAGCCAAAGAAGAATGGCTACGCATGGGCCTCAATGAAGACCATGAACTCGCCTTGGAAGTGCTAACACGCTGGAAAGAGCAACGAGACAACCGATTACAGTATCAAGATCGGACTAAGACCCCTATGCCACATAATTGGCTTTTAAACCGGCAATGGGAAGACGAGTACGTTCGCATTGATGAAGTACAGCAATCATCGACGAGCCTAAAGGGCAGCAATCACCAATTGAATATTGAAGAAAGCAATCGCCGCATTGCTGAAAGCTGGGCCAGACTAGGAGTTCGGGAGGTTCGTTCAAGTGCTGGAGGTTGATAAACGCGAGTTTGCTGAAGTTTGGGGAGCTGCTTGGGCCATGTATGGCAAAAGCGTATCACCACAATTGCTATCCATCGCATTTGAAGCCCTTCGTGCTTACAGCATTGAAGAAGTGCGAATCGGTCTGACTCGGCATATTCAATCACCGGATACTGGGCAATTTTTTCCAAAGCCCGCTGACGTCATCAAGCATATCGATGGCAACTCGGGTTCAAGAGCCATGGTTGCTTGGAACAAAGTTGACAAGGCTGTTCGTCAGGTTGGCGCTTGGACATCCGTGATGTTTGACGATGCGCTTATTCACCGCGTTATTTCAGACATGGGGGGATGGGTTGAACTCTGCAAGGTAGATGACAGGGAATACCCCTTTAAACAAAAAGAGTTTTTAACACGCTACCAGGCTTACTTGTTGCGGGACGAAGTGGGTGAATACCCAAGGCTATTACAGGGTATTGCAGACCATCTGAACCAGCAAAAAGGATTTGATATGCAAGCGCCGGTTGCCGTGGGCGACTGGTCAAAAGCAGCACAAGTTTATACAAGAGGTATCGCTGACTTTAGCGCAGTGCCTTTGAAAAGAATAAGCCCGAAAGCCATTCAGGCGCTTCTCGGAAATCAATTAGAGGACAAAAATGAAAACGATTAAAGCAAAAACCATTGCCCTAGTGATAGCCATGTCTGCAAGCACTTCAGTCTATGCGTTTCCGGGCTATCAGTGGGAAAAAGCAGCACAAAGCGTTGGTATTGATCCAGTCATGCTCTACGCCGTTGCCTTGGCTGAGTCGGCCTCACATCGTGGTCTCAACATGACCAGTCCATGGCCATACGCAATTCGCAATGGTTCAAACGCAACCTACGCGAAATCTAAGACAGAAGCTGAGCAACTGTTAAACCAGGCACTGCAAGAGACTGAAAAATATCAGCTCGATATTGGCCTTATGCAAATCAATTTGCATTGGCATGGGCATCGGGTGAGCTCAGCAGCGGAACTGCTAGACCCCATCACCAACCTTACGGTCGGCTCAAGTATTTTGGCCGAAGCAATCAAGTCTTCACCAAATGATTTAGAGCTTGGCATAGGCCGCTATCACAGTTGGAACGAAGAGCGTGCACGCTGGTATGGGCAAAGAGTGCTTTCTATCTATCGCAATATTTTACATGAACTGGAGGTCCGTCAATGACAACCAATCAACAAGACTTCTATCAATTAAATTTGGCGTACCTACACGCAGCACGAGAATTAGCGCGAATTGATCCGCAAGAGGCGGTCTTGCGCTTTGGACTTACACGCGACGTGGTGGATGCACTGATTAATGCCGGTGTTGACGACCTGCAACGAGTGGCGACCTCATCATTCATGCTGTTTCAACCAAGGGGTAACCAAAGCCAACTGATTGAGATGGTTAAGAGCAAAGGCACAGGTATCCCAAGAATCGCTTATTTATTATCAACCCTAAACAACAAGGGGGATGTATGATTGATAACCTGTCCAAAAGTGAGCTGTTTACCCGAGCCTCGCTGCTTATTAAATACGGATTTCGAACAACCATTATCGCGCTCGATACAGGTTTGCCAATACACATTATCAGAAGGCTCCACAAAGAAGTGACTGGCAAGTCACCTTGTCCTGGTCAACTGCCAGAATCTGATGCCATCGTCAAAAGCAGAAGAGCATTAGTTGAAGGCTCCCTGCTTATGGCGCTTTATGTCAATATTGGTGGTGATAATGTCTACAAGCAATTAAATATCGATGCTTTGATGAAGGCTTACGATGCGTATTTGGTTGCAAGAGAAGAAGCAGATCTTCCAGCTGAGATCCCCTGGAAAAAACTGACCATCAATGAAGGTTGGGTTCTAGCTCGTGATTTAAGATCACAGCTTGCATCCTTACACCGGTGTCGATGCGGCAGTCTGTATTTGACGGTATCACAACAGCGCATTCAGCTTAAATGCCCTGTGTGTGAGATTATGGCCGAGCAAACCACTAGAGCACTTTTTGAGAACTAACATGCTGATGCATGATTTTATTGTGAACCGTCTGTGCACTTTGAGAGTACTAAGATGACAAACTTACTTAAATCTTTACCAGCACGCTGCTGGTTTATATCACTGGGGCTTTTTCTGGCGACTTTGGCTGCGGCTCATTTCTTTCCATCAGAAATATTAACGACATCTGCCAAGTTAGCGGCTTTGCCATTTCTGTTCTGCACCGTTGTTTTTTTCAGCTACTTGGGATTCAAAGCGACCTGTAATCCCATCGGACTTATAGCCATAATCACTATGCTTGTAGCAATCGCATATTGGCAAGCGAGTTGGACAATTGTTGGCTTGGGACTCTTTTTCTTAGCTATTTGCACTGGAATTAGATTCTTGAGTAGCCAAGTTAAAGATTCGGGTAGAACTTTGAGCATTGAAGAAAAATGGTATTGGTATAAGCTCCATTCGTTTTTTGATGGCTTTTATCCAAGGTATCCCAAAAAGCCAAAAAAATAGCCAGCCAACCACAAGCTGGCTACCTTCTATTTTCAGTTCCTTCCTGATGCCTGGTTATAAGCCCTAATATCGATCAAGTTGTTCTGAGCATAATCTCCCGCAAGCGATGCATTTGAGATCACCGCTATCTGCTTATCCACAAATGCTTTATCTTCTTCGGACACACTGTCAGGAATGTAAGCGCCACTCTCATCCTTTTGACGATACTCATTTAGCATTTGCTCCCTTAGACCTAGCATTTCAGGCGACCAACTCGATGAGTCTTCAGAGTTGAATACGCGCCCCGCCAAACCTTCATTGAAAGCTTGAGCGAACACTTGGCTTTGAATCGGGGTCAATCCCATTCTCTGCCCTTCGCTGTATGCTTCCTGTTTAAAATCATCGGCGTACTGTTCTAAGAACTCACCGTATCGATTGTTAACTGCCGCACCGAATGCCCCAGCCAACATGGCTTCAGACTTAGTGCCCCAGTTAACTTCGGAGGCATACTGCGAACTCGATCCACTGTATGCATCATTAAACGCCGTCAAAGGATTTTCCAAAGAGGTTCCGGCATCAACGGCTGCTTTTAACCCATCCCAGGTTGATTTGCTGGCCACCGTTGCATTGTGCAAGAAACCTCGTGAGCCAGGATCTTCAAGCGCTTGTTCTTTGTAACTCTCATAGTCTTCGCCAAAGTGATTCAAGGTATGCAGTGCTGCATCAGTATGCTTGCCACTGAAATCACCTATAGCACTGGCGCTGTTGAAGAACATTTCAGCACCAGAGACTCCGCTATCATCAGCCATAATGCGAGATCGCCACTGAGAGCCAGCTTCACTGTTTAGACCAGATTGATAGGTACTTGTGTCAGAAGCTACGGCCTGCTGGGCTTGTTGCTGATGCGCATTCAGCTGTCCATCTACACCAGAAAGATTGGTTTGGTAAGCAGATTGAGCCGAATTGAACTGCGTTTGAACTGTTGCAGCATCCTCATAGCCTCCCAGAACACCGGATTCAACTTGGCTTTGAGTGCCACCAAAAGTAGGTGCCGTTGATGACAAGCCTTCATTAGAGCGTGGCTGAATAGATCGTAAATCGGCTCCGGTAGCCATGGCCATAACAGTCATTGCTGCTTGATAGTCATTGTCTCGTTCAGCGGGCGTAGAGGAGTTGCTATAGGTTAAAGACTCCATAGCTGCGGCCACATACGCCTGATTATCATCAGGTAGCAAGCGCTGATACATTGGAAGGTTTTCACGTAATCGGTTACCTGCTTCAACATGCTGGTTCATATAGCGACCTAAATAATCCATGACTTCAGGATTATCCGCTGCTAATCGAGTTAACGTCGCACCATCCGTGTTCCTTTGTCCTGATAGACTGTAGCTGGCCTGATCAAGCTCACTAAAGCGGTTTGATGCCGTGATAACGTCTTGTGCTGAACTCTGAAGTGACTGATAGTCTTGATTAGACAACGACATCTCAACGCCAGAGCGTCTTGAATCTGAAAGGTCCTTAACCATCGCATCGCGAAACTCAGCACGTCGTGAATCACTCGATGCCAAGCTTTGCATCTCCCCAGTGAGCGTATTTGCGGTCGTAGACCGAGAACTGCCTTCTGACGACTCAACTTGGCCACTAAAGTTACCACCTAGATCCAACCCAGCTCGTACCCTTGATAGTTTTGGTACACGAGATGAATCTGGCTTATCAACTCCAGGCAAATTACCTTGTGGAGAATCATTGCCTCCCGTTCCAAGAAGCCTCCCAAGAAAACCCTTATCGGCAACTTCTTTCTCACCGGGATTAGTAATGGTTCCATCGCCACCAACCCTTAGTCCGCCAGATAACACGCCCGATACCAAGCCACGTACAGCGTCTTTTTTATCGTCTCCGAAACCATACCGTGTTTGCAGGTCATCAGTGACCTGATTAACAACGGCGCTAGATGCGGAATTAGAAGAACCGATCTGACGTCCAACCGAAGAAAGGTTGTCGTAACTTAGCTTTTCACCAAAAGTTCGACTCATGGTATTGCCAACTTGACGGCTAAAGGCTTGAGTTGCCTGAGTCATGGATTCTTTTGCAGAACCGACCATTGAACCCACCGCATTTCCGACAGAGAAACTGCTAAGTAGGTTTGACGCGCCGGTCATAGCAGAACCAGTGAGGGCTGAATTTTGGAACATTGACTGTGATTGCATCACCGGGGCATTTTTCGCGACATCTGGACTTGCCATCTTTTCATCAATTGCATCACCGTTTTGAAGACGTCCAGCCAAGTGGGTAGCGGTTATTGCTGAGCCATACACGAGCATGAGCGAAATCGCCGGAACACTCGACGCCAACATGCCGCCAGTAGCTATCCAGGTTTGCAGCACTGAATCCATCTGCATCATCCCAGCAAAAGATGGCACTTCTGTACCTGCAAAGGCATCAAGAGCCGACATTTTCCCAGCAACGGTTAAATGGATATATAGGTTAATGATGGCCATGACAGGCATCCAAAGTTGAATCCAAAGCAGGATTAACAAGTACTTCCCGGCCATTCGCATCCCGATTTGGCCAAGGGCAATCACAAAGGCCATCAATGGGGTGATGGCGTAAATGAAACCCTCAAAAAACGTCATCATCGGACGAACGATACTTTGGAACAGGGTCTGCTCCGCCGCCCATTGCGTATTGCGCTGCTCAATCGCTTGGTTAACCATCACGGCTGCGGTGAAAGCTTGATCATCCATATACTTGCCCGTCACGCTTTGCTCATAAATAGGCAAAAGCACCGACGCGGTCATGTACTCTTGGGTGTTAACCGAGGCCAAACCAAGATTATTCAGTGCATTTCGGATCACGTCATCAGTATCCGTTGCTGACGAAGTCCCCAATGAGGCTGACAAAACCTGTTTAAGCCTTGGAATGAAGGTTGATTCTGTCATGAGTTTCAGCTGGCTATAGGCATCGGTGCAGTCCAAATCGCTACTGCTACCACTGAGCATGATGCGCGTGCCATAAATGCGCGAGTCAAACCTAATCGCAGTCATCGGGTTAGGATCACTCAGCACCTGATCGAGGTTCTTTTGGCCGATGTCGATACCAATCAAGGTGCACTCTTTGATGTAGTTAAACCACGATTGTTCGATATCTGAGCCACCGACACGATTTGCATCACCCAACCCAGAGCGATCCATCACCTGTTTTCTCACTTTAATCAGTGACTGTAAACTGGATGCAAAGCCGTATTCCGTCATGGCGGGAGTTGAGAACGCCGTTTCAAACAATCGCGTGATTTGAAAGCCAACAGTCGAAATCGTACTACCTGCGGCAGCAACACCGATGGGCACATTATCAACCACTCGAACTTGT
Source organism: Pseudoalteromonas sp. MEBiC 03607 (assembly GCF_004792295.1). Taxonomy (NCBI): domain Bacteria; kingdom Pseudomonadati; phylum Pseudomonadota; class Gammaproteobacteria; order Alteromonadales; family Pseudoalteromonadaceae; genus Pseudoalteromonas; species Pseudoalteromonas sp. MEBiC 03607. The sequence goes on from NZ_SRRY01000001.1 coordinate 3,345,969, forward strand.
CCCGTGTACGCATCCTCAATGCTCACGCGGGTACTGGGTCCAAACATGGTTGCAAAGACTAGCCATGAGACTAAAACGTGTTGAAAGTTAATCCCACGACCACCTTGCATTAAGGCCTGAACAGAGACCATCAATACCCCAATGAGCAAGCCAATGCGAACCATTGAAGTAAAGTCGCCTGTACCAGTGATCATCGCGACAGCGTTCAAGACCTGCTCTAAAAAAGCCGAATCCCCGATGGAATAGATTTCCCACATTATCTATTCCCCCAGTGCCGTAGATTTAACGGTGTAATAACGCTGCTTGCGAATGGTCTGAATCACCTGATTAAAATGCGCCAGCAATTCTTGCTCTGAACCGTATCTTCGCTGTAACGCGGCGTATTCCTCGTTGATTTGGCGACGTGCACGTTCAAGGTCTTCAGTTAATAACTTCGCATAGGCATGATCTTCTACACCAGAGGTGCTTCTAGCTGCATTGAGCATGTCTTCAACCAATGCTCGGGCCATCTCAACAGCAATAAATGGTGCTGCTCGTGAAGCAAACGACCTAGCGGCACCTTCATTTAATGCAGAAAGTGTTCGAATCATGCCGCCAATGCTCGCAGGAGCCGAGGTCATAAAAGCCTTTTCAGTGGTGTTAGCAGCCCCTGTATTTCGAGCAAACTTAAAAATAATGCCGTTACTGGAACCTGTACCAAGAAGTAAATTTTCTACCTGGGTTGATAACCCGGTAAGAGTCACGTTAGTGATTGTTGGGTTCAGACAACCGTCTTGCGTCACTGTGTCACATCGGTACATAGCGACGTTGCCGCCATGAATTAGATGCTCAATAGTCACTTTATTGCCATTCAGTCTGGTCAGTTTTGGGGCTTTACCTTGGCCATCAGCGGCATTAGTAAGATCACCAACAATGATCGAACCCGTCACCGACATAACCGCTTCAAGAAAACGGTCATCCCCCGATGCAAACCAGCTTGATGCCGAGTGACGTTTCAGTGCTCGCCAAACCAAATTACCTTTAATCGTTCTGTTCACATCAGTTGCCGCGACACTCGAAGCGTTCTCATATGGGTTCTTACCATTGGATTCACTCCAACTGGTAAAAACGTCTCCAGCCCCTTTAAGTGAGCTCAACATGCTGGCTTCTGTTTGCCCCTTTTTACCAAAAGCAGCCAGGGTATCGTTCACGACTCCCTGAGCCATTTGACAGGAATTGCCGAAATACTCGTTCAACTGCTGGATTTTCTTTTGCAGTGTCTCCATGTGCTGAGAGCATTTCTCACACATAGCACTGAGCGCCAATTGGAATGCGTACCCCTTGGCGTTTGCAGCAACAGAGCGAAGTAATTGAACAAACTGATCCGCGTTAACAAATGACAAACTTCCAGCGAACATATCAATGCCGCCACAACCAGCTTGGAATGACGGTGGCACCATAGAGACGAGGTTTTCGTTCATGATCCTGTTACGAACAACAACACTTCCACCAGATATAACGCCACGCCGCTGACTCTCGAATACACCAGGCGCAGTGGTGTTGGTCATTGAACCAAACAACTGATTCATCTCCTGTTGCAAGCTTGCTTGGCTCATAGATGAAAAACCAATCGCACAGGCGATTAGCGATACTCGGAATACTTTTTTCATCGTTATAACCCTCCTTGTGCACGCAGATAGCGAACAAGGAACTCAGGGTCCTGTAATATTTTTTCGTTAAGCTCTTGGGCTGACATCGCGAGTGAAACGCCGGGCTGAACAGGTCTGGTGGCATAGTAAGTTTGATCGTCAATCCAACCGGCTTGATGGGCTGCAAGAATGATTCGATTATTGAGCTCATCAAGGCTCATTGCGCCCTGGCCAATCGGAGTGATGACATTAGGCGGATCAACTAAGAACACGGCAGGGACAGTCGTAACGGACAAGGATTGAGCTTGTCCTGAATCGACTTTGTAATTTGGAAATTCTCCACTTGGTAAAGGTAAGCCATCGACAGCAATAGCAAACACCTCGAAACCGTAGTTCAAAGCCATGGATTCGATGATAGGCGCTTGAGCATGGCAATAAGGGCAATCCGAACGATAGAAGAAGAACAAGCCAGCCCGTTTTGCTACTTCACCTAAAGCTACATCACGTTGAGCGCCAGCTTCTCGATCCATCCGATTGGCAGCATAGGTCGCCAAGGGTCTGCGACTGATTTCATCCAAAACAGGATCGCCCATGACCACCTGCTGACTAACATCAGCAAACTGTGAGCCCTTATCCATCATGACTCGCTGGAGATACAGATAGGCTCTGACATTCTCATTCGTCGGCTCATCAATTGCCTTGTCCATGAACGACTGCATGTGCTCTCGGAACCAGGCAGCACTGAAGGGTCTTAGCTCGTCCTTTGTGGGCTCCATGACTCCAGATTCCGGCTTTATTTGCTCTTCAGACTCCGCTGGCTCAGAAATAACCTGATACCAAAACCAGCCTTCCTGACCACGCAGATAGAATTGCCCATCACTAGCATAGGCGGGCAAGATGAATAGAAAGAAAATAATGATTGGGATGGTCACCCATAGGATGAACCAAGGTAACAAAGGCGTTCTCATTGTCAGCTCCAGAAATTTCACAGAGCTAACATGCTAAAGATCCCCGTAAGAGCGATTGGCCAGATAGATGAAGGAATCGTGTATGTTGCTGACTATATGTTGTGACCAGTAACAGTAACAACAGCTATGCTTTATCTAGGGCTTTTTCTGCGATTAAATTATCAACTTTATTCTTCGCACTGCCTAGGCAGGCTTCTAGCGTTGTAGAGTTATCAACGATTGTATAATGAGACGACAAGCGCTCGAATTGACTTTTGAAGCGTATCCTAAAATCCGTGTCATCGAGAGTTTTATCCAATATTGACTTTCCTCGCTCTGTAATACGTTGCTGGCGCACTCCTTCATTAATGTCTATAAAGAGTGTTAGATCCGGTTTGACTATGCTGGTAAAACCCAGTTCGTAGTCAAGGTCAACATCCAGACCCATAGTACGATGTGAAACTATAGTGTCGATAAGATAGCGCACACAGTAGACGTTGTGGGTTTTGAGTTTTTTCTTGATGTCATTCGATGCTTTCACTACTGATGTTAGATAATACAGATAGTGTGCATCAGGGTAGCTTTCTCTTAGCTCTTGAGTGAATTGCTCACGGTGCTCAGAGAACACACCTTCTGGTGTTTGGAGGTAATAGCCTTCTTGATCCATCTCTGCGAGTGTTTTGCCAATGCTCGTTGTGCCAGAGCCATCCAGTCCAGTGATCACAATAAATTTACCAGCCACAGGTCCTCCTTATTTATTTAATAATGGCGAAACAATGATTTCATCTATCTCATACAGGACATTGCCATGCGATGAGGGTAGACTCACTTCCTCTCCTACCTCATGTTCGAGTAGGATCTGAGCTATGGGTGTGAGATAGCTAACAATATTTTCTTTTGGGTTGCTGTCGCCGTAACCAAGAATTGTCAGCATTCTAGTGTTATCATCTTCATCAATGAGAGTCACCTGATGTCCCACTGTGACATAGCTGCAAAGGTTATTCCGAATATGGGGCATGTCTTCGATGACCTCTTTGTGTTCAAGTAGCTGAGCCAGCTCTTGAATCTTGCTTGGCAGTTCATATTCTGCTTTTGTTCTTAGTGCCATGAACTCCGGGTTTTCTCGTAAGTCGTTGTCAAGCTCCACTGTTTTCCCGATCTTGACATTACACACCTTTATCTCCTTTTGAAGAGACGCAATTTCATTGTTAGCGCGTGCTAATCCTTCTCTGGTGAAATAGGTTTTTTGTTTATTCATAAGTAACTCTCGTTGGAATTTGACCAACTATAATAGGCTCATCTAACTTCTTCATGCTTTTGACCACATTGCCCGGCAAGAAAAATTTGTAGTGTTGCTTGGACTGCCCATCTTCCGAAGACGTTGAGGTCAGATCTAGTTCCTCAATAATAAACTCGTCTTCTTTGGTGTAAGTGCGGCCCAACTTATTTGATATACGTTGTCTTCCACCCGGCGATAGACGGAACACTGTACCTTCATTGGCAAGGTCGCCTTTTTTACCAAACGCTCGCTCGTGATTCGGTGTCATTGGTAAATCTTGCCTTGAAGCTAGGAATTTGTACTCATTATAAGCGCGCCCCAGATTACAGATTTGCCCTGTATCCATAGTTAATTCCTTGTCCAAAAAGGAGCTAGCTGGCAATCTCGCCATCTTTAAGGTGCGAACATAACTCTCTATTAATGGAATAAGATCTTTCTCTATGTATTTCGATGATGCCTGAAATGCACAAGCTAATGTTCGAGCTTTGTTTTTGATGCTCTGGATAAGTGCGTCGATATCTTGCCAACTGGCATTATTCGTAGTCGCTTTCGTATCAATAATGGCATTGAGCAAGTACCGTTCACCATCAATGTGGCCACTGTTTGGGCGTGCTATTGATTTTGGGTAGAAAAATTTTGCATAGCATTTCCTTGCTTGATTGCGCTCAACATTTACGCCAAAGTAGATGCCATCTTCGTTTTGCAGTTTATGTATTAAACATGGTGTGCCCGCTAATTTGCCGCGAAGGTATAGATCCGCTGATTTTCTCCAGTTTCCTTTCAGTTCTAGCTGGATCACCTTATGCCCCGGTGTGTCCATTTTCAGTGCGTGATCATGACTATCACTAATGCTTGCTGTCGTTAAGGTGTCAAGAGATGTGTCTGATACATATAAATAATTTTTATAGGTAAGTATATGTATATCGAAGTATTTGGTTAGCTCCACCTCACCCACATCAATCATTGGTCGAAAACGTAATTCTGCACTGAATAGTGCACCAGTATTTTTAAAGGTGTCAAGAAAGTGAGCCAAGTCTTTCTCAAATTCATCTCGATGGGTCGCCCCAGCTCTCATTCCAGCTTCTGTCCAACCATAGGTATAAGGAGATATTGAGAGTCTTACACCTGCTAAGCAGTAGCGTAGCGAGCTGCTTAGGTTTGTAAATGCTTGTCTGATTGGCTGATTATGTCGGCTGTAACCAACTGTAGCTATGCGGGTTTTCACCCCCAAGTTTTCGTAAACTAATCTAGCAAATGTATCAATATGTGGGTAAATCGCAGGGTCATTATCGAGATAGCAATAAATTACTCCGCGACGATCTTCTCGCCCATAGGCGATGAGTGGTGAATCGTGAATAGTTCTAGAATCGATGAAATGACCAGTATCAAAATCAATAACATCCGTTATCTGATTGGGAGAGTAGTTTTGTTCTAAACTTACTGCTTTGATCACAGCGATGATGTTGCGCAGATTCTCTAAACTAAACTCTATGATACGCGAGCTTGCACCTTGGCTACAAAAGTTACACTTGTTGAAGCATCCACTTTGTGGTTGGAAATGACGCAGACGAGCAAAGACCTCCTGAGGAAAGGCGCGAAACTCTTTGAAGAGCGAATAACGAGCATTAATCGAGTTAGTAGGTATTGTCGTTTCATCTTCTAGTAAGCAGTAAAAAGGCAATAGATTGGGTTGAGATGAAACGAGCGCATTACTAGTACTGTTACTATTCATTTTTAACTCCTAAAATGCTATTATATCTATTCACTAGACACACTTTAGCAAACTGAGTATACATGTCAATGAAACTATATGAACATCTAAATCAGAAACGGAATGGACAAGCTATCCTTAAGCGTTTGCAATGGATGGAGGGTCAACTAAGTTGGATTGGCGAGTTTAATCGAAAAGACTTGGTAACTCGGTTTGCTATTTCTACTCAACAAGCATCCGCTGATATTGCTCTTTACAAAGAGTTTGCTCCAAATAATATAAAGTTTGACAACCGTTCGAAGGTGTTTTTTCTTAGCGAGTCATTCACTCCTTTGTTTGAGCATGAACCGATAGAATGGCTTCAACAGGAGCAACACAAGGAAGTGGGAAATTTACTCGGTCTGGTCGATATCACGGGCATTCCGCAAAAGATGGAGCCTAAGATCTTTCGCACCCTGAATCGCTGTCGGAAATATGAAACCCCAGTGCAGGTAGAGATTGGAGCTTTTTCATCTTCAGAAAAGAGGGAAGACCTAATCTGTCCCCACTCGATAGTAGTAACACCTGTTCGTTGGCATGTGCGAGCTTGGAGTGGACATCGTCAGAAGTTTATTGATCTGCCTATCAGTCGTATCTTAAGCGCAGTACCAAATGACAGTAGGGACTGGGTATCAAAAGAAGCAGATCGTGAGTGGCTTACTGAAATTCCTATTATTTTAGGACCTTCAGAACATCTAGAGCCAAGCCAGCAACAGATGGTTTCTAATGCTTATGGCATGAGTGATGGAGTTGTTGCGATCCCTACCAAGGTTTGCTTGGTCTACTATACACTGGCTACAATGAAACTATTAAATGCTGTTCGTGAGTATAAAGGGGAAGCTATTGACCCTAAGCTAAATATTCGGGTTGTCAACTACAAAGAATTGCTACCACTAGTAAAATATTCCCCCTCTTTTGAATGGAGCAATCGGTTGGAACTCAGTGAAGAAATTCAAGAGTTATCAGATCAAGTTGAACAATCACAGTGTCATATTACTGCTCTACTATCGTCGAACTATCCGTTGTGGCTCGGCTCTGGCTTTGCAAAAATTGCAGCTAGTTATGGCGCAGAGCTTTGCGTTACTAATGGCATTATGAGTACTTTCATGTCGGCAGTGGATTATAAGTCCAGCCCATTGAAAACCTCTTTCTTCCCTATTCTCTTGAGTTTTGCGGGCAAAGGAGAAGATGCTATCGATACTGCTGAAAATATAGCTAATGCTTCAAATGAAGCGGGCATTATTACATGTAACTCTGAGTCCGAAGCAGTTAAAAAACTTTCTACTATCCGCTGCAGTTATCTATTTGGTAAATTCCCTAAACGAGATAAACGTTTTGTTAATATCAAATCAATACTGACTCTAACTGCCTTGGCTGAAGAGTATGCCCGGAAGCAATTTGATTTGCCATTACCTGAACTTGACTTGCAAAGCTGTGCTCAACAGGCGGAAGTAATTGGTATGCGTGCGGCAGAGCAGTTTATTGAAAACTTTAGCTGGCGCACTAAACAGCTTATTGTCGTTGGTAAAGGCTATAATAATCCGCTAGAGCATGTTTGGAAGAGTATACTCGCAGAAGCAGGCATAATGACTCCGACTTGGGTTGATATTAAAGACTTTACTCACGGTGATCATCGGCATGTTAGTCTATATCAAAACCATGCTTTTTTATTACTTGAACAACCAGAGATTAGAGAATATTGCGACATTTTTGAGCGTCGGTTTGGTCAAATTTATCCTATAGAACGCGTCAGTTTAGCTGGTATGTTTAGGGAGCAGTTTTGGTTAAACTTGCTTACAGCGATATTTTTTACTCATCGCTTAACTTATGAGCAAGGTTATAATGGCAATCGTCCTCCCAAGAATGAACAAGTGCACTCTTGGCGTGGGTGGGGAAGATTGAACAATTGAACAATTGAACAATTGAACAATTGAACAATTGAACAATTGAACAATTGAACAATTGAACAATTGAACAATTGAACAATTGAACAAAAGATCATAACTCGTAAGAACACAATTAAAGCACATATTTTTGTCATTTTATATTAGCATTCTTTAGGTTTACACCTGCCACTATCATGATTACCAAGTTATGCGGAAACTCATAATGGGGCAGCAGAAACGAGTTTCGCTGAAGGCCAGCTTTAGGCACATAATTATTACTCATAAAGTGCGAATACTACATTAGCTCACTTTACTGCAAAAACCGTAACCAATGTCTTCATTGAGTCACCCGTAATCATAACAAAGTACATCTTGCTCTCCACGTGCTGCCAGAACTCAGCCTCTTGAGCATATTTTTTTGCTTTTTGGATAGCGATGCTTTTTGGTAATTGGGCTTTAGTTAGCGCAGAACATAGCAGCTTTGAGCACAAAGCCTTCCAAGGATGCTTAGGTGCACCGTCTGAAAGCCGTTCCACAAACCGTTCCAGTGCATGACGAGTAACCACGACAGGTCCAATACTTGGCACATTGATTACCTCATCGATTTCTCTCACTGTAGCATTATCTACGATGTATTCTTCGAAGGAATGTGAGAGCCAATCGTCTCTCTTTTCTACCGAGATCTGTGCTTCTTCGTAACGGGTGAGCAAAAACCTAGTCAGGCTGTAAAGTGAATGCTGAGTTGAGCGTTGTTTCTGTAACTTTTTGATGGCTCCTTTACTGACCCGGATTTGAAGCCCATTACCGCTTCGGTTACTCCCCATCACCTCTTTCACTGACAGTAGGTGATGAATAGCATAAAGCTCAGCTGCAATTGGCTTTTGCTGCTCAGGTAGCTTGTCGTATTGCTCACCTAAATTGACCTTTAGCTCACCACCTCTTCGAAGGCCGGTCTTCCAGTAAACCATAAACTCACCATCAATCTGCTTTGTTAACAGGGTTAATACCATCATGTTTGTTTCTCCTATTGGTTATCTATTTTTCATTCTCCATGTTTTTTCAAATATGCAAGGCGCAAAAAAAGGGGCCGAAGCCCCTTGGATCAGATATGAACTTTAGGAAAGCCCATGGCACCGTAAACATTCAGTACATCATTCCAATCCCAACTTTTCACGCCGAGTGACGTTGGTATCGGAGGGATCAGGACTTGTGTCAGAATGCCTTTCTGCCAGGCTTTTTTCTTGAGTTCATTCGCTGCATTCAGGCCGGTCTCAGAGAGATCGTGGTCTGCCCAGATGTACAGCATTTTCACATTACTTGGTGGTTCAAACCTAGCCAGTAGCGTTGCATTCACAACCGACCAACATGTTTGCCCCGTTGCTCTGGTAACCGCTAAAGCTGTTTCGATGCCTTCAGAAACACCTAATACCTCACCAGGCTCACCTATAGGAATGGCACCACCAGTGATTGTTCTGTCACTGGGTATCGGCATCATCTTTTTAGGCTTTTCAACCGGCGCTTTGAATCCATCTTCACTTAGGTAGATCCGATGAAACGTGGCCGAACGCCCTTGCTGAGTAACGATTTTACCTAGCAGCGCTGGGTAGCTATCGATAAACAGACCATCTTCATCATGGTAAGGCAAGTTTGGATGAAACCTCAGCACCGAATCCCATTCAGGACGAAGCCGCGTAACAATGCCACGACGATGCAAGTAGTTCCAAACCGGTTGCGCACGAGTATCTGCAAGAGATAACGTTTCTCCCCACGTTTGATTCAAACGATGGATAATCGCTTTGTCCTCGTCCTGCTTTCTAGCCCTCCAATCAACTGCGTTACTCGGTATTGGCCGAATAGGCGCTTGTATTTGTCCGGGTTGAATACCAAGAACCTGGCCGATTGCTTCAATAGACTGAGCAAAGTTCCATCCATTAATCCAAGACAACAGTTCAAAGCCATCATGAAAGATACCGCAGGTATTACAAACGCCACCACCGCTATATTCAGCATCTTTGAACAGCCTAAAGCCATCACGACCGCCATGAACAGGACAAGCCACATGACGGCCTTTTCGAGCAATAGCGGCATCAAGTTCTGGCACCAATGCCGCCAAGACTTGAAGCCATTGGCCCTTGAGATATGGCCTTACTGTTTCAATTTGTAAAGGTAACGCCATATAACCTCCTTAAGTAAAAAGCCGACTCCTACCACTGGTGGTAAAAGTCAGCTTAGGTCCTGCATTAAGCCGTTTGGTTAATGCAGGAACGTTAGTCAAGCTGGATATCATGTCGTCTTAATAGCCACATGATGGAATCACGAAGCACATCAGGATCGACAACCGCAGCCATCGCGCAAACACGAAAGCAAAATGGCGCTATTTCGTCATTTTGAATCCACGACAATACATCCTTGCGCAACCGAGTACTGACACGACCATCCAGCAATACACGCATCGCATCCAATAGAATGCCTTCGCGTAACTGCCAGATTTCCGTGTCAGACCAAGTGACTGGGGCATCATCAAACTCAAATAGAAATTCGAGCTGTGATGATGTGTGTTGATGGGACTGCTTTTGTGATGTAGGAGAATGGGCAATGCGCCCATTCATTAAAGATAACCGCGTTCGGCAAGCGAAACGCAGCCCTCGGATGCGACTACGACATGGTCAAGCGTTCGAATATCAACAAGTGACAAGGAGTCACGAAGTCGATGAGTGATGCGTTTATCAGCTTCACTAGGCTCAGGATCACCCGATGGATGGTTATGAACCAGTATCACTGCTGCCGCATTAAGTTCCAAAGCCCGCTTTATTACTTCCCTTGGATATACGCTCGCCGCATCTAAAGTGCCTTTAAATAGCTCTTCAAATCGAATAACGCGATGCTTTGTATCAAGAAACAGCACGCCAAAGACTTCATGCTCATACTCGTGCATCAGTGTTTGCAGGTATGAGAACGCCGACGATGGCTGTTCAATTTTGCGACCTTTACTCAATCGACCACGGGCAAGTTTAAGCGCCATATCTATGATATCCGCTTCAGTCACTTGCTCAGGAACGATGTAAGTACCGACTTCTTCGCCAGCTAAGAACTTTTTGTTTTTCATAGGAGTCTCCAAAAAAAAGCGGAGACGAACCCATGCCCTGCGGGGACGGAATCGTCCCCGCAGGGTGGTAAAGTTGATGTGGTTACTGAATTAACAGTTGTTGTGTTACTTCGAATAACTCACGCTTTAGATCTTTGACGTCATTAATCACAATGCTTTGAGGAAAGAATTTCTCAACACTGCGTGTTTGAATCCCGATCCCCAGCAGCTCAAAGCCACTGCGTCTGCACCGGTCAACAATGTCATGCGTTGCAGCCCAATCATCTGGGTCACCATCCGTTAGCACTATCATTAGCTTTCGCTTCTGTTTTTGCGCTAACAAACTATTTGCCGCAAACCACATCGCTTGTGCCATAGGCGTACAACCTCGTGGTTTTTGGTCAAAACAGGCAGCCCGATGTCGAACCGATTGCTTGGGCAATAACGCGATAGAAACTTCCTGATGAATACCAGGAAAATAACTGACCGCAGGTACAACACCCGGTATGCCTTCCAGTGCCATGGCTAAAGCCAAAGCGGCTTCATTGGCAACATGAAAGTACTTTCGATTACCCTCGCCAATGGGCTTACCCATTGAGCCCGATATATCGACAAGCAAGTGCACAGCAGCATTGGGCGCAATGCGAGGTTGCCTTTGAATAAACAATCTCGACTCACCTGCTTGTGAAGCGGCAAGACGATGGGTTGCAACTCGAAGACCGTGCCCTTTAGCATGATTCCGATTGTCCTGACTGGACTGAACCATGCCCCTAAGTCGGGCTCGAATTTGAGCGGACTCAGACGCCGATAAGGTCAAGATGGCCTCGTCACCCAACATAGCTTGCTCTGTTTGGGGCAAACTGAGTGGAGTGACGCCCTGATGTCCTTCAGCTTGTTCCGACAACACTTCTGCCACTTGTGCAAAGGTATCGGGTTCAAACTGAGCGGCACTGGCCTCTAGGGCTTGTCGCAAATTGTCAGCTTGATCAGAGTTATCTGAATCACCTGTTTCAGCAACATCCCCCGTTGCAGACGAGTCTGTTTCCGGGGTTTGACTATCACTACTGTTATTGCTGTCATTACTCGCATCTTGTCCAATGTCATCACCGCTATCAGCATCAGACTCATCCTGTGGTGGACGAGATTCTTCTTCCAACATGGCAACGATGGCATCGACAAGTTTCAGCACTTCACCTGTAGACCCTAAGCTAGGCACTGCTGTTAGCATGGCGCTTAACCGGCTCATCGCTGTGGCAGGAAAGAGTTGTCTCACTCTTTTATCGACTGCTTGATACAAAGGCGTCAGCGCTTTCTGGCCCAGAAAATGGCATCTCAAGCGGAACAACAACCATGCTTGCAAGTTAGATGCAGGCTCAAGCTGTTCAGGTACACACATTTGCTGTGTGTCCACCATGTACTCAATCACTTGCGAAATACTGCGCCGGGTTCCGGGGTAATCCTTTGCCAATTCGTTTTCAATGCGAACGTCCTCAATGATATTGAGAAGTGCCTTACGGATCGGTTTGGACGACGCCTTCTGCACCATTTCAAAATTAGTATGCCGAATATGCGCCGCTTCATGAGCCAGATAACCCCAAGCTATCTGTTGATAGTGTGGGTCGTCTGGGTTTGCTGTTGGGATCACAATCCGCTCACCATCGGTAAACGCATCTTGTCCTTGAATAAGCACCTTCACACCAAACTTTTCGCCATAAGCGGCGGCAACGATTGGCAGTGCGTTTTTTAATGGATGATTCATGGGAGTCTCCTAATCATTAGGGGGAATACTCCCTCAGCGGGAGCGTTTCCCCGCTGGGAATGTGGATGTTTAAACCTGTGCTTTTAGCTTATCCAGATCGTATTTTTGACCTAACCAAGCCACCAATTGAGCTGGACTCTCGTGCTGTTCAAATGACGTTTTAAGCTGGTCTAAACTCAGGATGTCATCCAATGTCAGACCGTACTGGTCTTGTAACTGAGTAGACACCTCGTGTTGATATTGCAGCCAGGCCCGCTCAAAAGCGGTTTGCTGCAATGCCATGTTTGGAACAAATACCATGGCCGTTACCCAAACACCTTGCCCGTCCGCATCTGCGATCAGCACAGGGTTCTTGGGGATCACGACACTATGTGTTGAGTAGGACCGTTGTACTAACGCTCGACAACACGCCACTTCTGGTATCGATTCGCTTTCAACCGCATCAGTCACACCACGAAAATGTGCTTCAAACTGGTTCAGTTGGCTGGGGTTATGGATGGTTGATTGCATAATTTCCTCTCACAAAGTTCAGAGGACATGCGCCCTTCAGGGCAACATGCCCTCAAGGACGTTAAAAATAAAATGAGTTTGGTACAGTCGAACCAAGGTTTGGTCTGACGGTTGGTTGGGGTATTGCATGCAAGTTATCTGCCTGAGCAGATACTGGCTGTGCGGGTTTAGATTCAGGTTTGGGCATCAGTTGTCTGATATCCAATTGACCTTCACCGTGCATTCTCATCTTGTCTGGATCAGACAAAATTAAAATGGTCGCCATCAGTTCGTGATAGAGATTGTCTGTCACAGGGCCGGTCTTCGGCAGACGAACAAATAAATTGTCCATCGCTTCAACCATCGGCTGAACTCGATGATCCAGGAATGACAAACCATCCAACTTGTCTCTTAACCGCTTCAGAGGATTAAGGGCACGCTGACTGATTTGATTCTTTCCTGCAACGGAACGCTCAAAAAGATCATTGGCATCACGAGCCACCTCCCTAAAGAGGGTGTGTCCCATACCATTGACCTTGTCATCTAAGCCACCAGCTTGTTCAGCTGGTTGCATTCGATAAATGGCATAATCGAACTGAAGCCGTTGTTCCACGTCTTCGATGGGCGATAATGCACGCCGGATTGCATCTGCAAATTCCGGGTGTTTTGCAACCCAGTCAAACGTCACCTGATCATAGTTGTCCAAGAACAACTGCTTGCACTGCGCAAACTCCTGACCGATCCGGTCAAGCTCTGGAACAATCTGATCAATTCTGTCTTCAGGGACGGCATAGCCACCTAAAAACCGCACACCGACTTGCTCACACAAGCGCTGCGCTTCTTTCTTAAGCCTTTCAAAGTTCGCCAATGCCTCAGGGTCGCAAATTTTTTTACTCCCTAAGCTGGCAACATCCTTCGGTGGAAGTTGGCTGCCATTGGCTAGTCTGAAATCTTCAGGCCTTAGTTTTTTTCTACCGCTCCAGATGGAACAGTCGATGTGACAAATCAAAAGTTTGTCGAGGGTTTGAATACTCATAGTGCATCCTCATGCGAGATGGGGACGCACCACTCCCAGCAGGAGCAATGGCCCCCGTTTGGGTGGTAGTAGTTGACGCGCTAATGGCAATACCACTATCAGAAATAGTAATTTTGCGAATCAGGCGACGATTGGTTGAGATCGATTTTCACAGGCATTAAGTCCAGTGCTTCAGCAATCGGGCGAACCCGCTCTAAATCACTGCCTAATAGCCTCAATACATCTTTTTCCAACTTCAGTTGGTCGGATACCTCTATCCCTTCAGGACTCGCTACTGTGAGCGAACACAGAGGTGGTAATTGACGCTTAAAGGCCAGTAACAGCAACAATGGCCATGGGCCATCATCCGTGTTAACAATGCCAGCGCCTTCACCTGACACCATGCTGATTTGATTGGTACTAGGTAATCTGCTTTTGCAAAACCCTAAGGACCATTCTCCAATCCTGACCTGGTTATCATCAATAACAGCCAAGCCATAGGCTTCAAGCAGCTTTGCCATATCGAACAACGCTTTTTGAGCCAGCGAGACTTGGCCATTGACGTCCTTGCGAGTACGAAACTCCCAACTGACGTTATTGGCGCACGCGACGCTATCTAGCGCATTTGAGAATTCAAATGGCCGCCCTTGATGATCGATGCCGACTTGTCCAACCAATCGATAACCCTTGTTGATTTTCTCATTGATTCGTCGGTCTGCTTCAGCGTTAGGATCAGTCGAGTCAATCAATCGCTGCTGCGACAATTGACCAGCTTTTCCAAACCGAACTTCAATCTCCTGGGTGTCTGGTCCAACGTAAATGGCCCATTCTTTGGCTGTCCCATCAGAATGACTGTAACGGTAAAGAGCAAAGCACTTTTCCATCATCAATCCTCCCAGTGGTCACCGAAGACATCAGCGGCAATACGGTGAATGGCTTCACGTTGCTCCAACTCAGCACGAGCCGTCAAAGACCGAACCAGTGCATACTCCACTGCGTTAGGAGCACCTTTAAAAGCAAGTGTTAACTTTGCCCAGCGCACCAAGGTCCGAGTGGACATGGTGATACTAAGCTCTGCACCGCCATCCGCGCCCCCAATAAAAAGACGACGAATGTCACCAGCCACTTTCACCATTTTTTGGCGAAAGACTTCTGGCAAGCCCGGCGCAACATTCTCCAGAATGGCTTCCTCTACAGAAGGCTCTGCATAGGTCGCTTCGATGATTCTAAAGCGATCAAGAAAAGCCAAATTCTGTTGAAGCACGCCTTGATACAAGCCCGTTTGGTCACCGCTGCCCGCACTGTTGCCGGTAGCGATAAAACGAAACTTGTTATGTGGCATGATGATCTCACCGCCATTTTGTGCGATGACCAACGGGGCACCTTCCAAAATGTCATTGAGCCCAGCCAGTTCAGCAGGCTCAGCAAGATCCATTTCATTAATGATCAGCAAATGGCCATGCTTTACAGCCAGTGCCAGCGGTCCATACACAAAGGTCATGTTGCCATTAACCAGCGTGTGGTGACCGATAAGATCGGACAACTCCAATCGACCGTGCGCAGTAATTTGCTGAACAGGCCAATTCAATCGAGAAGCAACTTGGCAAATTAGCGAGGTCTTACCGCATCCAGTGGGGCCTGTAATATACAAACCGTCACCGTCTGGGTTAGACAAAAACGCCAATACGTCACGTAAGTCTTCTTTTCTAAAAACATACTCGTCCTTGCGAACGGGAATGTTTGGATGGGTAGTGTCGGCACTAAATCCTTCCAGAACGAAAGCATCAGGAGCCGGAACATTAAACGCTTGATTCACTTGAACCAAAAATGGAGATTGTTCAGTCATGGTAAACCTCATCTGTTTTGACGAGGCCCCATGCCCTAACAGGGAATGAAGTCCCCGTCGGGTGGTGTGTTGATTGTGGTATGGCTGTGTATGTAAGAGTTCAGCTCGCTCTATCATTCGTACCCAGCATTGGCTACGAGTGAAACTGCTTTCTGATGCACTCGATGTAAGCGCATGAGAAAGGAGCCGAAATCGGCTCCAAGTGAACGTTAAAAGTAAAATGAGCTCGGCGAGTCACCTGGCAGAACCAAGTTCTCTTGCTCAAGGCTGATTTTGATTGGTGTTTCAACGGGCTGCTCTGGCTTATTGGTGCTGATACGCAACCGCTCTTGTGGCGCTTTTCGGTAAGCGGCTAAAACCTGTTCATCCAGCTCGCCTAACTTATCGGTGGCCAATTGCTTATAGTCCACCGTGCCCGCCATCATGTAGCGGCTGAGTTTGACCCCAGCATAATCCGCATGAGCGTAGTTACCCATCATGGCGACCAATTTTGACTGAGCGTCTCGCATTTCCTCTTTCAAAGATTTAATGTGATTTTCCAGTCGGACCACTTCGGCATGTGCTGAGCAATACTGTCGAGACAGCGATGTCCAACGGTATTGGGCTTCACCCTTGGGAACAAAACAATCTTGCTCAGGGCATTTTGACGGTTCTTTTTTGGTCTGTACTAACTCCCAAAACTGAAGCGCTGTTTCTTGCAACTCAGTTAAGAACGCCGCGTCTCGTTGTATTTCAAACTCAATCAGTTGATCCTCAAAATAGAATACCAACCAACCACGCGTGCTATTGGCGACCAGTATTTGATGCTGTACTTGTACCCAATACAACTGGTACGCCTCGCTTTGTTCTCGGTGAGCTTGCACATCCTCAAAAACTGACTGGCAAGGACATTTCAGTTCAACGGGCTCGCCCGCATCGTTGATGCCATCAAAGCTGGCTCGAAAGATTGCGTTATGATCGGCTTCTGCACATAACGGCAGAAGAAAGTCATTATGCGCATTCTCAAATGCTCGCCTTGCTTGAGGCTCCAACCGTATACCGCGAAGCACATTTGGATTATTCGACAGGTCTTCCGGTAATACGAATCCAGTTTTTTCTGCCCATAATCGCCAAGGTGTTTTGTAGGGTGAACGCCCCATAATAATTGGGGCTTCAGATGCCGTAACCCCTGCAATGCGCCACTGGTGCCATGCAGGAGTACGTTGTGATAGGTCGATAACCTTCATATTGTCTCCTTTGAGGGGGAGACTCCCCCGAAGGAGAGAACGCCCCTTCAGGGTTAAGTGGTTACTTTGCAGCTTGTGCTAACGCTGTTTGGTGCTGAACAACACTTGCTTGAACCGAATCAATTGCCGCTTTACCGGCTTGAATCGAACCTACGACAAGGGCAACAACCAATACCAAGCGAAAAAGTGAGGCTGATTTAGTCATGGAAGATCTCCAAAAAAAGACGAGACCTTCCCCCTGACGGGAGAATAATCCCGCCAGGGTTAGTAAAATGAATGCGTGGCGCTAAGAAGCTAAAGGCTGTGTGAGCGCTTTGGCTGCTTGTTGCTGTGCATTAAATATTTCTTGTTTCGCAAACGTCAGTTCAACACCTTGAAAATGTTCATTGGCATATTCCAATGCACTATTCCAAGCGTTTGAAGCTTCCGCCCGCTCGATAAGCTTGTAAACAAGCCCTCGGGTTCGATCATCAACTTGCTCGGGTGGAATCACCGATGGCTCAACAACGTGTGTTGCTTGGCCTTCGATAATTCGCTCCGCTTCGTCTTGATCGAAAATTCCCACAAAGCCAAACGCAATGCGGGAACACTGGATCATGGATTTATGCCTTAGCATTCGCTTAGTGTGCGTCTGCCATGGACCATCTACACGGTAAGGGCCATTTTTGCCGTTACCTTCAAAAGGCGGTCGATAGACTTCATCCAGGTACTCAGTGATTTTGACTGGATGCGAACGGTCGCGCCGGTAGATGATGCATTCCATCCATTCCGGGCATTCTTTCGCGCCATCCAGGGAGACTTTGTTTTCTGAAGTCTTAAACTCCATGCCATCAAACTGGTCGTGTTGATTAATGATGCGAGACCATCCATCGACACCTACCACTGGAATAATCCCAGCTTGTTTATCAGGGAACGCAAAAATCTCTTTGGTGAAAGGGTTCAGGCCGTACTGATCTGCAACCACCAAGAGCGCCATCATCTGCTCATTGGTCGGTGCACTACCGTCACGTTGCTTGAATGCTGTTGCTTTTAGGGTATCGAACAGTTTGTTTGGGTCGACACTAAAGCGCTCAGCAAAGCGTTGGATTAGCTTTGGTTTTTCCATTATGGACTCCGACAATCAAAGTGGGAGTCTGCCCCTGACGGGAAAGTACTCCCGGCTGGGTTAAAGCGTTTTTGCTCGGTTAAAAATCTGGTTCAGGATAAGTTTGTGCCCAATGAGCTTGGGAGCTTGCATCATCCGCCGCTGATGGCTCAGATGTTTTGTTCACACTATCCAGAAGCAGAAACTCGTCCGCGTCCACTTCGGTCAATCGATGCTTAATACCATCTTTCTCCCATGAGCGAGTGCGCTGAGGCCCTTGAACAAAAAGCTTAGCTCCTTTTTGGATCAAATCTTTTGCCCTTAGCCCTAACTTAAATCCACCACGATCTCGAAAAACGACCCGATGCCATTCCGTATGCTCTTTGAGCTCATTGGATTGACGGTCGCGCCATTTCTCAGAAGTGGCCAGCGAAATGCTGGTCACCAAATCACCTGATGGATAGGCTCGCGTCTCTGGCTCAGAGCCAACGTAGCCTATGAGTGTTACTTGGTTTTTCATGATGTTCTCCTCGTCTTAGTTGAACTCTGTGCACACAGTCGCTTCTACCCGACTGGGCAAAGAAGACTGACGACGCAGATAGGTTGGTATTTCGAGTAAAGCCATGTCGTACTGATGTGGCTCTTTGTAATACGCAGATGTCAAACGGGGCATACCAGGAGCTTTAGGCACTGCCATTGGACGACGTTTTGATGTTGGTGTGAGCAATCGTTTGATTTGAATAAGTACAAATAGAAACGGGCGCACGCATTGACGAGCAAGCAATCGCAAAAGCGACCAGCTCAGTTTTGCAAGCAACATAATGCCTGCGACTTGGATAATAAATCCGAAGATATATTCCATTGGTGACTCCTTAATTAGGTTGTGAAGGAGTCACCCCCAACAGGGGAAAACTCCCCCAGTTGGGTGGTGAAAAGGCGAACCGCAAGGAACGCATGGTTGAGCATGTAAAAACATGCAGGCTATTTGTTTAAGGAGGCTAGCTACCTCTTAGTACCACTGAGAAAACTCAGCGGCGGGCTTCCTTTGAGCTCATGCTCTCAGGCGCAGATATCACTGAAACAGATCAGCAATATTTGATAGTCAGTGTAACCGTCTTATCCAGACAGGATAGTTAGAAAGATGCTCAATTCTTCCACCTAGCTGAAAGGCCATTACCTCACAGAGGATTAGGCTAGGGACTGATTATTGTCATATCAGGAGCAAACTTATGGCCCAAGCAAAACCCAATTACTCAAAACCCATCTTTGAACAATCATTCACAATTAACAGCTTACAGGCGCAACGTGTCGTTGACCGTGTTTTTAGGCGCACGGTCAGTGCGCTTTACGGAATCGATGTCATCCTACGCATCATTGGCGATGAGAACGAAATTGATGAAGTGGAACAGATCATTAGCCAGTTGATCGAGGATTGCGCTAAGGCGGTAGACAAAGAACAAGCTCGTTTGGACAAACTGATGGAGTCCAACGGCATCGATGAAGTACCTGACTACACCGACCCGATTACCTTCATCGCCAAAATCAGCTCGCCTCAGGTTGGCCAGTTTGTTGGCTTAGTGCGCAAACTCGATGCATTGATGATCTCAATGGACACCCTCTGGTTATCTAGCGTGCTTAGCAACAAGCAACGTGTTGATGGCAACTACGCATGGCAACAGCGCATCATCAAACTTGCTCGGCGCATTATTGATATCGAAATTCGTGCACGAAAATCAGCCCAAGCTAAGGGTAAAGAAGCAGAAGTTGAGCAAGCGGTGCCTTCAACCGATGACGATATCACTGAAGAGGAAACAGATACCCCCTCCAACTAGCCAGCTAGGCTCCCATCACACTGCCCCTCTTGAAGGGGCTCTTCATCTTGCTGTATTTTCTATCAAAATCATTAAAATGAATTTAACTGTCATTTTTGGCCAATTTACATGAATAGAACTAATTTTCTCGTTACCTTCTTAATAGCGTTGTTCGCTATCCCTGCATTTGCAGAACACCCAACATCGTTCAGCCAGGCAAAACGATTTGCCCGAGAAATTTACCAAGACAACCAGAGTACGTTTTACTGTGGATGTAGCTATAACAATGATGGTGCGATTGATGCTGCATCTTGCGGATATGAACCAAGGAAGCAACCGAAACGAGGAGAACGCTTAGAGTGGGAGCACGTTGTCTCAGCTTGGGAAATTGGCCATCAACGCCAATGCTGGCAAAATGGTGGTCGTCGGAACTGTGAAAAGAATGATGCTGAGTTTTCTAAAATGGTGTCGGATCTCCATAACCTTGTACCATCTGTAGGAGAACTCAATGGGGATAGATCAAATTTTCGATTTGGCATGTTTCCGAATGAACCAAGAGCCTATGGTCTATGTGATTTCGAAGTTTATTTCAAAGACCGTCGAGCAGAACCACCAGCTAACCGTCAGGGTGATATTGCTAGAATTTATTTCTACATGCTAGATCAATACGGCCTAAGACTAAGCAGGCAACAAACTCAGCTTTTTGAAGCTTGGTCAAGAATGGACCCTGTTGATGAATGGGAAATTACACGAGACAATCGAATTAAAGCCTTACAAGGCAATAAAAACCACCATATAAAATAGATAATAAAATAATAGGGGCAGTATGCCCCTATTTTAGATCCCACCAATTAAACTGTATTTATTTTGAAATCTCACTTTGCAACTTAGCTATGAATGGATCTATGGATCTATCGTATTCATTGTAGTGATCAATGCCCGCCATTGAACCATATTCATCGTCAGCTTTTTTTGCAACATTGTTGACCTCCGAGTTTAAATCTGTGAAAACCAACAACGAACCATCAACTTCCTCAAAACTCTCACTATAAGTAGGATTTAACAACCTTACAGTGCTAGACAAATTACCTAAAGCCGCATTAAAACCGGAAACGTCTAAGATCGCATCGGCTTTACTTGAGCCATCCAACTTAACAAGTTCAGACTCTCTATCGCTAAAAGCCTTTGATATTAGCGACTTCCTATTCTCAAGTATTGCTTCTCGTATGAGTTTTTTCCTTAACTTTGTACGAGTAGACTTCGCAGAAGATAGTGTACTACTTGAACTTGAGCTATATGATGGCTCATCATCTTCAGTAACAGCATCATATATTTTTTTTGCCCCCCATATAACAAGAGGAGCAGCGAACCACCAAGCCATAAATACCTCCCATCAAGAGTTAGTCGCTAGACTTAAGAATTAATAACGTGTCATCGATAAGTGAGACACATACATCAACTTCATCAATATCATATTCAACTTTCGCATCAGCCTTTAAATTTTCAATATATTCATCAGTTTTGATGATTAGCTCATCCAAACCAGCTTTGATTGCCTTAGATGTACTATTCCAATACTCAGTTACAGCTTTCTCTATGTCATCAAACACCGACTCTTTACGAATTGCTTCTGCGGCTTTTTTTGCGAGTGATTTTTGCCAACTACCACCAGCTAGTCGATATATTATGTAACCAATTGCCGCAGCAAGAGCAATACCTATGGTAATAGGACCACCGATGGCTGCAACGAATGAAGTTACTGTAGTAACACTTCCAACCAACCCTAAAGACACTAATACTCCAGCTGCCTTTCCAACTAAAATATATGCACCTAAATTACTTGCTATAGTCGATACATATAATGCCATAGCTCCAAGACTTCCTAATCCCGCAAGACCTCCAACAAAAGCCGCTCTCGAGTTAAATTCACTAAACTCTGCACCCAATCCAGATATTTGGGTATCAATTCCTGTAGTTGAGATTGTGGGGGCAGCTTCCTGCCATCTCAGCAACAAAGAATCTAATTCCGTCGATACGGCTTTACCACTAGTCTTTAATGTGCTTTCTAATTTTGTAGTCAAAAGCTGACCAATATAATTGCCTAACTCAGATTGAGCCTCTTTCTTGTCCGAATAGGTGTCATTGATAAGCTCTTCGAGACCTTCAACAGAAGTGTTGTATTTGTAATAGGTACTCATAACATCCAAGTCGTGTTTTTTGTGGCTATTACATGATTCAATGAGAGAGTTAAAATCTTTTATCAACTGAGTAGACAACTCACGAAATCGCGCATCCTTCTCGTTGACCTCCTTAATTCTTTCGAAAGTCTCCGATTTCTTGTTTTTTAGATTTTCAATCTCACTCAATAGCATATTTTCGATATTCTTTAGAATATTAGAAATATACTTATCTACTATTGATGCTTGGTTCAAAGTTAGAGACGAAGCCATTTCGGTGATTTTTCGCAATGTATCACTACGATAGTCATTATTTTCACGCCAAAATGGTTGAACTCGTGCTGTTAGTTCTGAACTTTCTGGTAATTGCGTAATAAATCCATCTTCCATCCATGATGAAAATATTAAATTATCTAGTTGCTTCTTAATTCTCTTGAAGGTTACACGACCTACAGCTTCCACATCATCCTTGCTTATTTCAGAGTGACAATGAGACTGAATGAACATTAAATGATCAAGTGGTTTCTCCTTATCCACTGGTGGTCTCTGCCTGATGATATTTGATGCAAACCCTAAATCACTATCTTTGAAAAAACCCGTATGATTTGAAACAAAAACCACACCATCAGCAAGTTCTACACCACCGAGAGCCTTCTCAGTATCAGACTCATCTGAACCGTTAAGATCCCCAGGGGTATCCAACAACCAAACCGAACGAAGTATCTCGGAATCTGAAAAAACAATTGCGATATAAGCCTCATTTAATACATCATCTTCATGATTGTGTACTCCTAATCTATCCAATATTTCTGAACCACCTTGTTCAATTAAATATTTTTCGACATCAACTGGTGAATGAACCATATGCGGCTTAAAGCCCTTCTTAAACACAGCCACATTTCCTGAAATTGTTTCAGGCTTATCTGATTCGTGCATAAGAAGATTAACAACACATGTTGCTGGTTGGTATTTGGTCGGGAGCAATGACTGATTGATAACAGTGTTAATCAGTGTTGACTTACCTGCATCAAAATGACCAAAACATCCAATTACAGGCTTTCTATTAAGTCCATCTACTACAGCCTCAAGCTGTTCAACCTTACTTTTAAGCCCTATTGAATCGATATACTCATGATTGTAGCAATCGATACTATCTTTCACTGATGAAATAAGCGACTTCGCTGCCTCTACCTTAATTTTGATAGTTTGCTCACCAACTTCTGACATAATGTAATCATCCTCTTTATAAGTGTATTCCGTTAAAATTTCATAATACTTGCTTGGCTGAATCCCAACAGCTGATAAATACCCAGCAATCTTAATTGCATCAGCATTCATTGGTTGACTTTCAATTCTTGAAACAGCCCGTTGATCCAGTGTTCTTCCAATTCCAAAAACCTCAGACCTTGCAGCAACATCACTTTGGGACAAACCCGCATTTTCTCGGCTTGAAATTAAGAAAGTTCTTAAACGCTCATTTAGTTCATCGTGTTTCATTTTTGAGACCTATGATTTCAGCCACTTGTATATACCGTAAGTTCCAGCACCAATCGCCAATGGAGCTGCCGCAGTAATTGCAAGCCCGGCAACCATTCCACCACCAACTACACCACCTATGGCGGCAAGACCGGAAGTGACACCAGCAGCGCTTAAACCTGCAACGGAACCTACCGCTGATACGGCACCAATTGAACCACCTACACCGCCGAGGCCACCAACAGCACCAGCGACTTTCGATTTATCTTCCATTTCCATACCAACATCTAGACAAATATGACTAACACAACAACAATTTAGACAATTAAGTCTAACATGTCAACACATCAGACCTATTTGTCTAAATTTTTTACGTGAAATGTAAATTGAGAACTGTACAGCTCAGCACGCAAGGAATACAAATACCAAGGTTGGGTAATGCTTTCTCAGAAGTTCAATGGTTATTTCATATCGATATAGAAGGCTTTGCATCACAAAGCCTTCTGTTCTAAGAGTGCACTCAATTATTTCCAGAAATTTCTTCCGTCGCCTCCTGACGCAGTTTCTGGGCATCCATGCCGTTTAGCCGTTCAATGGCCCTGTCTGCGGCACTCTGACGATTTCCATCAACGTTTAGCGTGCTTCCTGAGCCGGTGAGTCGTTCCAGATCCAGTGACGGCACTTCAGGTAGGTTGCCCGTGATCGACAAAATACCTATCCATTCATCCAGATTGACTTGGCTCCAATCTACCTGGTTTAACTGACTCGCGGTCAAACCTTCACAGTTTGGTGACTTGGCACTGCCCCAACCAAGGCCCAATTGAGGACGTACTTGTTCTTGAATTATCCGTGAAAGCGGCGAAGTAAAGCAGCAATATGATTGCCGTTTCTCAACACAGGCACCTAAGAACTTAGACTTGCAGTAAGAGCCTACGTAGTGGCAACTCTTCAATACCCGCTTAGCGTTCATCTCAAACTCACTCTGCTCACATTTCCAGATAAGCTGAATGAGGATCATGGTGACTGAGTAAATCATGTAGGCCGTCATAACCGTACTCAGAACCGCGCCAGCAGCGCCACCCAGCGCAAAGTTACCACCCGATACAACACCATCGGCTCCAACCGCGCCACCAACGTTACTAAACAGTGCCGATTGCGCCCCCGAACCAAAGGTAGAGCCTACCCACTCAGCCGTTTTGTTGGTCAACACCTGCATAAAGCCAGTCGCAGCTTGCTCCGCTCCCGCGCCAGCAGCCGCTGATGGCCCAGCCCCCATGAGAGAGTCCCATGCAGACACAAAAGGCTCTTTAACCGCACTCCAGGTACTCGTGATCGGTTCCCTAAGCGTATTCCACGAACCATAGATTGCCGAAGACGGATTCATGGCCATGACTGCCGTATCAAGCTTGTTAACCGCCACTATCATCGTGATGTAGTCCGATAACGACACGCCACTTGGCTTTTCACAGCAATCCACTATGCCACCAACGGCTTTTTTGCACTGGCCAGCATTACCTTTAAAGACCGTACACTCGACGTTATCTTGGCCATCAGCTCCCGTGCATGACATATCATTGGTCATAAACTGCGCAGCATTGAGCATCGCAGCGGCCTCTGCAAAGTTAGCCTGCTTGATTGACTCTGGCTCTAAACAATCTGTGCCCATACAGCGAACTGGGCCCTCACAGTTGAATTGAGTTTCCATTCGTGCATTTTGCACTTCAACGCTTTGTCCACAGTCATACACCAGACTTTGGATATAACAGAAGCCTTCATGACCAGCTCCGCCTTCAGTGCATTCGGTTCTGACATATTGGCAAGCCGGATTTTGCTCTAGCGCTGCACACGTATTGGTGGTCGTGTTTTGTCCGTTATTGACGATAGTTTGAGTATTACCATTGGCATCTACCCAGCTATCTGAGCTGCCCATGTTGAACTCAGGATGAGCAGTCGAAGCATTGTAGGTCGCTCTTGCCCTCCAGCATGAGAGCCCCAGTCCATCAGAGCTTCCACGACTGGTTAAATGAGCAGGAGACGAAACAACCGCCGGATAAAGACTTCCAAGCTTAGCCAACTCGCCACTACCAACCGTTAACCCGTCGATTCGTTTTGTGCCAGTATCCAAACACTGCCACTGCACCGCAGTAAACTGATCCGTTTGCATCAAGCATTGGTCTATGCCCGGATCACTTGATTGATGAACAATGTCTTGCTCTAAGTATTTGCCAGAGAAGGTCAATGAAGCGCTCAGTTTCGCAGGAGCCAAACACTTCTGAACTTCTCGGCTGCAAGTGTCGAAATCGACTTTGTTCCAGCCGGATTCACATCTGGAACGAGTGACTTCCTGAGGTTCATGCCACGAAATAATCGACCCATTAACGACCTTGCACAATGAGCCAACCAAGGTTCCTTTTGGACAGGTCATTTCAGGGTACTTAATGGACGGTTTCGTCTCTGTGACCGATTCTTTATTGCCCGTCAGTGAGAGTGTCGTTTTCCAACCATTTGCCTTGGATGGCGACTCGGTGATTTTTATCTCAGTATTTTGATTATCAAAAATCCTCAGTGTCGCGTTTCCAGTTTGCATAGTACTGCTGTGCTGTGGAACAAAGCTGAGCGTTTCAGAGCTAAAGCAACCGCGCTCAATGGACCAGCTTTGTTGATGTGTTTCAGCGGATACACGTCGCTCTAACTGACACTGAGTAAGCGTGCTGATCTTCTCGCACACCTGGTAATCCGGTACATGCTTGGTTTCAGTAAATGGCGTAATCGTCTGAGTAGGCTCACAGGCCTCAAAACTACTCGGCATAAGATTGGATACCACACACTTTGGATCGCTGGTTTGCAATCCACAGTCATAGGTATCGGTAAAACGAATGCATTCACCTTTATCATTGGTCTCGGCACATTCTGACGACATGAATCCACAGGAAGGATTTGCTTCAAGCACTTGGCAGGCCTGATTTTCAATCCCCTTATAGCTTTCGTCATCCACACTCACTTGTACACGCCGACACAAAGGCGATATGCCAGCCACAGGGCTTGGGGCAAAATAGGATTCACAAACTGAAACACCATTGACCACCGTACATCCGTTGGTTGAAGAAGGCTGATCCGTGCATTGAATGCTGTAGTCTGAAAACTTCGTCGGGATATCCGCTGCTTGTTCGATACAGGATTGTGGCGACCAACTATCATTCATCACCACCTTGGTTGGATCAAAGCGCACCTTGATGCGTGCATACCCCTCACCACTACCCGTTACCGATACGCGAATTTTTACCGGCACTTCTAAACCTGGTTCTACCGCTTTTAGCTTGGCAGTGAGATCGGTATTTGGATTGCGCTCCCAACTGGTACTGAGCTCGCAGCGACCTGCCGTTTCTGGTGGAAAGTTATTGTTCGGCCCAGACCAGACTTTCTGATCGCCAAGCCACACTTGCATGTAGTCATCCCATTTGGCGTACTCAAGAACGGCTGAGGTAATCGCATCGGGGTTCACGACTTTGAGTGTGATGGCCTGTTCAAACACTTTACAACGGCCACTCCAGTAGTTGTCACCAATTCGTCCTATCCAAACTTCAAGACACCCCTCACCACAAGAGCGAAGGTTCATCGGTCCAGAAACATGCTCAATAATGCCTGCCGTGTAATCGTGAGTAATAGTGCAGCTGTTAACCGCTGTATTGAGCCTGTCACATTGCTGGTAATTTGGGCTGCCTTCACCTTGAGACTCACAGCCTGGGAAGCTTTGGGTTAATAGATTGGGGTCAGTTTGAACCGCATCAGTTAATGCCCAAAGGGGATCATTGACCATATCTGGCCGAGACCTGTCTTTGATTTGTTGTAGCGAACGAAACGCGTCACCCGTAGCGCCAATTTCGGATGCCATGCTCTCTTGGCGCTGCGTCCCCAATTGATTCATGCTGGCATCAGAGCCATAAACGCCCGTTAAGACATCCAATGAGCCCTGATCCATACCAGGGAAAAGCTCTTGCAAGTTAATGGACTCATTACCACTGCCATTCGGCACCGACAATGTATTGCCATTGAGTGCGGGCATCGTCCAGTTTTGCAGCAATTGCTTACCTTCTTGTTGTCCGCTTAGGCCGGATTGGCGCTGCACATCAGCGGCCACACCATGTAAGGGCAAGCACGCCATAGTGATTGATAAAATACCCGCTAACACTCGGGTAAAAAGTGTTGGTTTCATGGTTAACCTCCCGAGTTACAGCAATCTTGCCAGCGCCACAAAATGTAGAGCGCATCTTCTCCGGCACCGGGGATCGTTCGCCACTCTCCCCATTTCATGGTGCTTTCACCAATGACATGCGCACTTTCAGTTTCTGGTACAGGGAAGAACATACTCATCTTGTATTGGGATTTCGGCAGCATGGGTTCGATAACAGGTCGGCATAGCGCACTGTTCCCCATTGTTCGCCTTGCAAGACCACGCCTGTGTTGAGCTGCGATTGCACGCGCCGCTAAATGGCTGGTGTTTTCTGCTAATGAGCCAAAGGCTAAGGTATGGCCAGATAACGGATAGAGATGCCCCCAACTGCCAGCACACCAAAACAACTGGTCGATGGGTTTACCAAGCGTTGATGAGGCAGCGTCAGCGGTACAAGCAGATATAGCCAATGGATTGGCAACGGCAGCCGCTTCAGGCTGAGTAAAAAAGGCCAGTTCATCGTTCAGCCATGTTGGGTCCAATTCCGACAAATACATCAAGTCAAAGTCCATGTAACCATCGGCATTGCAATTGCCATCCATGAACAAATCGAGCATGACCAAAAGCGGAAAGGCGTAATAATGGTAATGGTAGAAAGCGAGATCACCGGTGTCGTATTCACCCTCGCCATGACCACCTTGCAGTCGTCTATCACCTAACGGTAAACGAATCCCTCCCAGGGAAGGCGAACAGCCCGGCGATCTGACCAGTTCAATCAGACGAGCTGGCTCCCACATGCTGGTAACAATACCTGGTCTTGGCACGCCTAAGTTGTCTTCACATAAGCAAAATGACTTGTTTGATGCGCCGCTTGGGACACTGCCTGAGCCAAGCGGAAGCCCTGCAACCCGGATAGGAAAAATGCATGACCAGCAAACATCCGTCAGCAACTTGCCCGACAATAAACCCGCGTCTGGGCAGGTCAGGTCGGCTTTAGCAGGAATAGATGCGCCCAGGACAAGCATGACAACGAGAGTCCGCAACCGACGATACGTATTATTGAGCTTTTTCATGAACAAGCTCCTTTGCTGGAATTTCTTCTATTTCAAACGCAAACCCCTTTGCTTGAACAAACGATGGGGTGACTTGCAGATCAAAGCGCTGCTTTAGCGAGGCATTGAGAAGGTAAACCGGACTATCCAATGTCTTTTCGAGCGCATTGAGGCGATTCCAGCCTTGGGCACGGTCGAGCTGCGTGGTGATAAGCGTAATGCGGCGCAGTGTCCTATCTTGCGTCTTAAGCCAATGCGCTACTGCGTCCACTTCCTCAGAGTTCGACGCATTAAACACCACGAGCTGCTGAGTAAATGGCAAGGCTTTGAGCGGGTTAATACGCGTTCCTGCTGGGATCAATGTTCGGCCATTAGCATCCAATAGTGGCCGCTGCATGACGATGGTTGGATCAACCATTCTTATCCGATACTGCGTGGCTTTGGGTAAGTCAGTAAATGTTTGGCGAGACCAGAAACGCTCAATGGCTTTTTTCTTTAACGCGCCGAGGTCAAGCGACTGTAAACGCTGCATCGCCACTTGCATCAAATCCGGTTCTAAAATCGAATGAATCGGACCGCGTTGACCCAATGAACCGCTATTGCCAGTTTCAATTTGTCGCTGCAACCAGTCCTTGCTGTAAACCCCTAGTGCACTTGCAGTCACCTTGTCATCGTCTATGCGGAAAATGGCAGGCACGCTAGTCACCCGCCAGTGCACAAAGGCTTTCGGATCGATTCGAACCTGAGGAACAGGATCAAGTCCCGCCATCAGGGTATGCCAATCACGGATAGCCGCCCCCAAGGTCTTTCCTTCAGGAATTCCCCGAAACAACACAATAGCGCCGGTAGCACTGGCCTCTTTAAATAGCTGCTTCAGTGACGAATCACCCAATGAGGACGACGCAAATATCAACCATTCATCGCTGTGTTTGAGCGACACAGGTTGTTCAACCGGTGCAAAAGGCTCAATAAATTCAGATGAGCCATCCACAGCACTTTGTAAAATGCTGCGGCTCATTTCGACGATCTTTTTGTCTTCGTCTGACAACGGATAAGGCTCTTGTGCCCAGGAAACTTGAACCCAAGACAATGGAGCAACCAACCAAAATAAGAGACATAGTCTTTGCATCATCTACCTCCTACCAAAGCGGCCAAGCGCGACCGACAATCTGCTCGCGCTTAACGGCATTCCAA
Organism: Pseudoalteromonas sp. MEBiC 03607; assembly: GCF_004792295.1. NCBI lineage: Bacteria > Pseudomonadati > Pseudomonadota > Gammaproteobacteria > Alteromonadales > Pseudoalteromonadaceae > Pseudoalteromonas > Pseudoalteromonas sp. MEBiC 03607. Next base: position 3,375,844 of record NZ_SRRY01000001.1, read on the forward strand.
TAGCGGGAGTCGAAACTTGTTGCAGCCTCGCCGGAAAACCAATATTCGTTTTCTTGCAGCGTCAATGAGCGGCTAAATTCTGTTTCAGCCACACCAAGACGCTGGGCTAATGCCATGCCGGTAGAGACTTGAGCACCATTCACCAGCACATGCTCAGGAGTCACATTGACTTCATCCCCAGGCATCCCTGTTAGGCGTTTCAGCATACGAGTACCGTCGTTATATAACGGAGCAAGTCCTTTTGAGTGGAAGGCATACAAACCATCCTTAACGGGCTCTTTATTCCATAGGTCAATCAGGTACACCGTGGTATCAGGCAGGCAGCGCTCTTGCTGGGTATCAATACCTATTCGGTAGCGCATCATGGCGTAGGTGCCTACCAAGGCCATGATTAACGCAAGAACGGTCAACCGGATGAGGTATGGCCGCCAAGGCATTCTTTTACGGAGTATCTGCATGAGACACCTCCTTTGAGCCTACTGGCACGAATACAGAATCATCTGCACCCACCACCGCTTGGGCATCCAGCACGATAAAACCGGCTGCTTTTAACTTTTCAATTTGCTGATTGGTCTGAAACAACCTGGATTCGATGTCTTGTTCGCTGGCATTAGGACCCAGTGACAACACCGCCTCCCCAAAATCCACGACTGCAATGGGCGTACTTAACGCCAACTGGCTGTGGATGGGTTCGAGTGTTTTCATTAAGAGCCAACTGGTCATTAAACCGCTACCAGCAATAGACAAAGTAATAGAGGCCATAAATGGCCAAAGCGTGGTCTTATTCATAGCCTCGCTCCTTTAACAACTGGGAGATGGCATCAGCAACAGAAAGGCCTTTGCGCGTTAACTGCTTAATCGCGTTTACATCTTCTGCACGGGACGAGTACAACAGCTTGTGAAACGGATCGACGATGAGGCGGCCAATCCCGGTGCCCATCTCGGTAATAAAGAAAATTTCGGAATAGACACCCGTGACGGTATGAACCGTTTTCAGGTACTCATAACCGCCTTCACCTAATGGCAAACGGCCTTCTTTTTTGAGCGCGTTGATGGTTTCGGCTTTTTGGCCAAGCAGGTACATATTGGCCGAGTTTTCAGCGATGGCTTTTCCTGTAGGGCTGTCATACAAATCGTTGACCGACTGCGTTACCGTCACAGCACTGCCGCCATATTTTCGAAATCGACGGTAACCCGTTTCGATGAACTTACCGACATCACCTTGAGTCAGCAGATCCCAGGCTTCGTCAATGAACACAATCTTGCGACGATCCCGCTCACCTAAGTACATCTCTTGTTGGATTTGGTAGATAAGCTGAAGCAACACCACTTGTTGCAGGTGCTTGCGCCCCTTGAGCTCTTCTAACTCCAAAACGGTGAAACGGTTTTTGAAGCGAATATTGTTGTGGCCATTAAAGAAGCGGCCATATTCGCCCTGTGTCGTAAACGGATAGAGCTGCTCACCCACGTCCTGCACACGTCGGTCTTCATGATTTTTTAAAGCCTCTGCCACATCATCAACTAACATGGCACGACCTTTTTTCTCCCACAGCTCACGGGTCTGACGCTTTAGGTTGGCCATCTGAAAATCGGTTAATGACTGCGTAGGCGCGGCCATTGCGGCCAATAACCCAACCAAAACATCCGCTTCTTCGTCATAGTCCTCAACGATTTCAAACGGGTTTAAGCAAATGCCACTGTCCCGCCCGAACTGTAAGAACTCTCCGTCATAAACTTCACACAGTTTTTCATAGGAGCGGCCAACATCAATCACCCAGCATTGCCCGCCTTCAGATAAGTAGGAGGAGATGATTTCGTTCACCAGGAATGACTTACCCGAACCCGATTGCGCTGCTATGCAACAGTTGTAATTACTGCCCGAGTCATAAAGGGATACACTCATGATCTGGCCATTACGGGAAACAAAGTTAATCACCGGCGTGCCAGTGCCTTTCCAATCCGCAAACAAAGGCAAGAGAGGGATCACATGCCGTGTCGCCATGGTCTTGAATCGAAACAAGTCGTTCATCGCCTGGCGATCAGCACCAAATGGCAAGGCATTCAGGAAAATGGGCAAACAGAAGTACTTGTCTTCCATCAGCTCAAATCCGAGTTCTTTGAAATAGGTTCGAGCATTTGAAACAGAGCTGATCGACGCCTCTTCCGTCGGGGAAAACAGCGTTAAGGTCATATTTGCCCGAATGGGACGATCACCTTCCTGCAAGGCTTCAAAAAGAACATCAAACCCTTTTTTCTTGGCTGCAAGCACCGGCACAAACTTGAGCATCGGGCCATAGGCCTGATTGACCGCCCATTGACGCTTCGTCTCTAGACGAGATCGCATCGCCTCGGCTGAAGGAAAGTGAATGGTGACATTCAGTAAAAAGCTTCCGCGTAAACCGCGACTGCCCGTCATCATATCGCCCGCAAAACTTGCGGCATGACCAAACCAGATCCGCTCAGGCAAGCGCTTAAACGATAAGGTTTTAACTCGGTAATCACCCAGCATCAGACCTTGGCTATCCACCTTGATAGCTCGGTCATAATCCAACACTTGCTCTCGAAGTGGTTTATCTGCCTCGCTGCGAATTGGAGATGGATTACGCCAAGAAGCATCTTTTCCCCAGTTAAGCTGCGCACTTAATGCCGCGAGCCAGTTTCGGTCAGTCATCTCAGAGACGCGAAAACCAACCGTTGCCAGCGCTTGCGAGAAAGAAGCCCGAAGCGCGGATGCTCGACTCAACTCACGCTCCGTCGGTATAGGACTTTCCAAAGGCAATTTGCAGGTGACGATCAGTTGAAAGTTGCGTACCTGAGTCTGGGTCGATTCTTCTATCGGTTGAACCGTGCCCCCATCGAGGAAATCCGCACGTTTGCGTATCGACGCCCTAAGCAATGGATCGGATTGACGATGCCGTAAGCCCATCATGCGTTGAAGGTCGGTTTGAATATCAGGCGAGGCGTACAGGCCAAATTGCAGCAAAGTGTCTTTTGGCCAGTCGTTGTTGAGTAGAACATTAACCCTGTCTGCAACAGACTCATCACCACCGGGCAAGGGGTCACATAGAAAACCAAAGCCAACACTTTGGTCTTCCATGAAAAACAGTTGCTCATCGTCGGAATAGGCCAACACAGGCAATAGCTCAGAAGCTCGTTGCCCTGAATACAAAGAGGCTTTCATTAACGCCCCTCCAACCAAGCAGAAAGGTCATAAGGACGACCTCGGCTGATGCGACCATCATTGGCGACAATGAAAGGCACGCCTTGAATGCCCAGGATTTGAGCTGTCACCAAGGTACGCTGCATTGGTTCTAAGTTGCAGGCATCATCCTGTTCTAGGTTACCAATCCGGCCATTGAGCAATGCATCGGTGGCCGCTTTCTTGTCACGCGCACAGCCAAGCTGGCGAACCTGACGCTCTGAATCAGGACCAAGCACTGGCACAGGGAGAATTTGGAAGGTGTATTCTTTGGTTAGTGGTAAGGCTTGTTTCAAAAGCTCATGGCAATGCGGGCACCGAGGGTCAACAAAGACCACCACTTTCTTTTTGCCTTCACCCAGCGTCAGTGGATTTAAATCATCCATTTTTAAACCAAGACGACTTAAGTCCAGTGTGTTTCCCGCTTCTCGAATTTCTTCAAGGCTGGTAAGCGGCTTTTTAGACCAGGCATCATAGAGTGTGCCATCAATGACGAACCGGCCACTGTCTGACATGAAAACAATACGGCCATTACTTTCAACCGCTTTCATACCCGTGACAGGTAAAGAAACCATGCCGTCAATTTTGCCAACGGGCGACACTTCAGACACAGGTTCAGCTTGAACCAATGGAGACAGCGCAAGCGCCAGAATAATTGGAGATAGTTTTCGCATGAGGAGTCCTCGTTAATGTAAATCGAGGCTCCAGTCTATGCAGTTGTCCTATGTGGACTCGGTTAGATAGATTGAAGAAATCGCAATCTAACTAGGGGGCTTATAGCTCGTTGAGGTTTGTTATAAACGAATTACTCGGCGTTTGCGTTAACAAGCCAATCATCAAGCACTTGCTTTAATTTATCTAATTGCTCTTGATGTTTTGCTTGATTCTTTGCCAATTTGTTAATGTTCTGCAACTTCCAACGAATCGCTGGCAAGTCTGCTGCATTAGGATAGTCAAACAATGCCCAGTCAGGTTGCCCTCTTTTGAATGACATAAGGAAAGCATGATCCCTTTCTGTGAAATGTTTTTGCAGTTCAATTAACATCATGGGCCTAACAGAGGCTAAGTCTTCGCATTCAACTTTTTCAAAAGTCATTCCGTCAAATTCTGCCTGAAATTTCTCATTCAGAGGCTGCCAGTTTGGCGACATGACTTCATTAATGGGCCGAGGGTGACTTAATGTATAGGTTAAAAAACCCACCAAAATCTCTCTCGAAATCCCTTCACTGCCAAGTAACATACGCACATCAAATATGTCGCGAGGATGTTGGCGATCCATTGCAGCACACAATTTCCCACCATACAGATCGGGAAGACTGACTACCTGAATCTCAGCATAACCAAACTCGTTTTCAACAGACTCTTTAACTGGCATTATCTCTGCACTATGCAATGTACCTCTGGCGACGGGCGACACTTCAATTTTGATTGTCGCAACCGGACTTGATACAACGATTCTCAGTTCATCAGCTTTATTATCCTGAAATGCCGCTCGGATTTCTGGTTGAGTATTTATTCTGTCTGTAATCCGCTGCAATGCAGCTCTGACATTAACCAAAGCCTCATCTCTTGGTTCAAGTGGAAGATAAGCAAGATCAATATCTACAGATAACCGAGGAAAATCTCTCACAAATAAATTAATGGCGGTGCCACCTTTAAGTGCAAAAACCGTCTCTGTTGCTACCACAGGAAGCATTCTTATGAGCAAGGAAACCTGTTTGTAATATGGGCTATCTTTATCCATTATGTTGCTCACCTTTTTTGACGCTTAATATCTCTGGCACTGTGATTTGATATCGCTCATCAAAACGTCCTTTTTCGACAACCTGCCGCTTTCCTGCTCCCAATTTAATTCTTGTTTCATCTATGCGATTGACCCACTGGTGATCGTAGTATCGACCCAGAAATAGAAATATTCGGTTTGCCTGAACAGAACTGCTTCGTTCAAGAATATCTTGTACTTTTCTAGGGCTAAGATTGACTAAACCCTGAAATAATTCTGCGACATGCTCAAATGAAATCAGCTTCCCAATCCCGTCTACCACTTCATAGGCAGCAAGTTCTGCACAGCTGACAGTGAGTTCTTTCTCTTTAACCGTGATCCTTTTCAAATCTTTCTCGGGATTCACTTCAAGCTTATGGTTTCCACAGTAAAACCAATTCTGATAAGGGAATTCACGAAACCATTTTGGTAAGGACGACTTGTTTTTAACGCAAATCCAAACTTGCTCTTTGTTCAGCTGTAAATAGTGACTCAGTCCTTGGTGAGTTAAGCTGCTCAATCCAGCCAAATGAACTGAAACGCCCAATTGCACATCTAATGCTTGAATGGCATCAACCCAAGTTGGCTTCATATCGCCTTGCGCATTTGGACGATAGTACACACCAGAACTAAGCTTCTTCAGCCAACCGTTCTGCGCGTACTTCTGAGCCAACGAGTAGCTCACGCCGTTTTCAGTCAGCCATTGCTGAAGTACTAGCGCACCAGGAGAAGTATGAGCAACAAGCCAGTTTATCTTAGATGACATTTTAACACCAAAAGTATGAATATCACGAACAGTATAAACCATATAGTTTATTGTGACAGTGATTTTAACACTTTAGGTATTAATATACCAAATACTGTAAACCAAGCCCGCTAATGCGGCGTTGTTGAAATGAAAAGGTCTACACAACACCACCAATAACCCGATGTTGTGTAGACCTAGTTTGATTACCTTAAGTGAACTGCCTACTGTGGCTCACATTCAGGTGCCCAGTAAAACGGCGCTGATTGCTGGAACTGTTGTGCCAATGACTTCTTGAGTGCTAGCAACAACAGGTAAGGTTGCAGACATAACACTTTCAACGACGGTTGGCGTATTGTAGAGACCCATACCGCCACCAATGCCCAAGGCAAAAGCCATCAAGCTTTGGCGAGCGATACCGCCCACAATACCCACCAGAACCATGGCTCCCGCTACGATCCGTCCCAAAGTACCTTGGGTCCAATCTTTTAGGGTATCCCACACATCAGTGAAAGCATCACCACCGGTGCCCGCAAATGAGGGCTCCGAAATCATTAACGCCATTAAACCAAGCGCACCAATGGTCATTAGGCGCTGAGTTTGAATGGTGCGAACTGCATTTGTCATTCGTTAGTTTCTCCGTAGATACTCAAGTTATCGCGCTTACCATCAGCTCCCGCTGAGGCTGAATCGCTTTGAGTCTGAAGTGGACGTAGCACTGGCGAAACCGTTCGAGGTGCTGACACCCCAATATCCCACCGGCGCGGTTCAATTTCGGTAAACACGTAGCTGGATAAATTCAGATCTCCACGTTCATCCTCCCAAGGCGCAATCCAAATTCGCATCACCCTTGAAGGAATGCGAATAGGTGCAGACTGCTGCGTCTCAGGTAATGCTGGATGGCTCAGCAGTCCTGTCTCTAAATCAGATTGTGAATACCCAGAGGGAGAACCAATTCGAGTCGCCACAGCATCAATCGTCTTGGGTGCAGCGCCATTACTGGTAAGCTCATAGACTTCACGAGCGGATAAACAGCGCACACCGTCAGGCATACCTGGGCATCCATATTCACTACTCCCAAGACCCAATGAACTACAGCCAGACAATAAGGTTGAGCCGACTGCCAATAAAAGTAATCCAGCTTTAGACCACTGTTTTGACTGGTGCTTTGGGTTGTTCTGCATTGATGTCGTCATGGTTCACTCTCCTCTGGATACACATCTTATTGTCTGAAACGGACTTCGATCGGTTAGCAACATGCAGGATTTTTTCATCTTCTTGCACCTACCCCTTGTGAAGTGGCCAATGACAACGAGGCCCCACGAGTGACTATGACTTCAATTTTCCTTGCAGCGTCTACCTCTATGACTGGGAACATATTTTCAGCCATGTCCAAATAGAACTTGGCCACTCGATCCAATGCTTTACCTGTGCCTTTAATCGCAGCGCCTTGTAATGCTTCTTGGCTCATGACTTGCTGGTACAGCTGAGTATCACCGGCATTACCCGTCTGAATCGTTGGTACAGGATTCACATCAAATGCGCCAGCCAAGCCCTGAAGGAATCCGGCCATCATCGATTTGGCCACCAGCTGGCCTTGTTTCGACACTAATCGGCCACGAATACCGGCTTTGCCGTCTTCACCCACGGCATAAGAATCCAGTCGTGTTTCAATGACGCCACCATCTTCTCTCACACATGAAATGGTCTCGCCTCGCAAATAAGCACGCTCAGAGCTCAAATCACCGTAACCTGCGGCGATCAAGAAACACTCTTTGATATCCGCTCTAAATCGGTTAGGTAAAATGGCTTCCTTTTGAATCCTCAGCAATGCAGGAAAAGGTTCACGTCTTGCAGACTCGTGAGTAGGTGCGTCCAAACCCGTGATCAAAGTACCTGAGATGATGCTGCCCGCCGGTAGATACAAAGGCGGCGCTTCTTGCACTACAACTTCTGGCTCGACAACCACTTCAGGCTCAATCATACGAATCGTGATTGGCGGCAATGGAACATCCCGTGCTCGTGAACCTTGGCCACTGGCTGGCTGCTGATAGAGCGGATCTGGCAGCGGCGCATTGGCAAAATAGTCGTCTGGGTTAGACGGCAGTGGCTTTTCTTCTTTAGGTAATTCCATGGCAGATAAAGGCACTTCAAAACGGCTATTTGTGCCTTCAACTGCTGAATCACCTCCAGCGCGAACATCATCAAGCTCCGCTCGAAGGCGAGCCAACTCCGCATTAACCTCACTTGGTATTGAAGGCGAACCTGGGCTTAGCCGTCCTGAATCGACGTCACGACGCAAGCGCTCAACTTCACGACGTAACTGTTCATTGCGCTCACTGAGTAGTTTTACGTTCGCAGCCAAACTATCGACCCCAACATCACGAGTATTGGTATCCGTAAGAATGTGCCGGATCGTTTCCTGTCGGTTCCGACTGCTTGAGCCATCGTCAGGATTAGGTGAAAACACCGTCACCATAAGAATGAGACCACCAGCAATACCAGCAACCGATAGGCCACGCTTCATGTTCGGGCTCATTTGTTCCCATTGTGCTTTCATCGTTATTCACCTCCCACAAGAAGCGAAGGTCGCTGACTTTCCACCGCTTCTTCACGATGATTGCGAACAACCACATACAACTCAGTCTTTTCACCCGGCAACAAGATATTGCGAGGCCAGTAGGCGCTTGCCACTATATCTGGTGCATGACAGGCTATTTCACTGGCTTCTATCGGTTCATCAGCAAAGCTTTCAACCAGTCCTACATAGACGGTGAAGTAATGTCCCGTCACAATTTGCCCCTGCTTAAAACCAAACTTTAAGCCTGGCTGAAAACATTTAGGGCTTATGTCTGTTTGGCCAGCCAAACGGATGTCATAACCTTGTGGCAACTCATTTAATGCAAGGCGTCTAAGTAAGTCTCGTAGGTTATCGACGTATGGCTGAGCTGTTTCCCAAGTGGCGGCTTTTCGGTTCACGACGCCCTTAATAGGCCACTGCTGACCATCAATAGCTAAGGTGACTTCACGCGGTGGAATACGACGAGGGACTAAGGTGACAGATAACGCGGGCGCTTCCTGACCAGGCGGAGTGATGTAAAGTGAAACCGGTGATTCTTTGTCCGTGGCCACATATACAACATTCCCCTTGATTTGCGTCTGAGCATCACTGGTTGTTCTCACCTGAGGCGATTCAAACGGCGTCACAATCCGATTCAGATGCCCAAGTGCCACAGGGATCAGTTCATTAACTCCCGGTGTCATCAGTAGTGTTGTTGGCGTATCTGCTGCAACCGTATTGCTTTGAACCGGTGGATTTGCAGTAGCAGACTGTTTCATCACACTGGCTGGCACAATTGGTAATTCCACGTCTGCATACGACGCTTGAGATAACAAGACGCCACTCAAGCTGATTGCGATTAAGCTTGGTGTCATCCATCGACTAATTTTTGTTCGCATCATTCACCCTCCGGTTTTGCTCTTGGGTCAACTTTTCACGAACTCGCTTCGTTCTAGCTTGCCCCTCGTACGTATCCATCCAACTGAGCTTTGGACGGTATTGCTCAATATCGATGTCAAACTCATAAGTGCGAGTTTGGCGCTGTTCATCTCCAGATGGTCCAGAGACCAATGAATAACCGGTCACAAAGACATGGCCGGTTTCATACTCATACTCCACTTGTCTGGGTTGGAATTTGAGCGTGACTCGGTCTTCACGGATTTGTCTTGCCTGAATCTCCAGTGCATCGACCACTTGCTGGTACACCGCAGGTGAAAGTAGCGGCTCGATAGCAACCCGGATAAAGGACACATTGCCCGGCGTCACGTTGCCCATAAGCTCAGCTAGGTAGAGCCCCCAGGATTCCAGGTAAGGCTGAGTGGCTTGGTTTCGTGACACTTCAGCCGTTTCAGACAAGGTTGGTGGTTGAATGGCTACCACGGTATTGCGAGAAAATGCCGCTACCGCAAGTAGCAAGTTTGATAGCACCAGCACCGCTATCAGGAACCGTTGCCATCGGTTCTCTAATTGCGTGCCTTGCCATGATTTTAAAAACACGTCGAACTTCACGGCAGATAGCTCCTGATAAATGGGTTTGGGATCGTCTTGGCCTTGGTTGGCAGCAGTCCGGCCCAGTAGATGGCGTGAAGAATAAAACCATCCGGGCGACCATCACGAAAACGCCGATAGAGCTTGGTTGTCACCAACCCCAACAGGCATAAAACCAAGGCATTACCGGTAAAAATGCCGATCACTAGCCCCAACAGAATGGGAGCCATCTCGTCGGCACTCCAAAGCAGGAAGTGCGGCGGGTCATCGATATAGGACGGAATACTCACAGGTTCCATAGTCACTCCTCGTTGTTTGAATTGAGAAGTGAAGGATGCCCCGAAATAACTCAGGGCTGTGGTCAGGTAGATATCGAATTCTTGAAGGTTTTGAACTATCGAGCGCTAGTTCATCTGTTCTAGGGAGGTGGTTGTCTTAAAAATTGATATTTCTGACATTTGACTTATTGATTTGCTTAGTCAAATCGTAACTGGTTAACTGAGCTACTATCTGCTCTGAAACACCTAAATCGTTTGCAATATCAAAAATCGAAATACCCAGATGCTCGTTAAGCTGATCTATTGCAGCTGATAAAAGCTCTGGCTGTTCCATTGGTATTTGATCATCCAAGTCTTCTGTTTTCGATTGACCCGATTTATTCAAATAAACATTGGCGGTTCTGTACTGTTGCGACGAAATTAACCCAAGATAATTAGCTCGATAAATTATTGCTCTCGCACTAACACGCCATCTAAGTTTCAATGCAAAGATTTTCTCCCACCTGATTCGAACAGGTCCCACACATTGAGGAAACTCTTTCAGAAAAGCCTTACGTGGAAAAAGAAACGCACTTGCAAAAGCATCAGCTTCTCTCTCTGTTTTAGCACACCCAGTTTCTACACCTTGATGCAAAACCAAATGGCCACATTCATGCGCCAAATCAAAGCGCATTCTACAGCAGCTTTCCTTCGCATTATTTCTTACTATGATGGGTCTTTTTCGATTCATTGATAACGCATCAACTTTATCTGAAACACCATCAAAGCAAGTGATTACAGCGCCATTATTCTCCAGTACTCTTACCATGTTTGTAACTGGTGCATCCAATCCCAGACCCCAGTTAATACGACATTGCTCCGCTGCTCTTTCGATATCCTCCGCACTCAGATCTGATTCTTCAAAATCAATAAAATTGGCAACAGGCAACTCAAGATGATCTTCAATAATCTCAACTAATAGTTCAAAAATGGTGCCCAGAGCCAATACTCGATTTGCAAGTCCAACTGGTGTTGTTTTGCGCTTGCGAAAGTGGCATTGCTCATACTTAACATCATTTTGTGGTTTCTTAAAAAAGAAATCACTTTTCACTTTTAATACTTCAGCCAATGCTAAAAGCAGGTCTTCAGCAGGTGGTTTAACACCTGCTTCAAGCTGATGTATAAACTGACGACTGACCGCAACTAACTCACCAAGTTCTTGTTGAGTAATTCCGGCCATCAATCTCGCCAGTCTTAGTTTTTCACCAAAAAATTCGTTATTCATGATTTACTGCATTTTTCGACTTTTTCTTAATTTTGATTTTAGAAACAGCCGATTCAAGTTCAACACCATGAGAAACATTCTCATCAGTATCTGTTATTAACGTAACCTTAGAATTCATTGGCACTTCCCAGTTGACTACAATTTCACCAACATCGCTATAACCAACGAAAAAGGCGCGATCTACACATTTAGTTTGATCAGTGCTCAGAACAAAAAACCAAATGATCTCTGACGGACTATCTTGTGTTGAAAATAACTCCATTTGCATCATAGCTTCGTGGGAACGTATCAGTTTCCCTGATGGGAGTTTGTCAGGCTGACCTTTCCAGAAACGAACTGGAACGTCAGCGATACTAAACGTAAACCTCCCTTTCGGAGTCAGTATCTTAAGCCAATCAACTTCAAGTGACTTTCTTACTAAATGTGTACAACAACACTCATAGGACCTTATGCCCAATGATTTGTTGGTGTCACCCAAATCTCTGTTGTGTAAATCTACAACTTCTGCTCGAACATCTGCTAAAAGCTGAGCAACTTCAATTAGCTGACTTTCTTTAAAATTAGGGTTTAGTGTCATCGGTGTATTCAAATTTGTTACCTCAGGTAGTAAAGCAATAGGATTAGATACCATGGACAATAATATGCTAATTTTTAAATTTGTCAACCTACCACCAACTTGTTAACCAGAGACTAAAATGTAAACTAAATTTTCTTCTGCAAGTGTCTTAACGCCAACCCCGCCATCAATGCTAAACCGATGATCAACGACGGTAACACCACCGGTGGAATAGCCAGCGGGGCGAACAATCCCATAAACAGCAAGATGACGCCTGAGCCCAGGATAATCATGCTGTAGCGGTGAATGATAGGGCTCGAAAAATCAAAGGTTGTTTTCTTAATCTTCCATGTCATCAAGCCGTCCCACAGTGCTGGTAACATTAGAATAAGCGCAAAGGGCAACCAGACCATCAGCAAAGCAAATCGAGTGAACACTTGGTACAACACATCAAAAAATGCCTGAATACGGTCTTCTACCCAGACAAACCAAAAGCCTCCCATGTTCTCCATCCCTTTAGAGCGCAGTCGCTGCTCTTCAGTGGGGATTAGAAAATCACGCACAGATTGCTCCATCTGCGTATCCACAACCCATGACTGATACCAGCGATGGCTAGTTTGACCAATCCAATAGCTTGTTTGAGCGCCCAATTGATTTTGGATCATCTGCTTCTCTTTACTAATGACCCGGCCAGTCCAATCACCGGGCACTAACACGCCAATGGCAATAATCTCCAACATCAGTGCCAGACACAGCAGCCAAACCGACTTATGCTTGCTCATGCCAAACATCCTCTTCTACTCGCGCCAGCATGGCTGCAACGGTTGGCGTCATAATCCGGGCTTTAATCACTTGCTGAAGCCGCTTTGTCGTCGTATGACCAGTGACATAACGCACGTCGATGCGTCCTTCAGCCAGATACGCCATCCGATTTGGACGATTACGCATCCAGGTGTGGAAATACACACCATCCACGGCGGCCCACTCGAAATGGTCAGGATCACGCAGGCGAATCCCCGTTAAAGCACTGGCGGCAGTCCAGGTCAAGGCCTCAATGAAATGCCAAAGGCGTACACTGTCATCATCACAACTGACTTCTTCATAACTGCCCAAGCCATTACACAGACACAAATCAAAGATGGAATGGCCATCTAAAGTGAGCGCATCTGTTAAATAGTCCGCCAAACAGTGCACTGAGGCCAAAGCATGAGGCCAGTCGGTTTCAAGCAGTCTTAGAGCTTCCTTGAACTGGGGATTATGTTGCTGCCACTGAGCAATCATTTCTTTACTGGTAAGTGTTGTCATTTTCAGACAGACAGAATGATGCATACAGACTCCTTATGCTGCCTGTGTAGAGCTGGTTAAAATAGGAATGCGACCTTTGATCACGCGGCCACCTGAAAGCTTGGCGATGTACTCCAGGTTGGGGAGCTGACCTAATAACTGCGGTGGAAACATATCGCCTTCTTCCTCCATCAAGCGTTCGCCATGATTGCCGGTAAACAACGCGGGGCTATCCGAGTTAGACGACATACCTTGAGTTTGCATGATGTACTGCAACCGAGTTTTAGGCAGATTGTCGGTAATGTACTGCTGCGTTTCGGCATCCATCACCCGAAGGGCTATCAGGTTGTTGATGTTACCTAACACCTGGCGAGCCTTAGCTTCACTGCCTGTACGAGCGGCAAAGTCAGCAAAGGTCTGAGTAGCAATCACACAACGCATTTTTGCGCCACGGCCTTTGTTGAGCAGTTGAATGAAGGGATCGTTGACGACTTCAGCCGCCTCATCGATGAAGATATTTACGGGACGATTTTCCACACCATAGTTATAGCGGTCACCGGCCACAGCGGTAAGATCGGATAAAAGCAACGAACCAATGGCGCTGCCAACCATGGCGTCGGTTAATGAATCCAAGCCGATATACGCCACTTGGGCATTGTTGATAATACGGCCAGAATCCGTAATTAACCGGCTGTCATCCACGTCGTTTGCAATAGGTGATAACAGTGGACCTAGTTCACTTGAGGTGAGCATATTGAGCACCGGCATCAGTGAAGCCACCATCTTGGAATAGTGGGTTCTGTCATGTTCAAACATGCTCAAAAGGCCTTCCAAATCAGTATTGGCGGCAACAGGCTGAATGCGTTCATAGTAAAAAAGCAGCATCGCCATAGCTTGTTTTGCCAAGGTATTAGCCTTTTCGGTAAAGCGCTTAATCTCCACACTAAAGTTTGGATACACCTGCTCCCCCCAGGCTGTGACGGCTTTTACTACCAAGCCTTCTGGGCCACCTTCCAAGAATCGCCTCAGTGTTTTCAGATCAGGACGTTGTGACGTAAGCAACAAACCTTGCACTATGTTGTTCAATGCCATTTGGCCAAAGGCTTTAAATGGATCAGCCCCGGTTTCAGATGGGATTAGTGCCGCAATACGGCTGGCAATTTCAGTGCCCCGGTTAAAGTTTCTCAGGGGATTAAGGCGTACTGAATGCTCTGGAAAACCCGGATGAAAATACACAAAGCGCTCTGGACTACCGGCGGCAATACAAGCTCGCTGCGCATTATCCTTAAGTTCCTTGTCTCCCTTAGGGTCAATAATAATCACGGCTTCATTACGCAAAATGGCCTGGGTGATCATCGCATCAAAGCATCGGGTTTTTCCGGCACCGGTCGTACCGACAATTAAGGTATGGCCTTCTGTGTGACCAACTGGCTGATACACATCTTCTTCTTTGGGCTCGACACCATGAATCCAGGTCGAACCCATTTGTTTGCCGTGACCTTGGTTAAGCAAGGTTTGCTTATCCCTTTTTAGAATTTCATAAGCGCGTTGAGCATGACGTTGGTCCCACTCAAAGCCATACCCTAACCACAATTCATCAGGATGTTTTGCCATCACCTTTTGTAAATGCGAAAGCTCCATAAAAGCCAATGGCTTACCTTTTAATCCTATCTGCAACTTATAAAGACGGTAAGCCTCAGGCAGGCGATACAACGCCATGCCCGAGGAAATCCCTGTCATCCACCAAAATGGCTCAGGTGGTAGCTCAGTCAGCATTTCTGCGGCAATCGCCCCAGTGGCCCCAACCAGCCAGCCTGCTGCTGCCATGGCTTCATAATTCGTGCGCCAAGGCATCTCATATGCGTTTTCTTTCATTCATGCTCCGCAAATAACCGTTTGCAATCCGCTTAATTTCAAATGGATTAACGTTTAGCGTGAGCGGTAAACAGAACCGTTTCCCCCTCATCAAACTGGCATTCGTCACTGGCCGAGATCCCCCGAAGCAGCTGTCCGGCTGGAATACCATGCTCATTGGCGACTAGGCGTAGGGTTTGAATTGTGACGCGAATACCATCGGCACTATGATCCACGTCTGGGTAATCGCCATCGGTCAGTAAGATGGGCAAATCTTTCACAAAATTAACC
This sequence comes from Pseudoalteromonas sp. MEBiC 03607, assembly GCF_004792295.1. NCBI lineage: Bacteria > Pseudomonadati > Pseudomonadota > Gammaproteobacteria > Alteromonadales > Pseudoalteromonadaceae > Pseudoalteromonas > Pseudoalteromonas sp. MEBiC 03607. The sequence continues at coordinate 3,391,125 of NZ_SRRY01000001.1, forward strand.
ATCTGTTGGCGCTGTGCGTGTTTGGGGTCTGTACATGAGTTCGTATTGGGCGCAATCGGCTTTTGCTTACGCTCCGCTCTTTTGGCGGGCTCCTTTGCTTGGGCATTGGTTGTCTCAGTTCGACTCGGACGCTGTGAAGCCTCATCGTTCTGAATTACTGACACTGATTCTGCGTCTTGATTGGAGAGGTCTATCAGTGCAGTAAGCCCTTTAGAAATCGATACTTTCAGCAGTAACCCTTGCTCCTGAACGCCATCATTCGTAGTCACAGTTCTGGCCTTACGTGTCGGGTTTGCTGGATCTAGTTCAAGCCAATCTAATTGACTGAGTTCAGCAAGCAGTTTTCGGGGAGCGCACCAGCGCCTTACGGCATCGGGATAGCGGATCAGTATCTGTTCACCAACCATAACCAACGCACTGCTGGCCTCTGGGAGCCACGCCAAAGATTCAGGGAGATTCAATGCCTCTGCATCGTGCTGGTTTGCGTTATTCGCGATTGCAGCATCGCTTGAATGGTGAGGCTTTTCGCATCCATCACCTGGAACATTTTCATTTGCCTGAAGGTGATTAACATCACTGGCATGACGAAGTTCATCATCTTGTTCGGACGATTTTGTTGATGGCAACTCAGACGAATTGCTGTGTTCAATTGATAATGACTCTTCAGGCAAGTCTGGATGCTCACTGGAACGACTCTGAGGTTCTGCTTGTGTTTGTTGTGTTGCTTCCCACTCAGGTTTACTAAACAGCGTAACACCACTTGGCACATTCGAGCTGAACAATAAATCGGCTTCAGATATATGCAGCATGGGTAACCAGATTGGCTTGTCGTCTTTGATCAGCACTTCAGGGGCAAGGCTTTCATATCGCTCATTTGAGGCGGATTTAGTGGCCAATGCTCGCTCAATGAGGATGTCCGCAAGGGTATCGGGATCTCTTGGTATGCCTGGTATCTTGTCTTTTGCCAATAGCTCAATGATGTCCTTAGCCGCGCTTTTCCAGACCAGGTAAAGATGGGTTGATTGATTTGATTTTCGTACCCAGACTCTGGCGTCTCGCTGATTGACTAACCATTGGGAACTGGCAAGTAATCGCCTCATGGCATCAAGTAGATAGCGTTCGACTGGGACACCAAGGGCATTGTCGTCAACGGAAATACGTTGAGCTTTCAGATCTCGCTGGACACTGGTTTGGTCGGCTTCAATGACCAATTTAGAAAGGACATGCTCGGGATCGGTATTGCCAATTGCTTCCAGCATGGCTTGCAAAATTTCAGGGCCAGGTTGAGTTAACCAGGCGAGCAACTCAGGTGTCATCACCCGGTTTAACACCAGAATTGAAAATTGCTCGTGTCGCTTGCACCGTCCATCGCGCCAGCGAATGAAATAGCGTTCAATACTGTTGTTTGTGGTCCACTGGGTTAAGGTTTCTAAAAAAGGGTTCCACTGATAGCGTCCATCTTCGTCCGTGATGGACAAGTCTGAAACAGGCTTACCAATATCATGGAACAAACCGCCAAGAGCAGCCGCAACACGCCACCTTGGTTCCAGCTCTTTTTTTTCAACAGGTGTGCCACTGGCAACAAAGATGATCCCTTCAGCTGCTTGTGCCGCCCAGAAAGCGACTTCCAACGAATGACGTAATAAACCACCCGCACCACTGTGATGATGATGCTCAGATGCTGGCAGCAAGTGGACATAAGCCGCCAGATGATCAATGCAGGGCTGAATCAGCCTTTGAAACTCACGCTGATTAAAGCCAAGTACCTGGCGCAGTTTGGCAATTAGCTCGTCTTGTGTGGACTGCAAATCCTCGGGTGACGCAGCTGGCAACCCCTTCAGGAATGGCGGGTAGCGTGGAATCTCCGTATCCAGTTGCGATGACAGCTCTGGTAGTGCTTTGGCTTGAAAAAATAGGTTTTTGAACATAGTGAACCTCCGACACGATAGTGTGAAGGTTCAATCCAGTGTTGCTGGTTAATTAGATTCAAAGATTTAATACTTAAATGTGCAGACAATGTATTTAGGTCTTTTTGAACCCGATAAAATAAGCGCGTTGAAATACTAAAATTCAGGTTACGGGAATCAGGATACCTCTGCCGGTTTGTTTTTTAGCGCTTCAGCCGCTTTTTGCAGCGGCCCTTTTAAAGCTTTTTCTAACTTAGTCATCTGCTCTAAGTGCCATGCAACCGCTTTGGGCCACGTATCTTTATTGAAGCCATCAGCTTTGGTCGAAAACTGAATACGACAAGATTTCTTTTCATCCAATCTCATCCATTCAAGCTCCGCACCAAATACTTGTTCAATTTCCTGTTTGGACTCAAGCAAGGAATCAAAGAGATATTTATTCTCTTCGGTAATCCCACGGCTAATCCAAAGCTCAACTCTAAGCTCTTTTTGCAGAAAAATCAGGTTATACGGACAACCACTCAGTCCAGAACCGGCTGATAGCCAATGATCTTTACTCGGGCTAATGTTGTTGTAGAGCTGGCACGGACTTTTCTGAAACGCCTCTAATGCTCGCTCCCAGTATTCGCGACGCACCGTATGACGGTTTTTCAGTACCACTTCGGTCGTTTTTTCTTCCGCTTCTTTGGCATTAATACCGATCATCAGCTCCTTCGCTTCGGGCGTGGGGATGATCTGGTCAATATTGATGAGTAGCTGCTCACCCAACGAATAAGGGGTAATTTTAAAGCATGCAATACTAATACCTTGCCCCAATAGCCAAAGTGCAGTACTGGTCACTTCTTTGCGAAAGTTTGCCGCAACTAACATAATACGCTGGCTGTTACCTAGATTGAGCTTGACCTCATCCAGATCTGGCGCATCCAGAAATTCGCAAATTCTTTGACTGGCATTAAGTTCAGCAACCTGCGGGACATTTAACGGGTCAACATCTCCTGTTACAGGTTCATAGCGGTCCAAGTACTGCTGGTAGATTTCAACTATTTGCGCCTTGGTCAAACTGGCGCAATAAGAGGCATATTTAAGTGCCTGCCAGACCACATCACGGCCGCTGTCATCCAGTTTATTTTCAATGATGACCAAGTTGCCATCTTTATCTAGCGCAAGTAAATCTAAACGTTCGCGGGTATCATCAAAGCCATCGAACTCCTTTTGAATAATTAATAACTCTTCACCCAGCGCAGAAGGCTCATGCGCCAACCATTCCTGAAGGTGTTTTCGCTCAGAAAAGCCAAGCTCACTGAACTTCTTTGCCCTAACAGGACTAATCCTGTTGGTTTGATGATTTACCGTGAACATGGTTATTTATCCTATTACTTAGCACTTTTTACCGCTTCAATTTCATTTACAGAATTATTTAACAAAGCCATTTAGCAACTGAGCAAAATCGCATCTCTAGAGTCGGGATTTATCTCTTTCCATCGCTTGATTAATGTTGTGACGCAGGGGTTACCCGCAAGCTGATTCATACGAACCCAATCAACATCTAGCAAATCAGCAAGTAATTCGATGTCCAATTCACCTTGCAAGGTGTGCCATTGTCGGATGCTTGGCTGTCTCATCAACTGAGCTTTTGGAGAGGTTAATCCACCGACAACAAAATATCCCTTTTCTTTGTCGTACCATATGCGTTGAATACCCGGTATGTTACTCATCCAGCGTTTGATGTCGTTTAAAGGCTTATCGAAGTATCGAGATAACAAGGTATCTAAACTACCACTGATTGATGTATCTTTTTTCTTACCTCGCTTATCTAACCAACGCTGAATAACCTCTTTTTTCACCTGATAGTAAGTCACCTTCGTTTCATTTTGCTGATGGAGCGAAACTAATTGTTCTTGCCATAATTCAACTAATTCGGGTAACTCACTTTCAAATCGCATTGTTGCCTTTTGGCTGGATAACACGCCATCATCACTCAACTCTTTGACAATATTGAGCAATACTTCACTATCTGGCAGCACCCAATCCGTCAACGGATAAGGCTTCTGTTTCTTGGTTAAATCCGAAAGCGCATCTTCCATACCCAGTGGCAATACATTCGTTTGGTCGTAAGATGGATCTTGCATCATGATTGATACTTGTTCGTCCTTATCCTTACTCAAAACAAGCGTAATTCTTGCCGCAAATCGTCGTTGTTTATCAACTTCAGTACCGTAGTAATCCATTACGACATTCTGACGATAACTATAGGGCCAATTCTCATTCATCAAAGTGAGCAAATCATCTACGGATGTTTCGAAATTGGCCAGGTACTCATTTGTTTTCAAAGTCATACCAGAATCAGTGGGATAGAAGGGGATCAACACCGGTCTGTCGTTTGAAACCGTAAACAAATAGCCATCAGTAATGACAATGGTTGATTCGTTTAAACAGGCGCGTTGCAATGGCAAGACTTGAGAAACAGGCCTATCAGAATCAATCAGTAAACGTTTGATCTCTAACTCTTTAAGTACCACTTCAAGCTTTCTAATAATCGCTTCTTTGTAAGCTTTAGTATCTAATAAGTCGAAATTGTAAGTGTAATATCCACCTTCAGACGCAACGTATAGCTTTATCGGGTCATCGTCTCTTTTTGATTCGATTAACAACCCTTTTTCGACTGGGTCTCCCGTGACATCATGAGGATTAACGTTGATATGTTGAACTGCACACCGTCCAACTAGCGACTTCGTTAGTGGATAACGATCATCTTCAATACCTTTTTCCTGATCTAGCAAAATCAAAACGCGGTCCGAACGATCAAGCTTTATCCGTTCAAAGTCATCTGGTGCAATGCCCTCTAGCAAATCCCATGAAACATCGACGCCTTTCTGTGCAATGAGCGATTTAAATAAGTCTAAGATTTCTTCACAAGCAACAACGGTATTAACTCTTAGGTCTATAACCTTGATTTCACCGGATATCTCGATGCTTGGGAAAGATGACTTAGCCTTATTGGACTTATGCTTTGTTTTCAACGTCAGTGGTTGGAGATTTAATGTTTTAGCTGAAAGTTCAAAACCATAGTCACGCGCAAAACGGATAAACGCATCTTGCACTGGTTTTAACACCATAGGCCAACTTTGCTCAAACCTCTTTGGCGTAGAAAGATCCAGAAACGGTCGCTGTTTACGTGAATTTTTACTCTTTCCAATTTCTTTAAACAGCGTACCTCTCGGTTTTCTTTCATGGCCAGGATACCACCTGACGAGTACCTTATTTTTGTCATAGACCCATAGAGGCTTCTTAATGCGATCTATATCATCGTCATTAGATAACGGTCTTAATGGAACATTGGTATAAAACAGAGCAATCTCAGTGGTATTTCCATCTTTTAACTGCTGAGTTCTACAATCTAGGCTGATCGCATTGACACCGCCAGCCCAGCTATCTACTTTCAATAACGGACAACCTAAGCTGTAAGCACCTTTACAATGACCGCCAAAAGCCCGCAATGACCGCATCATTAGTCGAATCCACACAGGATTTAACACCGGTGAATATTCAACTCGAACTGGAGTAATAGGTTGCAACTCAGCGTCTACAATAGACGGAGGAATATCACTTGAACTTTGTAAAGCCACATAGAGACCAAACTGATTACCATTTTTTTTCATTAAATAGGCAAACTGCCGACTGTCTAGCTCAGCATCGATACGTTCTTCCCAGGCTTTCTTCTCTTTCCACTGATAGTTGTTATTGATGAGTGGATAGTGATAAACCACAAATTTGTTGGCTTTATCTGCATCAACCTCGCTATTCAAATAAACCAAATGAGACAGCGGCAACTTCCTCAAATCTTTATTTTTATCCATTAACCTTGCTCCCTCATACGCTGCCAAACTATTTTCGAAAACCACTTGAAGCCAGACGTCATTTGATACTCATCGTTCACCAAACAACCTGGTAGAAACAGGATTGAAGCATTCTCAACTTTTACTGGCTCCAACATTTCAGAAAAGCCAGATAAGGTACAATCTTCACCAGTTAATAGATTCGCGATAACCAAAATGGCGTTTTCACCACGGATTTGACGAATCTTCTCCAGCTTCTTAATTAATCCCAAAGGCGCAAATTCAGGATGTTTGCCTGAAGCAAGCCATTGCTCAAAGCCTTCATCTGACTGTTCCAGAGCAGCAATAGACCAAAATTTCGCATCAACAAAAACATCCGCGTTGGCTATCTCAAAATCATATAGTTCAAATAGCTCATGGTTGTAGACGTCTTGTTTAGTGGCTAGCTGCTTGTCACTTAGCAATGCGCGAATGCCTTCCTCACCAATACGCCCTTGTAAAATTCGCTGAATCACAACGGGATGAAATGAGAATTGCTCTTCAATATCGTTGGCAAACGGCTGAAACGACGTTCGAAAACCTTTACGATTAAACCAATCCGAAATAGCAGGTTGCCTATTAACAACCTCATAA